>CANGTL010000035.1 GCA_947456815.1 Flavobacteriaceae bacterium
AGACGTTCTTAACTTTATTTAAAATAAATCAATTTTTACTTGACTTTTTCAGTAAAAAAATTATTTTTGCACAAACTATAAAATCGAAAGAAGATGTATTGGACATTAGAATTAGCATCGTATTTAAGTGATGCACCGTGGCCAGCAACCAAAGATGAATTAATTGACTATGCTATTAGAGCTGGTGCGCCGCTTGAAGTTGTAGAAAACCTACAATCAATAGAGGACGAAGGCGAAATATACGAATCGATGGAAGAAATTTGGCCTGATTATCCAACCGACGAAGATTACCTTTGGAACGAGGATGAATATTAAAAAAATAATAAAACCCATGAAAAGTCTCTCACGAGGCTTTTTTTTTGTTTAAATTTGCACACTTTATCAATACCCTTTTATACACCCAATTATGAGTTTCATCAATGATATATTAAAAATATTTGTAGGAGATAAATCCAAGAAAGACGTCGGTGCTTTGCAAGGAACTCTCAATAAGATAAAAGCCATAGAAGCGTCTTTGACGAATTTGTCTCATGACGAATTACGAGCAAAAACAACGCAATTCAAAGAAAAAATCAAACAAGCGCGTGCAGAAAAAGACAGTAAAATTGCTGCCTTATTGCAAGAAGCCGATTCAGTCGAAGACATTGATAAAAGAGAAGACATTTACGCTTCGGTTGACGCTTTAGAAAAAGAAGCCTACGAAATATCTGAAAAAGTACTAAACGAAATTCTTCCAGAAGCTTTTGCAGTCGTAAAAGAAACCGCGAAAAGATTTAAAGAAAATACACAATTAACAGTATCCGCAACCCCTAAAGATCGCGAATTGTCTGCAACAAAATCGTACATCAATATTGTTGGTGACACTGCCGTTTGGGCCAACTCGTGGAATGCAGCTGGAAAAGAAATCACTTGGGATATGATTCACTACGACGTTCAGTTGATTGGTGGTATGGTACTTCATAGCGGGAAAATCGCAGAGATGCAAACAGGTGAAGGAAAAACTTTAGTAGCGACTTTGCCTCTTTACTTAAATGCATTGACTGGAAACGGCGTTCACTTAGTGACCGTAAACGACTACTTGGCCAAACGTGATAGCACTTGGAAAGCGCCTTTGTTCGAGTTTCACGGTCTGACTGTTGAATGTATCGACAACTACCAACCGAATACCGCAGAGCGTAAAAAAGCATATGATGCCGATATCACTTACGGAACCAACAACGAATTTGGTTTTGATTATTTGAGAGACAACATGGCTCATTCTCCAGATGATTTAGTGCAGCGCAAACACAATTACGCAATCGTCGACGAGGTCGATTCGGTTTTGATTGATGATGCGCGTACTCCATTGATTATCTCTGGTCCAGTGCCTCAAGGTGATCGCCATGAATTCAACGAATTGAAACCAAAAATTGAAAACTTAGTGCAATTGCAACGCCAATTATCAAACGGTTTTCTTACCGAAGCGAAACGTTTGGTAAAAGAAGGTAACATGAAAGACGGTGGATTCAATCTTTTGAGAGCGTACAGAAGTTTGCCTAAAAACAAAGCGTTAATCAAGTTTTTGAGTGAAGAAGGTATCAAACAACTGCTTCAAAAAACCGAAAATCAATATATGCAAGACAACAATCGCGACATGCATAAAATTGATGAGGCATTGTACTTCGTGATAGAAGAAAAAAACAACCAAGTTGAATTAACGGACAATGGAGTCAAATTTCTTTCCTCAGATACAGACGAAAATTTCTTTTTGCTTCCAGATATCGGGACTGAAATTGCTCGCATTGAAAAAATGGGGTTAGAAAAAGACAAAGAAGCAGAAGAAAAAGAAAAATTATTCCAAGATTTCTCTATCAAAAGCGAACGGATTCATACGCTAACACAGTTGCTAAAAGCCTATTCACTTTTTGAAAAAGATGTAGAATATGTGATCATGGACAACAAAATTCTAATCGTCGATGAACAAACCGGTCGTATCATGGATGGCCGTCGTTATTCAGATGGATTGCACCAAGCGATTGAAGCCAAAGAAAACGTAAAAATTGAAGCGGCAACCCAAACTTTTGCTACCGTTACTTTGCAAAATTATTTCAGAATGTACAGCAAATTGGCGGGTATGACTGGAACTGCGGTAACAGAAGCAGGTGAACTTTGGCAAATTTACAAACTGGACGTTGTTGAAATTCCAACCAACCGTCCGATGGCACGTAAAGACAAAGAAGATTTGATTTACAAAACGACTCGCGAGAAATTTAATGCGGTTATTGAAGACGTGACGGAATTATCGAAAGCAGGACGACCCGTTTTGATTGGTACAACTTCGGTTGAAATCTCCGAATTATTGAGTCGAATGTTGAAAATGCGCAACATTCCACACAACGTTTTGAACGCGAAAATGCACAAGCAAGAAGCACAAATCGTAGAGGAAGCTGGAAAACCTGGAGTAGTGACTATTGCTACGAACATGGCTGGACGTGGAACCGATATCAAATTGTCAGCAGAAGTTAAAGAAGCTGGCGGTTTGGCGATTGTAGGAACCGAACGCCATGATTCTCGTCGTGTGGATAGGCAGTTGCGCGGACGTGCTGGTCGTCAAGGAGACGTTGGTAGCTCGCAATTTTATGTTTCACTAGAAGATAACTTAATGCGTTTGTTTGGTTCGGAACGCGTAGCGAAAGTAATGGATAGAATGGGACTTAAAGAAGGGGAAGTGATTCAACATTCGATGATGACCAAATCGATAGAACGTGCGCAGAAGAAAGTAGAAGAAAACAATTTCGGTGTTCGTAAGCGTTTGTTAGAATACGATGATGTAATGAATGCGCAACGTGAAGTAGTATACAAACGTCGTCGTCATGCGTTGCACGGTGAACGTTTGAAAGTAGACATTGCCAATATGATGTACGACACTAGCGAAGTAATTGTAGAAACCAATAAACAGACGAATGATTTCAAAAATTTTGAATTCGAATTGATCCGATATTTCTCGATTACCTCTCCAGTTTCAGAAAGTGAATTTGAAAGATTGAGTGAAGTGGAATTGGCCGGAAAAGTATACAAAGCGGCCTTAGAATTCTACACGGAAAAAACCGACAGATCTGCCCGCGAAGCATTGCCAATCATCACAAATGTATATGAAGACCAAAACAATCAATTCGAGCGTATTGTAGTTCCTTTTACAGACGGAATCAAAACCTTGAATGTGGTTACAGACCTGAAAAAAGCATACGAAACACAAGGAAAACAGTTGATTGCCGATTTCGAAAAGAACATCACTTTGGCGATTGTTGACGAAGCTTGGAAAAAACATTTGCGCAAAATGGACGAGTTGAAACAGTCAGTTCAGTTGGCGGTGCACGAACAAAAAGATCCGTTGCTTATCTACAAATTTGAAGCGTATAACTTATTTAGTTCGATGTTGAATGGGGTGAATAAAGAAGTGATTTCATTCTTATTTAAAGGCGACTTACCACAACAAAGCGCGCCTGCAATTCAAGAAGCGCGACAAGTAAAGGTAAAAGAGAACTACAAAACCAGCAAAGATGAAATCCCAAATAGTGATTCATTAGCAGCAGAAAATCGAGAAGCAGGACAGACACAACAGCGTCAAGTTACTGAAACGATTGTTCGTGAAATGCCAAAGATTAACCGTAATGATAATGTGACTATCAAGCACATTATGAGCGGTAAAACAGAAAGCATGAAATACAAAAAGGCCGAAAGCATGATCAACTCAGGAGAATGGGTGATTGTGAATGAATAAAAAGTTGTTAGTTGTCGGTTGCTCAGCATTAAATAATAATCCTCAATTGTGAATACAGTTGGGGATTTTTTATATTTGAATAAAAATATCAAGTCATGAAATTTAAAATCTTTCCTATAGTCTTGCTTCTTGTTACTTGCTTCTCTTCCGCACAAACTATCGAGAAACTTAAAACAGAAACCAAAAAAATCTACGACGCCAATTACACTATGGATTTTGACGCAATTACGAATCTAACCTACCCAAAACTTGTTGAACAACTCGGAAAATCAAAGTTTTTAGACAAATTAGATCAAGATTATCAAAATGAAAATTACAGAATGCGATTGCAATTGGTATCGCCTGTTTTTCAATACAGTGATATTAAGAAAATTGGCGATGCTTCTTATTGTGTGATTTCCTATAAAAATCCAGTGCGTTATTTTTACGAAACTAAATTAGACTCCAATACCTCGCTGATTGAGGCGAACAAGCTGCGTGAGAAAAACCAAACCAAGGATGTGACCTTTGAACTCAAACGCAATAGTTTTAACGTCCGTCGCATTTCAAAATTGATTGCGATAGCTGATGCTACTGCCGGAAACGAATGGAAGTTTTTTAATATGGACGACGTCGAGCAACAAATGCTTTCGAAAAACATTCTCGATGATGCAGTAAAAAAACAATTGGGACTTTAATTTGAAAGCCAATTAAGATTATCTTTACTTTTATACTATTAAATTAAAACATACTACCATGGCAAAAAGTCAAGACGCTAAAAAGACCGTAAAGAAAGAACCTCTGAAGACGGCAAAAGAAAAGAAAGCTGAAAAAAGGGAGAAGAAAAACAGTCCAAAAAGAGATTAGTTTTACCGCAAGGTTCGCAACGTAAACACAAAGAGTTCAAGTAAAATTAAATCCTATTTTTCCGAGCGCTGATTTTGTTCAATTATAAATTATCAGGAAAAATCTTCCCTGGATTTAAGATTCCATTGGGATCGAATATCGTTTTAATCCCTTTCATCAATTGCAGTTGCGTTTTGTTAAACGCAATATCCATATAATTTTTCTGAACATACCCGATGCCGTGTTCGCCAGAAAGTGTTCCTTTTAGCGACACCGTTAGTTCGAAAATTTCCCAAATTCCCTTGGTTACTTCCGTGTTCCAATCCTCATCCGACATATTGCCTTTTACAATGTTCACGTGCAGATTTCCATCGCCAGCATGTCCATAACAAACCGATTGAAATCCGTATTTGTTTCCAATAGCTTTAATTCCGTTTAACAAAGCAGCCAATTCATAGCGTGGCACAACCGTATCTTCTTCTTTATAAATCGAATTCGCTTTAACGGCTTCTGCCACTGAACGGCGCAATTTCCATAAAGCATTTTTCTGGTCTTCGGTATCGGCAAAAAGCACCTCATCGATCTCAAACTGCTCAAGTACAGCCATGATTTTTTCGGCTTCTTGAAATAAAATATCGGGGTAATTACCATCAACTTCAATTAGCAAATGCGCTTGAACAGCATCGGAAACGGTTACGTTGAGTCCATCAACAAATTTCAACGTCCAATCAATCGCGTCGCGCTCCATAAACTCTAATGCACTCGGAACCACTCCCGCTCCAAAAATCGCTGACACGGCTTCACAAGCTTGATCTGCTTTAAAAAATGGCACCAACATCAAAATATTGTGGGTATTTTTCGGCAACAACTTCATCACAATTTTAGTGATGATTCCTAAAGTTCCTTCGCTACCAACCATGAGTTGCGTTAGGTTGTATCCTGTAGAGTTTTTTAAAGTATTTGCGCCGGTCCAGATAATTTCGCCATTGGCCAAAACAACTTCCAAATTTAGAACATAATCTTTGGTTACGCCATACTTTACAGCTCTTGCTCCACCAGCATTCTCAGCCACATTTCCGCCAATCCAGCAACTTCCTTGACTGCTCGGATCCGGTGGATAAAACAGCCCTTTTTCAGCAACAGATTCGCGTAAAACTTGTGTAATTACGGCTGGTTCAACCGTCACTTGCAAATTTTGCTCATCGATTTGAATGATCTTGTTGAAACGCTCCATCGACAAACCAATTCCTTCATAAATAGACAACGCGCCACCACTCAAACCCGTTCTTGCACCAATCGCAGTCACTGGAATTCGTTCCTCGTTCGCCATTTTTAGAATTGCTGAAATTTCTTCAGGACTAGCAGGTTTTACCACCACTCCAGGAGGAAAAACAAAATCCTCCGTTTCATCGTGCCCGTAATGTTTTCGCGTTTCGAGATCGGTGAATACAAAAGATTCGCCCACTATAGAGGACAGTTTTTCTAAAACTTGCGCTGTGATTTGTGAAGTTGTAATCATAATCATTTAATTGAGGTGTAAAATTAGTGTTTTGAAAATAGTAGAGCAAATTAATAGAGAAGTTGTGGGTTGTCTGTTGCTAGTTTCCCCTCCTCTGGAGGGGTGTCTGAAAGGCGGGGTGGTCTAGCCCCGATAGGAGAGAAAATCCTTTTGTGCTACAGAAAAAACGTATGTTATTCGCTGAGATTGAGTTGCACAAAAGATTACCTCACAAAATAATAAAGTTAGATTTTGTGTTCGGTCGATTCGCTTCGCTCGGGCGAAACGAATAGCGTCAATCAGCTCCTACTTCTTCTTCAAATTCGGAAGAAAATAACAAATGACGCCAATAATCGGAAGAAATGAGCAAATATGATAAACGTACTGAATGGAGGTGTGATCCGCCAAAATGCCCAGCAAAGCCGAGCCCAAAGCGCCCATTCCGAAGGCAAATCCGTAGAACAACCCAGAAATCATTCCGAGTTTTTTAGGAATCAATTCTTGCGCATAAACGATAATGGCTGGAAAAGCGGAAGAGATAATAATTCCGATGACAATCATCAATACGTCGGTCCAAAACAAATTGACGTACGGCAACAACAACGCAAACGGCGTCGCGCCAAAAACCGAAAACCAAATGATGTACTTTCGACCAAATTTATCACCAAGTGGTCCACCTAAAATAGTACCGAGCGCATAAGCAATCAGATAAATAAACATATGGAATTGCGCTTGACGAATGGAAAGATGAAACTTGTCCATGAGGAAAAAAGTATAGTACGTTGACAAACTCGCCGAGTAGAAAAACTTAGAAAAAATGACAATTAACAAAATGGCGATACTCCATTTCACCCGTAATTTTGAAAGATCGTGTAAATCAAAAAACAGCGCCTGTTTGTGGGTTCTATAAATTAGATGATCACGATACCAAAAGGCAATTTTACTAATGATTCCTAACGCAATGACTGCTGCAATAACGAACCATAAAATGTACGCTTGCCCATGTGGCACCACGATTAATGCAACTAACAGCGGACCCAAAGCTGTTCCCATATTACCGCCAACTTGAAAAATAGATTGTGCCAAACCGCGTTTCCCACCTGAAGCTAAATTAGAAATTCGGGCGCTTTCTGGGTGAAAAATAGCTGAACCTGTTCCGATGAGCATTACAGACAATACAATCCACTCAAAGCTATTGGCAAAGGATAAAGAAACAATTCCGCTAAGCGAAAACAACATACCAAATACTTGAGAAAAAGGCTTGGGATGCTTGTCTGTGTAATAGCCTACGAATGGTTGTAAGATTGACGCTGAGAACTGAAAAGCAAAGGTGATTAGTCCAATTTGCGAGAAAGATAAATGGTATTTTTCTTTCAAAATGGGATACACTGATGGGATGATGGCTTGAATCAAATCGTTGAGCAAATGTGCAAAACTAATCGCAAACAATATCGAAAAAATCGTTTTTGAAATAACAGCTTCTTTATGTGTGCTTGTTGCTTGCATTTAAAAAGTTTTGAGTACAAAATACCAAAAAGCTAATGTGATAAATGATAATGGAATTCCGACACTCACCATCATATTACTCAATTTGGGTTTGAGTCCATAGGATGCTGATAAAATCGTTCCTGTTATCATTGGCGCCATGGCGGCTTCCATTATCGATACATCGACTGCCAATCCTTTTCCATTTCCTAGCACTTTGTATAAAACGTAGAAAAATGCAGGCGTCAAGATCAATTTGAAAAACAGTCCCAAACGCAGGAACTTCCAATGCTGGCTATTTTTATCATATTTTATTTGATAGCCAACCGACAAGAGGGCGATTGGAGTAACGGTGCTACCCAATTTTTGAAAAACAGATTGAAAATCTTTGGAAAAATCTACCTCAAGCAAACACATAATACAAGCAATAAAAAAGGCTATAAACGGAGGGAAAAATAAAATTTTTCTACTCATTTCCTTTGCTGTGGCTTGGCCTTTTGAAAAATAAACTGCAGTAATAATTCCTACAGTTGATATGACTACAAATGAGCCTGGTTGATCAACAATAATCGCAGTTTTCAATCCTTCTTCTCCAAATAACGCTTGTATGACGGGAAAACCAACAAAGGAAGTATTTCCTAAACCTGCCGTAATAATAAGACAACCAATCAGCTTGTTCGACCATTTGAGTCTTTTTCCAATCAGGTAGAAGAACAAGAATGAAAACAAAAAACCAAGCCATGCAACTCCCAGTGGATATAGCAATTCCGAATTGATTTTTATTTTGGGGATATAGTACAATGCCAAAGCAGGCAATGAAACATAAATTACAAATTGGTTGAGTGTGAGGTGAGCGTTCTTAGGAAAAGCAGTAACGTATTGCAGTCCATAACCTAAAATAAGACAGAGAAATAATAAGATAATACTATCCATTTATTGATAGTTATTTTTTTTGCAAAGGAACGTCAAAAAAAGAAAAAAACAAGCTTTATCATAGAAAAGCTCAGCAAAAATAAATGGCGCAATAGCTACGCACTTCTATTATTTTACTAATTTTACCCAAACGATTTTGTCCTTGAGTAATCCGAAGAAAAAAGATTCCGCGCTACAAGAAAAACCTGGCATTTCTCCACCAGAAATGATTAGTAATTCGGTTGTTGGAAATCTAAAGGAATTTCGAAAATCGCAGCCTTCGACCAACGAACTAATTGCCGGTGTGCTAAAAGGTGACATTACGTCTTTAAGTCGCAGCATTACCATCATCGAAAGCACAAATCCCGAGCACCTAGGGAAAGCCAATGATATCATCGCTGCATGTTTACCCCACGCTAATCAATCAGTTCGCATTGGAATAACCGGTGTTCCTGGAGTAGGAAAAAGCACTTTTATTGAAGTTTTTGGAAAACATCTCACTAGCTGTGGAAAGAAAGTCGCAGTTTTGGCTGTTGATCCGAGTAGCACAATCTCGCATGGAAGTATTCTAGGAGATAAAACGCGAATGGAAGAATTGGTTAAAGATAAAAATGCCTATATCAGACCCTCGGCTTCTGGAGAAACTTTGGGTGGCGTTGCCCGTAAAACAAGAGAAACAATCACTTTATGCGAAGCCGCTGGTTTTGATACCATTCTCATTGAAACTGTTGGCGTTGGGCAAAGTGAAACCGCAGTTCACAGTATGGTCGACTTCTTTTTGTTGTTGAAAATATCTGGTGCGGGCGACGAATTGCAAGGCATCAAACGCGGCATCATGGAAATGGCAGATGCGATTGTTATTAACAAAGCAGACGGAGATAATATCAAAAAAGCGAATTTAGCTAAAGTGGAATTTCACCGTGCCTTGCATTTATTTCCAGCCAAAAAATCAGGTTGGACGGCATCAGCAACTACATGCAGTTCAATTACAGGAGAAGGCATTGAAAATGTGTGGAAAATGATTGGTGATTACTTGACCTTGACAAAAGAAAATACGTATTTCTTTGAAAAGCGCAAAGAGCAAAACCAATATTGGATGATGGAAACCATCGTCGAAGCATTAAAGATAAATTTCTTTCAGCATCCAGAAATCTTAACGCTACTTGAAGCCAACAAAAAAGCAGTGGCAAATAATGAAATTTCACCATTTACCGCTGCTCAGGATATTTTAAAAGTGTATTTTAAGACGTAGTTACTCCTCGTAACGTTCGATTTCTCTGTCGTAAAATTCATTGGCAAGAACAATCAAACCTTCCATTTCAGCATTGAGCTCCGACTCATCAAGGTCTTCTGCATCTTCCATAAATTCAACCTCATCGTCCTTGAGGTTGATGATAAATCTTGGGTAATCCATATGAATGATAAAAATATCATCTGGAAAATCGGTGTTGTCGCCGAGGAGAAATTTTGGTAATTCCATAATTTTCGTTGAATTGAAGATTCGCTTATTTGGTTTATCGATTTAACAAATAAACGAATAAACTTTTTAATTTATTTATCTGATAATATCACCGGTGCGCTTTTCCCATTCATAAAGATGATTTTACTATTGGGTGAAGCTGCCAGTTCTTTCTGCGCTTTGATTTGTTCGTATTGCAATTGTTTGTCGGTCAAGCCCATCGAGATAATGCGTTGATAGTCGGCAATACCTTGTGCTTCTACTCGTTTTCTTTCCGCCTCTTGTTTTTCTTTTTGAAGAACGAATTGCATTTTTTGCGCCTCTTGTTCCGCATTTATTTTACTCTCAATAGTAGTTTTTACAGATGCAGGAAGGTTAATGTTTCTAATGAGCAACTGCTCTAGGATTAGACCTCTTGATTTGAAATCATCTTCGATACTTTTATAAATACGCTGTTGAAATTCATTTCTTTTGGTTGAATATAAAGCCACTGCATCATAATAAACAGCGTTGTCACGAATACGTGTTCTTGTAACTGGACGAACAATCTTATCGGTATAATTGACACCTATTTGCTTGAAAATTTTTGGAGCTGAATCAGGTGAAATTCGATATAACACCGTTAAGTCAATCACAACTTCCAAACCGTCATTGGATAGCACTCGAATGGCATCGTCGCCTTCTTGAGCACCTTCAGAATGAATGGCTGACATCGTATAATTTTGCGTTTGAATATCAAAATCAGTAACATCTAGTAGTGGATTGATTAAGTGCAAACCACTTTCTAATACATCTGGTTGAACGCTACCGTAGAGCGATTTTACACCCACTTTTCCAGCGTCAATTTGCTTGAAAGCCGAAGACAAGACACCAATGAGAATCAAAACAAATCCGATTACTTTTAGTGGTTGGGTAAACCTAGAAAGTGGATGATTTGGATTGGTAGAAGTAAAACTTGCAATCAGGAAAATTGCGCCTAAAATAATAAATAGTATCATTTTTTTGTTTTTTAAAATGTGGTGTTTATACGACAGATTATTTTAGAAGTTACATTTGAACATAAGGATATCTATCTTCCATGATTCTCTATAACCAATTTCTTAGACAATCGTTCGAAACGGATATACAAAAACAACGCGGCTGCAGTCAACCCGGCAAGCAATCCAATCCAAATGCCTGTTGCTTTAAGTTCTGTATAAATTCCTAGATAAAATGAAATCGGAAAACCAATCAGCCAATAGGCAACAAAAGTAATATACATAGGAATCTTCACGTCTTGTAGTCCCCGCAATGCTCCTAAAACAACTACTTGAATTCCATCTGAAATTTGAAAAACAGCTGCCACCAATAGCAATTGAGATGCGATTGCGATAACTTCACCATTATCTACCAATTGCATGGAATTGTCCATGTTTAGAAATAAATGTGGCAGAAATTGATGTAAAGCCACGAATAAAATAGCAAAAATAGTTTCCAAAATAATGGCTAATAAAAATATGGAACGAGCCACAATAATTAAGTTCTTATAATCATTGAGTCCTTTTTGATTGCTTACGCGGATCATGGCGGCTACGTTCAAACCCATCGCAAACATAAAAGTGGTTGTGGCAAGTGTCAAGGCAATCTGATTTGCTGCTTGACTTGTTTTCCCTATCGAGCCGGAAAGCCAAATAGCAGCAGTAAATAAAGTTACTTCAAACAACATTTGCATCGCGGAAGGAAATCCTAAATTGATGATCTGCTTCAATATTTTTTTGCGAATTTGATTGAATTTTACTTTGGTAAAATAAATCTTCAGTTCATTATTATACTTCAACAAATAATGCATAAAAACCACCATCAATATTCTAGATATGACTGTCCCTAAAGCAGCGCCAATAATACCCAATTTTGGAAAGAACCAAACGCCATAAATCAACACATAATTAAAAAATATGTGTACGACATTCGCCATGAAAATAGCATACATTGAATATTTGGTTTTGGATAAGCCATCTGCAAATTGTTTATAGCCTTGATAAATAATCACCGGAATAAGTGAAAAAGCAACCCAATCAATATAAGGCGACGCTAAGGCAACCACCGCTTCAGGTTGGTGCATTAAGTACATAATTGGTTTTGCCAAAACAATCATGATAAACAATGCAATCCCAATGAGCGTGCACAATAACAATCCGTGATGAAAAACCGAACGAATTTTAGAGGAATCTTTTTCAGCATCTGCTTCGGCGATGATTGGCGTTATAGCAGTAGAAAATCCAATTCCGATTGACATCCCTATGAAAATAAAACTGTTCCCCAAAGACACTGCCGCTAATTCTGTTGAACCTAAATTACCGACCATGATGTTGTCGACAATACCAATCAAAGTGTGCCCCAACATTCCTAAAATGACGGGATACGCTAATTTTATGTTATAGGAGAACTCTTTTGTGTAGGTGGAAAATTTCAAATCGTAACTTTTTCGCCAAAAGTACGTCAGATAAAACTTTTAACTATTAAACAATTCTTAAATCTCCAGAATTATTTATATTTACAGCATCAAAAACGCTATACTAATGAAAAGAATTTTACTTCTATTACTTACTTTCTTAACTACTGTAATTTCTCAAGGACAAAACATTTTTAAAGATGATTTTTCGACCTACGTCATAAACCAAGAACTAAGCGGCCAGGGTTTGTGGTCGAACAGCCCAATTGCACCTAATGTTGGTATTGGTGCATGCTTGCCATTAAGTGGATCGCAGCCTTGTTCAGGTACCAAAGTGGTTGGCCAATCTTTGAATTATTTAGATTACGGATCTTCCAACAGTAGTATTACACTAGCACCCGTTCAAGATGGTGTTGCCAGAGCCATCACTCCTGTTGTTACGGACGGAAATTTATATTTGGGTTTAGTCCTAAATCTTACGTCCGCACCAACTACTGCTGGATCGCCAGTTGACTTTCTACGCGTTATTAATAGTGATGCTACACAAGTCACTTATAGACTATTAGTACGAGACGCTGGCTTTGGATACAATGTCGGAATACGAAAAGGAGCATCTAGTAATGCTACTGTATATACAGGAGATGTATTTAATTACGGTGAAAATGTTTTACTAATTCTTAAATATTCCCATTTAGGTGGTCCCGATGATGACATCGTCAGCGCGTTTGTAAACCCTATTTACGGAAACGGCGAACCTGCTCCAAACATTACAAATGCTGCTGGATTTGACCAAAGTGGTGCGATTGATCGTCTTGCCTTCCGAATGAACTTTAACGTAGCAGCCTCAATGCCAACAGGTTTAATTGGTTTAGTTAGTACTTCAACCACATGGGAAGGCCTTACTTTCTTGCCCTTGGGCGTAAATCAATTTGAAGCAAATAGTGTGACTATTTCAAGTATATTAGAAAATGGTCAACTGCAAATAAGTTCAAAAAACACCTTGAATAATGTGCAAATGAAACTCTTTTCAACAACAGGAGCGTTACTTGAGCAAAAAATGATAAACATTCCGACAGGAAGTTCACAAATTGGACTTGCTTCAAAATTAAGTAGCGGTATGTATATTGTGCAACTTTATGACGAAAATGGCGAAAAAACTAGCTTCAAAATTATATCCAAATAATCATCAATCCTTAAACATAAAAAATGAAAACTAAATTAATTCTTGTCGCGTTAATCGCAACATTCAGCGCAAACGCACAAAACATTTTTCAAGATGATTTTTCGACCTATTTTACTGGTGTTGATTTAAACACACAGGGAACTTGGTCTAACAACTCATCTAACCCAGGTGGATTGGGAGCTGCAATCGGCGCTATTCCTAACAATGCAGACGTGCTTGCTACTCCAGTTTCTTACGCTGATTATGGTTCTAGCATCAACTCCATAAAAATCAGCCCAGATTCAGACGGTTGCGGAACAGCTTTTCCAGCGGTTACTTCTGGAGATTTATATGTAGGCTTTATCCTAAACTTAAGCATTGCTCAAGCAAACAATAACAGCGATTTCTTTCGAGTAATGAGCGGCGGTAACTTTAATACAACTTTCCGTTTGTATGCGACACCAGCTCCTGGTGCATTTTTCCTAGGAGTTAGCAAAGGGTCTAACGGAAATCAAATCAATTTTACACCAAATGCACTTGGTTATAATCAAGATCACTTAGTTATTATTAAGTATACTCAAAGTTCTGGAACCAATGACGATTTAATTTCTGTGTATGTAGATCCTGCATTCGCGGGTGGAGAGCCTGGCACGGCTACGATTACAAATAATGTAGGTCTAGATCAAGCGGGCAATTTAGATCGCTTGTGCTTTAGACAAAACTGGACCAACGGTATGCCAACTGGAAACGCGGGTCTATTAAGCTTGGCTTTAACATGGGCTGACCTAGGTTTCTCATTAGGAACAGAACAGTTTAATTCAAATTCAATTGCAATTTCCAGCAGCAATGTGAAAAACGGTGAACTATTACTTCAATCTAATATCGCGATGGATAATGCCACTCTAAAAATTGTAGCAATCAACGGAGCGGTAATTGAAAACAAAAATATCACAGTTGAAGCAACAACCAACACGATTGCAATTAACCCAATTCGTTCTGCCGGAATCTACATCGTGGAAATTGCGACAGCAAACGGAAAAAGATTTACTCAAAAAATAATGGTTAATTAATATCTAAACCCAATATTTTAGAAAGCGCTGATTTTTTCGGCGCTTTTTTTTCTGTTTTATACAATCTATTTCTATCCCGTTTTATTAAATTTAGGTATTTTTAGGAGCTATTTCCAGCTGTACGCTATATCTTTTTTGTTTTTGTTACATCAAGCGTGAAGCTTGTCATCCTGAGCGCAGTCGAAGGACAATGTATTTTCGTAAAAACAAAAAAGGATACCGCTTCCATCTGGGCTAGGGCTTTTCAAACCAAACACAACTTATGCAAAAATTCACTTTAGAAATTCTATTTCAAATCATCGGAATCGGTTCCGCTTCAGGTTTAGTCTTAAACAATGATTCCTTGTATATCATTTCAGACAATAGTACATTCTTGTATCAATTCTCAATGGTGAATCAAACAATCAACAAAATCAAACTCTACGATAATAGTCAAGAGAATATGCCCAAGAAGCAAAAACTAGATTTTGAATCTTTGACACAAAAAGGCAACAAACTCTACATTTTTGGTTCAGGTGCCAAACCCAAACGTGAACAACAATTCATTTACAATCCGAAAAATCAAAAGACAGAACAAAAAGATTTGACCTTGTTGTATCAAAAACTAAAGTCAAATGCAGGAATTTCTGATAAAGACTTGAACATCGAAGGCGCCGTTTTCTACAAAGACGATTTGGTTCTCTTCCAACGTGGTAATGGAGAAGGCTCCAAGAACGGAATCTTTGTTTATGATTCCAAAAAAGAAACGTCTCGTTACATTGCAATGCCTTTACCAAAACTAAAGACCGTCGAAGCTACCTTTACTGACGCGATTTTGGTTGATGACACGATTTACTTCTTGGCGTCTGCCGAAGATTCAAAATCAACCTATAAAGATGGTGAAGTTTTAGGAAGTATGATTGGAAGTATCAACCCAAAAACATGGACCGTCGATTTTACCACGCAAATCACCGAAACCAAAAAGTTTGAAGGAATCACCCTATTTAAAAAGTCGAAAACGCAAATAGAATTTTTGCTTTGTGAAGACAATGATACCGAAGAACTGAAATCAAATATTTATAAACTAGTGCTAGAAAAATAACACTTCAACTATGGCAAATCTAAAAAGTAATCCGCCGGAAATGGTAACTATTAAAGGGCACGAATTGGTTTGCCCAATCTGCTCCAACAAGACTTTTTGGCAAGGCCGCGCGCAACTCAATACTGCAGTCGCCTCTTTATTTAATCTCGATTGGACGAATCGTTCCGCAACTTATTTTGTCTGCTCCGAATGCACTCATCTTTCGTGGTTCTACGGAGAATAAATATTACTTCTCGATTTCCCGAAGGTTTTCCATTTTCTTGTGCGCCAAGAATCCAGCGATGTCTTCAAAGTGCTCTTTGACACGCTTGTTACCAAATTCAAAGACTTTGGTTGCTAAACCGTCCAAGAAATCACGGTCGTGCGATACTAAGATCAATGTCCCATCAAAATCCTTTAAAGCATCTTTAATAATGTCTTTGGTTTTCATGTCTAAGTGATTCGAAGGCTCATCGAGTATCAATAAATTAACGGGCTCCAACAACAACTTAATCATCGCCAATCGGGTTTTTTCTCCACCCGATAGCACTTTCACTTTCTTGGTGACATCATCGCCATGAAACATAAAAGCGCCTAGTAAATCTTTAATTTTGGTTCTTACCTCGCCCACTGCCACATCATCTATCGTTTCAAAAATGGTCGAATTTTCATCCAACAACGACGCTTGATTTTGCGCAAAATAACCTATTTGAGCATTGTGTCCGATTTCTACAGAACCAGAATCAATGCCAATTTCTTTCATGATTGCTTTGATCATGGTCGATTTTCCTTCTCCATTTTTACCCACAAAAGCGACTTTCTGTCCACGTTCGATAACAATATTCGCATCTTTAAAAACCACATGATCGCCGTAGGATTTCGAAAGTTCCTTTACGATTACGGGATATTGCCCCGAACGAATAGACGGTGGAAATTTGATTCGCAATGCCGAAGTATCGATCTCATCAATTTGCACCGGAACAATTTTCTCCAACATTTTTACCCGTGATTGCACGGACAAGGTTTTTGAAAAAGTACCTTTAAATCGATCTATAAACTCCTGATTATCCGCAATCATCTTTTGTTGCTCATCATAGGCTTTTTGCTGGTGAATTCGTCGGTCTTTTCGCAATTCTAAATAGTGAGAATATTTCGCTTTGTAGTCGTATATGCGCCCCATCGTGACTTCAATCGTGCGATTGGTGATGTTATCTACGAACGCTCTATCGTGAGAAATAACTACAACTGCTTTTGCCGAATTCATCAAAAAATCTTCCAACCATTGAATACTTTCGATATCCATGTGATTGGTCGGTTCATCTAGTAAAATCAAGTCGGGTTTTTGCAATAAAATCTTCGCCAATTCGATTCGCATTCTCCAACCTCCCGAAAATTCTGACGTTGGACGCGTAAAATCTTCACGCACAAACCCAAGACCAATTAAGATCTTCTCTACTTCCGCTTCATAATTGACTTCCTCAATGGCATAATACTTTTCACTTAAATCAGAAACGCGCTCTATAAGTTTCATATACTCGTCGCTTTCGTAATCGGTACGAACCGTCAGTTGTTCGTTGATGTCATCCATTTCGGCTTTCATTTTGAACACTTCGCCAAACGCTTTCGAAGTTTCTTCAACTACAGTTGCGGTATCTGTCGTTAGCAAATGTTGCGGCAAGTATGCAATTACTGCTTCTTTGGGAGCTGAAATATTTCCTGTTGACGGTTTGCTTTGACCTGCAATTATTTTTAGAAGCGTCGATTTGCCCGCGCCATTTTTACCCATTAAGGCAATTTTGTCGTTTTCATTGATAGCAAAAGAAACGTCGCTAAATAAAGTGGTTCCGCCAAATTGCACGGAGATATCGTTTACTGTGATCATTGGATTGTTGGATCGTAAGATTTTAAGATTATAAGATTATAAGACTGTACGATTTTAGGATTATCAGATACTGTCTTACAGCATTGAAATCTTACAGTTTTACATTCTATTTTTAAAGGCGCAAAGATAAGGAGATTGTTGGATTATCAAATTTTATGAATTAAAGAATTTGAGATTCTTTCTAGCACTCTGAGAATCTTACAGTCCTGCAATCTTGCCGTCCTAAAGTCTTGAAGTCTGAAAGTCTTAGAATCTATTTTAAATGCTCAACCGAAATTCCTCTATCACCGAATTCGCTTTACCAAAATCAATTTCTTTAATAAATAATTCAACGGGTTTGGTATTCGACAACGACGGTAATACATTCGATTGGTTATTGTTGCGAATGACGGTATTCACGCCTATTGATTCTATTTTTTCTTGTAAGGCGAGCGCCAGAATTTCGTTGCCTGAAAATACTTTCATTAATCCCATGGATAGCGTTGTTAGTGATTAGTTGTAGGTTGATGGATTTTATTCTTCGTCTTCTAATTCAAACCAAATCGGCTCGGTTAGCATCTTTTCTGCGAGTATTTCTGTGCGTTCGGTCAGCACTTCTGAAAAGATAATTCGCTGTGTTTTGGTGATACTATTTGAAATTCGCATAATTTTGGTTTCATGCCGCAATTTCAAAATCGGTTCGGCATCATCCAAAATAAACATCTTCAATCGATTGACGTTGTAGCCAGCCGTCGTAAACATTTCATTCAATCTGTTGGGCGTTCCGATGAGTACATCGATTCCTGTGGAGATATAATTCTTGTCGTATTCCAGATCGCCTTTGTCATGCACGCCATAAACGCGCAGATTCGTGTACTTTCCGAATTGTTCGAAAAGTTCTTCCATGGCGAGGACTTTGGTTTTATCCTCGACAATAATTAATGCTCTGGGAGATTCTTCTCCTTCTGCAACCAATTGCTGGATGACATTCAGCACAATCGTGGTCGATTTTCCGCTACCTGCGGGTGCAATGATTACGCAATCGGCACCACTTTTCATAGATGAAAATGTGTCTTGCTGAATCGGATTGGCTTCTGTTAAGCCTGACTCAATCAGTGCTTGTTGCAGGTTGGGGTTTATTTTTTTTAGATTCATTTTTTTTGTTGTCGGTTGTCGGTTGTCGGTTGTCGGTTATACTTTTAACTGACAACTGATAACCGAGAACGTTTTTACTTGCTTGCGAACAGTTTAACGTCGGTTTCCGAAATTTCGTTACCTCCTAAGATAATCAATCGCTCTACTACATTTCTTAATTCACGTATATTTCCTGTCCAATCGTATTCTTGCAACAACTTGATGGCCTCGTGTGAAAAAGTCTTTGGCGTTGTTCCTTGATCGGAAGCAATGCTTTGTGTGAAATGTTCTATCAATAACGGAATATCATCACGTCTTTCATTCAATGCGGGAACCTTGATTAGAATCACCGCCAATCGGTGGTACAAATCTTCACGGAAGCGACCTTCTTCGATTTCCTTTTTCAAATCTTTGTTGGTTGCCGCAACAACACGTACATTGACTTTTATATCTTTATCCGCTCCAACTCTTTGTATCAAACTTTCTTGCAAAGCGCGCAATACTTTGGCTTGTGCCGCCAAACTCATATCGCCAATTTCATCCAGAAAAATAGTACCTCCATCGGCAGCTTCGAATTTTCCTGCGCGGTCGCGAACCGCGGAAGTAAAGGCGCCTTTGACGTGACCAAACAATTCACTTTCTATGAGTTCACTTGGAATCGCTGCGCAATTGACTTCAATTAAAGGGAAGTTACAACGTTCGCTTTTCTCGTGTAATTGATGCGCAACTAATTCCTTTCCGGTTCCGTTTGGACCAGTAATGAGTACACGTGCGTCGGTTTGCGCGACTTTCTCGATCATGAGTTTGATATGATTGATGGGCTCACTTTCGCCAATCATTTCGTATTTTTTGCCAACAATTTTCTTAAGGATTTTATTCTCAACCACAAGTTGCTTTTTGTCGAGTGCATTGCGAACCGTATTGAGTAGTCGATTTAAATCTGGTGGTTTTGAGATATAATCGAAGGCGCCTAAACGCATCGCATTGATGGCGGTTTCCATATCGCCGTGGCCAGAAATCATGACCATTGGAATTTCGGGTTTGATTTTTTTGACGGCTTCTAGCAATTCGACTCCGTCCATTTTGGGCATTTTGATATCGCAGAGCACCAAATCGTAATCGGTGTGTTTGATTTTTTCGAAGCCTTGCATTCCGTCTTCGGCTTCTTCGACGTTATAGGTGCTGCTTTCTTCGGAGAGTATTTTTATCAATACTCTTCTGATTGAGGCTTCGTCTTCGATGATTAGTATTTTGGGCATTTTTTTGAGTTACTAAGATTCTGAGGCGCTAAGGTACTAAGTTAGTAATAACCTGCACACGTATTAAGAAAAATTTGATTATGAAAAAGGTGTCCTAGCCCCGATAGTAGTGGAAATCCTTTTTTGCTTGAGGAAATTCCCTCGACTGCGCTCGGGAAGACTAGCAAAAAAGATTGCAACGGATAGCGGGAAAAGCTCCTAATATTTCAGCCATTTATATAACTCTTTCCAAGTTGGTTTTTTGCCATACATGAGGATTCCGACGCGGTATATTTTGGAGGCGAACCAAACAACTCCCATAAAAGTTCCGAAAAGAATCGTGATGGACAATACGATTTGCCACCACGGCACACCAAACGGAATACGCATTAGCATAACAATGGGCGATGTGAGCGGCACCATCGAAAATATGGTGGCGATGTTGCCGTGAGGATCATTGATTACGGTGAAAAATCCGATGTAAACTCCTAAAATTAGCGGCATAATGATCGGTAGCAGAAATTGTTGTGAATCGGTTTCGTTATCTACGGCGGCGCCAATAGCGGCGTAAAATGAGCTGTATAAAAAATAACCTCCAATGAAATAAAGGATAAAACAGATGATAATTGTAGCGATTGGCAAGTTCCACAATTCTTTGATGTAGAGTTGAATTGTAGACATTTGCTCTTGCGCTTGGTGCATCATTTCAGGTGGAACTTTGGCTGTGGGTGAAGCGTTGATTCCGAAAAAATAAGAAAAACCAAACATGAGCGCCAATCCAATAATTGCCCAAATCAAGAATTGTAAAATCCCCGCCAACGAAGTTCCGATAATTTTTCCCATCATGAGTTGAAATGGTTTTACGGAGGAAATGATGATTTCGATGATGCGGTTGGTTTTTTCTTCGATGACGGAGCGCATGACCATATTGCCGTAGATGATAATAAACATCATGATGAGATAACCGAAAGCACCACCGATGGCTATTTTGATTTCGTTGAGACCTTTGAGGGATTCTTCTCCGCTAGATTTGGCGACTTTGATATTGACATCAGCTTGTGCTTTTTGGATTGCTAAGGTGTCGAGTTTTGCTTTTTCGAAATTAAGTTTGGTGAGTTTTTTTGCGATGACATCTTCCGTTTCCCCAAGAAAGGTGATACTTGGACTATCATTAGACAGATATTGGATTTTGTCTTGCAGTGTATTATAATCGTCGGCTTTGGGAATAAAAAGCAGCCCTTCGAATCTCTCGGAAACCAGACTGTCTTTGAGGACTTTCATGTCGACGTTGGACATATTCATGTAATTAAATTCCTCTGAATTCTTAAATTCATTGATAAAAATTCCCGTTTCGTCGTGGATGGCGATTTGTTTTACATCGGCTTTTAGAGAACCTAGATAGCCGACGAATGCAGCGATTCCGACGAATAGCAATGGACTTAAGAAAGTCATAACTATGAATGATTTATTGCGGACTTTGGCAATGAATTCTCTTTTTATGATTAGGGATATGATGCTCATAATTTTGGAAATTATCAAATTTGAAATTCCAAATTCCAAAGGGTGCGGATTGGAATTTGGAATTTGGATTTTTTTTATTTTATTTTTTACTTGTTACAGTTTGGATGAAAATATCATTGACGCTTGGGATTTTCTCCATAAAATGCGTGACTTGTCCTCGTTGTGTTAGGAGATTCAAGAGTTCGTTTGGCGTTGCGTTTCCGAGTTCAATTTTGAGTTTGAGTTCATCGTTTAGCGATTTAAAATCTGTTTGACCCACTGTGAATTTTTGTGTGATATCGTACATTAATCCTTCTACGTTGTCGGTTAAGATACCAACTTCAAAACTGTTGGTGCGGTATTGTTTCTTGACATCGGTCAATTTTCCTTCGATGAGTTTGTTGGATTGATGAATGAGCGCGATATCATCGCAAAGTTCCTCGACGCTTTCCATTCGGTGTGTAGAGAATATGATGGTTGAGCCTTGCTTTTTGAGTTCTAAGATTTCGTCTTTAATAATGTTGGCATTAACAGGATCAAAGCCCGAAAAAGGCTCGTCAAAAATCAGCAATTTGGGCTTGTGCAAAACACAAACGACAAACTGAATTTTTTGCGCCATTCCTTTTGAAAGTTCTTGAATTTTCTTGTTCCACCAACCTTGAATTTCTAGACGATCGAACCAATATTTCAATTGTGCGGTAGCTTCGGCTTTTGAAAGGCCTTTCATTTGTGCAAGATAGAGGCATTGCTCCCCGACTTTCATTGATTTATACAAACCGCGTTCTTCAGGAAGATAACCAATATATTGCACGTGTTTTGGCTGTAATTTTTCACCATCGAATATTACATTTCCAGCATCGGGCATTGTAATCTGATTAATGATTCGGATAAGGGAAGTTTTTCCAGCGCCATTGGGACCCAGAAGTCCGTAGATACTCCCTTTTGGAACTGTTAGTGATACTTTATTGAGTGCAACATAGTCGCCATATTGTTTGACTACATTTTCAACTTCAAGAATATTACTCATGCGTTTGACTGTTATAGGTTTGTTGTTTTTTTGAGACGTTTGTGTGTAAAAATAGGTAATTGTTACAATATCGAGAGACCATTCATCTAAAAAAAAACCCACCCTTATTTGCACAAGGATGGGAAAAATTGCTATGAAAAAGAAATACTAGTTACCTAGTATTATTCAAATGTAAAATATTTTTTTCGATTTATGAAAACATATCTTTAACTTTTTCGAAAAAAGATTTATCACTTTTTTCCGGCTGCGGAATAAAGTTTTCGTTGGTCAAATTGTTTTCGAAAAACTGCTTTTGTTCTTTGTTTAAAGTTTTGGGAGTCCACACATTGATATGTACTAACAAATCACCTGTACCATAACCATTTAGACTAGGAATTCCTTTGCCTTTAAGTCTGAGTATTTTACCTGATTGAATACCTTCTTCCAATTTGATACGCACTTTTCCGTTGACTGCGTCAATATCTTTAGAAACGCCAAGAGCTGCTTCAGCAAAACTGATATATAAGTCGAAATGTAGGTTTTCACCTTCACGTTTCAAAAATTCGTGCTCTGCTTCTTCAATCGCAACAATCAAATCACCGGGAACACCATTTCCTGGTGCATCATTTCCTTTGTTCGAAACTTTGAGTTGCATCCCATCTACTACTCCAGCTGGGATTTTGATAGAAACTGTTTCGTCCTCAAGTAACATACCTTGCGCATCTGCATTGGCGGGTTTTTTATCGAGAATTTGACCAGAACCACCGCAAGTTGGACAAGTAGAAGCCGATTGCATTCTACCCAAAATCGTATTGGTCACCCGCATTACTTGACCTTGTCCGTTACAAGTAGAACAAGTTTTGTAGCTCACTCCAGGCGCTTGAACTTTACGTTTAACTTTTACTTTCTTCTCGACACCATTGGCAACTTCTTCTAAAGTTAATTTTACTTTGATACGAAGATTACTTCCTTTCATCCTGCGTTGACCTCCCGAATTTCCTCCGAAGCTACCACCAAAAGCACCGCCAAAAATATCCCCAAATTGACTAAAGATATCTTCCATGTTCATGCCGCCATGACCGCCGCCGAATCCACCAGCGCCATCAAATGCTTGATGTCCGTATTGATCGTATTTGGCTTTCTTCTGAGGATCGCTTAGGACTTCGTAGGCTTCTGCCGCTGCTTTAAAGTTCTCTTCTGCTTCTTTATTTCCTGGATTTTTATCAGGATGGAATTCGATAGCTTTTTTCCGATAAGCTTTTTTGATTTCTGCCTCTGAAGCACTTTTGGAAATCCCTAATATTTCGTAAAAATCTTTTTTCATTTTGTGTTTTTAGTTAGCCCTCGACTGCCTGTCCGCCGACAGGTGTGACGCTCGGGATGACAAATCGCATATTTGATATACTTTAGATGTAAAATTAGAGTAAGATTGATTTTAGTTACCAATAACAACCTTCGGAAAACGAATTATTTTATCGCCTAATTTGTACCCTTTTTCAATAACATCTACAATTTTTCCTTTTAGATTTGGAGATGGAGCGGGAATTTGTGTAATCGCTTCAGCAAAGTCTGCATTGAAGATATCTCCAGCCTTTACCGCTACTTCCTCAAGACCTTTGGATACAAGGGTAGACTTTAGTTTTTCATAAATCAACTCAACGCCTTGGAGCAAGACATCGTCTTCTGATTTTTTGATTTCAACCAAAGCTCTGTCAAAATCGTCCATTACTGGCAACATGGCTTGAAGCACCTCTTGATTGGCAGTTTTGAATAAGTCGATTCGCTCTTTAGAAGTACGTCTTTTATAATTTTCAAATTCCGCAAAAAGTCTAAGAAATTTATCTTTTTCGGTTGCTAAATCTTCTTCTAATTTTTGTTCAGGTGTTAAATTATCCGAGGAATCAATGGCTGCTTCGTGGTTTTCAGTAGCAACTTGATCAACCAATTCTTCTTGTTCGTTGTTCTCAGTGGTCATTTTACTTTTATGTTTAAAAACATTTTTTATCATTTTTTTTTCGCTGAATTGCAAAAGTATTGCCATTTGTTGAATAATGTCAAATTGTCACTGTTTTTTTTGACTAGCTGTGTAAGTGTGGATTCGTTTAATCGTGGAATCGTTTAATTGTATGAACTATTGTACGTCCTTGCTCTTTTATCGATTGAAGATTTTGCAAACCAGAAACTTCAGTATTTGTCGTGAAGACGTCACGCCGACTGGGATTGGTTACTAAAAGGATAATAAACAATGTTACTAGGTTTCGATTAAACAATTCTACAAAACTACGATTTAACTTTATTGACTGGAATTGCATTTGTTATTCAATTGCCCTAGCCCTGATGGCAGCGGCTATCCTTTTGTGCCGTAATTTATTTCGCCTGTTCATTTTGCTTGTGTGGCACAAAAGATAGTAGCGAACAGCAGGAAAAAGCTCCTAAAAGTTAAAATAAAAAATTTAATAGAATTTTAAGACTAAATCGATTTCGTTTTAATTAAGTTTGTTTCCGTTCAATCAAAAAAATTGTGTGGAATGGAATCTTAAGGTTAGCGTTAAGCTTCTAAATATTATTAATTCACAAAGATTATAAGAGAAAAGCTCCGTTCAAAAAACGGAGCTTTTTTTATGGCAAAATTTCTTGTAATGCCTTTTCTATCGTAGGAAATTGGAAACGAAATCCAACATCAATTGCTTTTTGAGGACTAATTTTTTTGTCGTTGAAAAGCAGTTCATGCATATCGCCTAAAATAAATTTCATGACAAACTTAGGAATAGCTGGCAACCATAACGGTCGATGCAATTTCTTAGCTAATTCTTGAGTTAGTTGTTTATTTGAAACTGGAAAAGGCGCCACGGCATTGTAATTGCCTTCCCAAGAATTCTGAACTGCAAAAAGGTACATTGCAGCTAAATCTTGAATGTGAATCCATGATGAAATTTGACTTCCGTCGCCAAATTTAGCGCCAAGTCCAAAACGAATAGGCTTTATCATTTCTTGCAAAGCGCCGCCATTCTTTGCAAAGACAACTCCAGTTCTCAGTTTGCAAACTTTAATATTTAGTAGCCGATACTTATCTACACTTTCCTCCCATTTTACTACAACATTGGATAAAAAATGATCATCAGATATGGTATTACTCTCACTATAATTAATGGTGGCGCTATCCGGATAAATTGCAGTTCCAGAGGCTGAAACAATCTGTTTGATTTGATTGGGATGATCTTTAACGGCTTTAAAGAGTGTACTGGTGGCTAAAATTCTACTTTCTAAGATTTCTGTCTTGTAGTTCTCGGTCCATCTTTTTGAAATACTTGCACCCGCTAAATGAATCACCGCATCAACACCCATCAAACAATTTTCATCGATGCGTCCTTGTGCTGGATCCCAATAAAACCCTTGGTAATTGAGCTGGCTTTTGATTTTAGTTTTTGAAGTGGTAAGATAATGTACTGCAATTCCGTTTTGAAGAAGCAATGATACCAGCTCAGTTCCAATAAGTCCAGTGGCGCCTGTAATGAGGATTTTCATTTTTTTATTCAAAGTTAGTCAATGACCAAGGAAACGGATGGTTAATTAGGTTCAATTTAACGTCTGTTGAAAACCTATTTTTTGAGTTTAAGAGTCCACTCAAAATCCATTTCAGAAACCACTTCCCCGTTTTCGTTTGTACCGATTGACTTTAACCAAACCGTTTTCCCCTCGCCCGAAGCTATTGCTTCTTGAATGGTACCAGCAATTTTGTCGCCTTCAGAGCAATTAAAATGAATTCTACCAGTTGCTTTTTTGATAAAAACGCATTTATTGCTGGCAACGAGCATCGAAATTCTTTGACCACTTCGTTGGATACTTTGCATCACCAAAGCGCCTGTTGAAAGTTCCGCTGCCATGGCTTGAACGGCAAAATATAGGGAGTTAAATGGGTTCTTGTTGAACCAACGATGCTTCACAGAAGTGGTGCATTGCGTTTCATTAATCGATTTTAATCGAACACCACACCAAAAAGCGGAAGGCAATTTAAAAAACAAGAAAAGATTTATCTTAAAGGTTGCAGTACCCATTGCTGTTGAATTAGTTCCTAAATGTAACAATAAAAAGGCTTAAAATCTAATTGCATTAAATGTTAATATTTTGTTAACATTTGGTACTATGCGAAACAAGGTATTGTTTTTTAGACATATATTTGCATAAGAAATTACTATATACTTTTAATCATGGAAACAAATTCAAAAAACAGTACAGCAGCGCTAATCAATTTAAGCACTTTAACGCAATACTTTATTCCGTTCGGAAATTTTATTTTCCCGATTGTAATCTGGAGTACAACTCGAGATAAATCAGAATATGTTAATGAGCAAGGTAAGCAAACCATTAATTTTCAGTTGAGTTTATTTCTTTATTCTTTTGTTCTCGCGCTTATTGCAATTCCAATAGTAGTAATTACTTTCTTTAATAATGTAAGTTTCAATGCGATTATTAATAACGACGACGTTTTCTTCGACAACTTCGATTTTAGCCATATGACCGGAGTGTTGACCATTGCCATCTCAGCCATATGCCTTTTTATATTTATGAAAATCGCCGAATTTTTTCTCATTATCTACGCCTCGGTCAAAACATCCAACGGAGACGATTTTAAGTATCCCTTCACCATAGCATTTATCAAATAGTTTCAATCATCAAAAATCATCATCAATCATCAATCAAAAAAACGAAATCATGTTAAAAATCATCACAACGCTAACCCTATTCTTAATCGGAATATTAGCAAAAGGACAAGAAGTAGAAATGAGAACAGTTTCATCATTTTCAAAAGTTAAGGTACAACACGGAATCGAATTAGTGTACATCGAAAGTGACACGCCGTCCCTTCGAATTGAAGCAGCAAATCAATCAATAATGAAAAACATCAGTACAACCGTTAAAGGTCAAACGTTAACTATTGATCTCTTAAACGAAAAAGATTTCACGACAAATAGCGGAAAAATTAGAGTTTATCTTGCCACGAATAATCTCGTCGCTTTAGAGGCCAATACAAATGCTATCGTTACCATCGACGATGCATTGACTTCAAGGAACTTGACCATCAATCTGAGTTCAGGCGGCAGTCTTACCGGAAACATTAAGGTGAGTGAAAAGACAAAGTTAATCGCTACCGATAATAGCTCTTTTAATGGCAAGATTGAAACTTCGTCACTCAGCGGAAATTTTACCAAGAATGCAAAAATAAATGTTACAGGGAAAGCCCATCGTGCAGCATTTGAAACTTCCAATACAGTCTTATTAAGTGCTCGTAATTTCTTTTCAAATGTGATCAACATGAAAGCATCAGGAAATTCAATGGCAACCATTTATGCCCACTCCAATTTGACTGTTGATATTGCAGATGAAGCCAAAATCACCTATACTGGATTTCCGGATAATATAGCACTCAACGAAGAAGCTGTCGCGTTGCAAAAATACCACTCAGATCAATTATTGACCTTAAATTAAGTCTAGCCACTATTATGGATTTCACAGCTATTAATCTCCCAAATAAAAAAATAGAATCATGAATATTGAAAACACAAAAGCCCAGATGCGTAAAGGTGTTCTCGAGTTTTGCATCTTATGCGTTCTAAAAGAAAAAGATGCCTATACTTCGGAAATATTAGATACCTTGAAAAACGCAAAATTGCTTGTCGTAGAGGGTACGGTTTATCCCCTATTAACAAGATTAAAAAATGACGGATTACTCAACTACCGTTGGGAAGAATCCACTTCAGGTCCACCACGAAAATACTACGGTTTGACCGAAATTGGAAA
>CANGTL010000036.1 GCA_947456815.1 Flavobacteriaceae bacterium
AAAAAGCGCGTAAGAGATTCCAATTCTCTAAACGTTAATATTTTCAGATTATTTTTTACAATTAAATTAGAATTTAAAACAAAGTTGTCGATATTCTTTTTATTGAAAAAGGAATTAGTTTAGCATCTAAATTTTCAAGACAAACGCAAGTGACTACTCGAAAATTGCTATAACACGGAACGTAAACTATTACACAATGGCAAACAAAATTGAAGTAAAAGAATTATTAGAAGCAGGTGTTCACTTCGGACACATGACTCGTAAATGGGATCCAAACATGGCTCCATACATTTATATGGAAAGAAATGGTATTCATATCATTAATCTATATAAAACCGCTGCTAAAATTGAAGAAGCTAACGAAGCTCTGAAAAAAATTGCTGCATCAGGTAGAAAAATCTTATTCGTTGCTACCAAAAAACAAGCAAAAGATATCGTTGCTGATAAAGCAAAAGCTGCTAACATGCCTTACATCACTGAAAGATGGCCAGGTGGAATGTTGACCAACTTCGTAACTATCCGTAAAGCCGTTAAAAAAATGGCTTCTATTGATAAAATGAAGAAAGACGGAACATTCATGACGTTGTCTAAAAAAGAGCGTTTGCAAGTAGATCGTCTTCGTGCTAAATTAGAGAAAAACCTAGGTTCAATTGCTGACATGTCTAGACTACCAGCGGCTTTGTTCGTAGTAGATATAAAAGCAGAACATATCGCCATAAAAGAAGCACAAAAATTAAACATTCCAGTTTTCGCAATGGTTGACACGAATTCAGATCCACGTGAAGTAGATTATGTAATTCCAGCCAACGACGATGCTTCAAAATCAATCGATAAAATTTTAACTTTAGTAACTGCTGCTGTTATCGACGGTCTTTCTAATAGAACTGCCGATGCAATGCCAGAAGAGTCTGCTGAAGAAGTAGCTGCTGAGGAAGTAGTTGCTGAAGAAGTAGTTGCTGAAGCTCCAGCTGTTGAAGTAGTAGCAGAAGTTGCTGCTGAAACAGAAACTGAAGAAGCTAAATCAGAAGAATAAATAAATCAAAATTCCAATCTTAGAAATTCCAAATTCCAAAAATTGTCATTGACGATTTACAAAAATTGGAATTTGGGATTTTAAAATTGGAATTTCTTTTTTAATCAAATTAATCTTTAAAATAAATAAAATGATGGCAACAATTACTGCTGCAGATGTAAATAAATTAAGAACTATCACTGGTGCTGGAATGATGGATTGCAAAAAAGCATTGGTAGAATCAGACGGAGATTTCGATTTAGCGATTGAGAACCTGCGTAAAAAAGGACAAAAAGTAGCTGCGAATCGTTCTGATCGTGAATCTACTGAAGGTGCTGCTATTGCTGTTGTTAACGCAGACAAAACTGAAGGTGTTGTGATTACATTAAATTGTGAAACTGATTTCGTTGGTAAAAACGAAGGTTTCGTAAAATTAGCGCAAGACTTAGCTGCCTTGGCGTTGAATTTCACTGACAAAGACGCATTCTTAGCTGCTGATTTCAACGGAATCACTGTTGCTGAAAAATTAATCGAACAAACTGGCGTAATTGGAGAGAAAATCGAAATCGCTTCTTTCGAAAGATTGTCAGGTGCTTTCGTTGGATCTTACATTCACGCTGGAAACAAAATCGCTACTTTGGTAGCACTTTCTGCTAATGTTGCTGGTGCTGAAGAAGCAGCTAGAAACGTTGCGATGCAAGCTGCTGCAATGAATCCAATTGCTTTAGATGAAGCTGGTGTTGATGCCGATACGATTGCTAAAGAAATAGAAATTGCTAAAGACATGTTGCGTCAAGAAGGAAAACCAGAAGCCATGATCGAAAATATCGCTAAAGGTAAATTAGGTCGATTCTTCAAAGACAACACTTTGGTAAATCAAGATTATATCAAAGACGGCGCAATGAGCGTTGCTGCATATATCAAATCTGTTGACGCAAGCTTAACAGTTACAGGTTTTAGGAGAGTGGCACTAGGATAAATCCTCAACCATTTCATGACATAAAAGAGACGTTTAATTAACGTCTCTTTTTTTTGTTTTTTAAATAAAAAGCCCTAACCTTGTATTCCCCATTGATAAAAACTCCTACTCTTTATTTATTAATTGTAAAAAATTTCATTTATGAAAAAGACACTTATTGTTTTTATCGCAATTGGCATCGCAGCATTTGCAAACGCACAAAAAACCAAACAAGACGAAGGAATTAAATTGGGTATTAAAGGAGGTTTAAATGTTTCGAACTTAATGGGCGACGTAGAAGATGTTGCCATTAGAACTAGTATTCACGCAGGTTTGGTAGCAGAAATTATCGTTTCGGATAAGTTTTCAATTCAACCAGAGCTTTTGTACTCGGGACAAGGAGCTTCAATCACTAGTACTGGCGGAGGTCGTGCTAAGTTAGATTATATCACAATTCCTGTATTAGCAAAATTTCCAATCGCAAATAATCTTTATCTTGAAACGGGTCCACAAGTTGGCTTTCTAATTTCAGGGAAATATAAGACCAATGAATCTAACGACAAAATTGAAGATTTGAAGACAATAGACTTCGGACTAAATGCAGGTCTTAACTATGAACTAAAAAACGGAGTGTTTTTTCAAGCACGATATAATTTAGGTTTGACAGACATCGGCTATGCAGGCGACAACAATAGAGCAAGTAATTCTGTAATACAATTTTCCGTAGGGAAATTATTCTAAAATCAACCAAAAATAATGAACAAACACATCCTTAGTTTAATTGCAATTTTTACAATTTCAATTTCGATAACTGCCCAAACTGAAGCAACTAGTCCAAAGGCGAAATACCGCCGAAGTTCCCTTTACACTTTAATGCTCAACGATCCATCTCGACCTTATGCAGAGGTAATTAGAGCTTCTTTTGAAAAAGGTCCAATTCCCGAAAAATTCAACGACCACAATTTAGGAACAAGAGTAATTCCTGCCGCAAACGTAAAAGATGAGACAGAGAATATTACTGCTTATTTAGAGGCTAATAATGTTGCCCGAGACATTGTGGCCAAATGGTTCAATCGCTCTGCAAAGGGAGGATTTAATATGGACCTGATAGCATCTAGAGGAACATACGATGCCGGTGCTCTTGACATAGCAAAAGCAAAAGCAAGTCAAAGAGGATTAGCAGCTTTGGCTGATGCTGGAGAAGAATTAATCAAAAACACCTTTGTCTTAGTAAATGACTACAACTATGTTTCTAAAGAAGAAGTGGCCAAGAAAGTAGGCGGATGGCTAGATAATATCGCAGCTGCTACTGGTAGTTCTGATCTTTTGGCCGCTAAAGAAGGTGTTACTTTCCTCGGAAAAGGGTATGTGGTAAAAACAACCGCCTTCTTATTCCGCTTGAAGTGGGACGAAGAAACAGCCGCCATTTTCTATAACGACTACTGGGCAGATGATGCAACTATTACTCCTGAAAAGATAAAAGCGTTTAATGAATCGAAGATTTTTAAATTAGAGCTAATAGGTTCAGATAATTCATGGGCAGATGTGCAAGCTACAACTTTGACGAAGAAAACTGAAGAACAGCTAATAGAAAAAGCGACGATTAAGGCTGTAGATGCTGTTATCATTAAACTTCAGAAAAATCACGATGAGTTTAAGACAAAAACTCCTCTTTTTAGCGGAGAACCTATTACGGCAAAAATTGGCTTGAAAGAAGGTTTGTCAGACAAATCTAAGTTTGATGTTTTAGAACAACGCCAAGACAAAGATGGAAAAACCGAATATGTATCCGTTGGAACAATCAAAGTAGACACTGCTTACCCAATCTGGGATAACAGATACGGTGCAGACGAAGAAAACCCAGCAAACGCAGATGGTAAGACTTACTTCAAAAAAGTGAGCGGTAAAGACTTTTATGAAGGAATGCTAATAGTTCAGAAGAAAGGAAAATAATAATCTATAAATAAGCAAAATGAAAACAAAATACATAATTACTTTGGTGCTAATTTTTTTAAGCACAATGACATTCGCACAATCAGCCGGAAGACAAAGAAAGGCCGACAAAGCGACTAGAGAATGGCGTTACGAAATTGAATGTGCAGGTATTGGCAAGGATGGGATGTACCTGATTAAAGTTTGGTCGTACTCGAAAAACCCGAAAGTAGCCATCACACAAGCAAAGAAAAATGCTATTCACGGTATTATTTTTAAAGGATTTTCTGGTGGAGGGCAAGGTTGTACATCTCAAAGACCTTTGGCAACAAACCCAAGTATTGAGGAGGAAAAAGCGGATTTCTTTGATCCTTTCTTTGAAGAAGGAGGAAAATTTATGAAATATGTTTCTGAGTCTGGAGACGGCAATGTCGATTCTGGTGACCGTGTAAAAGTAGGGAAAGAATACAAAATCGGCGTTCTTGTTTCAGTTTCGAAAGATGCTTTGAGAAAAGATTTGGAAGCGGCTGGAATCATCAAAGGTTTAACATCAGGTTTTTAATCTAAAAATTAATTTTTATGAAACTAAGAATAACAATATTACTCCTAATAGCAGCGATTTCTACACTTTCAGCACAAAAGAAAATCGCAGGAAACTACGGCTATAAAACCGAATGCATGGGCGTGGAAGGCGATGGTTCTCAAACTGTAAAAGCCTGGGGTAACGGAAGAAACCGCTCTGACGCTGTTGAACAAGCAAAGAAAAATGCCATTAGAGACATCCTGTTTTTTGGACTTGTGGAGGGAAAACAAGAATGTCAGCAAAGACCATTAATCTATGAAGTAAATGCTCAAGAAAAGTATGAAGACTACTTTAATAAATTCTTCGCGGATGGCGGTGAATATCGCAATTTTATTTCGCTGAAGGACGAGCGAATTGGTGATAAAATAAACCGTGATAGAAAAAGAGGACGTGGCAGCGTTACCAATGGTTTTATCGTACGTGTACTTCGTTCAGAATTGAAACAAAAATTAATTGCCGACGGCATTATTCCAAAATAATCTATAAATAAGCATGATGAAAAAAATAAATATAAAAAGTGGTTTCGTCTTAATGGCGATGCTGTTCGTGAGCCTTGTATTTGGACAGGCTAAAAAACCAACAATTATGGTTGTTCCTAGTGATGTTTGGTGCAACAATAATGGATATATGGACAAGGCAAATAATCAAGGTACTGAAGTGAAGTATCCGAATTATAAAAAAGCCTTTCAAGAAAATGCTGACTTAGTGCAAGTTATCACTAAGATTAATGGTTTAATGGCAGACCGCGGTTTTCCGCTTAAAGATATGGCGGCGGCTATCAAAACATTAGAGTCTGAAAGTGCTGAAAACGCAATGTTAAGCTCTAAATCAGGTGCAGGTGTCGCTGAAACGCCGATTGATAAATTGAAAAAAGTTGCCAAGGCAGATATTATCATTGAGTTAACCTGGACAATCAACGCAACCGGACCAAAGAAATCCGTTACATTTACGTTGAAAGGTCTCGATGCTTATACTGATAAGCAAGTTGCTAGTGCAACAGGCACGGGAGCTCCGTCATTTTCTTCTGAATTACCTGTACTCTTGGAAGAAGCTGTTCTTTCACACATTGATAATTTCAACGCGCAACTTCAAAATCATTTCAACGATATGTTTGAAAACGGTAGAGAAATTATCGTTCGAATCAAAAAATTCGATTCTTGGGCAGACGACTTAGAAAAAGAATTTGATGGTAAAGAATTGGGAACCGTAATAGAAGATTGGATGACTGCTAATACTGTGAAAGGAAGATACAGCCTAAGTGATTCTACTGAAGGAATGCAGTTGTACGAGCAAGTTAGAATTCCGCTCTATGATGCTTCTGGAAAAGCAACTGACGCAAGAGGTTTCGTAAAAGGACTGCAAACTTTCTTGAAAAACGCACCTTATAGTATTCCAAATAAATTAATGATGAAAGGTTTAGGGCAGGCAGTTATTGTTCTAGGTGAAAAATAAAAATTAAGACACATGAAAAATCTAATCACAAAAATCGCTTTCTGTTTGATTACAGCATTGGGATTTGCTAACTTGACATTGGCGCAGGAATCGTCTACTAGTGCTGGTTCGCTAGGTAGAATTACCATTACACCCTATATCCCTGAACAGATAGAAGGTTTGCCTGCTGGCGCTGCCAATATGTTATCTAACAAGTTGAATCAACTTGTCTCTGCTAATGGAATTTCTGGATCAGGATATCTTTCAAGATTCATTATTACACCAAACATTGATGTGGCTACAAAAGACATTCTAGCAACAGCGCCTCCGATGACTGCATTAACTCTAAATGTAAACTTGTACATTGGCGACGGCTTAGACGGAAAAAAATACTCTAGTTATACGGTAACTGTAAAAGGTGTGGGTATCAACGAAAATAAAGCCTATATGGACGCCATCAAAAACATTAAGCCAAATGACGCGGGAGTTCAAAGTTTTATTGCTGGTGCCAAAACTAAAATCATTGACTTTTACAATGCCCGTTGCACACAGATTATCAATGAAGCCAACGGTCTCGCTTCGCAATCTAAGTATGAAGAAGCGATGTTTAAATTGACTTCGATACCCGAAGAATGTACTGAGTGTTACAACAAGACTCTTACGGTAATTGGACCAATGTTCAAAAAGTTGATTGAAAGAGATTGCAAATTAAAAATGGCAGATGCAAATAGTAAATGGAATGCAAACCAATCTTTTGAAACTGCAAATGAAGTTGGAGAGATTTTAGCATCTATTGATCCTGAAGCATCTTGCTACAAAGATGCTAAAGCACTAAATGATAAGATTGGTAAACGTGTACTTGAGATCGACAAACGAGAGTGGAACTACAAATTAGAAACGGAAGTTAATCTAAAAAGAGATGCGATAAAGGCATGGAGAGACGTGGGTGTTGCCTTTGGTAACGGTCAGCCAAAAACCCAAGTTTATAATATTATTGGTTGGGGACGCTAATTATTCCGGCCTGAAAAAACACCTCGTTTCGTTTTCGACTCGAGGTTTTTTTTTGAAAAAAAGCACAAATAAATCTTTCCTTTCACTAAATTTAACCATGTTTAAATCGAAGAAAGATACAGTATATGTTGTACTCGCTGGTATTTTTATTACCAATGCGATTGTGGCGGAATTGATTGGAGGAAAACTCATACATGTAGGTTCTGCGGTCATGAGCATCGGAATATTGCCGTGGCCAGTTGTCTTTATTTCTACAGATTTGATTAATGAGTACTTTGGCGAAAAAGGCGTAAAGAAGCTTTCTTTAATTACCGCCGCATTGATTGCCTATTGTTTTGTTTTGTTATACGCGGCTCTTAAGATCCCCGCTGTTCAAGGACAGAATCTAATCACAGACAGCCAGTTCACCGCAGTTTTTGGTCAAAGTATGTGGATAATCGTCGGAAGTATTACTGCATTTTTAGTTTCACAACTTATCGACGTCACTATTTTTCATTTTGTAAAAAACAGAACAGGAAACAAGATGATCTGGTTAAGAAGCACTGGGTCTACCGTAATATCTCAACTTTTTGACAGTTTTATTGTGCTTGGCATTGCTTTTTGGATGACAGGAAAAATGACCACTGAGGTCTATATTTTATCTGCTTTTACGGGCTACTTTGTAAAATTAACCATTGCTATTTTGCTAACTCCTTTAATATACCTAGGACATTATATAATTGAAAAGTACATTCACAGTAACTAAATTATGGAATCAAAAATAAGATGCGCTTGGTGCGAGAAGGACGATTTATATAGAGACTACCACGATAATGAATGGGGAAATCCAGTATATGATGACGCGACATTGTTTGAATTTTTGGTTTTAGAAACCTTTCAAGCAGGTCTAAGTTGGTATACGATTTTAAGTAAAAGAGAAAATTTCCGTAAAGCTTTTGATCGATTCGATTATGAGAAAATAGCCCAATATAACGAAATCAAAGTTCAAGAACTGCTACTCGATGCTGGAATAATTCGAAACCAATTGAAAATTCGCGGAACCATTTCGAATGCCATTGCTTTTATGAAAGTGCAAGAAGAATTTGGAAGTTTCTCAAAATATATTTGGGGATTTGTAAATCACAAACCAATTGTAAACAACCTCAAATCATTGGCTGAAATTAAGTCGACAACTGAAATTTCAGATTTATTAAGTAAGGATTTGAAAAAACGGGGTTTTAAATTTGTTGGTTCAACCGTCGTATATGCTCACATGCAAGCAACCGGAATGGTCGATGATCATGTTGCTGATTGCTGGAAAAGAAAGCTATAGAATTTATACCGAGATACCATCATAGACAATCACGCCTTTAACTATATTCAATCCTTTATAGAGATCCTTATTTGAATCTGTTGCTTTCTCCCATCCCAAATTGGCCAACTTAAGCACATAGGGCAAAGTAACATTTGTTAGCGCCAAAGTAGAGGTATAGGGCACCGCACCTGGCATATTTGTAACACAATAATGCACGACATCATCAATAATATACGTTGGGTTTTCGTGCGTCGTGGGTTTTGTGGTTTCAAAACAACCGCCTTGATCCACCGCAACATCCACCATTACAGTCCCCGGATTCATTAGCTTCAACATGTCTTTCGTAATCAGCTTTGGCGCTTTTACACCAGTTACAAGAACTGCGCCCACAATCAAATCATGATCTTTAATATGTCGTCGAATATTATACTCACTCGAGAATTCAGTCACCACATGACTTGGCATTACATCATTAACATATCGCAGTCGTTTCATATTAATGTCTAAAATAGTGACATGCGCTCCCAGACCTGCTGCCATTTTCGCCGCCTGAATTCCAACAACACCTGCGCCTAAAACCAAAACTCTCCCAGGTGGAACTCCAGGCACTCCTCCTAGTAAAATACCTCTTCCTTTAATTGGTTTTTCTAAATATTTGGCTCCTTGCTGAATGGCCATTCTACCTGCAACTTCTGACATTGGGGTCAATAAGGGTAAAGATCCGTCTTCATCTTCAACGGTTTCATAGGCGATACAAATTGCTTTGCTCGAAATCATGGCTTGTGTAAGCTCTCTACTTGAAGCAAAATGAAAGTAGGTGAAAATAATCTGATTGGGGCGAATCAATGCGTATTCTTCGGAAATTGGCTCTTTCACTTTCACTATCATATCACTCACCGCGTAAATTTCCTCATTAATGCTCACCATAAGGGCACCAGCAGCTTCATAATCTTCATCGAAGAATCCACTGCCGACACCAGCTCCTTTTTGCACAAAAACACTATGGTGATTTTTAACCAACTCGAAAACGCCTGCTGGAGTTAACCCAACCCTATTTTCGTTATTTTTTATTTCTTTCGGAACCCCTATTTTCACAACGTGTATTTGCTAAAATTTAGTCAAATATACATTTGATCCCTGAAAAAAATAAGGCTGAAGCAGCAAAAGAATAACTAATCAGCCATTTTTATGATTTTCATAAAATCTTCCCTATTAATTTCACGACATCCTAAACTAGCTAGGTGTTCATTATAAACTTGACAGTCAATTAAGCTGTATTTATTCGCATCTAAATGGTTTACTAATGAAATAAAGGCAACTTTAGAGGCATTCGACACTTTTGAAAACATGCTTTCACCACAAAATACATGGCCTAAATCGATTCCATATAATCCTCCCACTAGCTCGCCGTTTTGCCACACCTCAACAGATTTTGCATGTCCAAGCTCAAATAGTTTCTCGTAGGCCGTAATCATTTGTTCTGAAATCCACGTGCCTTCTTGGCCTTTTCGCACCACTTGTTGACAGTTCCTAATTACTGCTGAGAAATCTTTATTAAAAGTAATTTTGAATTCATCCCTATTCAAGACATTTCTCATGCTTTTGGAAATTTTTAGTTCGTTAAAGAATAGCACCATTCTCGGGTCAGGCGACCACCAAATTATTGGTTCATCAATATTAAACCATGGAAAAATGCCATTCCTATAAGCCAATAGCAATCGTTCCGGAGATAAATCACCTCCGAAGGCTAGGATTCCCTCAGGCGAGGCTAATTCTACCGGAGGAAAAGTCAAATCAGCGGTCAATCGATACATATTTATGCTGCATTTATAACAATTCATAAAGCAAAAAATCAGAAACTAGCTTACACTAATCTCTGATTTTGATTTAAATTCTTGCTTCTTTTGCTGGTTTGTTTGTTCTAAAACGGCAAATCGTCGTGGTCTTCTTCGGTAAAACTTGCAGCAGGTTCAAATGCTTCAGCTGAAGGCATTGGCGGCGCAGCAGTTACCGGCGCTTCCGCTTGTAATTTCGCGATTCTCCAACCTTGAATTGTGTTGAAATAGACTGTTTCTCCTTGTGGATTGATCCATTCTCTACCTCTAAGATTGATGTCGATTTTTACAGCATCGCCAACATTAAAGTTATTTAACAAATCACATTTATCTTGAACAAATTGCACCAATATGTGTTGTGGATATTGTTCATCCGTAGTAACAACAACGTCTCTTTTTTTGAATCCTGATGAACCTACTTCTTTCGTAGCATCAACCATCTTAATTTTTCCTGTAACTTCCATCTTCTAAATTTTTTGTGTTTATTATTCTTTTGAAACTGAATTGGCCAACAGTACTTTCCATGCTGAAAGCACATCGTTTTGGTCTAAATATTCCTTTGCTTTTAAGTGTATTTTCATGTCGTCATCTGCGCTCAAAACACCTTTAACGGCAAAGTTCTTCTCAACAAATATAGCAACTTCTTGCTTAGTAGGCAAGGCTTCAATATTGCCTAACATTCCGAGGTCATTCCCCTTAAAAACGCTACTTTTCTTAATAAAATTTGGGATAGCGTCTACTCCTATTCCAAGATTTGCAATTGGCTTTGGCACTTCGAACAACCCTTGATTTGAGCGAGAATACCAATTATTTCCCAACCTTGCTACTAAATCAATTTTATGCTGGTCGATAGCTCCATTATCGTCTAATATTCTTTCGTCGATATGTATTTTCAATACTTCGCAAATAATCAGATTTCCTGCTCCACCTGCAGTCCCTAAGGCAATAATCTGATTCACTTTACACTCAAATTGCACTGGAGATTCTTTGACACGATAAGGCTTTACAATGTCTGATGGGATCTGCGTCAGCCCAGATTTTACAAACTCATTCATACCTTCTGCATACTCAGTGCTAGACAAAGAAGCTTGTTGCACAATATCAAAATTAACCACATTAATAACAACCTCTTTTGTTGCCTCGGCATTGATTAAGGTATGTTTTATCGTATTGTCGCGCACCCGTCTCGCTGGTGAAAAAATAAGTATTGGCGGATTAGAACTAAAGACATTGAAAAAACTAAACGGCGAAAGATTTGGTTTACCAGCGGCACTAATTGTACTAGCAAATGCAATTGGTCTCGGTGCCACAGCACTTTGCAGATAACCTTGCAATTTTGCGGGAGTAAGATCTTTTGGTTCAATGCTGAGCATATAAGTCGATGGTTTAAGCAAAAATAGCAAATAGGAATACGTTATGCTGAATGCTGTTGATAAGATGACCGTTTGTTGAAAAGTATTCGCCATGTATCGTCAAATTAACCAAGCCAAAAGCTGGTGTTTTTCTCATCAATCTTTTGTATTTCACTTTGAGCATTGCTAAAAAACTTATTCACAATTTTTGAAACTATATCGATTTCGTTATGATTTTAAAAGCAATAATTCACGTTTTTAAATTAAAATCGAAAAATACTTGAAATAAATTGTTAATTTCATATTTCTAACTTAACCAATCTTATAATGAAAACAAATTTAACTTTTCGAAAAATTGCTTTTTTGGCATTGATTATTAGCGCACTATTTGTTTCTAAAATGAGTGGGCAATCAGCGGCAAATGTTAATGATATAATGCTCCAAGCATTTGGATGGGACGTTCATACTCAACCTTCCGTTTCGAGCGAAGGTGGCCTTTACAACTACTTGAAAAATCGAACTCCTAGCTATGCTGCTGCCGGCTTCAATGTTATTTGGTTACCACCACCAAGTAAGTCAACGGGAGGCGTAGGCTATATTCCTACTGAACTTTTTAATTTTTCCCAAACTAGTTATGGATCCGAAGCCCAACTACGAGCATTGCTAACTGCCTTAAACACAGCTACTCCAAGGATTCATCCGATGGCAGATATCGTAGTGAATCACCGAGGAGGAACTACAAACTGGACAGATTTTACGAATCCAACATGGGATTGTCGTTCTATAACCAGCAATGATGAAGCTAATTTCGGAACCATTACTGGAGTTAGACCATGTGGAAGTCCCGATACTGGAGAAGATTTTAACGGCGGACGAGATTTGGATCATACCAATTTACAAGTTCAAAATGGTGTTAAAGAATATTTAACACGACTTAAAGCGCTTGGTTTTGATAGTTGGCGATGGGATGTTGCAAAAGGTTTTTCAGCAAGCTATTTTGGAGATTACATTAATTCTTCTTCTCCATACGCTTCTGTCGGTGAATATTGGGACGGAAACACCAACACCCTTAAGACTTGGATAAATGGAACTGGTAATCGATCTGCTGCCTTTGATTTTTCTTTATACTATAATGCATTACAGCCGGCAATTAATAACGGTAACTATGCCGCTTTAGCAGGTTATCCTGGATTGGCAGGACAATTTGGATATGCCGACAAAGCGGTTACTTTTATTGACAACCATGACACGTTTGTAAAACCAGGAAGTTTTGTTACAAGCGCTAATATTATGAAAGGATATGCATATATCCTTACCCATCCAGGAATTCCCTGTGTTTTCTTTCCGCACTATTATGGAGGAAGCTATAGTAAAGATGGCGTAACAGTAAACTATGGTGGAAACCAGTTGGCTATTGATAAGATAATGGCGATACGAAGAAATAATGGCATCAATGCATATAGTTCCGTCGTGGTTACAAATTCAAGTACTTTCTACTCTGCAACAATAGACAATAAAGTAGTTGTGAAAATTGGCCCTGGATTGTGGAATCCTGGAACAGGCTGGATATTAAAAACATCTGGCACCGACTATGCAATATGGGAAAGAGAAGTTATTGCCGATGTCCCAAGTTTAGTAATTACACCAACCGGAGGCTCTTTTGTAACAGGAAATTCCATCAATGTTGTTATGACTGCAAACAATAGTACATCAACGATCTATTATACATTAAACGGTTCAACACCAACTACAGCTTCGCTATCGTCAGTAGGTACAAAATCACTCGCCATTACAGCAACCACTACATTAAAGGCGTTTGTGCGAAATACTGCTGGTGTGAGTTCTGCCATACGAACAGAAGTTTATAGTTTTTCGAGCCCACCAACATTTACTGTGTATTTCAAAAAACCATCTAATTGGAGTTCGGCCGTTAAGATATACTATTGGGGAACAACTGGAACTGCTCCAACTGTAACTTGGCCAGGAGTTGCAATGACTTTAGATTGTGGAAGTTGGTATAAGTTTACATTCCCTTCAACGGTATCTGCTTCAAATTTAATATTTAATGACGGAACGTTACAAACCGTTGACTTAACTGCAACTGCTGGCGCTCGATACTATGACGCCGGTTGGTTGGCTGCAGCACCTGCGAATCGATGTCCAACTGCGATGACAGTATATTTTAAACCGCCTACCAATTGGACAACCGCTCCGAGAATTCATTATTGGAATGCAGTTCCAACAGGAAGCATTGCGAATACAACATGGCCGGGCATTGTAATGACAGCAGACGTTAATGGATTTTACAAGTACACCATCACTGGCCCAACTTCTGTCAATATCGTATTCAACAATGGCTTAAGTGGAACCGGCAATCAAACTGCCGATCTATTAAATAAAACCAATGGCTATTCTTATACGTGGGGAGCAGCGCCTAGAATCAGAGAGACTAACGACACTTCCTTTAGTGCGATATTGTTTCCAAACCCAGTTGCTGACATTCTTCAAATAAGTTCAGATTTTGAAATTCAAGATTATAAAATAATGTCTATTCAAGGAGCCATTCTGCAAGAAGGAAAATCTACAGAAAGTGGTATAGATATGAGAAACCTCACTTCTGGAATTTATTTTATTCAACTAAAATTTAAGAACGGTGATGAAGAAACTCAACGAATACTCAAAAAATAATTTCTCAAACAAAATATAGACTCGGGCCTAAGCAAATTATTGTTTAGGCCTTTTTTTTGGATCTTTAGATCCTCTTTTATTTTCTCTTGTTACGACAATTATTTCTTTATATTTATTCCCACAAATTAATTTAAATGCAATTTTCAAATAATAAAAACTTAACTCGCTGGATACTAATTGCAGCCTCATTTGTAATCATCTCTTTAATACTTTGGAATACTTATACTTTTTTTCAAATATTCAAAGACGAAGAGCGCGTTAAGATGCAGCATTGGGCGGAAGCTCAAAAAACACTAAATAATGCGAGTGCGGATACCGACATAGAACTCCCACTTAAAATTATCCAAAATGCGAGAATTCCAATTATACTAACAGAAAACAACGTAGTTCTTAGTACAAAGAACGTCGATGAAGAAACGGTCAAAGACTCGACGAAATGTTTGCAATTACTTGCAAAGCTTAAAAGTCAAAACGATCCAATTGTTGTTGAATACATTGCCGGAAAATACCAATACCTTTACTATGGTGATTCGGATTTATTAAATAAACTAAAATATTATCCCATTGCATTAGTTCTTATAATTGTGCTCTTTGGCGCTCTAGTCTATAATTTTTATAAGAGTACCAAAATGGCTACTCAAAACAAGTTATGGGCTGGTATGGCAAAAGAAACGGCTCATCAAATTGGAACGCCTTTATCTTCCTTAATTGGTTGGCTGGAAATTATGAAAGCTGATCATGTTGATCCTACGACCATTTCCGAAATCGAGAAAGACATCACACGTCTGCAAACGATAACGGATCGGTTTTCTAAGATTGGTTCGGAGCCAATCCTAGAAGTAAAAGATGTAATTCAAGAAACACTTGATTCATATGATTATTTACAAGCGAGGTTTTCTAAGCAAATTTCATTCACATTTAAAGCACCAAAGAAACCCATACTTGTGTCACTAAACTCTGCACTGCATAGTTGGACAATTGAAAACTTGGTTAAGAATGCGATAGACGCTATGAAAGGGAAAGGTAAATTATCGGTGGTAATAGAAGAGGACGAAAAATTTGTAAGGATTAAAGTAACAGATACAGGAAATGGGATTCCAAAAAATCAATTTAAGAGCATCTTTGAGCCAGGCTTTACAACCAAAAAACGCGGATGGGGTTTAGGTCTATCCTTGACAAAGCGAATTGTTGAAGAATACCACAAAGGGAAGATAAAAGTACTTACTTCAGAATTGAATAAGGGCACGACTATGCAAGTGAGTTTCTCAAAAAAGACAAACTAAGGATTCCGATTTAGACCTCATGAATGTTGAGGAAAGATGCGTTTCAAAGGTCAACTACTTAAAAAACTCTGGGCTTTAAAAGTTGTCCCGAATACTTTTAGCCAATCTTTCAAATTCCTCTGCCGTCATTTTCACTTTATTCTGAAAACGCATTTCATCCATTTCATTCAACGGAATCAAATGAACGTGCGCATGTGGCACTTCTAAGCCAATAACAGCCATTCCAATCCTTTTGCATGAAACGGTTTTTTCTAAAGCAAGGGCAACCTTTTTAGAAAATAACATCAAAGCCAAATACTCTTCATCCTTAATGTCAAAAATCTTATTTGTCTCCTCTTTTGGAATACACAAAGTATGGCCCTTTGCGTTGGGATTTACATCTAGAAATGCCAAGAAATTATCGTCCTCTGCTATTTTATAACACGGAATTTCGCCCTTTACAATCTTTGTAAAAATAGTAGCCATTATTAGTCTCTAGAAATTTCTAAAACCTCAAATTTTAAAACACCATTCGGAACCGTAATTTCGGCAACGTCACCTACTGATTTTCCTAATAGCCCTTTGCCAATTGGTGAAGTAACCGATATTTTGCCGGTTTTTAGATCCGCTTCGCTTTCTGCCACCAATGTATACTTCATTTCCAATCCATTAGACTGATTTTTTATTTTTACATTAGAAAGCACCAATGCTTTAGAAACATCCAATTGTGATTCGTCAATTAGTCGCGCATGGGAATGAACTTCTTCTAGTTTTGAAATTCGCATTTCGAGCAAGCCCTGTGCTTCTTTTGCGGCATCGTACTCTGCATTTTCCGATAAATCTCCTTTATCTCTTGCATCTGCTATATCTTGTGACGCTTTTGGACGTGCCACGCTTTTTAAATAATCTAACTCTTCTCTTAATTTTTTTAGCCCTTCCGCTGTGTAATAGGATACTGCGCTCATAATTTCCGTCATTTATATAAATAGAAAAAATCCCATCTCGACGGGATTCCTTGTTGGCAAAGATAATATAATTCTTATTACTTAATAATTATATGTTAATCATTACAAAGCCAAATTTAATTAATTTATATTTGTTTGCATCATTATTTCACTCTTTTTTGTCAATGAAAAAATATTCTTTTGCTTTCGTTTTTCTTCTATTATTGCTTAGTTGTGAAAAAGACACTGTCACCAGAACCAATAATCCGTACATACCAAACTATAGCTTTTCAGCAATTTTAAATCTTAATTTACCAAGTAATAGTGGTCTACTTACAAATCTAAACCCCATTGCAATTACTGTCGATGGCGATATTGATATTCTTATAATGAAAGTTTCCGACGGAGACTATCGCGCGTGGAATGGCAATTGTCCGAATCAATCACCCGAAGCTTGTTCAAGGCTTTCGCTTTCCGGATTGAATGGAAAATGCAACTGCGACCACGCATTATTGTACAGTTTATTTACGGGAATTGCTCAGAATGCAACCTATCCAATGATTAATTATCGTGTGGAATCTTTGGGAAATAATTCAATAAGGGTTTACAATTAGAAAATCAAAGTCAAACCTACCAAAAAATTGATTCCTGCTTGTGGATAATAGTATATAGCACCGCCTCCATAATCTGCTCCATTGCTAACATATTCCTTGTTCATAAAATTATTGACTAAACCACTCAGCTGAATTGATTTGAAAACCTTTTTAGGAGTGTACAAATAAGAAATTGATAAGTCATGAGTGATATAACTTGGCAATTTACTAGCCTCTGCCTCAGAATTATTTAAATATTGCGCTCCCACATACTTTTGGAGCCAATTAAATTTTAGATTTTTCAATGGCTGAAAACTCAACACATTGCTAGAAATAACTGACGGAGAGAAAGCAATTTGCTTATCCCCAAAGCCATTTTCTCCTCTGATCGCATTTTGGCTGAATGTCAGATTTCCTTGGTAACTCAGTACTTTAGATACTTGAAAAGCCAACTCTAATTCGCAACCTAGTCGATAACTTCGGTCGGCATTAGATCTAATCGGGTTTCCGACATCATCTAATTCGCCAGTAAGTATGAGTTGATTTTTGTAATTCATCAAATAAACATTGGCATTCCACTTCAATTTTGATTTACTATGTCTCCAACCCAATTCATAATCGTCTAATCGCTCTGCATTAGGTGTCCCGTTTTGATAGTCCGTCCTGTTAGGTTCGCGATTGGCTTTCGAATAAGAAAAATATAAGGTGTTTTTTGTATCGACAGTAAAAGTAAGTCCAGCTTTTGGGTTAAGAAACGAAAATGTATCATCTACCTGAATCGGCTGTACTCCGTCAGCATTGTAGTTCACGACGCGATACTGAATATCTCCAAACAAACTCCATCTTGGCAAAAACTGATAATTCACTTTCAAAAAAGTTGTTCCATCGGTTTTGGTGGCAGCATCTTCATAATATTTATTTCTCAGTGCGGTGCTGGTTGGGAATTTTGTCCAGATAACTTGTCCAAAATGATCGCCGAGATACTGATTCCAGCTACCTCCAAAAAGTAAATCAAATTTCTCTCTTTTGTAGGTCAACGAAAAAGTTGTCCCATAAAAGTCATTGTCTAGCCACTTTCTTCTAACTAAATCTGTTGTTGCTGTATTTTCGTTTGATGCTAAAGCATAATCCGCAAATTGTTGATCTTCGACGTACTCTTCGTAGAATCCAAGTCCTTTTGTATAATGCAATGCAATGTTACTCGACCAGCGGCTATTGATTTTCTCATTCCAATGCAACTGAAAATGATGTTGTTGATAATTATCTGTTTGATTGTCGTAGAATTGAGGATTTCCCAGCTCATCAGTGTAAAAACCAGCATAATTAAATGTTCTGTCGTTTCCAAGAGTTTGTGCATCGACACCATACCATGATTGATATGTTTTTTCCTTTCCTCCAAAAATCAACCCTTTAATTAGCGTAGTTTTTCCAACATATGTACCTTGAACAAAATAGGACTTTAAATCAGATTCCGCACGATCTACAAATCCGTCCGAATTAATACTAGAAACTCGCCCAGCCATCTCAAAATTGTTGTTAAGCAATCCTGTGCTAAACTTAACGGTGTGTTTTCTGGTATTAAAACTCCCAAAAGAATTCGAAATTTCTCCACTACTTTCCTTTGAAAAAGTATCCGTTAGCAAATTTAGACTTGCGCCAAAAGCAGCGGCGCCATTTGTCGAAGTCCCCACGCCCCTTTGCAGCTGAACACTTTCGGTTGAAGAAGCAAAATCTGGCATATTGACCCAAAAAGTGCCGTGACTTTCAGAATCATTGTAGGGAATTCCATTAATCGTAACATTGACACGAGTTGCATCACTTCCACGCACTCTAATTCCGGTATAGCCTACCCCGTTTCCAGCATCAGAAGTAGTTACAACAGAAGGAAGAAAATTAAGTAAAATGGGCAAATCCTGCCCCAAGTTTCGTGTTGAGATCTCTTGCTTCGACACATTCGTGAAGCTAATTGGTGTTTTTGAAGTACTCCTAACCGCCGAAACTAACACGTCTCCTAAAGCATTCACTTTAATCGAATCATTGGCTTGATTTTGAGCAAATATCGAAATTGATAAAAAGAAAAAAGCAACGCCTATTTTTGGTCGCAATGAGAATTGTAGCAATAAAGTTTTCATTCGTAATTGAATACAAATAAAAGGGGGAATTATTCTTTTTTTAAATTAATATTGATTGTTCCTGACCTCGTGTAGTAAAATTGTCAGGTTTGTCTGCTTTGACTTTTACTTAAAATGTTCATCGAACATTTTCTTTACACTTGGTCTTCCCTTAACAGCATTACCCGTTCAGGTTCGTTGGGTATAATCTCAGCTCGTTATTTAGAGCACCCCTTTGAGACAGTGCAAATGTAGTGTATTATTTGAATGATGCAAAGATAATTTTCAAACTTTCAGAATTAAAATTCTGGACGTTTTCTATTTTGCTTAATGAGCGAATTGTTGCGTTTGTTTTTGATTCTTTTCTCAATTACCGACCTAGGAATTCTTGTCGCTTTTCTTTGTTTAGGAATGATTAGCGCTGTTTTGAGTATCTCGAAGAACCGCTTGGTTACCAAAGTTTTGTTCTTCAGCTGACTTCTGTCTTCCTCTCCATTTAACATTAGCACAAAATCTGAAGTTAATCTCGGTTTTAATGTAGAAATCAGCAGTTCTTTTTCGGCGGCAGACAGACCATTAGATCCTAAGATGTCGAAGGATAAAATTACTTTTGAAGCAACCTTATTCACATTTTGACCTCCTGCTCCTGAACTGCGAACTGCTTTATAAATCAGTTCTGATTTGATTTTGTCAAGTTCCATTATTGTGGTTGGTGGGCAGATTTTAGCAAATCATTTACGGTTTTTACCGGATTAAAGGTAATTTGCGGTACCTCAATAAAAATGGTGATCCAGTCTGCCATTGCTCCATTCCAAAGTCCTGGCAATTCATATGCTTTAATGTTCTTTCCATTCTTGTTTTTCGAAACTATAAAGCCGCTTTGATAATCAACAAATTTGTTTAAATCAAATTTATTTCCTTTGTAATCTTTAATTGAACAGACAATGTCGACAGGGTTAAAGTGAGTTGCACTTGCGAAAATATTTGCTTGTGATGGGTTTTGCAAGTCAATCTGTGAACTCTCAATAATTTGAACTGACGAATGCCCTTTACTATCGTTAATCCAAAATGGACCGCCTCCAGGTTCGCCTTCATTTTTTACCATGCCACAAACTCGGATTGGTCGGTCAAGCAATTTCTTTAGATATGCTATCTTATTTTCAAACGTGAATTTATAAAAATCTTCAAAAATGATTATATTCAATTCTTGTTGAAGGAACTCGACTAAGCTTTCTAAACCGTTTTCCGTTATATTCGAATTCTCAATTTCTAGTAAAATACTATCTACCTTTTCCTTTTTTTCAATCAAATATCCCGCTAAAGCTTTTTTGTAAAGTGCAATAAATTCAATGTGATTTTGGATTACGTTGTCTATGTTCTTTATAAAAATGATGTCCGCATCGATATTGTTTAGATTATTAATTAGTGCACCATGTCCGGCTGGTCTGAACACCAAGTCACCTTGATCGCTTCTAAATGGCATATTATCCATCGTTACTGCAAGTGTGTCAGTAGAGGCGTCTTGAAATGAAAATTCAATATTAATGTTTGTGTTAAACTTCTTTTCAACCTTTTTTACTTCGGTTTCGATGATTTTTTCAAACTGGGATCTATGAATTTCCGAAATTGTAAAGTGTAGATTTGAAACTCCGTTAGAGGCAGTATAAAGAGCAGCTTCAATCAAATGTTCTTCAATTGGAGTTGCTGTGTGTGTCTCGTACTTATGAAAAGGCAAAATGGCCTTAGGCTTATTACTAAAATTAAAATATGCGCTATCCAAAAGCAACTTTATAAAAAAGTAGTACTTTTTGTCGCTGTTCCAACTTGGGTAATCCGGATATAATTCAATCAGAATTACTTTTATTGTATCATAAAAAGGAAATTTGTCGATACCTGCAAGAAATACAGTAAGGCTCGATAAATTTTTCTTATTGATGTAACTATTTATCGTGTCATTCTCAATATCAAATTCGTTCAAAAACTCATTTAGAAATTTAAACATTCTACTAGCCGCTCCTGATGCTGGAACAAATTTTAGAAGTTTCACGCCTTCCTTATTCCTGTCGAAATGCACTGCAAAATTTCTAAACTGTTCCTCAGACAATTTGATAATTCCATCGTTAATAGTGGCGGGTCTTAACGTATTTACCTTTGAAATTCCGTTTGTAAACAATTCAAGGTGCTCCTTTATGGTTTTGAGTTGGATGTTTTTCTCGTAAATCTGCAAAAAATCTTGAGAGCTAAACCCCATTGATTTTGCAATCGTAAGGTCTTCGACAATTCTTATTGCATTTTGAAATCTTGCTTGGGAATCGCCCCTCAATATGATGTACGGTTTATTATTCTCTAGAAGTGCCTTTTTGAATACTTGAAGCGTTTCTTCTCGGTTATTTGGGCTGTCACGCAATTCGTCTTTTTCCCAAGGGACATCAACATCTGTGAGAAAGAACAAATCGTATTTATGCTTGCGGGCTACTTTTTCAAGCAACGGATCACAAAAATTATAATAGATTTCAGAAAATACTTTTGTAACTAGTACGCAGGTATCGCAAAACAAAAATTGATTTGCGGTCAAAAGCGCTTCATTTTCTGATTTTGTTTGCCCAATGGCGATAGGTAACAAATCATCCGGTTCACATATTTGTCCTGTCTTTCGTAGTTTTTGTTCTAAATACTCACGCGCAAACTCTGGAGCCCAATTCGTTTGAAAGTGTGCAGCGAGTTGTTGTGCTAAGGTTGTTTTTCCCGTTGACTCAGGTCCAATCAAAGCTATTTTTATTACGTTTGAATATTGTTGTTTAAGATTTTCTTCCATTCTAGATAAGCCGATATGGCTACAATTGTAAAAATTAAATATTGTAACGCAAGCATTCCCAATCCGCGATAGGCATACAAAGGTGTTACGACAATATCACCGATAATCCATAAGGTCCAGTTTTCTATTTTTTTGATCGCCATAAACCACATAGCTGTGAAAAATAAACCCGAGGCAAAAATATCAATATAATTGTCTTTGTGTATCTTGTAATCAAAGATTTTATAGATGCCGAAAACTACAAAAATAGTAACAATAAACAGCAAGACACCTATTAATTTTTGATTGAAATCGGTTCTGGTTATAGATAAGTAGTTATCATTGCTTCCTTTTTTTGTCCATTTAATCCAACCGTAAATGCTAATTATAGAGAAATAAGCGTTAATCATCATGTCTCCCAAATAGCCAGCAACCCAAAGCAAATAGGTGGTAATTACAGTAGCTATAAGGCCCGTTGGGTAGACCCAGATGTTCTCTTTTTTTGCGAACCAAACACTTAGTATCCCCAGTATAAAAGCGATAAACTCAAAGGTAACTTGAAAAATCGATGTGTCTCGGTAAGTATTCAAAAAAAACTCAATCATTAATCAAAGAAGTTTAGGTCGTTTTCAAACGCCGTCCCGATGACGACTAAATCTGCACCATAATCATAGGCGTTTTGGATGCCGCTTTTCGCACGAATTCCACCGCCCACGATTAGTGGTATGCCAATACTTGCAGAAACTTTGGCGATAATCTGGGATGAAACCGGATTTAACGCACCGCTTCCAGCTTCTAGATAAATCAATTTCTTGCCAAGCATTTCTCCTGCCAATGCAGTGTCTACAATGTAATCAATATTTTCCTGCTTTAACGGTTCGGTCTTGCTCACGCGCGAAACAGCGGTTTCCTTTCCACTTTCGATGAGAATATAGCCAGTTGGAATCACTTCGAGTGTGGTCTTTTTAATAATGGGCGCCGCGTTGACCTGATGTTCGATGAGAAAATCAGGATTTCGCCCTGAGATTAATGACAGGAATAAAATTCCGTCGGCTAGTGCTGATATCTGAGACGGATTGCCAGGAAAGAGCAACACGGGTAGTTCACAGTGTCTTTTAAGATTTGTTATTAGTAGATCAATCGCGCTACTTTCGACATAGCTACCGCCAACAAAAATATGCGTCGCAGGAGATTCGTTTATTTTTCTTGCCAAAACCTCAACAACTTGCATTTCTACTTTATCGGGATCTATAAGGATAGCCAATAATTTTTGATTATTCGCTTTTGCGTGCAGTATATCTTGATAAAGGTTCCTCATTATTTTTGAAAGGCATAAACGAGCGTGAAATTTTCTATTTCCTCGAAAAAAATAGGATACTCCAATTGAATGGAGCCGAATTTAAGTAAGGCAAGAGCTTCTTTACGGTCAATGCTAAAAGGAGCTAAATGAATGTGGTCTTTGAAACTAATTCCAACTTCATTTCGTATTTTAAAAACCGCTTCTTTAGCACCCCAAATTACTGTCAGTAGACGAATATAGTTATTCTCGTTTAAATCTTTTAGAAAGTCAAATTCATGTTCGGAAAATTTGTGGGCAATTTTGATAATCTTTTGTCTTTGCATTTCTAGATCAATCCCGCAGTTTTGATCGCTCAAAATAATCGTTGAAAATTGGTGAGAATGTGAAATAGAAATGTGCCGACCATCTTTCAAATGCGGTTTTCCGAATTCATCGTAATACAAATCAAAATCTGTATAACCTTTCTCTTGCAATAATTTCCGCACACTCAAAAAACCGCATTGGTGTGTAACCGATTTCATTCCCAAGAGTCGCGCTTTGCTATACTCGTTCAATGGCACATCAAAGCTCAATTGAGCGAGTGTTTCGGTAATCTTCCAAACCAGAATTTCGGTCTTAGGATCGTGAAGAATCTTTTTGCAGAGTGGCATAAGTGAACTACTGGTTTTTTAGCCCCGATAGCAGTGGAAATCCTTTTTTGTTTTCACGAGAAGCCCCTCGACTGCACTCGGGGTGACAAAAAAACAAAAAAGATTGCAACGAATAGCGGGATTAGCTTCTAAAAAATATTATTTTATTGATTCATAAAACTTTACGTAAATAAACAAGTCATAATTTTTTAAAAATACTTTTGAAATAGTACTTTAATACTTACCTTTGCCGAAAATTTTATCAATACAAATATACTATAAATGAGTACTACTACTATGCCTTATGTGGCTTTCAAAGTAAAAGACATTTCTCTTGCAGCTTGGGGAAGAAAAGAAATTGAATTAGCGGAAGCTGAAATGCCAGGATTGATGGCGCTTCGTGCGGAATACAAAAACGAACAACCTTTGAAAGGTGCGCGTATTGCTGGATGTTTGCACATGACGATTCAAACGGCGGTTTTGATTGAAACTTTAATCGCTTTGGGTGCAGAAGTGACTTGGAGTTCATGTAACATTTTCTCTACTCAAGATCAAGCTGCTGCGGCCATTGCTGCTGCTGGAATTCAAGTATATGCTTGGAAAGGTTTGAATGAAGTGGATTTTGACTGGTGTATCGAACAAACCTTATTTTTTGGTGAAGACAGAAAACCATTGAATATGATTTTGGATGATGGTGGTGATTTGACTAATATGGTTTTTGACCGTTTTCCTGAGCTAGTACCTGGAATCAAAGGTTTGTCTGAAGAAACTACAACTGGTGTTCACAGATTGTATGAAAGAATGAAAAACGGAACTTTGGTGATGCCAGCGATTAACGTGAATGACTCGGTGACCAAATCTAAATTTGACAACAAATATGGGTGTAAAGAATCAGCGGTAGATGCAGTTCGTCGTGCTACTGATATTATGTTGGCAGGAAAGAGAGTGGTTGTTTGCGGATACGGTGACGTAGGTAAAGGAACGGCTGCATCTTTTAGAGGTGCTGGTTCTATCGTAACAGTTACTGAAATCGACCCAATTTGTGCGTTGCAAGCAGCAATGGACGGATTTGAAGTGAAGAAATTAAATACGGTTGTTGCCAATGCTGATATCATTATCACAACAACTGGAAACAAAGACATCGTTTTGGGAAGCCACTTCGAACAAATGAAAGACAAAACTATCGTTTGTAATATTGGTCACTTCGACAACGAAATTGACATGGCTTGGTTGAACAAAAACCACGGTGCGTCTAAAGTGGAAATCAAACCACAAGTAGATAAATATACGATTGCTGGAAAAGACATCTTGATATTGGCTGAAGGTCGTTTGGTGAACTTAGGTTGCGCCACTGGACACCCAAGTTTTGTGATGAGTAATTCATTCACTAACCAAACTTTGGCACAAATCGAATTGTGGAAAAACAGCGCCAACTACAACAATGAAGTGTATATGTTACCTAAACACTTAGATGAAAAAGTAGCGGCTTTGCATTTGGCTAAATTAGGTGTTGAATTGGAAACTCTAAGAGACGATCAAGCGGCTTATATTGGCGTTGATGTTAAAGGTCCATTCAAACCAGAATATTACAGATACTAGGAATTTACGAAAGTAAATTTTTGATTTAAGTTAAAAACCCTTGCTGTGAAGTGAGGGTTTTTTGTTGGATTTTGTTTATCTTTAGGTTCTAAATTCAAACGACTATGAAAACAAGCAAAACCTTAGCACTTGCATTTTTCGGGGCACTGGCACTCGCATCTTGCAAAAAAGAAACTGTAGAAACGACGACAACTGATCAGATTGACAGCGATACTACAATCACGACGACAACAACCGCGACTTCAATCGAGAGCACTGTTGATATAGAGGCAAATGAAGCGAAAGCCAAATGGGAAAAAGCCAAAGAAGATCTCAAAGCAGCGATTGCCAATGGCGACAAAAAAGCGCAGGAAGCTGCACAGAAAACAGCCGACGAAGCTGAAGCTGCCTGGAACAAGCTCAAAGCCGACTTTAAAGAAAAATCGGCAGAAGCAAAAGAGGATTTGAATGATGTCAAAGAAAAAGCTAAAGAAGAATACAACGAGGCTTTAGAAAAAGCGAAAGCAAAATAGTGTGAAAACCGTTTCGAAAGAAGCGGTTTTTCTTTTTACTTTTACAATGCTCTTCTAATTTTTAAACAATAACATTTTGAGAAAAATTATCCTTTTAGCTTTATTGCTATTCAGACTTCCTTCATTTGCACAAATCATCAATACCGCACCGTATATCTTAACGGTCGATGAGTTAAAACAATGGACTTCATCTGGGCCAACTGCTTCAACCGATTTGATTGCGACAGTCAATTTAGCGCCGCGATTTGTAAATACCGCGACACAATTCAATCCAGCACTAACGAATGACATGAAAATTGCTTACCTGCCAGACGGAATGAATAATTTCGGAAATTATTTTGGAGAACAAAGTCAATTCAATTTATACAATTTTACGCACTGGGCTTATATCGATAAATTGGTTTGGTTTGGCGGCACCGCTTCGCAGACCATTCAATTACCGTCGTCGCCATGGGTCAATGCGGCGCACAAAAACGGCGTAAAAGTTTTCGGAAATGTTTTTTTTGCACCGACTGCTTTTGGCGGGTCCACCACAACTTTAACCAATTTCTTGGAGCAAGATCTTAGCGGCAATTTTGTTGCAGTTCCCAAGATGATTGCCATGATGCAATATTATAATTTTGATGGCTGGTTTATCAACGAAGAAACGGCTACCAATGCAACGACCGCTTTGTTGATGCAGGATTTTGTTCAAGAATTGACGACACAAGCAGAAGCTTTGGGCAAAGAAGTGATGTGGTATGATGCGATGCGATTGAACGGGCAGGTAGGTTGGCAAAATCGCCTAAATGCCAATAACAGTCCATTTGTGCAAGACGACCAAGACGGCAACGGCTCGTTCGAAACGCGCGTAGGAAGCAGTATTTTTATCAATTTTTTCTGGAGCAGTAGCACGTTTCCTTCTGCTTCAAGAACTAGAGCAAACCTAATTGGTCGTTCCTCTTATGATGTATTTACGGGGGTTGACATTTGGCCCGGAAGAAATCAAAGCAATTTTGAAATCAACGGAAACGCTTTTATGACAAATTTACACGACAATACTGCAACGCCTTATACATCTTTGGGGATTTTTGCGCCCAATTGTATTTATAACAATGCTGTTTATTCTAATTTTAATAATGATGCTTCAGATTTTGCCTCATTCTATAGTGCTGAAAACCGAATGTTTGGGGGTGATGACAGAAATCCTGGAATTGTAGACGCTGCGGGATTTAAAGGCCTCTCGAATTGGATTCCGGAAACTACTGTGATTTCGTCAGTCCAATTTCTTACTAATTTTTGTACCGGGCATGGCTTGAAAAAGTTTAGTTCGGGTTTAGAAACGAGTTCTGCGAGTTGGCATAATATGAATGAGCAAGATATTCTACCAACTTGGCAATTTGCCTTTTCTGAGAACGGGATTTTGACGGCAGAATGGGATTTTAACGACGCTTATGCTAAAGGCAATTCGTTGAAAATTTCAGGAAATTTACCCGCAGACACGCCAATTGATTTGATGTTGTATAAAACAAAGTTAAACATCACTGGATCTTTGCAAGTAGGTTTGGTGTTTAAAAGTGTCATCGCCAACAATTCGAATATAAAAGTGCTAGTAGTTTATGCTGACGAACCCAATCAAAAATATGAACTTTCGCTTGGTGATTTTTTCGTTTCGATTAATGGTTGGAAATTTGTTGAAGCTTCTGCTACTCCTGCACTAGAAGGCTTTCCCGAGCGTGAAATTGCTATGATTGGTTTACGGTTTAAATCAACAACAGACATTCCAAATTTCGAAATCAATATAGGCGAAATTTATACTAGCGAAGTTTTTCTATCTACCAACAGTCAATTTAAAAACAATAATTTCGTAACGGTAAGTTATCCTGAGAATGGCATCAGCACAATACTTTTCAACATCAATTGGCCAAATTCAAACCAACTAAAATATACTGTAACCGACTTACAAGGAAAAATTGTTGCTGAAAACAATATCGCCCTCAACAATACAACTACGTATTCCTTTTCAACAAATGGTCTTGCAAAAGGAACTTATATAGTCAAGTTTACTGACGAAAGCAACAGAAGCGAGGTTCAGAAAATCATCATCAAATAAAACCCAATAAAAAACCCGACTCAAATGAATCGGGTTTTTTATTATAGATAAATCTCAGTGATTATGCTTCGAATGGAAGAATAGAAACGTATGATTTGTTATCTTTTTTCTTTTGGAACTGAACCACTCCATCAACTCTTGCATGTAAAGTATGATCTTTACTAATGTAAACGTTTTCTCCTGGATTGTGTTTAGAACCTCTTTGTCTTACGATGATGTTCCCAGCAATAGCAGCTTGACCTCCATAAATCTTA
>CANGTL010000037.1 GCA_947456815.1 Flavobacteriaceae bacterium
AAGAAAAAATAATACACTTACATTTGCGTATAAATCAAAAAAATTCCGGAAAACATGTTTGATTTTTCACAGTATTTAGGCTTTTTATTATTCTTAACCGTCCTAACCATAGGATTTTGGTTGATGTTTTTCTTAGTAGCTTTCGTTCAATATTGGGTTGGCGGCTTCTTATGGGAAATGTACAAAGAGAAAAAAGCTAAAAAAGCAGCATCTAACTAGTTTAGAGCAGAAAAAAGGAACTCAATTGAGTTCCTTTTTTTTATCCTTGGAAATCTTCACTTCCTTCTTCACGTTTTGGTTTTTCTCGCTCCGATTTTTGTTTGTTGAAACGATATGTAAACGATAAGGTGATTTGTCTTTCACGCCACTGCATTTCACTATAGGAATTGACGTTTGGGAGGTTCAAGTCCATGATTCGTTTTCTTGAATTAAAAACATCGCTCACATTAAAAGCAATCGTTCCTTTATCCTTCAGCACATCTTTGCTCAACGCTAAGTTCATCGAACCAACGCCAATTGTTTTTCCCTGCGCTGTTTTTTGTGGTGCATTATACGTGCCATTGACTTGAAAATCGATTTTGTATGGGAAAGACACTTTTGACGTTAATCGTGTGAACCAACTTGACGCCGTATTATCGAAGTCAATGGTCTTTATTTCATTGTCGAAGTTTGTATATGAATAACTGCCATCGGTTTTATTATTGAAATAATTGAAGTTTCCGTTGAGTCGCCACCATTTATAAGGCGAATAATTCAAGGTAAACTCAAAACCAATTTTGTCATCGATGGCTAGGTTAAATGGCGTGTTAAAAATCACGGGAATACCATCTACAAAATTACCCGTTTCTTTTCGTACAATTTGAAATGAACCTCTGGTCTGATTGAAGTAGACGGAGGTGCTTAAAGTAACTTGCTTCCATTTCTTTAAGAATCCAAGATCGTAAGAATCGCTGAGCGCTGGATCTAGGTCTGGATTTCCAATAAAGAAATTAACATTGCTAGAATAGGAGGAAAACGGATTAATAAACCGGTCACGAGGTCGGTTGATGCGCTTGCTGTAATTTACGGAAACGTTTGTCGTTTCGTTTACTTCGTAGGTCAGGAAAGCACTTGGAAAAAGATTGTTGTAATTTTTGGTGGTGAAATCTTGCAGGGTCAATTGATTGATTTGAATATTAGAATTTTCAAATCGCAAACCGGTAAGGATTGAGAATTTCCCGAATTTGGAACCGATTTGTGTATACGCTGCAGTCACATTTTCTTTATATTCTAGGATATTCGTAAAATTTGGATTGATTGTAAAATTGTTATTGCCAAGCAAATCTTCTTCGACTTTAAAGTCTGATAATAATGTCAGATAATTGCCTCGTACGCCCAATTCAAATTGACTTTTCTTGCCAAATGGCAATACATAATCTGATTGAATGAGATTTCTACTTTGTTTTTGCTTGTTGGTGGTTCTTTCCGAGGATATGAAAGCTTCAGTGGGTTGAATTTGATTCCCGTAGATGGTAGAACTATCATTATCTGTATCAACAGAAAACGCGCTATCGATGGTGAGTTTGTGTCCGTCTCTTTTGAATCTTTTAATGTAATTTGAAGTGTACTCGGCGTTTTGGTTGGTTCGATACACATCATTAAACCGCTGTCTTTGTTCGAAAGGTAAAGTAGGTGAGAAGATCGAATAGATTACATTCTCTGGGTTGCCGCCCTTATTTTTTCGAATTGAAAGCATGTTTGTCCATGATGATGACTTGTCGATATAGATTTCCATTCCGAAATTACCGTTAAATCCTTCGCTGTACCGATTATTCTTGCGGCGTTCCTCGACATAGGAAATTAGGTTTCTATCACTATCGAAATTTTCTTGGTCGATTTTAAAATTTCCCGGACCGTCTCTCTTGGCATATCCCAAAGTAGTGAAAAAATTTGACTTTTCATTTTTGATATTGAAATTTCCTGAAACTCCTGTATTTTCGGGTTCACCAACAGAAACAATGATACTACCGTTGAAACCTTGATTTTTACCTTTTTTGAGTATAATGTTTAAGATTCCACCACCGCCTTCTGCGTCGTATCGCGCGGATGGGTTGGTAATTACTTCGACTTTATCAATATTATCCGCCGGAATAATTCGCAATGCTTCTGCAATATTGACAGCGTTGGAAGGCTTTCCGTCGATGAGGATGGTCACATTTTCGTTTCCTCGTAGGCTCACTTTACCTTCCACATCAACTTGTACGGAAGGAATGTTATCCAGAACATCGCTGACGGTTCCGCCTTTGACGATGAGATCTTGACCAACATTATAGACTTTCTTATCTAATTTGATATCAATATTGGTTTTTTCTGCACGGACACTAACTTCTTTTAATTGGGTATAATCTTCTTCTAAGGTTATTGTCTCTAAAGTAGTATTGGCGGTCAAAGTTCTTTCCGTAATTGTAAAGGATTTGAATGAAATGAAATCGGCTTTAATAGTATAGATTCCTGCAGGAATAGATGCTTCAAATTCACCTTTACTATTGGTAATTCCACCGCCAACAATTTTGGGAAACCTTGTATGCGTGAAGGTTATTGTCGCATATTCTAAGGGTTTTTGACTCTCTTTATCGATGATGATTCCAGTGACTTTTATTTTTGGAAAATCCGATTTATTTTGACCGATGCTAGAAAGTGATAGTAGCAGAAGAAATATTGTAGAGAAGTATATTCGAATTGTCATAAAGAAAAATTAAGATGCAAATGTAAAGATTGGTTACGTAAACCAATCCCAATCTTTAGTTAAGAATATCAAATTAGTTGTAGAATTGCGTGTACTTTTTCCAGAGGCCTTGCTATTATCGCTTTACCGTTGCGAATTACAATCGGCCTCTCAATTAAGATGGGATGTAAGACCATTGCTTCAATAATTTCGTCATTCGAGAGCGATTTGTTCTTATAATCTGCAATCCAAATGGTTTCTTTTTTTCGCACCAACTCGATTGGTTTGATGTCGAGCATTTTTATGATTTTGTTGAGCTCGTCAAAAGTTGGCGGATGGAGTAAATAGTTGATGACGTTTACGTCTTCTTGGGATTGATGTAGAAACGTCAAACAATCTCTAGATTTCCCACATCGAGGATTATGAAAAATGGTAATCATTACTACTTTTTTTTGCAAAGGAATTGATTTATAAATTAAAAATTGACTAAATTGCTCAAAACCTTCAAGCCGGTTGTCTAATCGTTAAATGACTGAAAATGTTTATTGAACAAGGAATTTCGAGTGAAAATAGATTTTGGAAATACATCGTTGGCTCGATAATTATTGTTGTTGCATCGACAATTGGACAAATTCCCTTGTTGCTTGCTGTCATAGCAAAATCATTTGCTGAGGGCAAAGGCATTCCAGAAAATCAGGATGATATCATGAAAGTATTTGATTCAAATAGCACACTTTTTTTGATTCTAATTTCATTTGTCTTTGCCATTATCGGTGTTTTTGCCGTCAATAAATACCTACACCAGCAGTCATTGTTGACCATTATTAGTTCAAGGAAAAAAGTCGATTGGAATAGAATCTGGGTCTCTTTTTTACTTTGGACAGCAATTACGATTATCTCAACGCTGGCATTGTATTACTCAAGTCCACAGGATTTTGTGGTACAATTTCAACCCATTCCATTTTTGATTTTAGCGGTGATTGCCGTACTGATGATTCCGATTCAGACCACTTGCGAAGAGTTGGTTTTCAGAGGTTATTTGATGCAGGGATTTGCAAATTTGTCGATGAATAAATGGTTTCCATTGTTGATGACCTCATTGATATTTGGTACGATGCATATTTTTAATCCCGAAGTCAGCAAAATAGGTTATATCATTTTGGTCTATTATATAGGAACCGGCTTGTTTTTAGGGATGATCACTTTGATGGATGAAGGAAATGAATTGGCCATCGGATTTCACGCCGCAAATAATCTGATTGGTGCTTTGTTGGTGACGACAGATTGGACCGTATTTCAGACGAATTCCATTTTGAAAGATCTTTCGGAGCCATCCGCTGGTTTTGATATAATTTTGCCTGTCGTAATTATATATCCCGTACTTCTAATTATCTTTAGTAAAAAATACCACTGGCAGGATTGGAAGGAAAAATTAACCGGGAAAATTAATATTGAATAATACAAACAAATAGAATAATCATATGAGCAATCCGACGTATCACAACGTACATAATAGTTTTAAGTTAGATGGTTTCCACTTGAATAAAGAAGATTTGTGTCGAGTAGCCTATAGTTTTATTAAAGAAGGTGAAGATTTTGAAAAACCGGTGGGTAATTTCCTTTTAGATTGGTTTGACGACAATTCCTATATTGATATGCAAACGTCGGGATCAACCGGAGTTCCAAAAACAGTGCGTATTTCGAAGAATGCGATGGTTGAGTCGGCCATTGCAACAGGGGATTTCTTTGATATTTCTCCTGGTCAAAAAGCACTACAGTGTTTACCCGTAAAGTACATCGCTGGTAAATTAATGTTTGTTCGCGCGTTTATTCTAGGCTTAGAAATGGATTTTGTAGCACCAACATCAACGCCACTATATCATAATGAAACGGAATACGATTTTGTTGCGATGGTTCCTCTGCAGGCAAAACACTCTTTAAAGGAATTAAAGAAAGTAAAGAAAATGATCATTGGTGGTTCGATGATTAGTAAATCTCTGGAACAAGAATTGAAAAAATTGCCGACTAAAGTTTATGAAACTTATGGGATGACAGAAACGATTACTCATATTGCAGCGAAAGAGATAGGCGAGGCGTCTTTTACTGTTTTACCTAATGTCACCATATCTTATGATGATCGAAATTGTTTAGTCATTCATGCACCAAGAATATCAGAAGATGTAATAGTTACTAATGATTTGGTAGAGTTGGTCAATGAAAACCAATTTGTATTTCTTGGTCGATATGACAATATTGTCAATAGCGGTGGAATAAAATTAATTCCAGAACAAATTGAAAAGAAGTTAGCGGGAAAAATTTCTGGTCGATATTTTGTTGCGGGCAGGAAAGACGATGAGTTGGGCGAAAAATTAATCTTGATTATTGAAGGAGAAAAGATAGAAATTGATGAGTCCGTATACTGCGACTTCGATAAATACGAAAAACCGAAAGAAGTTCATTTCATTTCTAAATTTAAAGAAACTGAAAACGGAAAAATATTGAGGAAAGAAACAATTTCATTACTAAAATAACTCATAACGGCACTCAATTAGTTCGCTTTTTTAACGTTCAGTGTATTCACATAGAATTGATTTTTTAAAACTTCAACATCAGCAGGATTGGCCGACTTAATGTTCAATTTTTGCCATGTTGTGTTTGGATAAACTCTTGTCTTTTTGCCATTAACCATCAAGTCTATTGGCATATGAAAATTTGTAACATCTGCTTTCCATCGGAATTCCAGACTTTTTTTGCGAAATCTATATTCAAAAGTAGGGATATCAGTATGTCTTAAATACTGATCAAAAATAGGAGTGAGATTGAAACCACTTTCTTCATTAAAAAAATCAACAACAGTTTTAGTGTCGATAATTTTATGTTTTAAGGTTGTAGCAAATTTCAATAACATGGTCCACCATTTTTCATCGTGGTCAATCACAGATCGAATAGTATTAATCATCAACGCACCCTTGTAATACATATCGCTTGATCCTTCGTTGCCAACGCCATATTTTCCAATAATAGGTTTATCATTTCGAATATTTCGTCTTAAGCCATTGATATATTGTTGTGCGTTCTCATTTCCAAACTCGCATTCCAAGTAAACACTTTCTGAATAACATGTAAAACCTTCGTGAATCCACATATCGGCGATATCTTTCGATGTTATACTATTCCCAAACCATTCGTGACCACTTTCATGAATAATTATAAAGTCGAACAGTAAGCCGTGTCCTGTTCCAGATAAGTCGCTACCCAAATAACCATTCTGGTATTTATTGCCGTAAGCTACCGCACTTTGATGTTCCATACCTAAATATGGCGTTTCAACTAGTTTATAACCGTCTTCGATAAAAGGATAAGGACCAAATTTACTTTGAAAACAATCCATCATTGGTTTTACTTGTTCAAATTGTGCTTTAGCTTTGGATTCGTTTTCTCGCAAAACATAAAAGTCTAAGTCTAAGCCTTTGTACTTTTCTCCAAAATGAACATAATCACCGACATTGATGGTAATATCGTAATTATTAATTGGATTTTTGACTTCCCAATCCCAGCGTGTATATCCATTTTTTAAAGCTATACTTCCTGTAAGTCGACCATTGGAAACATTCATCAATCCGTTTGGTACTGCAACTTTTATGGTGGCTCCAAAATCAGGTTCGTCAGTTTGTGAATCTTTGCACGGATACCAGAGACTAGCACCAGTTCCTTGTACGGCAACGCCAATCCAATCTTTTCCGTTCGAGTCTTTCTTGTAGACGAATCCACCATCCCAAGGTGCATTTTTTGTCACGAGCGGATTGCCCGAGTAATAACATCTAATTTTTTGCTGTGAATCAACTGTTAATGGTGTTTCAAAAGCTATGAAAACGGCATTAAATTCTCGGGTAAATTTTGTTTTTTTTGAATTAAAAATAATGCTGTCAATTTTCATGTTTTCAAATAAATCTACTTGAATTCTGGATGTATTTTCGAGTACTTTAAAACTGATTTCATTAAAACCTACAATTGATTTTTCCTCAGGATTGAGCTTTATATTCAAATCATATCGTAAAACGTCGTAACAAGTTCGTTCAAAACGCAATCCTCCATGAAGGGAATCTTTTCGGGTAAAGGTTTCTTGGGCATTGACACTACATCCCAATAATAAAAATATAATTGCTATACGCTCGCAAAGGCGCAAAGGCGCAAAGTTTTTCATTTTGACAAGTTTAAAGACTAACAACGCTTAAACCTGAATTATACCAAGATTAAATTTCTTTTCGATGGGAGCATGGTTGGCTGCTTCAATTCCCATCGAAATCCATGTTCGAGTGTCAAGAGGGTCAATAATAGCGTCTGTCCACAATCGAGATGCCGCATAATAAGGAGAAACTTGCGCATCATAACGGGCTTTGATAACATCAAAAAGTTCTTTCTCTTTCACTTCATCAACGATTTCACCTTTTGCTTTTAGGGAAGAAGCTTCAATTTGAGCCAGTACTTTCGCAGCTTGCGTTCCGCCCATGACGGCTAGTTCCGCACTTGGCCAAGCAAAAATCAAACGCGGATCGTAGGCTTTTCCGCACATGGCGTAATTTCCAGCACCGTAGGAATTTCCGACGATAACGGTAAATTTTGGCACTACTGAATTCGAAACGGCATTGACCATTTTTGCGCCATCTTTAATAATTCCACCGTGTTCTGATTTAGATCCGACCATAAAACCTGTTACGTCCTGCACAAATACTAAGGGAATTTTCTTTTGATTGCAATTGGCGATAAAACGTGTGGCTTTATCCGCTGAATCTGAGTAAATGGCGCCACCAAATTGCATTTCGCCTTTCGCGTTTTTTACCACTTTTCGTTGATTGGCAACAATTCCAACCGCCCAACCATCAATTCGAGCATAGGCTGTAATCATGGTTTTTCCATAATCTCCTTTATATTCATCCATTTCGGAATTGTCGACCAATCGTTTGATGATTTCGTACATATCGTATTGATCAGCACGAGATTTAGGCAGAATTCCGTACATTTCTTTTTCATCTAAAGCAGGTTTTTCGGATTTCTCTCGGTTAAAACCAGCCTTTTCATAATCTCCGATTTTCCCAACGATGCTTTTGATTCTGTCTAAAGCATCTTTGTCATCTTTTGCTTTATAATCGGTCACGCCTGAAATAGAGCAATGCGTTGTGGCACCGCCGAGGGTTTCGTTATCGATTGTTTCTCCAATAGCGGCTTTAACCAAATAACTTCCAGCAAGGAAAATACTTCCTGTTTTGTCTACAATCATCGCTTCGTCGCTCATGATGGGCAGATAGGCACCACCGGCAACGCAACTTCCCATAACCGCTGCAATTTGCGTAATCCCTAGGCTCGACATGATGGCGTTGTTCCGAAAGATTCTTCCAAAATGTTCTTTGTCTGGGAAAATTTCATCCTGCATAGGCAAATAAACGCCCGCAGAGTCTACGAGATATATAATTGGTAAACGATTTTCCATTGCCAATTCCTGTGCGCGCAAGTTCTTTTTTCCAGTAATTGGAAACCAAGCGCCCGCTTTTACAGTGGCATCATTCGCAACAACAATACATTGTTTTCCTTTGATGTAACCAATTTTGACCACCACACCACCTGACGGGCAACCGCCGTGTTCTGCGTACATACCATCGCCAACAAAAGCACCAATTTCAATTGACTTTGCTTTCGGATCGAGTAAATAATCGATGCGTTCTCGCGCGGTCATTTTACCTTCGGCATGCAGTTTTTCGATTCTTTTTTCACCGCCGCCCATTCTAACTTTTGCGAAACGCTGCTTTAAATCGGATAATAATAGTTTGTTATGATCTTCGTTTTTGTTGAAGTTAATGTCCATTGCTGTTGGCTTTGTGTAGTTTTACGTTTAAGAAGCGCTAAAGTACGAAAACGTTTGAAATAAAAAAGTTTCCATAATATTCCCAGTTTTTTGCGCAAGTTATTTTTGTAAAGTTAATGTTAAGTTAACATTGGATTTCTAACTTTGGCGCATAAAAATTTTATTATGTCATTAAACCGTTTTTTTCAGTTTTTGGTTCCTAAAGATACAAAGTTCTTCCCTTTATTTGAGCAAGCTGCGGCAGCATTAATATTGTTAGCGGAGACATTGCACGAAGCAGTTAACGCACCAAAAGAAGAACGTGAAGATTCTTTCAAAAAGATCGCTGAATTAGAGGGTATAATCGAAGAAATCACCCACAAAACCCATTTAGAATTAAGCAAAAATTTTATTACTCCCTTTGATAGAGAAGATATTCATTCGCTTATTAAGTCTATCGATGATGTTGCCGATTTGATGCATGGTGCTGCCAGTAGAATGAGCCTTTATCAAGTTGAAAAAATCACGAAGTCGATTCGGAAGTTAACTGAAATCAATTTGGAAGCTTGTCAGTTGATTGGTGTTGGAATCAAAGAATTGAAGGTAATGAACAATAAAGCGATCAAAGAGACCTGTAAAAAAATTAATAAGCTTGAGAGCAAAGCTGATGAAGTATTTGATAAAGCAGTTGCTGATATTTTTGAGAATGAAACCGATGCAAAGAACATCATTAAGTACAAAGAAGTTTTATCTTCGCTAGAAGCAGCATCAGACAAATGTAAAAGTGTTTCCAATGTGATGGAGCAAATTTCAGTAAAACACTCATAAATAGTACCCTAAACTTCTCTTTATGGATTTTACTTTACTTATTGTTATTATCGTTCTCGCTTTACTATTTGACTACATCAATGGTTTTCACGATGCTGCCAATTCGATAGCAACAATTGTCGCAACCAAAGTTTTATCTCCATTTCAGGCCGTTGTGTGGGCTGCATTTTTCAACTTTCTAGCGTACTGGGTTTTTGGATTTGGTGTGGCAGACACTGTTGCCAAAACTGCCCAAACTGAGAACATCGATTTAATTGTAATCTTATCAGGTATTATTGCAGCAATCATTTGGAATTTGATTACCTGGTGGAAAGGAATTCCTTCTTCATCTTCTCATACCTTAATTGGCGGATTTGCTGGAGCTGCCATTGCGCATGCTGGATTTACAGTAGTGAATTGGTACAAGCCAAGTCACGATGGCGGGTTACCGTCAGGTGTACTTGTTGTCATTGCCTTTATCGTACTTGCTCCATTATTAGGAATGCTTATTTCCTATTTTATTTCACTTTGGTTAATGTACTCGTCGCGAAAGACAATTTACCCAAAAATACTGACTTTAATAATGATGGGTTTGGCGATATGGTTTCTGTCAGCGGTTTTGCTGCCATATAATGAAATCAAAAAACCTCGATTTGACAGCCATTTCCTTAGTGTTGTAGCAGAACCAGCTAATATTAAGTGGCTTCTTGTTGGATTTATATTTTTTAGCATTGCGATTTTCAACTTGCTTTTTAGTTATTTTTCAACGGCAAGATCAGAGTCGATTTTGAAGAAAATGCAGTTGTTATCTTCTGCCTCTTTCAGTTTGGGTCACGGTGGAAATGATTCTCAAAAAGTAATGGGAATTATAGCTGCTGCGGTTGCGGTATATTTACATACACATCCCAATGTGAATATGTCACTGGGTTGGTTAGATTTAGATGTTGTATTGCCTTCTGAAAAAGATGGAATCAAGATAGACGGTAAAATGCCCGAATGGATTCCGATTGCCTGCTATACGGCAATTGCTGCCGGTACGTTGAGTGGCGGATGGAAAATTGTAAAAACAATGGGTTCCAAAATTACGAAAGTAACTGCTTTCGAAGGCGTAGTTGCTGAATCAGCGGGTGCATTGACTTTGTTTATGACGGAACATTTTAAAATTCCAGTTTCTACCACACACACCATTACAGGATCAATCATTGGAGTAGGCGTGACAAAAAGAATTTCTGCAGTGCGATGGGGTGTTACGGTAAAACTATTATGGGCGTGGATATTAACGATTCCAGTTTCTGCGATCATCGCAGCATTAGTTTATTATCTGCTTCACTTTATCCTTTAATCTAGAGGTTTTTCTCCTTTCAATTTATCTTTTACACTTATCTTCCAATGTTAAGTTTTACCCTAAACTAAAAACTTAACATTGAAATACCGTTTTAACACTTACTTTTGTTAACGTAAATTTTACATTCGATTTACTTTAAGTTTAGATAAAGATACTTTTAAAATGATAAGAAGAACTGTGACCCCAAAAGCAAATACAGCGGAAACGCTTACGACCAAGCCAAATAGTGAAACAGATAGTACTGTTGATGCTACAAAGATTCCCGACAATACAACTGCCAAGAAATCGACCACCCCAGCAGCGAAAGTCAAACCGAGCCCTCGAAATCGAGTAGCAAAAGCGGCAACTCCTGCAGCAAAACCAGTATCAAGAACTCGAACTAGAGTCGCAAAGGCAACGGTTCCTGTCGAAACCACGGAACAGGTTGTAATTGAGGAAGCGCCCGCTATTGGCGATAAAAGCAAATCAATGAAAAAAGAAAAAGATAAGGAAAAAGCTAAAAAAGCGAAAGCGAAGGAAAAAGAAAAGAAAGAAAAAGAAAAGGCGAAGAAGAAAGCTAAAGATAAGAAAGCCAAAGAAAAGAAAAAAGAGAAAGAGAAGGCAAAAAAAGCGAAAGCTAAGAAAGCGAAGAAGAAGTCAAAAGCGAAAAAGAAAAAATAATAATTAAAATCCGATGTGATGCATCGGATTTTTTCTTTTTACGGTCGTCAGTTGTTATATTTTCCTATGTAAAACGGAAGTGCTTTTTGCAAAAGTTCTTAGCCCTGATCGAAGCGGCATCCTTTTTTGCTGAGAAAAACCCGTCAACTGCAAAGTTTGTTGAAAAGCAAAAAAGATACAGCGTAGAGCAGGAAATAGCTCCTAAAAAAATTACTTTATCAATCGTTTTATCGCCGCCCATTGTTTTAACGCATCTCTAGCATCACAAGCCGGATAACCCAATACTGTTTTGCCAGCTTCAACATCGGCCGCTACGCCAGAGCCAGCACCGACAATAGCACCATTGCCAATCGTGAGATGGTCTTTGATCGAAGCACTGCCTCCAATCATCACACCATCACCCAAAGTAACAGAACCCGCAAGTCCAGAATTTCCCGCCATAATGCAGAATTTACCTAATTTGGAGTTATGTCCGATTTGTACCAAGTTGTCAATTTTACAACCATCGCCTAAGATTGTTGAGCTAAATTTGCCTCTATCAACAGAAGAGTTGGCGCCAATTTCAACATTATTTCCGATGACCACATTTCCGATTTGAGGTATTTTTGCTAGGCCACGTTGCGGGCAAGGGCGAAATCCAAAACCGTCCGCACCAATCGTTGCATTAGGATGAATAATGCAATCATTCCCGATATGACAACGTTCGCGAACAACAGCTCCAGGCCAAATTACGGTGTTTTTACCAATGGTGGATTCATCTAGAATCGTGACGTTGGGATAAATGGTGGTATTTTCTCCAATATGAACTTTCGGTCCGACGTAACTTCCAGCTCCGATAAGAACGCCATTTCCGAGGATTGCTGTTGGATCGATGTTGGCGGTTGGGTGAATGTCGACCGCAAACAGTGGAGTAGGAGGCGCAAACATCTCGAGTACTTGTGACATGGCTAAATCAGCATTTTTGACTTTGATAAAAGCTTTGTTTTCCCCAGGTTCGATCGAAATATCTTCGTTTACAATTGCAGCGCACGCCTTAGATGTTGGCCACAGTTTTTCATATTTTTTATGTCCAATAAAAGAAATTTCAGTTTCCTTGGCTAAATCTAATTGTTCGGGAGCAGTAATTTTTACAGCGGTTTCGCCAACAATTACGCCTTGTAGAACTTCATTAATTTCTGCTATTGAGTAGGTTTTCATATAGTTTAATTTGAGTTTATTTTTTCAAATAAAATGAATTGTGTTTAGATAAACAAGCAAATAGGTTTTATTTGGCTAAAAGGAATGAATTATATAAGTTTTAGATTTAATTGTACATTCGATTAGAAAAGTTTGTAATTAAGTTTAAGGACTTATTTAAAGATCCTTTATGAATGGCTTGAAATCAAAACACGACAATCCCGAGTAGCTTTATTTATTATAAACGAAAACGGACAACCAACAACTTACTCATCCTTCTGTCCCATCATCATCAAAAATGCCTTCAAAAATTCATCAATATTGCCATTCATAACGCCTTCGACATCGCTGGTTTCTAATCCAGTTCGGACATCTTTCACCAATTTATACGGATGCATGACGTAGTTTCGAATTTGCGATCCCCATTCGATTTTCATTTTTCCCGCTTCAATGTCGTTGCGTTGCTCTTGACGTTTTTTCATTTCGATTTCGTACAACTGCGACTTCAACATTTGCATGGCTCGTTGCCGGTTGTCTTGCTGTGAACGGGTTTCAGAACATTGTATTTGAATTCCAGTGGGTTTGTGAAACAACTGCACTTTTGTTTCTACTTTATTGACGTTTTGTCCACCAGCGCCACTCGAACGCGAGGTGATAATATCGATGTCTGCTGGATTGATGTCAATTTCAATCGTATCATCCACCAAAGGATAAACATAAACCGAGACAAAAGACGTATGGCGTTTCGCATTGCTGTCAAAAGGTGAAATTCGAACCAAACGATGCACACCGTTTTCGCCTTTTAGATAGCCAAAAGCGTAATCTCCTTCAATTTCCAGCGTGACGGTTTTTATTCCAGCCGCTTCCCCTTTTTGGAAATTCAGTTCTTTGATTTTGTAGCCTTCTTTTTCCGCCCACATCATGTACATACGCATGAGCATTTCCGCCCAATCGCAACTCTCTGTTCCACCTGCGCCAGCCGTAATTTGAATGACGGAGCTCAAAGGATCAGCTTCGTCGGAAAGCATGTTCTTGAACTCGATATTTTCGATAAATGAATTGGTCAATCTAAACTGTTCATCTAACTCATCTACAGTCAATTCACCTTCTTTATGAAACTCAAAAGCCAATTGTAATTCATCAGTAAGCACAACCGCTTTTTCGTAATCTTCCACCCATTTTTTCTTGGAGCGCAGATTCTTTACCAGCAGTTCCGCTTCTTTCGGATTGTCCCAAAAGTTCGGGGCAAAAGTCTTTTCTTCTTCGTTGGATATTTCTATCAGTTTGGCATCAATGTCAAAGATACCTCCTCAACGCACCAAGGCGCTCCACAATACCTTTTATTTGTTCGGTAGTTGTCATAAATTATAATTATTTTTGGCGATGATTTTTAGGAGCTAATCCCGCTATCCGTTGCAATCTTTTTTGTTTTGAAATTCCCCTCGACTGCGCTCGGGGTGACAAAACAAAAAAGGATTTCCACTGCTATCGGGGCTAGGGCTCTGTCTTCAATCGAAATTTTGAAAAACAAAAGTAAACTATCTACACTTGATATGGAAATAAATTTAATCAGCGATACCGTCACTAAGCCATCTCCCGAAATGCTACAAGCCATGTTTAATGCCAAAGTAGGCGATGATGTTTTTAAGCAAGACCCGACAGTCAACGCTTTCGAAAAAATGGTCGCTGATTTATTCGGAATGGAGGCTGCGTTGTTCTTTCCTTCTGGGACGATGGCTAATCAAACGGCAATTAAATTAAACACCAATCCAGGCGATCAGATTATTTGCGATAAATGGTCGCACATTCACTTGTATGAATCGGGCGGCGCTTCTTTTAATAGCGGTGTGAACTTCAACTTATTGGACGGAAATCGCGGTTTAATTACTGCTGAGCAAGTCAAAAACGGCATTAATGACCCTGAGTTTTATCACACCCCTTTATCTAAAATGGTTGGCATCGAAAATACTACAAATAAAGGCGGTGGCGCTTGTTATGAAATAGAAGAATTGCAAAAAATTAAGCAAGTTTGTACCGATCACAACCTAAAGTATCACTTAGACGGCGCCAGATTATGGAATGCGCTCATTGCCAAAAAGCAACAGCCGAAGCAATATGGTGAAATGTTCGATACGATTTCGGTTTGTTTCTCAAAAGGATTGGGCGCGCCGATTGGTTCTGTATTACTTTCTGATGCGGCAACAATGAAAAAAGCACTTCGAATCCGTAAAATATTTGGTGGCAATATGCGTCAATCAGGTTATTTGGCGGCAGCTGGAATTTACGCTTTGCAAAACAACATCAATAGGTTAGAAGATGACCACAGAAGAGCGAAGGAATTGGGCGCGAAATTAGCATCTTGCTCGTGGGTTTCAAAAGTAGAACCGGTAGAAACCAATATTGTTGTTTTTGCAGTACAATCGCATCTTAACGACAAACAAGTTATCGAGAAACTGGCGCAAAAAGGCATTGCAATTAGTTTATTGGCGAAAAACACATTGCGAATGGTAACGCATCTGGATTATCGAGAAGTGATGCATTCCTATGTATTGGAAACGCTGGAAAAAATGGAGTTGTAGTTATTTAAACATATCTTCCATTCCTGGAATCATCGGAAGGTCCATTTTAGAAACGGCGTCGATTTCGGTTTGGTGAACTGCAGTTGCTTTTTCGATGGCTTTATTGATCACCAGAATCAAATAATCTTCTAATTGCTCTTTGTCTTGAAGTAAAGCGTCGTCAATGCTAACTGACTTTATTTGATTATTGGCAGAAATGGAGACTTTCAATAATTGGTCATTACTTTGCTCATCGATAAAAATAGTGTCCAATCTTTTTTTAGTTTGCGCCACTTTCTCTTGGGTTTCTTTCATTTTGCCCATCATTCCCATTAAATCTCCAAACATATTGATAATTATTATGATTAATATATGGCAAAAGTACTAAATTGCGAGCAAGTAATTTTACAAATTAATCAATGAAAAATACAATTTTTATCTGTTGCCTTTGCACTATTTTTGCAACGTCTTTTTCTCAAAACAAAAACGAAACAATGTCAAATCCAAAAGCGCCAATTGCTCCTGTAAAACCTAAGAAACTTGAAAAACACGGAGATGTTAGAATCGATAATTATTTTTGGCTCAATGATCGGGAGAATCCAGAAGTTATAGATTATTTGAATAAAGAGAATGATTATTATCATACCGTTACTGCATCTACTAAGGATTTTCAAACCGCCTTGTTTGAGGAAATGAAAGGTCGAATCAAAGAAGACGACGAATCGGTTCCGTACTTATATAATGGTTATTACTATATCACTCGATTTGAAAAAGGGCAAGATTATCCTATTTATTCCAGAAAGAAAGGAAGTTTAGATGCTGCCGAAGAGATCATGTTCAATTGCAATGAGATGGCGAAAGGCCACAAATACTTTCAATTGGGTGGCGTTAGTATAAGTAACGACAACCAATTGGCAATTTTTTGTACGGATGTCATTGGCAGAAGAATTTACTCTTTGCAAATAAAAAACCTGGTAACCGGTGAAATTTTATCTGATAAAGTTGAACAAACTACAGGTAATGCGGTTTGGGCTAATGACAACAAAACCATTTTCTACACGAAGCAGGACGAAAAGACGTTGCGTTCTGATAAAGTACTTAAGCACAAAATGGGTGCGTCAACGGAGAACGACGAATTAGTCTATTTTGAGAAAGACGATACGTTTAATGTTTCTGTTTCGAAAAGCAAATCGAAAAAGTATATTACCATTGCCAGTGGAAGTACGCTGACCGACGAATATCAAACGATTTTGGCGGATGAACCCGATAGCAAATTCAAAATTTTTCAAAACCGATTCCGCGGATTGGAGTATTCGATTTCTCATTATGGCGATAGTTTTTACGTCGTAACCAATAAGGATAAAGCAACCAATTTTAAGTTGATGAAAGTCAATGAAAACAATACCTCTCAAGAGAATTGGGTTGATTTAATTCCACATCGCTCAGACGTTCTAATGGAAGGAATAGACATTTTTAAAGATTATTTAGTGGTTTCTGAACGCAGCAATGGATTGAACAAAATTCGCATCATGCCGTGGAGTGGGAAAGGAGAGTATTACTTGCCTTTTGAAATCGAAACTTATACATGTTATACGACAACCAATGTAGATTTCGATACGGATGTTTTGCGTTATGGCTATCAGTCGTTGGCGACACCTTCTTCGGTAATCGACTTCAATATGAAAACCAAAACCAAAGAAATTAAAAAAGAACAACAAGTCTTAGGTGGAAAATTTGATAAGAATAATTACGCCGAAGAACGTGTTTGGGCTACTGCAACCGATGGAACTAAAGTACCCATTTCTATGGTATATCGAAAAGGAATCAAGAAAGACGGAAAGAATCCATTGTTGTTATATGCCTATGGTTCGTATGGAATTTCAATGGATCCGTATTTTTCAACCACGCGTTTGTCACTCTTAGACCGTGGATTCATCTACGCAATTGCACATATTCGGGGTGGAGAAGATTTAGGAAGACAATGGTATGAAGACGGAAAATTATTAAAAAAGAAAAACACTTTTACCGATTTTATTGATTGCTCGAAATATGTGATAGCTGAAAAATTTACTTCAGCGGAACATTTATATGCAGAAGGTGGTTCTGCAGGCGGTTTGTTGATGGGTGCAATTGTGAATATGGCGCCACAGTTATATAATGGTGTCATTGCTCAAGTTCCTTTTGTTGATGTCATGACGACAATGCTAGATGATTCTATTCCATTAACCACTGGTGAATATGATGAATGGGGCAATCCAAATGTGAAAAAGTACTATGATTATATGCTTTCGTATTCACCTTATGATAATGTCAAAGCGCAGGACTATCCAAACATGTATGTTGGTACTGGATTGCATGACTCGCAAGTACAATATTGGGAACCAGCAAAATGGGTAGCTAAATTAAGAGTCACAAAAACAAATGATAAACAGTTATTTCTCGACACCAACATGGATGCGGGTCATGGCGGTGCTTCAGGTCGATTTGAAGCTTTGAAAGAAGTTGCGAAAGAATTTACTTTTTTATTAGATTTAGAAAAAATCAAAAAGTAATTAATTTTTTTTTGTTAGATTTGCAAGGATTTGGGGATTGTTAAAATACCATCAGCCTTGATTAACTATTTTTTTATGAAAGAAGAAATTAAAGCCTACAATAATGTATTAGAACTAATAGGAAATACACCTCTTATTAAGCTCAATAAAGTTACCGAAAATTATGACGGTAATTTTTATGCAAAAGTAGAAGCATTTAATCCTGGTCACTCAACAAAAGATAGGATAGCACTTTATATCATCGAACAGGCTGAAAAGAAAGGCATTCTTTCACCAGGCGACACCATCATAGAAACTACTTCTGGAAATACAGGTTTTAGTTTAGCGATGGTAAGCATCATAAAAGGTTACAATTGTATTCTTGCCGTAAGTTCAAAATCATCTAAGGATAAAATTGACATGCTTCGAAGTCTTGGCGCTAAGGTATATGTTTGTCCAGCAAACGTTGCGGCGGATGATGAACGTTCGTATTATAGTGTTGCCAAAAGATTACATGAAGAAACAAAAGGTTCGGTTTATATCAATCAGTATTTCAATCAATTAAATATTGATGCGCATTATAGCACAACCGGCCCAGAGATTTGGGAGCAAACAAACGGCAAAATTACCCACTTAGTGGCGTGCAGCGGAACCGGTGGAACTATTTCGGGTGTTGCTAAATATCTTAAAGAGCAAAATCCAAATATTCGAATATTAGGTGTTGATGCTTTTGGTTCAGTATTGAAAAAATACCATGAAACGAAAGAGTTTGATAATGATGAAATCTATCCTTATCGAATTGAGGGATTAGGAAAAAACCTCATTCCAACCGCAACAGATTTCGACTCGATTGATAAGTTTACAAAAGTAACCGATGAAGCAAGTGCGCATGCAACTAGAGAAATAGCCAAAAAAGAAGGTTTGTTCGTCGGCTATACATCTGGTGCAGTTTTGCAAGCTATAAGACAATACGCTGAGGAAGGTGAGTTTGACGCAACAAGTAATGTCATTGCCATTTTTCCCGATCATGGATCACGATATATGAGTAAAGTTTTTAGCGATGACTGGATGAACGAACAGGGTTTCTTTGATAGTGTTAACGCAGAGGAAGCTCAAAAGATAGAATTTATTCGATAAAGAAAAATAACTATAATAAAAAAGTCCCAATCATGATTGGGACTTTTTTATTTTGTAAAATAACCAGTGATTTACATTTCCTCCATCGTGTGATATACGTTTTGTACATCGTCATCTTCTTCAATTTTTTCTAATAATTTTTCAACATCTGCCACTTGAGCCTCGGTCAGTTGCTTCAGCACCTGAGGGATTCTTTCAAAACCAGAAGACAAAATTTCAATATTTCTGTTTTCTAATTCCTTTTGAATTGCACCAAAACTACCAAAAGGAGCGTAGATTAAAATGCCATCTTCGTCTTCAAAGACTTCTTCTGCACCGAAATCAATTAATTCTAATTCTAATTCTTCAGGATCTAAGTCACCTTTTGGAATTCTGAAATTGCAAGTGTGATCGAACATAAATTCAACAGAGCCTTGGGTTCCCATGGTTCCGTTACATTTATTGAAATAACTTCTAATGTTAGCCACCGTTCTGTTATTATTGTCTGTTGCAGTTTCTATCAAAATGGCAATTCCATGAGGCGCATAGCCTTCGAAAAGCACTTCTTTATAATTTGCGGTGTCTTTGTCCGTTGCTTTCTTGATGGCGCGCTCAACATTCTCTTTCGGCATGTTAGCAGACTTCGCGTTCTGAATAACAGCACGCAAACGTGAATTGGCTTCCGGATTCGGTCCGCCTTCCTTTACCGCCATCACAATATCTTTCCCAATTCTTGTAAAAGCTTTAGCCATTGCAGACCAACGCTTCATTTTTCTTCCTTTTCGGAATTCAAACGCTCTTCCCATTTCTTATTTTTGTTTGATTGCCATCTATTTTTAGCAAAAGTATCATTTTTATTTATTTCTAGAAAAACTCAATGATCAAGTATTTCTTGATTCTAAAAACTTCTCTATTTTTTATAAAAAGGTAATTTCACAATCTTCGCCGGCACATCATTCTTACGAATGCGTATAAAAATCTCAGAATCCACAGCACTATGGGCGACGGTAACATAACCCAAACCAATTCCGATTCCCATCGAGGGCGACATCGTGCCGGAAGTCACATGACCAATAACAGTTCCGCTAGCATCTACAATCTCATAATCATGTCTAGGCACCGCTCGCTCTTGCATTTCAAAAGCAACTAGTTTCCTTTTAACACCCTGATCTTTTTCTTTCTTCAAGTAGTCCGAATTAACAAAATCTTTAGTAAACTTGGTAATCCAACCCAAACCTGCTTCTAAAGGAGAAGTCGTATCATTGATATCATTGCCATATAAACAAAATCCCATCTCTAAACGCAAAGTGTCACGCGCAGCCAGTCCAATCGGTTTAATACCAAACGGCGCTCCAGCCTCAAAAACTTTATTCCAGATGGTTTCGACTTGATCGTTTCTGCAATAGATTTCAAATCCACCTGAACCAGTATATCCAGTCGCAGAGATAATTACGTATGGAAAACCAGCAAAGTCAGCGACTTCAAAATGGTAATAGGGAATCTCAGACAAATCAATAGAAGTCAACGACTGCATCGCCTCAACCGCTTTTGGTCCCTGCACGGCGAGTAAAGAAAACTCATCGGAAATGTTTTTCATTTCCACATTCATATCATTAAAACTGGAAATCCACTCCCAATCTTTCTCGATATTAGAGGCATTGACCACCAACAAATACTGTTCATCTTTCATTCTGTAAATGATCAAATCATCTACGATGCCACCGTCTTTATTGGGCAAACACGAATATTGAGCTCGTCCAATAGTCAATGTCGATGCATCATTCGACGTAACTTTCTGAATGAGCGCCAATGCATTTTCACCTGTCAATAAAAACTCACCCATGTGCGAAACATCAAAAACACCAACACCATTTCGTACGGTTTCGTGTTCGGCATTCACACCTTCATATAAAATAGGCATATTGTAACCCGCAAACGGAAGCATTTTTGCTCCTAATTTTTCATGAATGTGTGTAAGCGCAGTATTTTTCATTATTCGTAGCAATTAAATTGAAGTCGCTAATTTATTCAATTTTAACCTAACTCCAACTTGGATATTTACAATTTTATAAGATTTTTTTGGGAGCTATTTCCAGCTGTCAACTCTACCCGAGCGAAGCGAATTGACCAAACTCAAAATCCTAAAAATATTATTTTGTGTGGTAATCTTTTTTTCGTCTTTTTAAACAAAAAAAAGGATGCCGTTTCCACCCCGCCGTGCTGCTTGGGCAGTTCTGGACTAGGGAACTTTGCATATAATTTGATCTTACATATTATCGAATTGAGTACCTTTAATCAAAATTATGACCTATCATGAATTCAATAGCCGTTACTCTTGAGGAAATCTTAAAAAGATATCATCCAATCAATCCTAAAACGCACAAAGGAATGCAGGGACATGCACTTATAATCGGCGGTAGTTACGGTAAGATTGGTGCGGTAACTTTGTCAACAAAAGCGGCACTCAGAACCGGTTGTGGTTTAGTAACTGCCTACATCCCGAAATGTGGTTACAATGCACTTCAAACTGCAAATCCTGAAATTATGGTCTTGACCGATGTTGAGGAGTATTGTATTACCAATATCGAATTTTCGATTATACCGCAAGCCATTGGGATTGGGCCCGGAATGGGATTGGATTTCAACACACAAAAAGCTTTTCATTCATTCCTAAAAATCAACCAAACCCCTTTAGTTATTGATGCAGATGGACTCAATAGTTTAGCGCATAATCCTGCTTCTTTCTATTTACTGCAGCCGAAAACAATCCTGACACCGCATCTTAAAGAGCTAGAAAGATTGGTAGGAAATTGGAGTACTGAAGCAGAAAAATTGCAAAAAGCTATCGAATTTTCATCAAAATTTGATGTCATCCTAGTAGTAAAAGGAGCACCGACTTGTATTGTCGATGGAGAAAAAATCTACGAAAATTCAACGGGAAATGCCGCTTTAGCAACTGCGGGCAGCGGCGATGTCTTAACTGGAATTATTACAAGTCTTCTCGCACAATCCCATGACGCCATTGACGCAGCAATAATCGGTGTGTATTTGCATGGGCTGTGCGCTGATTTGAAAGATGAAAATACTAGTACACAGTCGTTTATTGCCTCAGATATCATCGAAAACTTAGGAAGATCATTTTTGAGTTTAGGAATTTAGAAATGCTTTCAACTCTTCGTAAGTCTTGATTTTGATACGAATTTTTTCTTTGTTCAATACACTTTCTATTTGACTAGGGATGGAAAGTGTTATTTTTAAAATCGGTTCGACAGTGTCTAAAAACTTAATTGGATGCGCGGTTTCTAGAAAAATTCCAATGGCATTTGGAAAGCGCGTCATTTCTTTTTTTAATCCAAGATAACCAACAACACCATGCGGCTCTGCAATATATCCGGAATTGTTATAGATTTCTAGTAAAGTGGTACTTGTGATTTCATCAGTATACGAATAGGAACTAAAATCTTTCTTAAATTCGGTCAAATCGTTGTTATACAATTCCTGAATTCGTATAAAATTACTTGGGTTTCCAACATCCATTGCGTTTGAAATGGTCGCTTTTGATGGTTTTGGATTGTAAGTACCTGTTGCTAGAAATTGCGGAACTGTGTCATTGACATTCGTTGCCGCCACAAAATGCTCGATAGGCAAACCCAATCTCTTTGCCATTATTCCTGCACAAATATTTCCAAAATTACCACTTGGACAGGAAAACACCATTGTTTTTTGCAGTGATTTTAATTGTTTATAAGCAAAGAAAAAATAGAACATTTGCGGAAGCCATCGCGCAATGTTTATCGAATTTGCTGATGTCAAATTTTTGTGCAGTAATGTTTCATCAAGAAAAGCGCGCTTTACCATATCCTGACAATCATCAAAAACACCATCAACTTCTATGGCTCTAATATTTTGACCTAAAGTCGTGAGTTGACGTTCTTGAATATCGCTTACCTTTCCGGATGGATATAAGATAACGACATCTACACCATCAACACCTAAGAATCCACTGGCAACAGCGCCACCTGTGTCACCAGACGTTGCTACAAGAACCGTATTTTTTTTGTCTTTGTCATTTCTATTAAAATAGGCAAGACACCTCGACATAAAGCGTGCCCCAACATCTTTAAACGCCATTGTTGGTCCATGGTACAATTCTAAAGCATAAATATTGTCTTCCACTTTTACGGTGGGAAAACTGAAACACAAGGTATCGCTAATAATCTCCTTTAGATTGTCTTCTGGAATGTCATTTCCGACAAATTGCTTGATGGCTTCAAATGCAATTTCCTCGTTGGATAAGTTTTCAATATTTTGAAAAAATGAAGAGGGAAGTGCAGTGATGTGATCTGGGAAATATAATCCTTTGTCTGGAGCCAGTCCTTTTACAACCGCTTCTTCAAAGGACACTTTTGGTGCGTTATGATTTAAGCTATAGTATTTCATTTCTAAATTTTTGAATTACGATTTAAGATGTACGATAGAATCTAGATTTACAGGTCGCCGATTTGCTATCTAAATCTTATAAGTTAATTATTTTGACGCCTTCCGCATTGATCTTGGATACATGAATTTCATAAGGAATTCCAGTTGTTTCATACATTTTACACATTCCATCAGCAACTTTCTGAGCAATCTCAATTCCGCTACTTAGCGCAAAAATGGAAGGACCAGATCCAGAAATCCCAGATCCTAAGGCGCCATTTTCCATTGCAGATTTTTTGACTGAATCAAATTGGGGAATGAATGGGCCTCGAAGTGGTTCCACAATTCCATCCTGCAAAGAGCGACCAATCAAATCGTAATCGCTTGTGTACAAACCGGCAATTAATCCACCTACATTTCCCCATTGTATAATGGCACTTTTCAAGGAAACCATTGGCTGCAACACTGCGCGCATTTCTGAAGTTTTTAGTTCAATTTGCGGATGAATAACCGTTGCATACAATTCTGACGGGCTATCTATTCGTATGATATCTAACGGATTATAACCACGAACCAGTGTAAAACCGCCACATAGTGCTGGAGCTACATTATCTGCGTGAGCACTTCCACTGGCCAAAACTTCACCTTGCATGGCAAAATAAACGAGTTCTTTTCTTGAAAAAGGTCGACCTAATAATTCGTTAATGCCAAAAACAGCCCCTGCCGCGCTTGCCGAACTGCTTCCTATGCCGCTACCAGCTTTGATGTTTTTATAAATTTCAATCTCAAATCCAAACTCAGTTTCAACAGCATTTAATAATGCTAAAGCAGCAACGCCAGCAACATTTCTCTCTGTTTCAAGTGGCAAATCGGCACCAACTATCTTGGTAATTCTAACGCCTTTTTGAATAGATTTTCGAACAATCATTTCATCACCGACTGTGTCTAAGCAGGTTCCGAGTACATCAAAACCGCACGATAGATTTGCAATTGTTGCCGGGCAGAAAAGTTTTATTTGTTCCATAATATTGTTGTTTGCCACAAAGACGCTAAGGCACCAAAATTTAATTATTTATGACATCTTGAATTCATTGCATTACACATTTCCAATTCGAATAACATCAGCAAAAATTCCAGAAGCTGTTACCGCAGCGCCAGCACCAGCGCCCTTAATTAAAAGCGGTTGATCTACGTAACGATCGGTATAAAACTGAACGATATTATCTTTTCCTTCAAGATTGTAGAATGGGCTATCAGATGGGATAAATTGCAATCCAACGTTAGCTTTTCCGTTTTCAAAAGAAGCAACAAATTTAAGTCGGCTATTTTTTTGTTTTGCTTCCGCCAATAAGTTATCGAAATGATCAGCATTAGCCGTTAGCGATTTGAAGAAATCATCATTGTTTGTGGTATTCATGCACTCAGCGGGTAGGAATGAATTGTTAACAATGTCTTCCATTTCCATGGAATACCCACTTTCACGTATTAGAATCAAAATCTTTCTAGCTACATCCACGCCACTTAAATCAATTTTCGGGTCAGGTTCTGTAAAACCCTGAACACCTGCCTCTTTAACAACATCGTGAAAATTGTATGTCTCGCTAAAATTATTAAAAATGAAGTTTAAACTTCCCGATAAAACCGCGTTTATTCGGTTGACTTTATCACCCGAAGCAATAAGATGTTTCAAGGTATCGATAATAGGCAAACCTGCACCTACATTGGTCTCGAACAAAAATGGCGCATTGTATTTTCGAGAAAGTTGTTTTAAATTATTATAGTTGTCGTAGGCTGATGAACAAGCAATTTTGTTGCAAGTAACGACTGCGATGTTTTCTTTTAAGAATTGGTCATAAATGTTTGCAATCGATTCATTGGCAGTAATATCAACAAAAATACTATTACGCAAATTCAGTTCTTTTACTTTAGAAATAAATGAATCTTTGTTTGCTGTTTCACCATTTTCTAGCAATGTTTGCCAATCTTTTAAGGCAATTCCTTCTTCATCAAAAAGCATTTTTCTAGAATTCGAAATTCCAATGACACGTAAGTTAATTTTTAGATTCTCCTTTAAGAACTTCTTTTGTTGGTGAATTTGATCCATGAATTTTTCACCTACATTTCCAACTCCCATTACGAACAAATTCAATTGCTTAGTATTGTCTTCAAAAAATCGCTCGTGCAATGTGTTTAGGGCTTTTTTTACATCACGCTCATTAATAACAACTGAGATGTTTCTTTCAGACGCACCTTGAGCAATCGCGCGGATATTTACGTTATTCTTGCCGAGTGTACTAAACATTTTGCCGCTAAGACCTTGGTGGTTTTTCATACTTTCCCCAACAAGTGCCACGATACATAGATTTTTCTCGACGATGCATGGATCTATTTTGTTTTGAGCAATTTCTAATTCAAACGCGCTGTTGATTGCTTTCTCAGCATTGTCTGCATCTGAATTCAAGATTCCAATACAAATAGAATGTTCTGAGGAAGCTTGCGTGATGAAAATTACATTGATATTTTCACGTGATAACACTTCGAATAATCGTTTTGACGAACCAGAAACGCCAATCATTCCTGAACCTTCTAAAGTGAGCAATGAAATTTTATCAATGTGCGAAATTCCTTTGATTGGATTTTCTTTACCGCTGACTTCAGAAGTGATAAGTGTTCCAGCAGCCTGAGGTTCAAAAGTATTCTTAATTAAAATAGGAATATTCTTCTTCAATACTGGCTGAATTGTTGGCGGATAAAGAACTTTGGCTCCAAAGTGAGACAGTTCCATCGCCTCTTGATATGATATCACTTCAATAGGTTGTGCTTGCTTTACAATCTTAGGATTCGCGGTAAACATACCATTGACGTCGGTCCATATTTCTAACTGTGAAGAATTTAGCGCTCCAGCAACAATTGCTGCCGTGTAATCTGATCCTCCTCTTCCTAAGGTTGTTGTGTTTCCATCCTCAGATGAAGCTATAAAACCCGGAATTACTGTAGCTTGCGAATTGCTTGCCTTGAAATAATCAGCGATTAATTTATTAGTGATATCAAAATTCACGACTGCTTTTCCGAAATGACTATTGGTCTTAATGATTTCGCGACTGTCTTTATAAGAAGCAGAGCTGATTTTTTGTTGCAAGGCTTTTGCAATAATTTGAGAAGATAACAATTCTCCAAAACTCAAAATAGTATCAGAAGTTCTGTTAGACAATTCTCCCAGTAAATAACAACCATCCAATAAAGTCTTAAGATGATTAATATTGCTGTTTATTGCGTCAATTAACTCGCTTTGCTCAGACAGTGGAATCAACTGTTCAATTGCTTCTTTATGTTTTTGCTCTATTTGGTTTACAATGTCTTTATAGGTTTTATCTTTTGCAGCAGCTTTTGCTGAAGCAAGAACAAGTAAATCTGTGACACCACTAAAAGCTGAAACAACCACAACTAAAGATTCTTTTTTCGAGGTTTCATTAACGATATCCAAGACAAGATTGATATTTTGGGCATTGGCAACCGAAGTTCCTCCAAATTTTAATACGTTCATTTTAATTTATTTTTAGAAAAAGGGTAAGGCATAATTAAGTTGTACTTTCTCTCATGAGAAAAAGTGAAAGTAATATGTGAATTTTTACCCCAAAGGGGTTGTAGTTGTTGAAGAAACAGTAGTTACAATCGATGCTACAATGGCAGATTTTATAGTAAAAAATGTACTGTTAGTGCGCATTAGTTTAAAATTGAATTGTCCAAAAGTAGTGCAATTTCGACTAGAATAAAAAAAACAAAAACATTTTTGCGAATATTTCATTTTGGTCATTTATTGATAGTCTTTGATGATAATATGCGGAAAATTCTAGCAACATAATAGTAATTCATCAAAATTTGTAACAATATAATCTATAAACCTTGCTTTTTAATATTGGTTTATTCAAATTTGTACGATAATCAAATTACGACATGGAGAATACTCATTATATAAGCTCAGATGTTCTATCGCTGGAGAAAATTCAGCAAATTGTAAGCACGGAATTACTGCTGTCACTCTCAGAAGAGGCCAAAATTAATATTGAGAAATGTCGTGTTTATTTGGATCAAAAAATGGAGTCAAATGACGATCCAATTTACGGAATCAATACTGGTTTTGGTTCATTATGTAACGTCAAAATATCCAGCGAAAACTTGTCTAAACTTCAAGAAAATCTGGTAAAGTCGCACGCTTGCGGAACTGGTGAGGAGGTTCCAAAAGAGATTGTAAAGATACTTCTACTACTTAAAATACAATCATTAAGTTACGGATATTCAGGCGTTCAACTATTAACAGTGGAACGATTGATTGATTTTTATAATAATGATATTTTGCCAGTCATATTTACGCAAGGTTCTTTGGGTGCATCTGGAGATTTAGCGCCATTAGCACATCTTTCTCTGCCTTTATTGGGAGAAGGTGAAGTTTGGCATGAAGGCAAAAAACGACGAGCAAACGATTTACTTGCTGAAAAAGGATGGGAGCCAATTATACTTCAATCTAAGGAAGGTTTAGCATTGTTGAACGGAACGCAGTTTATGAGTGCGTATGGTGTTTATATTTTGATTAAGATTTCTAAATTCTCTTGGTTAGCTGACTTAATAGGAACCATTTCCTTGGAAGGATTCGATGGTCGAATT
>CANGTL010000038.1 GCA_947456815.1 Flavobacteriaceae bacterium
ACAAAACCCAAAAAGGCTTTCAAGTCAAAAGAAAAGCAGGTTGGGATACGCACGGTTTGCCGGTTGAACTAGGAACGGAAAAAGAATTAGGAATTACCAAAGAAGACATCGGAAAGAAAATTTCCATCGAAGAATATAACGAAGCTTGCAAAAAAACGGTAATGCGCTACACCGACGTGTGGAATGACTTAACCGAAAAAATGGGCTATTGGGTCGATATGGAAGATCCGTATGTGACCTACAAATCCAAATATATGGAAAGTGTTTGGTGGCTCTTAAAACAAATCTACGACAAAGATTTGATGTATAAAGGCTACACCATCCAACCGTATTCTCCAAAAGCAGGAACAGGTTTGAGCTCGCATGAAGTCAATCAACCGGGAAGCTACCGAGATGTGACAGACACAACGGCCGTGGCACAATTCAAAGCCAAAACCGAATCGTTGCCTGATTTCTTAAAAAGTTATGGTGACATTCATATTCTTGCTTGGACGACCACGCCTTGGACGTTGCCTTCCAACACCGCATTAACCGTTGGACCAAAAATCGATTATGTCGTTGTAAGTACTTTTAATCAATATACTTTCCGCCCAGTTAATGTGATTTTGGCTAAAAACTTAGTCGGAAAACAATTCGGAAAAACGTTCTTTGAAAGCAACGAACCGCATGATTTCGAAAATTTCAAAGAAGGTGATAAGAAAATTCCCTATCAAATTCTTGCCGAATGTAAAGGTTTGGAATTAGTGGGAATCCGATATGAACAATTGTTGCCTTTTGTATTGCCTTATCAAAACCCCGAGAATGCATTTCGAGTTATCTCAGGAGATTTCGTAACCACAGAAGACGGAACAGGAATCGTGCATACCGCACCAACTTTCGGAGCGGATGATGCCAAAGTGGCCAAAGAGGCTGTTCCAGAAGTGCCGCCAATGTTGGTGTTAGACGAAAACGGAAATCCTGTGCCATTGGTCAATTTGCAAGGAAAATTCACTTCTCATATGGGCGAATACGCCGGAAAATATGTGAAGAACGAATATTATACCGACGGCGAGGCGCCAGAACGTTCTATCGATGTTGAAATCGCCATCCAATTAAAAGAAGAAAACAAAGCCTTCAAAGTAGAAAAATACGTGCACAGTTACCCACATTGCTGGAGAACGGACACACCAATTTTATATTACCCTCTCGATTCTTGGTTTATCAAAGTAACCGAAGTTAGAGACCGCATGTTCGATCTCAACGAAACCATCAACTGGAAGCCAAAAGCAACTGGAGAAGGCCGTTTTGGTAACTGGTTGAAAAACGCCAACGATTGGAATTAGTCGCGTTCTCGCTATTGGGGAATTCCACTACCCATCTGGAGAACCGAAGACGGAACCGAAGAGATTTTAGTAGGTTCGGTCGAAGAATTATACAAAGAAATTGAAAAGTCAATCAAAGCTGGCGTTCAAAAAGAAAACCCTTTCAAAGGTTTTGAAGTCGGGAACATGACAGAAAGCAATTATGATTTGATTGATTTACACAAGAATGTTGTCGATGAAATTGTGTTGGTGTCGAATTCTGGAAAACCAATGAAGCGCGAGGCCGACTTGATTGATGTTTGGTTTGATTCTGGCGCTATGCCTTATGCGCAGTGGCATTATCCATTTGAAAACAAAGAAAAAATAGATCAAAATCAAGACTTTCCGGCAGATTTTATTGCTGAAGGTGTTGATCAAACTCGTGGTTGGTTTTATACTTTACACGCTATCGGAACGTTGGTTTTTGATAAAATTGCCTACAAAAATGTCGTGTCCAATGGTTTGGTGTTAGACAAAAACGGACAAAAAATGTCCAAGCGTTTGGGCAATGCAGTTGATCCATTCACGACCTTGTCAGAATACGGTCCAGATGCAACGCGCTGGTATATGATATCTAACGCAAATCCGTGGGACAACCTAAAGTTCGATATAGAAGGAATTGCTGAGGTGCGACGAAAATTCTTCGGTACACTCTATAACACTTATTCGTTTTTTGCACTTTATGCGAACATTGATAATTTTAAAAATGAAGAGGCGGAAATTCCATTGCAGGACCGACCAGAAATTGACCGTTGGATCATCTCTGAATTAAACACCTTAATAAAAGATGTTGACAGTTACTACGCCGATTACGAACCAACCAAAGCTGCCCGCGCGATTTCTGATTTTGTTCAAGAAAATCTAAGTAACTGGTACGTGCGTTTGTGCCGTCGCCGCTTCTGGAAAGGCGAGTACGCACAAGATAAAATTGCGGCTTATCAGACATTATATAATTGCCTTTTGACCATCAGTAAATTAAGCGCTCCAATTGCTCCGTTCTTTATGGATCAACTTTACAGAGACTTAACACAAAGAACAAAGTCAGAAAATTTTGACAGCGTACATTTGGCCGAATTTCCGAATTACGTTGAAAACTTTGTTGATAAATCTTTAGAGAGTAAAATGCAAAAAGCACAGACCATTTCATCACTCGTTTTATCGCTTCGCAAGAAGGAGATGATCAAAGTGCGTCAACCTTTGCAAAAGGTAATGATACCAATACTTGACGAGAATCAACGACACGAAATTGAAGCGGTTTCTGACCTCATAAAAGCAGAAGTAAACGTCAAAGAAATTGAACTTTTAGACGATGCTTCAGGCATTTTAATCAAGCAAATTAAGCCTAATTTCAAGACGTTAGGACCACGTTTTGGAAAAGACATGGGGCTGATTTCCAAACAGATACAGTCTTTAACGCCAGAGCAAATCAACCAACTGGATTCACTAGGGGTACTAAACATTGAAGTTTCGGGAAATACTATAACTTTATCGCAAGAGGATGTAGAGATTTCCTCGCAAGATATTGAGGGTTGGTTAGTTGCCAATTCAAACGGAATAACTGTTGCGCTCGACATTACGATTTCTCCCGAATTGAAAGAAGAAGGCATCGCAAGAGAATTGGTCAACAGAATTCAAAACATTAGAAAAGACTCTGGTTTTGAAGTGACCGACAAAATTAAAGTGCATTTGCAAAACAACGCCGAATTAGAACAAGCGGTAAAAGCCAACGAAAACTATATTAAATCGGAGACACTTACCGAATCATTGGTTTTCGAAACAATAATACAGAACGGATTTGAAATAGAATTCGATGATATAAAAACAAGAATATTAATTACAAAATAAGAAGACATGGTAGATGAAATTGCAAGATACTCAGATGCTGACTTAGCAGAGTTCAAAGAATTGATTTTAAAAAAAATTAGCAAAGCACAATCCGATTTAGATTTGATAAAGAGTGCGTATATGAATGACTTAAACAACGGGACCGACGATACGTCGCCAACTTTTAAAGCATTCGAAGAAGGAAGTGAAACCATGTCGAAGGAAGCAAATTCGCAATTGGCGATTCGCCAAGAAAAATTCATTCGCGATTTGAAAAACGCACTTTTCCGCGTAGAAAACAAAACCTATGGTGTTTGCAAAGTAACGGGTAAATTAATCAGCAAAGAACGCTTGATGATTGTACCTCACGCTACGATGAGTATCGAAGCAAAAAACATGCAACGCTAATAGCAAAATGATACGATAAATTAACGCTCCATAGGGAGCGTTTTTTTTAGAAAATAATCTATTTTTGCGCCAATAAAAATCTAAAAATGTCATTAAGAAACGCCTATCTCCTGATTTTCATCATTCTATTGGTAGATCAACTTTCCAAAATTTACATCAAAACGAATTTTGTTTTGGGAGAAGAAATCAACGTATTTAGTTGGTTTAAAATTTTGTTTATAGAGAACGAAGGCATGGCGTGGGGAACAGAAATTCCTGGGACTTACGGCAAATTATTTCTGACCATTTTTAGACTTTTGGCAGTGACTGCAATCGGTTATTGGTTGTGGGATTCGGTGCAGAAAAACAGTTCGACGTATCTTATCGTCGCCATCGCACTGATCCTCGCTGGTGCATTCGGAAACATCATCGATTCAGTTTTTTACGGTATTGTTTTCGACGATAGTCACAATCATTTAGCGACTTTATTTTCTGAAAAACCTTATGGCAAAGTTTTCCACGGAAAAGTGGTTGACATGTTGTATTTCCCTTTCATACAAGATTATCCCATGCCAGAATGGGTGCCGTTTATAGGCGGAAAACCTTTCACTTTCTTTAATGCTATTTTCAATGTTGCGGACATGGCAATCTCCACTGGAGTAGGAATTTTGATTGTCTTTAATAAAAAAGCCTTTCACAAAGACTAATTTTTAGGAGCATCTTCCTGCTGTACATTCTATCTTTTTTGTTTGTCAGCCCGAGCGCAGTCGAGGGCAATTTTCCAAACAAAAAAGGATGCCATTACCATCAGGGCTAGACATCAGAATTCATAGATGCGATTCGGTGTAATACAAAAATCCAAGGTCACGTCTTTTTCAAAAACGTCTTCAATAGCTTCTTCCGCTTCAAAAAAAGACAAGCCTATCTTCAAGGTGTCTGGACGGCATTCACTCAAGAAAACATCGTAAAACCCTTTGCCGTAACCCACCCGATTCCCTTTAATATCGAAGGCTACCAGCGGAACAAAAACCACGTCAATTTTCGCTACAGGAACTTCAAGCCCATCAACAGGTTCCGAAATACCGTACTGATTTTTTTCAAATTTCGTAGAATCGGTCAACAAAAAATGGGTCATGCCAATACAATCAAAATTGCTTTTTGAAACCACAATTTCTTTGTCTTTGCCCGCCAATACATGCAGTATAAATTCCGTATCAATTTCTTTCTTTTCGACAATCGGCAAAAAAACATGGAAATATTTTTCGTCCCAAATCGGCATTTTTACCAATTGGTTTGCAATTTCCAAACTCATTTCCTCAACATCATTGTTAGAAAGTAAGTTTCTCAATTGCTTGTATTTGATTCTCAGTTCTTTTTTGGTCATGATGTAAAAGTAATTAATCATCAGTGATTCATTATTAATTGTTCCTTATTAATTATCAATTAATACACTATTTTTGTACTGCAAACGCCACTTCATTAAATGAACAATCCATCGCTTGAACTACAAATACAATCGCTGCCTGACAATCCAGGAGTGTATCAGTATTATGACAAAGAAGACAAGATTTTGTATGTGGGCAAGGCGAAAAATCTAAAAAAAAGAGTCTCGTCCTACTTCAATAAGATTCATGACACCGCCAAAACAAATGTCTTGGTTAAGAAAATAGTTACGATAAAACATATTGTTGTTGCCACAGAATCGGACGCATTGCTTTTAGAAAATAACCTGATCAAAAAATTACAACCGCGCTATAATGTACTATTGCGGGACGACAAAAGTTACCCATGGATCTGTATCAAAAACGAACCATTTCCCCGAGTTTTTTCAACGCGAAGAATGGTCAAAGACGGATCGGAGTATTTCGGGCCCTATACTAGTTTTAAGACCGTTTCTACCATTTTAGATTTGATTAAAGAATTGTATCCGCTTCGGAACTGCAACTTCGATTTAAGCGCATCGAATATTAAAAACGGCAAATTTAAAGTGTGTTTAGAATATCATATTGGCAATTGCAAAGGCCCATGTGAAGGTCATGAATCCTTTGACAATTACCAAACGCAGGTCAATGCCATTCGTGAAATTCTGAAAGGAAACTTCAAAGAAAGCATGCGAGATTTCAAAACAAAAATGAAGGATTTTGCGGCGAAAATGCAATTTGAAGAAGCGCAGAAAATAAAAGAAAAGATAGAAGTTTTAGAGAATTACCAATCGCGGTCCACTATAGTTAGTCCAAAGATCACCAATATCGATGTGTTTTCAATTGTGTCGGATGAAGGCGCGGCTTATGTCAATTTTCTTCAAATCGCCTATGGTTCGATCATTCGATCACACACCATGGAAATGAAAAAAAAGTTAGATGAAGCAGATCAAGAATTGTTAAGCTTGGCGATTATCGAATTGCGAGAACGCTTTCATTTACTTTCCAAAGAAATTATTGCTCCGTTTGAAGTTGAGGTTGGGGAATTGCTAAAAGTCACCATCCCCCAATTAGGAGACAAAAAGGAACTGCTCGAGTTGTCTATTCGAAACGCCAAGTACTATAGAATTGAACAATTAAAACAATTGCAAATCGTAGACCCAGACCGTCATACCAATCGCATTATGGCACAAATGCAAAAAGATTTAAGGTTACAAGCGGAACCGCGCCACATCGAATGTTTTGACAATTCAAATATTCAAGGAACCAATCCGGTTGCAGCTTGTGTGGTTTTTAGAGATGGGAAACCAAGCAAAAAAGACTATCGCCATTTTAATATTAAATCCGTTGAAGGACCAAACGACTTTGCATCGATGGAAGAAGTGATCTACAGACGTTACAAAAGAATGCTCGATGAACACCAACCTTTGCCGCAACTTATTATTATTGATGGAGGAAAAGGGCAATTGTCATCGGCGCTAAAAAGCATTGACGCGTTGGAATTGCGTGGTAAAATAGCCATTGTTGGAATTGCGAAACGTTTGGAAGAGTTGTTTTATCCCGGAGATTCTGCGCCCTTGTATTTGGATAAGAAGTCGGAAACACTCAAGGTGATTCAATATTTACGAAACGAGGCGCATCGCTTTGGAATTACATTTCACCGAGACAAACGCAGTCAATCGGCTTTAAATTCCTCTATAGAAAGCATTCCGGGCATTGGTGAAAAGACGATGTTAGTATTAATTAAGCATTTCAAAAGTGTTAAAAGATTAAAATTAGCAACTGAAATTGAAATTTCTGCTGTTGTTGGCGTATCAAAAGCAAAAAAAATTACCGACTTTTACAAAACATCTAACCTGTAAACGCTTCATGAAAAAAATTGCTTTACTTTTTTTAGCATTTTTTACGATAGTGAATTTGTTTTCGCAAGAACTCGAAAAGAAGAAACCGAAAATTGGTTTGGTTCTAAGCGGTGGCGGAGCAAAAGGTTTTGCGCATATTGGCGTATTGAAAGTGTTGGAGCAGGCAGGTGTAAAAATCGACTATATCGGCGGAACTAGTATGGGTGCAGTTGTTGGCGGACTTTATGCTTCTGGCTATAAAGCGCGGCAAATAGACTCGATATTTAAGGCTACCGATTTTGATGCGTTGCTCAGTGACTATGTCGCCAGGTCATCTAAAAACTTCTATGAGAAGAGAAATGACGAGATGTATGCTTTTACTTTACCTTTCAAAAAGTTGAAGATTGGCATTCCAACATCGCTATCTAAAGGATTGTACAACTACAATTTATTAAATAAACTAACCTACAGCGTTCGGCATGTTCGTGACTTCAATCAGCTTCCGATTCCATTCTTATGTATAGCAACCGACATTGAAACCGGTGAAGAGGTATTGTTGAACAAAGGTTATTTAGCACAAGCAATGCTTGCTAGCGGAGCTTTTCCGACTTTGTTTTCTCCTGTCGAAATCGATGGGAGACTGCTTGTGGACGGCGGTGTCACAAACAATTTTCCTGTAGAAGAATTAAAGAAATTGGGCGCAGATATTATTATTGGAGTTGATGTTCAAGATGACCTGAAAGACAGAAAATCATTGAAAGAAGCAACGAGAATTCTGGTTCAAATTACCAATCTACAGATGATTGAAAAGATGCGACAAAAAGTGGCGCAGACAGACATTTATATTAAACCTGACATTAAAGATTATGGTGTTATTTCATTTGACGAAGGCGAAGAAATAATCAAGAAAGGTGAAGAAGCGGCTTTTGCGCAGTACGAAGCAATTAAAAAGCTGGGCGATTCCACAAGAATCAGTCAGTCGGATGTAATAAAAGTCAAAACAGATACTTTAAGACTGCAGAAAATTATAATTAATCCGCTAAAAAAGTATACTAGAGCGTATGTCCTTGGCAAACTTAGAATGAAACAAAACAACAATTTTACCTATCACGACATACAACAAGGTATTGACAATTTGTCTTCTACACAAAATTTTAGCGCAATCAGTTATCAATTTGAAAAGAGTAATGATCGAGATGATTTGGTATTGAACTTAACTGAAAACCCCACGAAGACATTTCTAAAATTCGCGCTGCATTATGACGATTTATTCAAAACGGGAGCGCTAATCAACTTTACTCAAAAGAATAGCATTTTCAGAAATGATATTACTTCTTTAGATTTTATTATAGGTGATAATGTGCGTTACAATCTTGATTATTACGTCGACAATGGTTTTTATTGGAGTTTTGGTGTTAAATCAAAATTCAATCGTTTTAATCGGAATGTAGAAACAGATTTTAGCGACGGTGCATTGTTAAGTCAATTAGGAATCCGAAGTCTAAATATAGACTATGCGGAATTTACAAACCAAGTCTACATGCAAACCATTTTTATACAGAAATTTCTGCTTGGCGCAGGTATCGAACATAAACATTTAGACATTAGTTCTGCAACATTAAATGTGGCGAACTCAGATTTTGAAAAGAGTAATTATTTAAGCGTATTTGGCTACCTAAAATACGATGCATTAGACAATAAGTTTTTTCCGAAACGAGGATGGTATTTTGCAGGAGATGTGCAGTCTTATCTGTATTCGTCCGACTATACAAAGCAATTCAATGAATTCTCTATAGCCAAGGGAGAAATTGGTTTTGCAAAAAGCATTTTCAAAAAAACAACAGTGAAAATGGAGACGGAAATGGGCTTCGCATTTGGGAACGAAAGTGTTCACTTTTTTGATTTTGTATTAGGAGGTTATGGATTTACGCCCATAAATAATTTCAGGCCGTTTTATGGTTATGATTTCTTAAGTCTCTCGGGGGATAGTTATATAAAAAATGAGGTCACTATCGATTATGAATTTTATAAGAAGAACCATGTCAATTTTTCTGCAAATTATGCCAATATAAAAAATAATCTTTTTGAAACTTCAGATTGGATTTCCAGAATTAGTTATTCAGGTTATGCCGTTGGTTATGGATTGGAGTCACTACTTGGCCCTATTGAATTCAAATATTCTTGGTCACCAGAAACAAACAAAGGTTTTGCTTGGTTTAGTGTAGGATTTTGGTTTTAAGGTGTAGATCCAATCCAAAATTTATGTTTGATGTTATATAAAAAACAATATATTTGACTTCACATAATCATTTAAAATAATAACTATGTCTATTTGGAAAAGAAAACCACTTCACTTGCTTTTGGAAGAAGCTACAGAATCTGAAAAAGGATTAAGAAAGACTTTGTCGGCAACGGGTCTTGTTGCGCTTGGTGTTGGAGCCATTATTGGTGCTGGATTATTTTCAATAACAGGTCTTGCGGCAGCGACTAATGCCGGACCAGCAATAACAATTTCTTTTCTTGTAGCGGCATTCGGATGTATTTTTGCAGGATTATGCTATGCAGAATTTTCATCTATGATTCCAGTAGCTGGTAGTGCGTATACGTATTCTTTTGCTACCATGGGTGAGTTTGTAGCTTGGATTATCGGTTGGGATTTGGTATTGGAATATGCCGTTGGTGCGGCAACGGTCTCTATAAGTTGGTCAAGATACTTAGGAAAATTTTTAGGAGGTTATGGAATTCATATTCCAGACACTTTTATGCTTTCGCCGTTTGAAGGAGGAATCATCAATATTCCTGCTGTTTTGATTGTAATGATTATGTCTTTTATCTTAATGAGAGGAACTAAGGAATCGGCAACAGTAAATGGAATTATAGTTTTACTAAAAGTTTCGGTGGTGCTAATTTTTATTGCTGTTGGTTGGCAGTATATACGACCTGAAAACTATACACCCTACATACCTGAAAACACAGGCAAGTTTGGAGAGTTTGGTTTTTCTGGAATTATCAGAGCCGCAGCTATTGTTTTCTTCGCTTATATTGGTTTTGATGCGGTTTCGACGGCAGCGCAAGAAGCGAAGAACCCAAAACGTGATATGCCGATTGGGATTTTGTTATCATTAGGTATTTGCACGCTATTATACATACTTTTTGCACATGTTATGACTGGAGTTGTAAATTACCAGGCTTTTGCAGGAAAAGACGGAATTGCGCCAGTAGCAATAGCAGTTGAGTCGATGGGACATGCCAACGCTGCTGGAATAATAGTTCCGCAATATCCGTGGCTCAATAATGCAATTTTACTGGCAATTTTGGGAGGATATGCTTCGGTTATTTTGGTTATGCTGATGGGACAAAGTAGGGTGTTTTTCTCGATGAGTAAAGACGGATTAATGCCTAAAGTATTTTCAGAAGTGCATCCAAAATTTCGTACACCAGCAAAAAACAACTTATTGTTTATGATTCTAGTAAGTGCATTTGCTGCATTTGTTCCTGCAAGAGTAGTTGGAGAAATGACCAGTATCGGAACTTTGTTTGCCTTTATTTTGGTGTGTATTGGAGTCTTGATAATGAGAAAAAAAATGCCGGAAGCCCCAAGAGCTTTCAGAACACCACTTGTTCCATTAGTTCCAATTTTGGGAATTGGCGTTTGTTTGTTCATGATGGTGTTTCTACCACTTGATACATGGATTCGTTTGATTGTTTGGATGATGATCGGATTTGATTTGTATTTGTTTTATGGAATGAAAAACAGCATTCAAAATCAAGGGAATTTTAGTTTAAAAAACTACAAAGTCGTAGCCAGTTCTGGACTTGGAATGACGCTAGCATTAATAATAGTTGCTTTCATCCATCATTCTGACGAGAATATTGACGACCACTTTTTGTATTATTTCTCGATAATTTTTGCTGCCATACACACTTTAATTTATGCTTATAGCTTCAAGAAAGTTAGATAAATTCAAACGGTTATTAAAGAAGGTGCTAAGAATGGAGGTTTTCATTTTTAGCACCTTTTTTTATCGTAAAAAATGACTTTTAAAATGAATTTAAAAAAATGTTTTTCCGATATTTGTTACTATGAAAACAAATTGGATAGGTTTATTAGAGTATCTGCATTTCTTAATGAAGAGAAACCCAGAATGATGGATATAATTTGAACAAATTATTATTCAAATCATTTTTCTAAAAATTTAAATCATGCCAATATATCATAAACTTGGAAATTTCCCTCAAAAAAGACATACTCAGTTCGAAAAGCCAAACGGAGGTTTGTACTACGAACAATTATTTGGTACCGAAGGGTTTCACGGACATTCTTCTAATTTATACCATGTCCACCGCCCAACGCAAGTTAAAGAGATTGTCAAATCTTATTCGGTAGAACCTAAAATTGCAGTAGACAAAAACATAAAGTCATTACTGCTAAAAGGATTTGATCTAAAACCTGCTGTCGACTTCCTTGAAAGCAGAAAACCGATGTTAGTCAATAGAGATTGCACCATCGGCTTAGCGGCACCACAACAATCACTCACGAGTTATTTTTATAAGAATGCGGATGCAGACGAAATGATTTTTATCCACAAAGGAAAAGGAAAATTGCGAACCATGCTGGGGAATATTCCGTTTGAGTATGGAGATTATTTGATTATCCCTCGCGGAATGATATACCAAATCGAGTTTGATTCTAGTGAAAACCGTTTATTTTACGTAGAGTCTTTTGCACCATTTTATACGCCAAAACGATACAAAAACGAATCGGGGCAACTCCTCGAGCATGCTCCCTTTTGCGAGCGAGATTTTAAATTGCCTTCTGAGTTAGAAACTTACGACGAAAAGGGCGATTTCCTCATCAAGATTAAAAAGGAAGGCATGATACACGAGGTAGTCTATGCTACGCATCCATTTGATGTTGTCGGATGGGATGGATATAATTTCCCATACGGTTTCTCAATTCATGATTTTGAGCCAATCACCGGCCGTGTGCACCAACCGCCGCCAGTGCATCAAACTTTTGAAACTGCCACTTTCGTTGTATGCTCTTTTGTGCCTAGATTGTATGATTACCATCCTAAAGCAATTCCAGCGCCGTATAACCACAGTAACATCGATAGTGATGAGGTATTGTATTATGTGGATGGAGATTTCATGTCACGGAACAATATCGAACAAGGCCATATTACGTTACATCCAAAAGGGATTCCTCATGGCCCTGCTCCTGGCGCAATGGAACGTAGTATTGGTCAAACAGAAACACAAGAATTAGCCGTAATGGTAGATACTTTCCGTCCACTAATGGTCACAGAAGAAGCGATGGGATTGGACGATGGAAAATATTACAAATCATGGGTTGAATAAGGAGCTACTTCCTGCTGTTCACTATATCTTTTGTGCCGAACAACCGCACAAAAGGATGCCGTTGCCATCAGGGCTAGGCATTTCGTAGAAAACACATTTTAAATTCATTAAAAATCAGTGCTGCTAAATAGGGCACTACAAAAAATAAATAGTATGTCAAAACAAGTAACGTCCGTTGAATATGGACTCGAAAAAATATTCGAAGGAGCACAAGACTTCCTTCCATTAATGGGAACAGATTACATAGAATTTTATGTAGGAAACGCCAAACAAGCCGCTCATTTTTACAAGACGGCATTTGGTTTTCAGTCCTTAGCTTATGCAGGACTAGAAACAGGAGTTCGAGATCGAGCATCTTATGTGCTTAAACAAGATAAAATAAGATTAGTGCTAACAACTGCATTAACAAGTGATTCTCCAATTGGTGAACATGTTAAGAAACACGGTGATGGAGTTAAGATTATTGCTCTTTGGGTAGAAGATGCTAGAAAATCATTCGAAGAAACTACCAAACGCGGTGCTAAGATTTATATGGAACCCGTAGTCGAAAAGGACGAACATGGTGAGGTAGTTCGTGCTGGAATCTATACTTATGGTGAAACAGTGCACATGTTTGTAGAACGCAAGAACTACAACGGAACCTTTTTGCCAGGTTATGTAGAATGGAAATCAGATTACAATCCGACTTCCGTTGGACTCAAGTATGTAGATCACATGGTAGGAAATGTTGGATGGAACCAGATGAATATCTGGGTAAAATGGTACGAGGAAGTGATGGGATTTGTCAATTTTCTCTCTTTCGACGACAAACAAATCCACACAGAATATTCCGCTTTGATGAGCAAAGTAATGAGCAACGGTAACGGCAGAATTAAGTTTCCTATCAACGAACCCGCAAAAGGAAATAAACGTTCGCAAATAGAAGAATACTTAGATTTCTACGAAGGTTCAGGAGTGCAACACATTGCTATCGCAACAGATGATATTATAGCAACAGTAACTCAATTGCGAGCCAGAGGAATAGAGTTCTTGTCGGCGCCGCCACGAGCGTATTATGAAGATATTCCAAATCGTCTTGGCGAACATATGAAAATGATGCACGAAGATTTAACAATGATTGAAAAGCTAGCGATTATGGTCGATGCAGATGAAGACGGCTATTTACTTCAAATTTTTACAAAACCTGTAGAAGATCGACCCACATTGTTTTTCGAAATCATTCAGAGAATGGGAGCAAAAGGTTTTGGCGCAGGTAATTTTAAAGCGCTATTTGAATCAATTGAGCGAGAACAGGAAAAAAGAGGAACTTTGTAAGTTTTGAGTGATAATTTTAAATTATTGATAAAATATAACGTTGTAGTTATGCGTTTATTAAACAAATCGTGTTAAATAATAAATTTTGTTAGATATAATTCAAAAACAGAGTATCTTTGTGCCAACAAAAATGAAGGAGTGGTTTCCGGAAGTTTTTATATAAATTTTTAATAATTTATAGTTTTTGGTTGGTTAATAGCATAAAAACTCGGTCATTATTTGACTGAGTTTTTTTGTTTTAATACATTTGGAACAGATATTGTATTTCGGGCCGAAATCAATTCTCAAGAAAAATGAAAAAATTCCTAGTATTAGTTTTTATAGCTTCAACCTTTGGTTTTAGTTCACAAAAAGAAAGAGCTTTTGATGTTGGTGAATGGTTTAAATTCAGGATTCATTATGGTCTTGTAAATGCCGGATATGCTACTCTTGAGGTAAAAGAGGCTGTCATTAACAATAAGAAAGTCTATCATGCTATTGGAAAAGGATATACAACTGGTTTGTCAAGGTTTTTCTTTAAAGTGGACGATTTATACGAAAGTTATTTTGATAAAGAAACGGGAAGTCCCTACCAATTTGTTCGAAAGATAGACGAAGGTGGCTACAAGAAAAATCAGGAAGGATTCTTCAACATAGAAACAAACAAAATCTTGGTAAAAGATTATAAAAACAAGACGGAGAAAGTATTTCCTTTTTCAGATCATACACAAGATATTGTTTCGACTTTTTATTATCTAAGAAATTATCCAACTATCGATAAACTAAAGATTGGAGAATCGGTTTTAGTTGATATGTTTTTTGATAATGAATCTACGAAATTTAAACTAAAATTTCTGGGATATGAAGACATCGAAACTAAATTCGGAATAGTTTCAACAATGATTTTTAGACCATTAGTTCAGTCAGGACGAGTCTTCAAAGAAGAAGAGAGCTTGACGGTATGGATATCTAATGACGATAATAAATTACCTCTACGAATCAAAGCCAGCCTTGCAGTTGGATCAATAAAAGCAGATTTAGATGGATTCAAAGGACTGAAATATTCATTCAAAGTTAAAGTAAAACCCTAATGCAAATAACCGACGCTACTCAAGAAATCTTAAATAATTTAGAACAGAAATTTGATGCAATTGATCAAAAAACCGCAACACATCTAGAAGGATTGTTGTGGTCAAAACCTATTACTTATTGGGATTATATACAAACAGATGCACTATTAAATCTTCAAATTCAAAGAACCACATTGCCCGATGAAATGGTTTTCATCATGTATCATCAAGTCAATGAGTTGCTTTTCAAGATGATCCTTTGGGAAATCCACCAAATATCTAACCATCAAAAACCACAAACGGAGTTTTTTACAGAAAGACTGATGCGCATCAGTCGTTATTTTGATATGCTTACCACTTCATTTGATATTATGGGAGACGGAATGGAAGTGGAACAATACATGAAATTTAGAAACACCCTAACGCCAGCAAGCGGTTTTCAAAGCGCTCAATATCGTCTTATTGAATTTGCATCTACCGACCTGATTAACCTAATAGATTACCGCTTTCGTGCCACAATAGATCGAAACACTCCCTACGAGCATGCATTTGAGCATTTATATTGGCAAGCGGCTGGAAAAGACCATAATACTGGTGAAAAGTCATTTCTAATTCTTGAATTTGAACGAAAGTATAAAAGCCTTTTTCTGAGAGAAATGGAACATTTCAACACAATCAATTTGTGGCAGAAGTTCAAACAACTTCCAGAAGCAGATCAACAGAATTCAGCTCTTATAAAGGCCATGCGCCATTATGACCATACCGTAAATATTACTTGGGTTATGGGCCATCTAAATGCTGCGAAAAAGTATATCGATAGCGGTCAAGGAACTGGTGAAGCAACCGGCGGAAGTGATTGGAAAAAATACATGCATCCAAAATACCAAAGAAGAATTTTCTTTCCAGAATTATGGTCAGAAGAGGAGCTAAAAAACTGGGGAGCAGAATCTTAAACTAGACAAAACAGGCACTTTGAAAAGAGTAATTCTACTAAGTTTCTTAATATTAACCTTATTTTCCTGCAAAAAGTCGGAAGACGAAGTTGTATTTGAAGACAGCAAACCGATTCCAATTGTCGAGAAATTTGGCTTCAAATACAATGACTTCAATGTTTCCAACGACACAATTCAAAGTGGCGATACATTCGGAAGTATTCTAAATCAACAAAACTTAGGCGATCTGAAAGTATACGATATCATCGAAAAAGTAAGAGATAGTTTTGATGTCAGAATCATGAGAATTGGAAAACCATTTACGCTTTTCAGATCAAAAGACCGAAACAAAAAATTGCAGGCGTTTGTTTATCAACCAGACCGAGGCAGTTATTATGTGATTGATTTTAGAGACTCAATTCATGTATTTAAGAAAATTAGACCAATTACACTAAAGCGAAGAACTATTGCAGGGAGTCTCGACGGCTCGCTGTCTGAAGCTATCCAAAAGGAAGGTGTTGACGCTTCTTTGGCTAGTAAAATCACTAAAATTTATGCATGGTCAATCGACTTTTTTAAACTCAAAAAAGGAGACAAATTCGGTATCACTTTCACAGAAAGATTTATTGATGACACAATTTATGATGGTGTGGATAGCCTAAAAGCAGCCTTTTTCGAATACAAAGGAAAAACAATCTACGCGTTCCCTTTCGAACAAAATGAAGGTTCCGGAAAATTAGATTATTTCGATGACGAAGGAAAAGCACTCAAAAATTTCTTCCTCAAAGCGCCTCTCAAGTTCGTCAACATAACCTCCCGTTTTGCAAAAACAAGATTTCATCCTGTACAGATGATTTGGAAAGCACACAAAGGAACAGACTATGCGGCACCAACAGGAACGCCAATCATGACAACGGCATCTGGTGTTGTAGAACAGACTGGTTTTACAGCAGGAAACGGAAATTTTGTCAAAGTCAAACACGATCGCACCTATTCAACGCAATATCTTCACATGTCCAAAATATTGGTACGGCGCGGACAACGTGTAAACCAAGGCGATGTTATTGGTAAAGTAGGAAGCACCGGTTTAGCCACCGGACCTCACGTTTGTTATCGCTTTTGGAAAAATGGCGTTCAAGTCGATGCTTTGCGCTTAAAACTTCCTAATTCTGAACCGATGGATAAACGAAATTTACCTCGTTTCCTAACCCAAATGAAACCGTTAAAAAGAGAGTTAGATAGGGTGGCACAACGAAAGGTAAAGAGATAATTATTAGAAGCGATTTCCAGCTATCCATTTCAATTTTTTCTCAAAACACTATATTTTCAGGCCGAAAAAGGAGTTTCTTTGGCACTCTTTTTCGCCCAAAAATAGAAGTGTTTTTTCCTGCAAAATTTCCATTACTATCTGGGCTAATTGTTAACCGTTTATTTACAAACATAATTGTAAATTTGCACGTCAAATAAATCAAATGAAATATGGCTTTAAACCAAATTAATCCAACATCTACGACAGCTTGGCAAAAGCTAGAAAAACATTTTGAAACGATGGAACACAACTCCATCAAAGAAATGTTTCAAAATGACAATTCTCGAACGCAACAATTCCACATACAATGGAATGATTTCTTGGTAGATTATTCGAAAAACAATATCACTAAGGAAACCATAAGTTTATTGCTAGAATTAGCTCATCAAATGAATTTAAAAGAGGCAGTTTCTAAATATTTTGACGGCGACATTATCAATCAAACCGAGAATAGAGCTGTGCTTCATACCGCCTTACGTTCTCCAGAAAATGCAGTAGTGAAGGTTGACGGAATAAATGTGATTCCCGAGATTTTTCAAGTCAAAAAGAATATCAGAAAGTTTACAGACGAAATAATTAATGGCTCTAGAAAAGGTTATACAGGAAAGGCATTTACCGACATTGTAAATATCGGCATTGGTGGTTCTGATCTCGGTCCGGCGATGGTAGTTGAAGCATTGCAATTTTATAAAAACCATCTTAATGTTCACTTTGTTTCAAATGTTGATGGTGATCACGTCTATGAGATTCTTAAGAAAGTAAATCCTGAAACAACGCTCTTCGTGATTGTTTCGAAGACATTTACTACACAAGAAACCTTAACCAATTCGGAGACAATTCGCAAATGGTTTTTACAATCGGCAAAACAAGAAGACGTTGCCAATCATTTTGTAGCAGTGTCGACCAATATCAAAAATGTAACAGAATTCGGCATCGACGCCAGCAATGTTTTCCCAATGTGGGATTGGGTTGGCGGCAGATTTTCATTATGGAGCGCTGTTGGACTATCGATAAGTTTGGCGGTTGGCTTTGATAATTTTGATGCATTATTGAAAGGAGCAAACAAGATGGATGATCATTTCAAAACAGCTGATTTTGACAAAAATATACCCGTAATCTTGGCGTTACTAAGCATATGGTATAATAACTTCTTTGGAGCTGAAAGCGAGGCGCTGATCCCATACACTCAATATTTGCAAAAATTAGCGCCGTACCTCCAACAAGGAATTATGGAAAGCAATGGTAAAAGTATCGGGCGAGACGGACATCGCGTCAATTATCAAACGGGGACTATTATCTGGGGTGAGCCTGGAACCAATGCACAACACGCTTTCTTTCAATTAATTCATCAAGGCACGAAACTAATACCAACAGACTTTATCGGTTTTGTGGAGCCACTGTATGGCGACAATAACCATCACAATAAATTGATGTCAAATTTTTTCGCACAAACAGAAGCGCTTCTTAACGGCAAGGCTGCAGAACAAGTTCAGGCTGAATTTGATAAGCAAGGCATTTCAAAAGAAAAGGCCGACTATCTATTGCCTTTTAAAGTTTTTGAAGGTAACAAACCAACGAATACAATTTTGATCAACAAACTAACCCCAGAATCGTTAGGTTCACTAGTTGCGCTTTACGAGCATAAGATCTTTGTGCAAGGAATTCTCTGGAATATTTTTAGCTACGATCAATGGGGCGTTGAACTAGGAAAGCAATTAGCAAATTCCATTTTAGACGAAATCAATACGAAATCGGTTAGCAATCATGATGCTTCTACTTCATTTTTACTAAGACATTTCTTGGGTAACCAATAAATATAAATTTGAGAGCAGCAAAACCATAGAAAACCCTTGTGGTTTTTTATGGTTTTTATGTATATTTGAAATTATTAAAAGAAAAAAAAATGTACGAAATTCTTCAGAAAGCGCATTCAGGATGGGCATATTTAGTTGTAATCACTTTGTTTATTGCGGTATTAAATTCCGTAATTGGAATGAACTCCAAAAAAGAATTTAGTCCGAAAGACAAAAGGTTCGCATTGATCGCACTAATTGCGACGCATCTTCAGTTGGTTTTTGGATTGATATTGTATTTTGTTTCTAAAGTGGGTTTTGCTTCATTGGGGCAAATGGGTAACAGTGCTTTACGCCTGACATCTTTGGAGCACCCGTTAATCAATATCGCCGCGATTGTGCTAATCACAATTGGATGGTCTAAACACAAAAAAGCAGAAGTAAATCACTCTAAATTCAAGAAAATAGCCGTTTTTTATGGTATTGGATTACTATTTATTCTGTCCAGAATTCCATGGGCATTATGGTTTTAGCAAATGGCAATTTCTCCTTTGCCTTTATCAACACTCAAAGAGTACTAAAATAGATCTTACATGAGAAAAGCAATATTACTGTTTTTGCTATTGGGTTTTGTAACTATTGCAAGCGCTCAGTCTAGCGCCAAGAAAAAAGGGAAAACACCTGTTTTAAAGGACACTATTGCAATTGAGAACCCCGCTTTAGTACAACCAGAAATCATATTTAATGATACTGTAATTGCTGTTAACGGTAAATTTAGTTTATATAAAAAAAGTGCGCATGCCTCGTATTATGCGGATAAATTCAATGGAAGAAAGACGGCAAGCGGAAAGAAATTTAGTAATAAAAAATATACTGCGGCTCACAGGAAATTGCCTTTTGGCACAGTTGTTAGGGTAACCAATGAAGCCAATGGTCAGTGCGTTTTAGTAGAAATAACGGATCGTGGACCTTTCTCCAGAGGACGAGAAATAGATCTTTCAAAACGAGCTTTCATGGAAATTGCTAGCAATAAAAATAGCGGAAGTATTATTGTTAAGATTGAAATTGCCAATTAACTTTTACCATTTTTTGAATGGTTTTTTGCTTAAATAAGCATTATAGTACCTTTTGTCAGCGGTAACTTCTGGTCCCAGCCAATCGGGTTTTTCGAAGAGTTCGTTTTCGTTCTTAAGCTCTATTTCTGCAATTACTAAACCTTCATTTTCTCCCGAAAAAACATCTACTTCGAAAGTGTGTGATTCAACTTCAACTTCGTATCGTGTTTTAATAATTACCCCTTTTTCACAAAGGGCTAGAAGCGGTTTTGCTTCTACTAGTGAAATTTCTGCTTCCCATTCAAAACGAGTGGTTCCTGATTTGTTTCCTTTGCCTTTGATTGTAAGATAACCACTTTCTCCTTTTATTCTAATGCGAACAGTCCTTTCAGGATGGGAATTAAGATAACCTTGCGCGATTTGATTTTTGCGTAATGCCAACGCTTTAAAATCGTCATTTAAGACCAAAAATTTTCTTTCTATTTCAACCATAAGATTCCAACTGTTGAATCAAAGATACAGTATTATTTTTGTTAGATGAACTAGAGTTTCGTTCAACTCTGGTTAAATTTGTTAAATGACACAGATGCTTCAAAATAGAAAAATTATCCACGTAGATATGGATGCTTTTTATGCTTCAGTTGAGCAAATGGACAATCCTTTGCTTCGTGGCAAACCCATTGCTGTTGGAGGAGGTGAGACTCGAGGTGTAGTCGCTGCGGCCAGTTATGAAGCCAGGAAGTTTGGAGTTCGAAGCGCTATTAGTGGTTGTTTGGCGAAAAAAAATTGTCCGGAATTGATTTTTGTAAGTCCACGTTTTGATCGGTATAAAGAAATTTCGAATAAGATTCGAAAAATATTTTATGACTATACTGATTTGGTTGAACCGCTTTCCCTAGATGAAGCGTATCTAGACGTGACTCAGAACAAAAAAGGAAATCCAAGCGCCACTCTAATTGCGGAAGAAATCAGAAAGCGGATTTTTGACGAGGTGGGATTGACTGCATCCGCGGGAATTTCTATTAATAAATTCGTGGCTAAAATCGCGTCCGATTACAATAAACCTAATGGACAAAAAACGGTAAATCCAGATGAGGTTCTAGCGTTTTTGGAAGAATTGCCGATTCGAAAATTCTACGGAGTTGGAAAAGTTACGACAGAAAAAATGTACCAATTGGGAATTTTTACCGGATTGGACCTAAAGAGTAAATCTATTGAATTCTTGGAGAAGCACTTTGGTAAATCTGGGGGCTTTTACTACGATGTTGTGCGAGGAATTCACAATAGTGAGGTAAAACCTGAACGTGTTGCAAAATCGGTTGCTGCCGAACATACTTTTGATGAAAATTTATCATCAGAAATTTTTATGTTAGTTAAACTAGAAAAAATTGCCGAGGAATTAGAACGAAGATTGAAGAAGCATAATATCGCAGGGAAAACAGTGACTTTGAAAATAAAATACAGTGATTTTACACTACAAACGAGAAGTAAGACCTTGCCTTATTTCATTTCAGACAAAACCTTATTACTAGAAGCAGCAAAAGAATTGTTATTTCAAGAACGGATGAAAGACTCCGTCAGATTATTGGGAATTTCCCTTAACAATCTTAATACAGAAACAAAAAAAGCTGTTGTTGTACAGCTAAAATTTGATTTCTAGCTGAAATAAAAAAGCCTTCAGATGTTATGAAGGCTCGTTTACTTATTTCTTGCATTTATTTTTCTATCTCAGATACTCTCAAAGTATTTACCATTCCTCTTTCAGCTACAGGCATTGCGGCTAAGTTGATTAGGAAATCACCTTTGTCCACAAATCCTCTGTCGCGAGCCATTTGATTGACGTCAGTAACCGTATCGTCAGTACTCACATGTTTGTCGTAATAAAATGACCGAACACCCCAAAGCAGGTTTAATTGCGTTAAGATTCTCTTATTAGAGGTAAAAACAAGGATGTGCGCAGATGGTCTCCAAGCAGAAATCTGAAATGCGGTATAACCACTATTAGTCAACGTGCAAATTGCTTTTGCTTTAATCACATTCGCCATCATAGCGGCATGATGACAAATTGATTTAGTTATGAATCGTTTTGTTCTTACTTGTGGTGTGTTTTGTGGCACTTGAATTAAAGGAGAATCTTCAACAGCTGTAATAATCTGCGTCATTTTTTCGATTACTTGAACAGGGTAGTTTCCTACCGAAGTTTCTCCAGAAAGCATAACAGCATCGGCGCCGTCCATTACGGAGTTTGCAACATCATTGACTTCTGCTCTAGTTGGCGTTAAACTCGTAATCATGGTTTCCATCATTTGAGTTGCAATAATTACCGGAATACGAGCGGTTTTGGCCCTGTTTACTAATTTTTTCTGAATAAGTGGTACCTCATGTGCAGGAACTTCCACTCCTAAATCACCTCTAGCAACCATCAATCCATCGCAATAAGCAACGATTTTGTCAATATTTGCAACACCTTCCGGTTTTTCAATCTTAGCTATAATTGGAATTTTGTGATCAGAATGTTTTGAAATTAATTCTTGTAATTCCATCAAATCTTCAGAAGTTCTTACAAACGAAAGTGCAATCCAATCTACTTTTTGTTCAATGGCAAAAATAGCATCCTTAATATCTTTCTTTGTCAAAGCTGGTAAGGAAACCTTTGTGTTTGGTAGATTGACTCCTTTTTTAGATTTCAGTGGTCCGCCTTGGATAACTCTGCAGACTACCTCTGTTTTTTTGTTCGTTTCAACAGCTTCGAAGATTAGTTTTCCGTCGTCCAGAAGGATTCTTTCGCCCGGATTGACATCTTTAGGAAACTCCTTATAGTTCATATAAACGCGTTGTGCAGTTCCAGGAACGTCTTCAGCAGTTTGGAAAGTAATTAAGTCACCATCATTTACAACAACGTCTTCCTTCATCACTCCTACACGTAGTTTAGGGCCTTGCAAGTCACCTAAAATCGCTGTGGTGTATCCAAATTCGTCATTTAAACCTCTAATTAAATTGATTTTCTCTTTTACATCTTCGTAGTCAGCATGAGAGAAATTGACTCTAAAAACATTTACCCCAGCATCAATCATACTCTTCATCACTTCTCTTGTGCTACAAGCTGGTCCGAGCGTGGCTACAATTTTAGTTTTTTTGTTTGTTGGCATTTTATTTAAAAAATTAAATTGTTTTTTGATTTAATATTTTCTGGAATTAAGGAATAAACAGCCGAAATTCGTTCTATTTGTTTCAATTGGTCAACTATCTCTTCGACTTGCAATTCCGCGCAATTATTTTCTATTTTTAAAAAAAAATCTACTTTTTTATGTTCCGAGATTAGAAAAACTTTTCTAGAAATTACGTCGATACTATTCAAAAATAGGTTTTGCTTGGCGTTTTTTTGAGTCAAAAAAATGTCATTTTTATTTTGAATTAGACTCCATAAACGATCTGTGTTTTCCTCCTCAAAAGTGTATTTTGAAAAAAAAGCGTCTCCTTCTTTAACGGTTACAGCAACTTCATCTTTGTTTCTAGAAAGTACAATTGGCAATTTCTGATTAATAAAGTATGCAAGTCGGAAATCGTCTAAAGAACTGTGAATAGCTATTAGTTCATAGTCAACTTCATCAAATTCTTCCAGATGCAATCTTAAAACTGCCATTTATGAAATAAATTAAGTGGTAAATATAGTACTTCTTATTGATAAAAATCACTCAAAACCGCCATCTTGATTCTAATTTAATAACGAAATCGATATAGTTTAAAGAAATTTTTATTTTGGATCTATTTTGTTCTGAAGTGCAAAATAGGTCCGTTGAGATGCTTTCTCTTCCGCTTTCTTTTTAGAAGTTGCTCTTGCTTTTGCAATAACTTTATTATTGATACTCAATTTAACACCAAATAGTCGTTCGCCTGTAATGCTATTGTCTTCAAAAACATCATAATTGAATGACTTCTTTTCTTTTTGGCACCACTCGATGACCAAGCTTTTATAGCTAATGACTTTTCCTTCTAATTTGGCAATGTCAACGTAGGGAAGGATTACTTTTTTTTGAATAAACTTCTCACAATAAACATAGCCTAAGTCCAAATATATGGCGCCAATTAGGGCTTCAAAGACATTGCCATGAATATTTTCTCCGAAATGGGCAGACGGAACTTTACTTTCTATAAAGTCTATCAAGTTGAAATCCCTGCCTAATTCATTTAAGTGTTCACGACTGACAATTTTTGAACGCATTTTGGTCAAGTATCCTTCGTCTCCAGCGGGCGCTTTGTTATATAAATGTGCTGCGATGACCGCGCTTAACATCGCGTCGCCCAAAAACTCCAATCTCTCATAGTTAATTGCGTTTCCTTGCGAGTCTAATTTGTTTGAAGATCGATGCGTAAAGGCTTTTTTGTATACTGAAATATCTTTTGGTTGAAACCCCAGTATTTTCTCAATTGCTGTAAAAAAAATCCCGTCATTAGTAGAACGGGAATTTTTAAAAAGTTTATGAAGAATATTTCTCAAGATTAATTTTCTAATTTTTTGAATAATACACATGCATTGTGTCCGCCAAAACCAAAAGTATTGCTCATAGCTACGTTCACTTCTCGTTTTTGAGCTTTGTTTAGCGTTAAGTTTAGAGTTGGATCAATGTTTTCATCTACAACGCTATGATTAATAGTAGGCGGAACAATTCCATGTTTCATAGCTAAAATAGAAGCTATGGCCTCAATGGCACCAGCGGCACCTAAAAGATGGCCAGTCATTGATTTAGTAGAATTGATGTTAATGTTCTTTGCATGACTTCCGAAAACAGCAGTAATCGCCTTTAACTCGGCAACGTCTCCTAGTGGCGTCGACGTTCCGTGTGTATTGATATGATCTACTTGCTCTGGTTTCATTCCAGCGTCGCGTAGTGTATTCTCCATTACTGCTATCACGCCAATTCCTTCCGGATGTGGCGCGGTTAAGTGGTAAGCGTCGGAAGACATACCGCCACCGCCGATTTCACAATATATTTTAGCGCCGCGTGCTTTAGCATGTTCGTATTCTTCAAGAACCAAAGCGCCAGCTCCTTCTCCAAGGACAAAACCATCACGAGTAGCATCAAATGGTCTTGAGGCACTTTCTGGACTTTCGTTTCTTGTAGAGAGCGCTTGCATTGAATTAAATCCTCCCATGCCCGCGATGGTCACTGCTGCTTCTGAACCACCTGAAATAATCACATCGCACATCCCGAGACGGATATAATTAAAAGCATCAATCAGAGCATTTGCAGATGAAGCACAAGCTGAAACAGTTGTGTAATTTGGACCCATAAAACCATTTCTCATCGAAATGTGGGCTGGAGCAATATCAGCAATCATCTTTGGGATAAAGAAAGGATTAAATCTTGGTGTCCCATCTCCATTGGCATAACTGATAACTTCTTCTTGAAAAGTTTCTAACCCGCCTATTCCTGCTCCCCAAATAACACCCACTCTATGTTTATTGACATTGTCCGACGTAATTCCCGCATCATTGATTGCTTCTTCACTGGCAGCGATTGCGTACTGAGCAAATTTGTCCATTCTACGAGCTTCTTTGCGGTCGACAAAATCTTCAATATTGAAGTTCTTTACTTCGCATGCAAATTTGGTCTTATGCTTTTCCGTATCATAGTAGGTAATTGGAGCAGCACCGCTTTTACCATTAACTAAAGCGTCCCAGTATTCTTGAATGTTATTTCCAATTGGGGTAAGTGCGCCTAAACCCGTCACTACAACTCGCTTTAACACCATAATATTAATTTTGTTGATTTGATTTTAAACAAAGAATACCCATATATTTCTTCATGTATATATCATAAAAGAGACACGGGTATTTTCTATACTTTATGATTGAATTTCAATCAATGATTTGCGTTAAAAAAACAATAACACCCGCAAAAAATTTACGGGTGCAATGGTTATTATTTTTTAGCTTCTTCGATGTAAGAAATAGCTTGACCAACAGTAGCGATGTTTTCTGCTTGGTCGTCTGGAATTTGAATATCAAATTCTTTTTCGAACTCCATAATAAGCTCAACAGTGTCTAACGAATCAGCCCCTAAATCATTAGTGAAGCTAGCTTCTGTTACAACTTCGTTTTCGTCAACGCCTAATTTGTCTACGATAATCGCTTTAACTCTTGATGCAATGTCTGACATAATCTTTAATTTTAGAATTTAATTTGTTGGCAAAAATA
>CANGTL010000039.1 GCA_947456815.1 Flavobacteriaceae bacterium
GAGCATCCCATGGGTGTGCGTTCAATTGTTTCAATCCTAATTGGATTCTTGTTTTCTCATCATCGAAATCAAGAATAACAACGTTTAATTTTTGGTCTAATTCTAACACTTCACTTGGGTGATTGATTCTGCTCCAAGATAAATCTGTAATGTGAATTAATCCGTCAACACCACCTAAGTCAATGAACACTCCATAAGAAGTAATGTTTTTAACAACACCTTCTAATACTTGTCCTTTTTGCAATTGACCGATGATTTCTTTTTTCTGTACTTCAATATCAGCTTCAATAAGTGCTTTATGAGATACGACAACGTTTTTGAATTCGTGGTTGATTTTCACCACTTTAAATTCCATCATTTTGTTTACGTATACATCGTAATCACGGATTGGTTTCACATCAATTTGTGAACCTGGTAAGAATGCCTCGATTCCGAAAACGTCTACGATCATACCGCCTTTAGTTCTGCATTTCACGAAACCATTAACGATTTCTCCTGTTTCATTAGCAGCGATAACACGATCCCATGATTTAATTGTTCTTGCTTTTCTGTGAGATAATACCAATTGACCTGTTTTGTCCTCACGAACATCAATTAGTACTTCTACTTTGTCTCCAACTTTCAACGCTGGATTGTAACGGAATTCGTTCAAAGAAATAACACCTTCTGATTTCGCGTTGATGTCAACGATAACGTCACGGTCCGTAATACGAACTACAACTCCTACTACTACTTCTTCTTGATCCGTATCGATAAAAGTTTTCGATACCAATTCTTCAAATTCTTGTAGGTTTTTCTCGTCTACAGCATCAATACCTTCTTGGAAATTGTGCCAGTTGAAATTTTCTAAAAACTCCGTTTGTGATTTTAATAATTCAGACATGCTTAAAAATTTGTATTCTGCTCTCTTTGAATTTCTTACCGCGGATAAAAAAACAGAAGTTGTTGATTTGAATTTGTGATTACCTCATGGAAATGCTTCTCCGCCAAAAGGTGGGCAAAAGTAAGGCTATTTTTTTGAAATGCAAACTTTTAGGTCGAGAAATTTTAGTGAAAAAAGAAAGAAGCAAGAGCCAAGAAGCAAGATGAGTTTTTTTGTTAGGAGCTGTTCCCGCTATACGCTTCAATCTTTTTTGTTTTTTGTCACACCGAGCGCAGTCGAGGTGCTTTTTTTACTAAAAACAAAAAAGGATTTCCACTGCTATCGGGGCTAGTGCAATTGACTATAAATTCATTATTCTTTTAAAAAAGTAAGCCACGAATTCGCGAATTATTTAGTTTTTAATTCGCAAATTCGTGGCTACAAAACTGCACAATATCCTAATGACTCACATTTTCAACTGCATTCGGATCGTGCTTGTGCTTGAACATCACAGCAAAAAGCACCGCGATTACTAAAGCGTAGCCGGCAAACGACAGCCAGATGCCGTGCCAATCTCGAACACCATCGATCGTGAAGAACTTATCAATAATAATTCCGCTAACCAGACCTCCAAAGAACGCTCCGAATCCGTTCGACATCATCATAAACAAACCTTGCGCGGAAGAACGAATGGAAGAATCCGTAGTAGTCTCTACAAACAACGATCCTGAAATATTAAAGAAATCGAATGCCATTCCATAAACAATACACGACATAACAATCATCCAAAGTCCATCGGCTGGGTTTCCGTAAGCAAACAAACCAAAACGCAATACCCACGCGAGCATCGAAATGAGCATCACTTGTTTAATTCCAAATCTCTTTAAGAAAAACGGAATCGCCAAGATAAAAACAGTTTCAGAAATCTGAGAAATCGACATAATCAAAGTCGATTTCTTTACAATAATGCTATTAGCATATTCCGGCATTTTTCCAAATTCCGAAAGATAAACGTCACCATACATATTGGTCAATTGCAACGCTCCACCCAAAAACATCGAGAACAAAAAGAACAACGCCATTTTATAAGTTCCAAACAACTTGAACGCATCCAAACCGAGCTTCTGTGCAAAGGTTGCGTTTTCAGAAATCAATTTCTGAGGCACACATTTCGGTAAAGTAAAAGAGTAAATTCCAAGCACAAAAGCGGAAACCGCTGATATATAAAACATATTTGCAGACGCTTTATTCTCAGTCAAATTGGTCAACCACATCGCGGCGATAAAGCCAATCGTTCCCCAAACTCTAATCGGAGGAAATACTTTTACGACATCATATTTGTTGTTTTTTAGAATATTATAGGCCACCGAATTTGACAAAGAAATCGTAGGCATATAACAAAGCATCGCTGCAAAAATAACCCAATAAAAAGTGGTCGGATTATCTACTTGCGGAATGTAAAGCAATGCGATTCCTCCTAAGATGTGCAAGATCCCATACAATCGCTCCGCATTGATATATTTGTCAGCAATAATTCCGGTAAGAGCCGGCATTATAATGGAAGAAATTCCCAAGGTTGAAAATATCGCTCCGAATTCGGCACCACTCCACTGTTTTGTGGCAAACCAATAATTTCCAACGGTAATCAACCAAGCACCCCAAATGAAGAATTGGAGGAAACTCATAATTGTTAATCTGAACTTGATACTCATGCTTTTTCGTTTTATTCCGCAACAGTTGATAAATTAATTTTCTTAATCTCAAATGCCTCGGGTTGGTTTTTAATGTAAATAGAATGTAAATCTAATATTAAAAACGACAAAAGCAAAGATTTACATCGTTTTCATTAACTCGTCAACCAAGTCCAAAACGGCTTCAAACTGCTCCTCACGATTAAGATAAGAATTGTCTATTTCGATGGCGTCCTCTGCCTTTACTAACGGAGAATCATCACGATGGGTATCAATATAATCGCGTTCTTCAACATTTTTTAGAACATCTGCAAAAGATACAGCTTGCCCTTTCGCTTGCAATTCATCAAATCTCCTTTGGGCACGAGTTTCAGGACTAGCAGTCATAAAAATCTTTAATTCAGCATTGGGGAAAACTACAGTTCCAATATCACGCCCATCCATTACAATACCTTTTCCTTTACCCATTTGTTGTTGCTGTTCAACCAATTTAGCTCGAACCTCCGAAATCTCGGCAATTTTGCTAACGAAACTCGAAACCTCCATGGTTCGAATTTCATTTTCAACATTACTTCCATTGAGATACATTTCGGCAAAACCCAAATCGCTATTAAAATGAAATTCCAATTTCACATTAGGTAATGCACGAATCAAACTCTCTTTATCAAAAGACTCCGCGTTTATATAGCCATGTTGCATAGCAAAGAAAGTAACCGCACGGTACATTGCACCTGTGTCTACATACACGTAACCCAAATGTTTGGCAAGTTGCTTGGCTAAAGTGCTTTTCCCTGTAGAAGAAAAACCGTCAATGGCAATGGTAATTTTTTTCAAAATAATGGTTTTAGGCCCTTCGACTGTGCTCAGGGTGACATTCGTTATATATCAAGTTCTGGTTTAAACACAAAATCATAATTCATAATTCGTAATTCACAATTGCTCCTACTGCTCATTAAAATTAATCGTCAACCCAAACAAGCTGGTGTTCGCGGCTAAAGTATATCGAGAATAAGAATAATCAAACTTAAGTCTACCCATTTTTAGACCCAATCCCACTGATATCCCTGAGAAATTTCGTTGTTCTAACAATCGTAACTCTTCGGCTCTTCTGAAATTGTAACCCAATCGCAGATTAAATCCTCTTTGAGGAAAGAGTTCAACGCCAAAAATAACGTGACGCAACGCATTATTAAAAAACGAAGTTTTTTCAGGAGTTGATGATCCATCTATTGAGTTTTCAGCACGAGCAGGGTTTGAAAATGTAACGTTCCATTGCTGCAAATTCTCTAACGTCAAATGCCAACGAATTGGAACATTATCCAATTGCTGCGAAATTCCCGCCATAACTTCAAGAGGCAATTGTTCTCGGGTTCCGGCATAGGTGGTAAACTGCGTTCCTAAATTCCGAATCACAAAAGCATAATTGATTCCGTTGTCTTCATCAAGGTATAGACATCCCAAATCCATTGCGCCGCCGAAAGAACTATAACTTTCGAGCGTCGAATTAATTAATTTCGCATTGGCACCAACATGCAAATCCGTATTAGGAACATTGTAAGCATATCCAAATGATAAGGCAATATCGCTACCTGTAAAAGTGCTTGTTGGCGTTCCGTTTTCATCATAGCCATCGAAATTCCCGTAATTGATATAGTTAACGCCCCAATGAAAAGTCTGCACATGACGATCATAAGTATAGGCATACGATGCAGTACCATAGGTAACTTCGCCGTAATAATTTCCGTAATTAAGCGACAGATGATTGTCCATTTCAGGATTTATCGTGGCTGGATTAAAATGCGCTTGATTAACGTCTTGATCATAAATCGTTAAAGTCTTGCCTCCCAAAGCAGATTGTCGTGGCGATGTAACTAGATTTAGGAATTGGTATACAGATTGACCTCCTACTTGACAGTAAATTGTGGCGCTAAAAAACAGTAAGGCAACAAAAAGGAAAATTCGGATCATTTGTACAAACGCTAATTCTGATAAGATAACGCAAATGCGAAGATATTATTTTTAATAAAAAAAACGGCTCTTTAAATGAACCGTTTTTTTATTTATAGTTTTTTAGCATTTTTCACATTTTGATCCGTAAGCGCATACTTCAAGACCTCACTCATATCCTTGACATAATGGAAAATTAGACCATGAATATACTCGGGTTTAATTTCGTCTACATCTTGCTTATTCTCGGAACACATGATAATCTCTTTAATATTAGCTCGTTTGGCGGCCAAAATTTTCTCTTTAATTCCACCAACAGGAAGTACTTTTCCGCGCAAAGTAATTTCGCCTGTCATCGCGATACTTTTTTTCACTCGTTTTTGCGTAAGAAGCGAAACTAATGACGTGAACATCGCAATACCAGCACTCGGACCATCCTTTGGCGTTGCTCCTTCTGGCACATGTAAATGGATGTTATACTTCGAGAGCATTTCAGAATCTAAGCCCAACAAAGTGGCATTTGCTTTAATATATTCTAAGGCAATCGTTGCGGATTCTTTCATTACAGTACCTAAATTCCCAGTAATGGTCATATTGCCCTTTCCTGGCGAAAGAAGCGATTCAATAAACAAAATATCTCCACCCACTGCTGTCCATGCTAAACCAGTTACCACTCCAGCTACTTCATTGTTCTCAGATTTATCGCGTTCCATTCTGGGAACACCTAGAATTCTTACAATATCTTCATCGATCAATTTCTTATTGTACGATTCCTCCATCGCAACTGATTTGGCGATATTACGTATTACTTGCGCAATCTTTGTTTCCAATCCTCTTACTCCGGATTCGCGCGTATAACCTTCTACAATTTTTTCCAATTGTTTCTTGCCTATGGTGACATCTTTTGCTGTTAATCCGTGTTCTTTCAATTGCTTTGGAAGCAAATGCTGGCGTGCTATTTCAACTTTTTCTTCGATGGTATAGCCCGACATCTTAATAACTTCCATTCTATCTTTTAGAGCAGGTTGAATGGCCTGCATATTATTGGATGTCGCAATAAACATTACTTTAGATAAATCAAATCCCATTTCAAGGAAATTATCATAGAACGCGCTATTTTGCTCTGGATCTAAAACTTCTAATAAAGCAGAAGATGGATCGCCTTGATTACTATTTGACAATTTATCAATCTCATCCAAGACGAAAACAGGATTAGAAGTTCCCGCTTTCTTTAAACTTTGAATAATTCTTCCAGGCATGGCACCGATGTAGGTCTTGCGGTGTCCTCGTATTTCGGCCTCATCACGCAAGCCTCCCAGTGAAATGCGGACATATTCTCTACCTAACGCTTCGGCGACAGATTTCCCAATAGAAGTCTTACCAACTCCCGGAGGTCCTGTCAAACAAATTATTGGAGATTTCATGTCATTGCGGAGTTTCAAAACAGCCAAATGCTCAATCATTCTTTTCTTTACATCTTCTAATCCGAAATGATCGCGATCGAGTATCTTTTCAGCTCGTTTTAAATCGAAGTTGTCTTTAGAAAAATTATTCCAAGGCAAGTCTAGAACCAACTCTAAGTAATTTCTCTGAATTCCAAAATCTGGCGCTTGTGGGTTCATTCGCTGCATTTTCGACAATTCCTTCTCAAAGTGCTTTTGCGTTTTTTCGTCCCACTTTTTCGTTTTCGCCTTCTGACGCATCTCATCCAATTCTTCCTCTTGCGAAACACCTCCCAATTCTTCCTGAATGGTCTTCATTTGCTGGTGCAAGAAATATTCTCTTTGCTGCTGATCTAGATCAAATCGTACTTTAGATTGGATATCGTTCTTTAATTCAAGTTTTTGAAGCTCGACATTCATAAAGCGAAGTGTCTCAAGTGCGCGCTCTTTCAATGCATTCATCGCCAACAAATTTTGCTTTTCTCCAACCGATAAATTCATGTTAGAAGAAACAAAATTCACCAAGAATGATTGACTTTCAATGTTTTTTATTGCGAATGTTGCCTCCGTTGGGATATTTGGACTTTCTTTGATGATTTGAATTGCTAATTCCTTTATAGAATCTAAAATCGCAATAAACTCTGTGTCATGTTTGCCAGGTCTTTTGTCCTCGACTTCTTTCACTAAAGCATTGATATAAGGCTTCTCTGAAGTAACTGCATCTATTTCAAATCGCTTTTTCCCTTGAAGAATGACCGTTATATTTCCGTCTGGCATTTTGAGGACTCTCAATATTTTTGCAACGGTACCAATTTTATGAATGTCATTTTTCGTGGGATCTTCGTCACCTTCATTCTTTTGGGCAACAACTCCTATGATTTTATTCCCAGCATTCGCGTCGTTAATTAATCTTATCGATTTGTCTCTTCCGGCAGAAATTGGAATAACAACGCCTGGAAATAAGACTGTGTTACGAAGCGGTAAAATAGGTAAGGAAGCAGGTAATTCTTCATTATTCATTTCCTCTTCATCCTCGGGAGTCAAAAGTGGAATTAATTCGGCGTCGGTGTCGAATTCTTGCAGTGACAATGTGTCAAAGGAAAATATATTATGATGTGACATAAATTTTGGCAGGTCAAAATGACATTAAATTGATATTTGGATAAACAAATGTAGCAGAACTTAACAATAAACTAACATAAAATCGATGTACTACACTTTAATTCGTTAGGTGCAATAAAAAGTCAACTTTTGTGCCGTAAAAAAACCTAAACGCAAACATTTAGGTTTCTAAAAAAGCTCTTTCTAGTAAAATTCAGTTTAATTTACAATATTATTTTACGGTATTGCAACATCAAAATTACCTTCCAATATATTTACTGTTTCAAAAGTAGGTCCAGGGCTAGTTGCGCTAAAATAAAATGTGCCTTTAATCCTGGTTGATGTTCTTTCGATAATTATAATTGATCCATTTGTTACAGTCTCATATTCAACTGGTATGGGTTTAAAATAGATAAATCGAAACTTATCAGTTAAAGGATCTGTATTAAAATAGGCTGTTCCCACAACCAAATCATCTTGCACATTGATATCTATTTGGTTATTACTCCCATCGGTTGCAATTATATTAATCGACGGAAACCCATTGTGCAATGCATTTGCATTTACATTAATATCAACATCTACAAATTCGACGCCATCAATTTGAGCTGTAAAGTTATCATCGCTTACTACACCTACTGCATTAATATTTATTGGCCCAACCCAATCACTATTTTCATTTGCGCTACAGTTCGACCTCACATAAACATCATAACTTTCCGCTTCTAATAAACCTGAAATCGTTCTTGTCGGTGATAAGGTGGCTAAAATAGTTCCCGAACCAAGTACAAAACCATCTACTCCGTATTGGACTTGCCATGAATTTTCGTCTCCATTGACAGACCAAGAAACAGTTGCCACCGAAGTATCTACTAGCGAACGAATTGCTGTTACATTAGTTGGATTTGAACATGTAGAAACTGATGATCCTGGAGAAATAGGTCCGACCCACGAGCTGTATCTGCTATTTGAACATTTAGTACGGATATAAAAATCATAGGCGGTGCCTTCTACTAGACCGCTAATCAAACTACTTGTTGGTGTAAAATTTACAGTTGTTCCCGTTCCTATGGCAAAACCATCATTTCCATACTGAACTTCCCAAGCATCTCCTGATGCTTTGTCCCAGTCGATTCTCACCGTATTCCCATTGATAAATGAACTAACCGTAAATAATGAAGGTTCATCGCAAGCACTCGGCACTTCTACGAAGAAATCTGGGTCGATTGGTTCGTCCTCACAGGAAAAAAATGTGAAGGAAACAAGCAAAAGCAACGAGAGAAAAAATTTATTTGCAGTCATAATTGTAAACTATATTTTCAATTGAGAAAACAAATATATTTAATCCTTTATTGTAAAAGAAATTAAAATACTTAAATTAAAATTTCAGTTCCTAAATCAAGTAGTTGTTTCCTAGCAAATCAGCTAATAGTTCACAAAAAAACCTGAATCTCGGAATGATTCAGGTCTTGTTATTTTTGCTAAGCCAAAGAACTAATCAAAATATGGGTCGTCTAATCCATAATTAAACGTTCCATTGGTCACTTGATATACTCCTGCCGACACACCATCGAGAAATTTCTCATACGAAAAGGAAAAAGTTCCCTTTATTCTTCTTGTTACGGTATTAAATTCAGTTATAGTAACCGAACCAGAAATTAGTTCATTCGTAGTTACGGGATTAGCACCATAATTTGTGATGAGCCATACTTGGCAGTAATCAGCGGTTTCAAAATTGATCGCCTCGCTTAAATTGTAAGTCCCAACCGACCATAGATTATTTGGTATATAAAGATTAAGTTGATGAGAACTCGGAACATTATCTGATGTTGCGCCCTGAATCTGAACGTAAGTATATTCACCTGCCGCAGGAGCTGGATTTTGAACAGATATGTCATTACCACTAAATGAATACAAGTACGGCTTCATATTATTATATTGTACTCCTGCTATATTCGCAGTCATTAATGCAGAATTATCAACTGTTGTCGCGGCAACAATGTTAATAGGACCAACCCAATTGCTATTTTGATTAGCAGAACAATTTGACCTAACATAAAAATCGTAACTAACATTTGACAAAAGGCCAGAAACTACCTTTGTAGGCGTTGATGTTGCTAAAATAGTACCGCTTCCCAATACAAAACCTGTACTGCCGTACTGAACTTGCCATGAGTTTTCATCTCCATTGGCAGACCACGTTGCTGTTGCTTTTGTTGGATCAGTTGCCGACCTAACAGCTATTAAGTTCGTCGGATTCTGGCAAGCCTCTAAACTACTACCTGGATTGACCGGTCCTAACCACTCGCTAAATTCGTCTTCGCTACATTTTGTGCGGATATAAAAATCATAATTTGTGGTAGCATTTAAGCCGGTTATCAAACTGCTTGTGACATTAAAAGGCACTGTTGTTCCACTTCCTGGCACAAAACCGTCAATACCGTATTGTATTTCCCACTCATTCCCAGAAGTTTTGTCCCATTCGATTCGAACGGTATTACCATTTATTAAAGCACTAACATTGAATGAATTAGGAGTAGCGCAGGGCGCCGGAGGTTGATTTAACAGCGCGGGATCAAAAGGTTCGTTATCACCATCACATGAATTTAAAAGCGCCAAACAGAATAGTGAAAATAGGAAAGCAAATTTTATAGATCTCATCTCTTAATTTATTAATTTTCAAATATAATTATTTCGTTCTACAGAAATAAAAAATTATTTTTTTTTATAAAACTGTAACATAGAAAAAAATAGCTTGTCTTTGCTTCTAAATAAACTAAAATATTGAGTCTATCTGCTTTACATATCGATGAACTTATTACCCTCTGTAAACAAAAAAACCAAAGGGCAGAATCGGAAATTTACGATCGATATAGTAAAGCGATGTATAATATAGCGTATCGTATCGTAAAGGATGAACATTATGCGGAGGATGTAATGCAAGAAGGGTTTTTGAAAGCTTTTGTAAAATTGAGTGATTACCGTGCGGAAGTTGCTTTTGGTGCTTGGTTGAAGCGCATCATCATTAATCACAGCATCGACTTCTATAAAAAAAACACTGCATTTCAAATAGAAGACTTAGATCGAATACTCTATAAAGTTGAAGAAGATGCCCCGATTGAACTAGAAACAAATTTCCAAAACCTAAAAGTTGCACAAATTTTACAAGCCATACAAAACCTGAAAGACAATTATCGAATGGTTCTAACACTATTCTTTATAGAAGGCTACGACCAAGAAGAAATTTCGGAAATTCTAAATATAAGTTACGCAAATTGTCGAACAACATTAAGTAGAGCAAAAGAAAGTCTCAGACAATCGCTCGCCTCAATTTAATAAGAAAATCATGAAAAAGAACACGGATCCATTAGAAAATATTTTCGAACGTTTTGAGAATCAGTGGGATATTAAGGAACTCCCAGCAAAGCATAATGAACGATTTATCGAGAAACAAAAAATGCGAAATAGAACTACCAAGAGATGGTATTCCTTATCAATTGCCGCGTCTATAGTCATAATTTTAGGTTTGTTTGTTTTCTTAAACCAAGAACAATCCAAACAGAATTTCAAGCTAGCGTCGGTTGAAACGCAAAAAACCGATTCTGTTTTTACGGCAATGGTGCAACACGAGTTAGCTCAGATCAACGAGCGAAAATCGCCTTTGAATGAAAAAATAATAGCAGACGCTTTGGTTCAAATGAAACAAATGGACGCTGACTACGAAAAAATCAAACAAGAACTTGTCGAAAACGGCGAAAACAAACAAATTATCTATGCGATGATTCACAATTTCAAAACAAGAATTGAATTTCTTGAAAATGTACTTGAACAACTAAAGAATACTGAAAAACTAAATACCACTTCTCATGAAAAAACAATTTAAACTACTCTTTGCTTTATTACTATTTCCGATCATCGTTTTTGGTAATAATATCGATTTGGGGAAATTTACCAAACAAAAAGAAATAAAGAAAGCCTATATCGTTAACAGCGATGCGGGTATTTCAGTAAAGAATTCCTATGGAAACGTGTATGTAACGACATGGAATGAAGACAAAATTGAACTAAGCATCATCATCAAAGTGAGCGGCGACAGCGAAAAATGGGTTTTGAAAAAAATTGATGACATCGACGTAGAAATCGAAGCGCTAAAATCGATGGTAACTGCGGAAACTACATTCGGAAGTTCATTCAACAACAATAATTCGAAAAACAATAGTTTCGAGATTAATTATACCGTCAAAATTCCAAAAAACGGCAGCGTCAAAATCAAGAATAACTATGGTTCAATTATAACAACTGACCTTTTCGCAAACACAAATATGTCTTGCGATTATGGGAAGATTACCTTAGGAAGACTTAATGGAAACTCAAACCAAATTTCGTTTGACTATTGCACCAAATCTTCGATAGAATATATAAAAACAGGAACAATATCGGCTGACTACTCGGGATTTACACTGAAAGAATTCGGAAGTTTAACGCTCAATTCTGACTATACCGATTGTACTCTTGGCAATGGGACAAATCTTAAATATAGTTGCAATTATGCAAAACTAATCATGGGTAATATCGTAAATTTAGAGGGAGACGGTGATTATTTGAACATAAAATTAAATCAAGTTTCAAATGCACTACAAATCAACACAGACTATAGCAAGATTGTTGTCGCGGAAATTGATGAAAAGGTAAAGGCTGTTAGTATTAATGCCGAATACACTGCAATCGAGCTTGCGTACAATCCAAATTTTGCTTTCAATTTCGATATCAATTTAAAATACGCCAATCTTAAATACAGCGGTGACTTCGAATTCAATTCAAAACAAGAAAAATCCTTTTCAAAAATATACCAAGGATACTTTAAAAGAAGCGGCGTAAATAAAGTTTCTATTCAATCGGAATATGGAAACGTTTCCCTCACACAACGATAATTAATTACAGTTTCAATCATCAATAAATCAAACCTTATGAAAAATTCAATCTTATTCTTAACAGTTCTTCTTAGCTTTTCATGTATAACTTCTGCGCAGTGGAATAAAGAAAAAATCAAAGGAAATGGCAATGTCATTTCAAAGAACATCAATACAGCCAGTTACGATAAAGTCTTGGTGAATGGCTTTTTTGACGTTGATCTGCTGTCGGGTGAAGAAGGCAAAATTGTCATTAAGGGAGAAGAGAACATTATTGACTTTGTTCAAATAACAGTCGAAAATAATGCTTTAAAAATCGCTACCGAAAAAGGGAAATATATTGTGCCAAGCAATGGAAAAAAAGTACAAATCACGGTTCCATTTGAAAGTATAAATGAAGTTTCGCTTTGTGGCTCAGGCGATATTAATTCAAAAAACACCATAACTTCTGATAACTTTTTGTGCGACCTTTCTGGCTCTGGCGATATTAACCTCGCGGTCAATGCAAAAAATATAAAGGCATCGGTCTCAGGATCTGGCGATTTAGTTCTTTCGGGCGAAAGTACCAACGTTCAATTTAAAGTTATTGGCTCTGGCGATTTGAATGCGGCAAAACTAAAAAGCAACAATGCCGAAGCAGATGTCACCGGATCAGGCGATTGCAAGGTTTATTGCACAGACAACTTAGAAGCTCGCGTCACAGGCTCGGGAGATATTACATATATGGGTGATCCAGCAAAGAAAGACACTAAAGTCATTGGTTCTGGCGACATCTCCAAAGGTTAAATTTATAAAAGGTAAATTGGAAGAGGCGCTTTACTCAGGTAAGGCGCTTTTTTTTGGAATTCGTTTAAGTAAAATAACGCCAATCACAAAGAAAATTCCTAAGAAAACAATAGCAAATCTTGGACTTCCCGTGATTTGATCAATAATGCCATACACGCACATTCCGATAACAATTCCAATTTTTTCAGCCACATCATAAAAACTAAAAAAGGACGCCGTATCTTCTGTTTCAGGAAGTAATTTTGAATAGGTTGATCGAGACAGCGCTTGAATACCACCCATCACCAATCCGACTAGCGCTGCCATAACATAAAAGTGGATGGGTAAGGTAATGAAATACGCCAAGGCACAAAGTACAATCCAGATACAATTGATGGTGATTAATGTGGGTATGTTTCCATATTTTGCAGATGCTTTTGATGTAAAAGTGGCGCCAATGACCGCAACCAATTGAATCAATAAGATACAAATGATTAATCCAGTTGTACTTTGGCTTTTAGACTCCCATTGCACTTCTTGCGCTCCAAAATAAGTAGCAATCAGCATCACGGTTTGAACCGCCATGCTATAGACAAAGAAACCTGCTAAATATGATTTTAGCATTTTATTTTCTTCTAACAAATGCCAAACTTTCTTGAGTTCCTTAAAGCCATTTAATACAACATCTTTCGATACTTTTCTTTCTGAATTCGCATTCCCTTTAGGAAGATAATAGTAAGTATATTGACTAAAAACCATCCACCAAATGCCGACCATCACAAACGAGTACCGCATGGCTTTCATCGCTGCCTCGCCTTCTGTTCCTGAAATGTGAAACAATTGTGGCTTCATGACCATTGCCAAATTGACGATTAAAAGTAGCACACTTCCAATATAACCCAATGAATATCCTTTGGCACTTATTCGATCTTGTTGCTCGGGAAATGCAATATCCGGTAAGTAGGAATTGTAAAAAACCAAACTTCCCCAAAATCCTATTAACCCAAAAAAATAAAACAACAAACTAATGTATATCGATTCCAAGCTAAACCAGTTCAAACCAATGCAGGCAAAGGCTCCCAAGTAACAAAAAAATCGCATGAAGTTCTTTTTGTTTCCAACATAATCAGCGATTCCAGACAAAAGTGGCGACATAAAGGCAACCACCAAAAAAGCTGCAGCGGTGACAAAACTAATTAATGCCGAATTCTTCAATTCAGTTCCAAAAACATGGATATAGTGGTTGCGGTCAGAAAACAATGCTTCATAAAAAATTGGAAATATTGCCGAGGAAATCACCAGCGGATAAACCGAATTCGCCCAATCATAAAAAGCCCATGCGTTTAGTAATTTCTTGTCTCCTTTTGGTAAGTTTGCCATGTTCAACTATATTAGGAATTGATAAAGCGAATTTATTTTAATTTTACACACAAACGAATAAAACAGATTATTTTATCATTATATTGAACAGGTGATTAAACCTAGACGATATCATTCGGTCTCAATGCTACTATATAAACTTGCATCATGAAGAAATCAGCAGCAATTCAAATCCTTACATTTTTTCTATTTACTATCTTTAGTCAATCTCAAACACTATATTTTCCGCCTATAAGTTCAACTGGGACATGGGAAACCACTGATCCTGCCACCTTGGGATGGTGTCCGGAGAGGATTACCAATCTGTATACTTTTCTCGAAGACGAAAACACTAAAGGATTCCTTCTTTTGAAAGATGGAAAAATTGTCTTAGAACAATATTTCGGAACTCACACAGCTCAAACCCTTTGGTATTGGGCATCAGCGGGAAAAACCATCACTTCTTTTTTGGTTGGAAAAGCACAAGAAGAAAACCTATTGAATATTAATGATAGAACTTCAATTTACTTAGGCACAGGTTGGACCAACTGCACAATACCACAAGAAAACAACATTACGATCAAAAACCAATTGACTATGACATCTGGACTTGATGATGGTGTTGCCGATGTTGATTGCACTTTACCAAGCTGTCTAGATTACTTATCAGACGCAGGAACGCGATGGGCTTATCACAATGCACCATATACTTTATTAGACGATGTACTGCAAAGTGCTACAACTGTAAATCTGAATACTTACACGCAACTGAAACTTAAAAACCCAACGGGAATGACCGGTACTTGGACAACCATCGATTACAACAATGTTTTTTTTAGCACGGTAAGAAGTATGGCGCGTTTTGGTTTGTTGATTCAAGGAAATGGTATTTGGAACGGAAATCAACTCATTAACCCAAACTATTTTAGTGAAATGGTCAACACCTCTCAAAATCTAAACAAATCTTATGGCTACTTATGGTGGCTGAATGGAAAACCAAATTATATGTTGCCAACTACTCAGTTAATTTTCCCGGGTTCATATGCTCCTGATGCACCAACTGATATGATTGCAGGATTGGGAAGAGATGGACAGATCGTAAGTATTTCTCAAAGTTCAGGTTTAGTATTTATTAGAATGGGCGAAGCGCCAAGTTCGACAGGTTCAGTTACAACAATATTTTGCAATCAAATTTGGCAAAAAATTAATGAACTTGATTGCAATTTAGCCGTTATTAATCAAGAGAGAAACAAAATTGCCATTGTACCCAATCCGGCAACAAATTCCATTGCTATTACCAACATTTCGTCTGAAAACTATTCCATCGAAATCATTAACGTGCTTGGCAATTCCGTACTTAAGGTATCTAATCAAAACTATATAGATACCTCAAAACTCGCTTCAGGCATTTATATGGTTTTGGTTCGACAAGGAAATCAAACCCAAATTAAAAAGCTAATCAAAAAATAAAGTGCATAAAAAAAGCCATTCTTTGTTGATGGCTTTTTTTTATAATTTTATTTGAATACTACTCCAAATTTAGCGGCTTCTGCTTTTGCCTCTGGAATCAACTTTCTAATATTAGCAATTCGAGTAGCATCTGAAGGGTGCGTACTCATAAATTCTGGCGGCGCTTGACCTCCAGCTTTGGCTGACATTCTCTCCCAGAAAAACACTGCTTGTTCTGGGTTATATCCTGCGAGTGCCATCAAAATTAGACCAATTTTATCAGCTTCACTTTCGTGACTTCTGCTAAAAGGAAGCATCACGCCAACTTGCGAACCCAATCCATAGGCTTGTTGAAAAATGGCTTGCGTTTCTTCTGTTTTTCCTGAAGTAGCAACGGCCACTCCAACGGCACCTATTTGTTGCAATTGCGCTGCACTCATTCGCTGAGCACCATGATTAGCCAAAGCATGTGAAACTTCGTGACCCATTACCGTGGCTAAACCCGCCTCATCTTTAGTGATTGGTAAAATACCCGAATAAACAACAATTTTTCCGCCAGGCATACACCAAGCATTGACTTCTTTGCTATCTACCAATTTATATTCCCATTGATATCCATCCAAATAATCACCTTGTCCGTTTGCTTTTAACCAACGTTCAGCAGCATTTTTTATCTTAACACCAACCGATTCAACTGTTTTGGCATCCGAAGTTCCAGCAATTACTTTATTCTCTTTCAAGAAAGTCCCGTATTGCTGAAATGCCATCGGGAAAAGTTGACTGTTAGGGACAAAATTTAAGACTTTCTTTCCTGTAAATGGATTCGTTGCACAGGAAAACACGATGACTATAAAACCTACAAGGGCAATTAGCTTTTTCATTCTTAAATTTATTTTAGTAACAAAGATACTAGAGATTTTACGATAATATCTTACACTATTATATTAAAAATTTACACTCCAATGATGTGCAATTCTGAAAACTCTTTATCAATAATAAGGGTATGCTTACCGTCAAAATGAACTTTATCAAAAGAAATCAGCTCGTTATCAATTTCAATTTTCTTGATCTTAAATGGTAAGCCGTGCAAATTGATTTTAAATTTAGAATAATTGGTTTCGAATTTTCCTTCTTTATGTTGTTGGATAATCAAATCAGTTTCCTTTCCTCTCAATGTAAATGTTGCTAAACTAAATCGACCTTTGTTATAATCGTAACCGTCTTGCGCATCTTCATAAAGTACCGATTTTTCTTTGCCAATTTTGAAATAAACATCTAAGGAAATTTCTTCAAATTCTAATTCACCAACAAATTGTTGCACTGGATATTTAGGAATAATCGCGCCTTCTTTTACAAAAATCGGAATTTGATCATAATCTGTTTTGACCCAAAGTTCTTTGCGACCAGAAACCAATTCGTCCGTCCAGAAGTTATACCAATTACCTATTGGCAAGTACATGCGTCGACCTTGTGCATTCGGCTCTAAAATCGGACAAACCAAAATTTGATTTCCAAAGATAAATTCGTCGGTGCGATAATGGGTTTGAGCATCCTCTTGATCAAAGTAGAAAAGCGGTTTCAACATCGGCACACCATCGTTGATATATTCCCAAAACATGGTATACAAATAAGGTAACAATTGATAGCGCAATTCAACAAATTTTCGCGTGATATTGATGACATCAATATCGAACGACCACGGTTCTTGATCGCCGTGATCACCAGAAGAATGCGTTCTACAAAATGGGTGAAAAACTCCTAATTGAATCCAACGTGCGTACAGTTCTCCAGACGGTTGTTCGGCAAATCCACCGATATCTGAACCTGTGAATCCCATTCCAGAAATCGACATCCTTTGCATTTGAATATTCGCAATCCACAAATGTTCCCAACTGGCTACGTTGTCACCGGTCCAAGAAGAAGTGTATCGCTGTGCGCCTGAATAGGCAGAACGTGTAATAATAAACGGTCGTTTTGGATACGCAAATTGCTTCACGCCTTCATACGTAGCGCGCGCCATTTGTGTTCCATATATATTATGTGCCTTTCTATGGCTACATGGATTTCCGTCGTAGTCATGGCGAACATCCATCGGAAAAGTTTTTCCTGGAACTTCCATCACCGCTGGTTCGTTCATATCGTTCCAAACGCCTTTTACGCCATAATCTGAAATCAATTCTTTAAACAATCCTGCCCACCATTCACGAACTTCCGGATTGGTATAATCTGGGAAGTTACATTCTCCCGGCCAAACTTTTCCTTTCATATAAGGACCATCAGCTCTTTTACAGAAATAATCTTTCTCTAAAGCTTCTTTATAAACCCAGTATTCTTTGTCTATTTTAATTCCCGGATCGATGATCACAACAGTTTTGAAACCATCATCAGCCAATTCTGCTACCATTCGTTTCGGGTCTGGGAAATATTCTTTGTTCCAAGTAAAACAGCGGAAACCTTCCATATAGTCGATGTCGAGATAAATCGCATCGCATGGGATTTTCAATTCACGGAATTTAGAAGTCACCTCTTTTACTTTACTTTCTGGATAGTAACTCCATTTACATTGATGGTATCCCAAAGCCCAAAGCGGCGGCAATTCTGGTTTTCCCGTAAGATGGGTGTATGTGGTTACCACGTCTTGCATCTGTGGACCGTAGATAAAATAGTAATTCATTTCGCCACCATCAGCCCAAAAACTGGTTACGTTTCTTTTTTCGTGACAGAAATCGAAAGTCGTCTTGAATGTGTTGTCGAAGAAAACGCCATACGCATGCTTGTGATGAAGCCCAATATAAAAAGGAACCACTTTATATAATGGTTCTTGGTCTTTACTAAAAGCGTATTGATCGGTTGCCCAATTCTCTACCCGTTTCCCTTTAAGATTGGCATGTGAGGCTTTATCTCCCATGCCATAGAAGCATTCTCCTTCTTTGGATGCTTTGCTCATCTTGACGATATTTCCTCCGTAATGATAGCTTTCTTCCCAATGGAAACCCAGTTCATCTTCTAAAATGCAAGTGCCTTCGATATCGTGAATCGCAACACGTAAATCAACTTTATCAATAGCGCAAACGACTTTACTGGTTTTAATCTTATAACATGTTTTCTCTTCCGTTACTTCCAAAAAGTTGTAGCCATGCGACTGCGTTTTATCGATGGCATACGAAAAATCTTTGCTGAAATAACCTTTTGTAGTGTATCTGAAACGAATTAAACTGTCTCGGAGAACAGTAATTTTTAGAATTACGCTATTGTCCGTGTAGAAATAAACACTGTCAACATCTTTCTTAAACTCAACAATATTCGATGGATATAAATCGCCTTTGTATTCTAATTCGGTATTTGTAATCATAGCTTATTTTTGATTATGGCGCGGCTTTTAGGGATGCCGCAAAGGTTTCAAACTTACAAAAATTGTCAATGAATTGAACTGAATTTTACTAATTTTCACGCAAACGTTTTCGTTGTTTAATTGACCAAAAAGCATCGGGAATTCAGTAGTTCTCAAAAACGAAAAACTAATCTAGTGGGCGCATCCTATCAGGTAAATTTGCTCCTACAATGCTATAAATCACACGTTTTGTCTGAAATATTGGTTTTCTGTCGATATAATAAGGTTACCTCATTTGGGTTTTCTACTTTGGACATACCAAAATCTTAAACCTTATTATTATGAAAGCAAACCCTACCCTTAGAGTTGTTCATCGACTAATGATTGAAAAACCAGAATTAGATCCAGCGTTTGAAGACACAGAATTGCATGTGGTATCTATGACTAAGCCACAAGACAATTACGACTACTATCCAGATTTCGGAATATAGCAGCTTAGTTAAATCGGTTTAAGCAAGTCGAAATTAACTCACCTTGAATACCACGACGCTTAAAGGCGGCAAAGTCAGTGCGGCTGAAAATTCACGTCCGTTCCAAGATTCTGCTTCGATTTTTACTGTTTTAGGATTGGTTACACCGCTTCCGCCGTACTGTGTATCATCGGAATTGAATATTTGAGTCAGTTTTCCTTTCTTAGGCAGACCGATGCGATATTGCTCGCGCACCACTGGCGTAAAATTGCACACGACAATCAAATCCTCTTTCGGATTGTTGCCTTTACGGATATAGGACATGACCGCATTTTGATGATCGGAATAATTGATCCATTCAAAACCTTCTGGGCTGAACTGTTTTTCGTGCAACGCTGGATTGTTTTTGTATAAAGCATTCAAATCGGTGATTTCCTTTTTGACGCCTTCATGGTAGCCGAATTGCAATAAATACCATTCTAAACTGCCTTCAAAATTCCACTCAGCGCTTTGCCCGAATTCGGCTCCCATAAACAAAAGCTTAGTTCCGGGATGTGTAAACATATAGCCGTATAACAAACGTAAATTAGCGAATTTTTGCCATTCATCTCCTGGCATTCTTCCAGCTATTGATTTCTTTCCGTATACGACTTCATCATGCGATAACGGCAACATAAAGTTTTCAGAAAAAGCATACGTTGCAGAGAAAGTCAAATCGTTTTGATGGTATTTTCTATAGACAGGCTCTTTTTGAAAATACTGCAACGTATCGTGCATCCAACCCATCATCCATTTCATGCCAAAGCCCAAACCGCCGGCAAATGTTGGTCGAGAAACCATTGGAAAGGAAGTACTTTCTTCAGCAATAGTTTGAACACCTTCAAAATTAGAATATACCGCTTCATTAAAATCTTTCAGGAAACTAATCGTGTCTAAATTCTCTCTTCCGCCAAACATGTTTGGCTCCCACTCGCCGTCTTTTCTAGAGTAATCTAAATACAACATCGAGGCAACGGCATCTACTCGTAGTCCATCAGCGTGATAATGTTGCAACCAAAAGAGCGCATTGCTAATCAAGAACGAACGCACTTCATTGCGTCCATAATTAAATACCAAACTTTTCCAATCTGGGTGATAGCCTTTTCTTCTGTCTGGATGTTCGTATAAATTGGAACCGTCGAAATAACCCAATCCGTGTGCATCATCTGGGAAATGTGAAGGAACCCAATCGAGGATAACGCCAATTCCAGCTTGGTGCAATTTATCTACCAACACCATAAAATCTTGTGGTTTTCCAAAACGAGACGTTGGCGCGAAATATCCCACCAACTGGTAACCCCAAGACGGATCGTAAGGATATTCCATGATCGGCATAAACTCGACATGAGTAAACCCAACTTCTTTGACGTAACTCACCAATTGATCCGCAAGTTCGAGATACGTCAAGAATTTTCCTTGTTCATTTCTACGCCATGAACCCAAATGCACTTCATAAACAGAATAAGGTTTATCCAATCCGTTATGGTCCTTTTGAGATTTCATCCATTTGTCGTCTTTCCATTTGTATTCCAAATCCCAAATGACTGACGCGGTATGCGGTGGATGTTCGCAATATAAAGCAAACGGATCTGCTTTTTCGGTAATAACACCACCGTTATTAGATTGTATTTTGTATTTGTAAGTGGATCCTTTTTCGACACCAGGAATGAATCCTTCCCAAATACCTGAAGCATCCCAACGCACCAAGAGTTGATGCTCGCCTTGTATCCAATAATTGAAATCGCCAACGACCGAAACCGAGCGAGCCGATGGCGCCCAAACAGCGAAATAGGTGCCTTTGACTCCATCTACCTCTATGAGATGTGCACCCAATTTTTCGTAGAGACGGAAATGTTTTCCGGCTTTGAATAAATTGATATCGAAATCAGTGAAAAGGGAATGGGGTTGTACTTTGCTCATGGTTGTATTTTTTTTATCCCTCGACTACGCTAGTGAGGACAAGTGCTGTAATGAAACTTTTTGTCTCCCCGAGCGCAGTCGAGGGGTTTTTCTTATTTATAATCTGAATGTGTTGCATTTCTACATTCTGCTAATGTTTGAATCAAATCGAAATCGCCATTAATAAGCGCTTCCTTTTTTTCTTTAGACCAATTTTTTAATTTTTTTTCAAAATATATTGCTTGACTTGGTTCTGTGAATTCTTGATAAAATTGTAATGTAACCGGTCTTCTTTTGAACGTATATGCATTAGTTAATTTTCCGTCATTATGCTCATTTACTCTTCTTTCCAAATCGTGAGTTATACCTGTATATAATGAACTGTCTTTGCACCTAAGGATGTAAACGTAATAGAATTTCATGTGGCGTGTATTTTTATCAAAAGTCCCTCAACTGCTCTCGGGAGGGCAATGGCTTCGATTCTTGATTTTGTCTCCCCCAGCGCAGTCGAGGGGTCATTCTTCTTCAAAAATCCCTCGACTGCGCTCGGGAGGACAAAACCAGTAACAATTCAAATTTTGTTATTCATTCCGAACCCTAGCCCCGATAGAGCCGATATCCTCGCAGCGCAGCGGAGAGATAAAGGCGAAAGCGGGAACCAGCTCCTACTCAAACTCCATAATACTCGCAATGCCTGTTAGCGGAATCACTGCCCACCGTGGACGAGAATTGAGTTCATAGCCCAACTCATACACCGCTTTTTCCAACAAACAATATTTTAATAAGAAATCAATTTCCTTGCGGTAGCCGATGTTCAGATTTCCAGCTTGCGCGACTTCTGTATAGGTTTGCAAGAACACGCCGACGAAATACTTGAATAGGATTTCACCTGCTTGAAACAGTTCTTTTTGCTCGTAAGGATATTTGTCTTTATTGTTAAAAATCGTCGCATAAATCGAATAGTGAAACGAGCGAAACATGCCAGCCACATCTTTCAGCGGCGGTTGTTTTACCTTTCGGTCGCGAATCGTGCTTTCGGGTTCACCTTCAAAATCGAGAATATAAAAATCATCGCCGTTGACGAGTACTTGGCCGAGATGGTAATCGCCATGAATTCGGATGCGCTCGGATTTCATTTTCGTCCAATTGAAATCGAGGAACAATTTTCGTATTTCTTTTTTGTTATCGAGAAACTGATTGGCGAGTTCAAGTGCCAGTCCGTCGAGTTTATGCAAATTATTTTCAAGAATATTCAACCTGTTTTGAAACTGATAAGTCAGCCGATTCTTCAGCCAAACCGTATAATCGCCGTTGTAGGTCGTTGGGGTAAAAGCCGTGTCGTGTGTATCGCCGCCGAGTGCAATATGCATTTCTGCGGTGCGCGTCGCCAAGGTGTGAATGCGAAGAAAAATACTCAATCCCGCCCAATCGATAATCTCATGTGGAATTTCGTTGACCTTCAATCTTTTGAATAATTCGATATCGGGCAGCTTGTTGATTTTTATTTTTTTGTGCTTCAGATTGTCGAAAATACGGTCGGTTTCGTCGAGCATAAATTGCCAAGCATCTCCTTGGTTGGGCACCAATTCTTGCATCATTCCGAGCGTGATATTTCCTTCGGATAAGGCTACGTTGATACTTCCGGTATAGGCTGGTGTACTCGGAAAATCCATCGTTTCGGTGAGAAAGCGACTGATTTCATAATCTGGATTGGTGCTGGTATAAATACGTCGGAAGATTTTCAGCACGTGTGTATTGTTATATATGATGGACGTGTTGCTTTGTTCAACGCCCATAAATTTGGAACTTTTATATTCCGTTTCCGTTAGCTTTTCGCCTTTGTGAAACTTCACTTTGACATCTGTTTTATCACCAGACGACACAATTTTATCGAACAATAATTTTCTGAAATCTTCTTGGTGTAGCGCGTCGACAAGAAAACCTTCTTGTCCGTTCATTTTGACTGGAGCGATAATCGTATTGGTATCGAGCTCTTCTTCAGCCATAAATGAAACGGGCATGAAGTAATTTTGAAAAAAGGCTTCTTTAAAATTGACTTCTAATAAAACACCGTAATACGTATTCTTTTTAGAGGTCATTTTGAAAAATTCTACGACTTCAATATACTTTAAAGTACTGGCTTTACCACCATACCAACGCTTGTTGATAATGTAGTTTTCTAAAATATCCGAAGTAAAAACTTTTACAAACTCTTCATCTTCAAAGGCATTCTTCCATTCAGTTTTGAACACAAATGGATTTTGAAATTCATCTTCGTTAATTTTAGTGTCTTTCATTGCTTCAATTTTTTAATTCACTTCTACCACATAGATTCATAGATTCTGATAGTAATAAAAGAGCGTTGCTTTATTATAGTACACAAAGTCTATGTCAAAAATCTATTTTCTATTTTTTCCAACTTTTCTATGTTCCTATGTGGTGAAAAAATCACCGTTGAATTTTAAATAAATGAAATGGCAAAGCCGGAGACAAATCTACGAAATTCCACTCCTTATCCCAGTAATAGGTATTTCCGGTGATTAGGTCTTGCACTTTTATAGGCTCATTCCCCATTTGTTCCATTGGAATTCTGACCATTGCTTGCTGGTTATTGAAATTATCCAAACTCACGACCATCAAGGTCTCGTTGGTCAAATCATCGTCATATTTATAATACGCCATGACTTGCTCATTATTTGTATTACAGAAAGTGATATTATTAGTTTGCTGCAACGAAGCGTTCTCGTAACGAAGCGCATTAATTCTCGTAATCAGCGTCGTTAGTTTGTTTTGAATCGTCCAATCCCAATGATAGTATTCGTATTTCTCTGAATTGAGATATTCTTCTTTGCCAGGCGCCATCGGTTCGCAAACACGGTATTCGAAAACCGGCCCATAAATTCCGACACTTGAACTTAACGTTGCTGCCAAAAAGTATTTTTGTAAATGCACCGATTCATTTCCGTTCTGTAAAGCAAAAGGATTGATATCCGGTGTATTCGGCCAGAAGTTCGGTCGATAAAATTCTTTTTGTTCTGTTTGAGTGAGTTCGGTTACATATTCCATCAATTCCGCTTTGGAATTTCTCCAAGTGAAGTAAGTATACGATTGGCTAAAGCCCTGTTTTGCCAACTCATTCATAATTTTCGGACGTGTAAAAGCTTCCGCTAAAAACAACACATCGGGATGTTTTTTCTTGATTTCGGCAATCAACCAACCCCAAAAATAGAAGGGTTTGGTGTGTGGATTATCGACGCGATATACTTTGATGTCACATTCTTCAATCCAAAATAGAGCAACATCTAGCAACTCTTTCCAGAGGTTTTTCCAATCCGCAGATTCGAAGTAAATCGGCTGAATATCTTGGTATTTCTTCGGTGGATTCTCAGCATATTGCACCGTTCCGTCAGGTCTCCATTTGAACCATTGGGGAAAATCTTTCACATACGGATGATCGGGCGCCGCTTGTAAGGCGTAGTCCATAGCGACTTCAATTCCCAATGATTTTGCTTTCTTAACTAATGATTTAAAATCATCAATAGATCCCAATTCAGGATGCGTGGCTTTATGTCCACCATATTGTGAGCCAATACCCCAAGGCGAACCCACATCTCCAGGTTCTGCGTTGGTTGCATTGTTTTTGCCTTTGCGATTGACTTCCCCGATAGGATGAATCGGTGGAAAATATAAGGTATCAAAACCCATATCCGCAACACGTGGCAATAATTTCTCGCAGTCTTTAAAGGTGCCGTGTTTGCCTTCCACTGATGAAGCAGAACGTGGAAAAAACTCGTACCAAGTGCTGAAGAGCGCTTTCTTGCGATCGACATATATTTGTAATTCCGCTGATTTATTCTCGATGTAAAGAATTGGATATTTTTTGAAGATGGCGGTCAATTCGTGCGACATCGCCATTTCAATCGCTTTGTCGTATTCTTTTTCATCGACAAAATAAGCCGCTGCTTTCTTTAGAAATTCCTTTTCATCTTTATCCGCTAATTTTTGAACCGCTTTAACGTATTCTGCGCCTTCTAAAAGTTCAGATTTTACGTACTGATTGTCTTGAATTTTGCGTTCCGTTCCATGTTGCCAATTCAAAGCGTAATCCACCCAACCTTCTATAAAATAGGTATACGTTCCTTGTTTTTCGACTTTAAACTCGGCTGTCCATGCATCGTTTTCTGTAGGTCGCATTCGAACGTCCTGCCATTTTTTAGCTGCCTCGTGTTTGTATTTTACTTGGCATTCGATAACGTCATGACCGTCTGAAAAAACGTCTGCGGTCACGGTCACTTTTTGTCCAACAATTCTCTTGATAGCGAACGCACCACCATCTAATTGTGGCAATACATTTTCAATTACAATTCGGGTTTGATGTTGCATTTTATAATTTATTTATGACTTCTAAATTTAATAAAAAATAGAGAAAACAATACCTTGCATTAAAATTTATTGAAATGACAAAGAAAACCAAAAAACCCAACCAAAGTTTGAAAATTCCTAAAATTATCCTCGTGGTTGGTCAATTTTTGTCGCTTA
>CANGTL010000040.1 GCA_947456815.1 Flavobacteriaceae bacterium
CCGTTGAAAAAGCAATGGTATATGCTTACCGCGACAGAAAGCAAAATAAGAGAAACTTCCGTGCTTTGTGGATTCAACGTATCAACGCTGGAGCTCGTTTGGAAGGAATGAGTTACTCTCAATTTATGGGGAAAGTTAAAGCAAACGGTATCGAATTGAACCGTAAAGTTTTAGCCGATTTAGCAATGAATCACCCAGAAGCTTTCAAAGCTGTACTTAATAAAGTAAAATAAACGTTTTATCAACTAGATTTAGAATTACTTACTATAAAGAAACCCAATCGAAAGATTGGGTTTTTTGTTTTCACTCATCTCCCGAAGCGTGATGATGTGTAATCATGTGCGATTTCGCTCCCCGATTATAATAAAAAAACAAGCGCAAAGTATGGTTCTGATCGTATTGATAGCCAGATGCTTTCTGCTGAAAAACTTGCATATAGCCAAAATCATAACTCCAACTCGGTGACAAGGCTTGGCGAATCCCAACAAATATTCGGTTTTGATCGAAAGTGTTGTAAACGACGTCTTTTCCAAATTGAAATAAAATTTCATCTGAAATGACTATAGATGGTACTGATTTTTTACTAGAAATTGGTATTGTGCAACCCAACAGATAACGAACTCTATTCGTAAATCGCAACGCATCTGTTTTTTGATCATTGGCAATGACCTCCTGCCAACGTTGCTCATTTCGAATCCGCTGGGTTAAAGTTATATTTCCAATTTTTGAGCTGTAAAGCAATTGCTGGTAAATTCTGTTTTCATTTGCAATAGTCGACCAATCTGGATTTGAAGGAGAAAGCCATAAATGCGCGTAACCGATAGTTCCTGATAAAGATGGCGCCATTTCGTAACTCGCTCCAGCACGAACAATTACAAAACTATTTGTCGCAGCAAAATCATTGCGCCTCATATGGACATCCGTCGCAATGCCCCACCGATCATCAATTTTAAAAGAAGCGATGAGTGCAATCCAAGATTGCGTTTGAACGTTTACCTCTTTTTTTGGCGAATTTTGTCCTAAGATCAAAACAGGTAAAAGGAGAAAAAAAACAGCGTATTTGGATTTCATCATTTATTGAAATACTTCTAATCTTTGCCCATCAAAACTAGCAAACACCATACTCGGATGAGAATCTTGATGAAACATATTTCCATCACAATCGATGGCAATAGCTCCAGCAAATCCGTCGTAAGGCAACAATTCATCAAAGGTTTTGGCAAAGGCATCTTTCAAAGTAAATCCATCCGTCACACGCGTTACGATTTTAGCTGCAGTCGCATTGCTGACGATATCTTCGCCGACACCAGTCAAACTTACCCCGCAAAATTCATTAGCATAATTTCCAGCCACAGTTGCAGAATCGGAAACTCGACCTGGAATTTCAAATCCTTTACCACCTGTTGATGTTGCAACAGCTAATTTTCCAAGCGCATCTAACGCCACACAACCCACCGTTCCTAATCCAGCTGATTTGAGTTTGGCTTCATACTCAGCTCGTCGCTGCGGAATTTCTGTCGAAAATTTTTCAAAACCGTGTTGACGTGCAAAATTCGTTGCGCCACTTCCTCCCAATACGCGATCATCAACGCCCATCAATACTTCAGCGACTTGAATCGGATTCTTAACTTCTTCAATATTAATAACGCCACTCATTTTTTGAGTCGTTCCATCCATTAGCGAAGCGCTCATGCGTATTTTTCCGTCGCTTTGAATTTGCGATCCAATACCCGCATTAAACAACGGATCATCTTCCAATAAAGAAACTGCAAAAACAACGGTTTCAAGTGCAGTGTGTGTTTTTAGAAATTCATAAGAATCTGTCGCAATCTGCTTCAATGCATTTTGCTTGGCTACTTTCGTTTCGTGGTTGGTAGAAGACTCGGAGAAAAAACCGCCGTGGATGATGATTTTCATAGAAGATTTTTAGATTATTAGATTGTTAGACTCACTTCGTTCTTAGAAAATTCCGAATGTCTAAAGCGAAGCGTGTCCAAAAGCGCAGCGTGTCTATAGCGAAGCGTGTCTATAGCGAAGCGATTCCAAAAGCGCAGCGCGTCTATTAAACGTATTGCGACGACTTTATCGTCATCTTAAAAGTACTCAAATCAAAAGTGTCATTAATGCTCATCACGTGAGTCACTAAATGATTAATAGAGATGGGTTGCCCTAATTCTACTTGCGTCAAATTGGTGTCCTTGATCTCGCGACCATCCACTAAAATAACTAATCCAGAACCAATTGCTTCCATCTTGTTGTTATCTGTAATCAACAAGCCAGTATCTTCTCCCAAACCAATTCCCAACACTTTTGGGTTACCAACGACCGATTGAAACAAGCGCCCAATTCGGCCACGTTGCACAAAATGCGTATCGATGATCACACCGTCAATCAGACCCAAACCACTAGTAATTTTCACTTCGCCTTTCAGCAAAGCTTCACTACTACTGCCTTGATAGATCATATTGCTAGATGCAGCAGCAGCTCCCGCAGAAGTACCAGCATAAATAAAATCTTCGTTATGGTATTTGTCTAAAATAATATCGTGAAACGCAGTTCCTCCCAAAATAGAAGTCAAACGCAACTGATCGCCTCCCGTAAACATCACCACATCCGCCGCTTTCAAACGCGCCAAAACTTCCGGCTCTACTGCTTGCTCGCGCTTTTCAATATGCAACACATCTACATTATTGGCACCCAAATAAGCAAAAGCTTTGACGTACTCTGGACCAATTTCACGTGGAATCTTAGAAGCGGTCGTAATCACTTCAACACGAGATTGCTCCTTATGCTTTGATTCTTCAATGATGCGTTTCAAAATTCCAGCCTCAAAAAAGTTCAAATTCTTAGCTGCATTTTTATCTAAATCGGTCTCCGTAAAACTTCCTTTGTCAACGGCACCACCTATGATGATTAATTTTCCTCGTATGTTCATGTGGTAAAAATAACCAAAAATTAAAGTTCACCAAACGTATTTACTGAAATTGAAACAAATGTTTTAACGTTCTTATCAACATTTTTAGGAGCTAATTCCCGCTATCCGCAGTATCTTTTGTTGTTTCGTCTTCTCAAACGTCGAATGTTCTATACCTCACATAATCGCCTGACCAAGTTGTTTTCTATACAACAAAAGGATACTTGCTGCTATCGGGGCTAGGAAATAGACTATAAGACAGTAAGATTTTAAGATTATGCATCCTATCGTCTTACAATCTTGCAGTCTCACGGTCTAAAAAAAATAAATTTTGACAAACCAATCAAAAAATCTATTTTAGTAAACCAAATCTTGTTATATTTAACAAATTCATTAGCAAAACGAAAACAAACTCCTCTAAACATTAGTCATGAAAATATTAAAAGTACAAGCACTCCGTGGCCCAAACATCTGGAGTGTTCAAAGAAAGAAACTCATCCAAATGCGTTTGGACTTAGAGGAAATGGAGCAATTTCCTACCAATAAAATCGAAGGCTTCCGCGAGCGAATAGAAGCCATGTTTCCCACCATGATCGAACATCGCTGTTCCGAAGGGGTACGTGGTGGATTTTTCTCCCGCATCGAACGAGGCACTTGGATGGGACATGTCATCGAACATATCGCACTCGAAATACAAACCCTCGCCGGTATGGAAACTGGTTTTGGAAGAACACGCGAAACCAAAACACCAGGAATATATAATGTGGTCTTTAGCTACACCGAAGAAAATGTCGGGATGTTCGCTGCTGAAAGTTCAGTGGCCATCGCAGATGCACTTATCAAAGGAACCGAATACGACTTAGAAGCAGATATCAAAAGAATGCGAGAAATTCGCGAACGAGTACGACTCGGACCAAGTACCGGAAGTATCGTCGAAGAAGCGGTCGCTCGCGACATTCCATGGATTCGCCTAGGAACCAATTCCTTAGTGCAATTAGGATACGGCGTCAATCAAATGCGTTTCCAAGCAACTATTACTTGCAAAACAAGTAGCATCGCCGTTGACATCGCCTGTAACAAAGAGCAAACTAAAAAAATGTTAGACGACGCATCGATTCCTGTAGCAAGTGGCGGAATTTGCGTCGATGAAGAAGATTTAGAAGCAGTTGTTAAAAAAATCGGATATCCAATTGTACTAAAACCATTAGATGGCAACCACGGAAAAGGCGCATCAATCAATGTAAAAACCTGGGAAGACGCAGTTGCTGGATTAGCATACGCTAAGAAATACAGTCATAGAATTATAGTCGAAAAATTTATCACCGGTTTTGATTTCCGAGTTTTAATTATAGATAACAAATTAGTAGCCGCCGCCAAAAGAGTTCCAGCGCACGTGGTTGGAAATGGAAAAGATAACATTCAACAACTCATTGACACAACCAATTTAGATCCACGTCGTGGCTATGGACATGAAAATGTACTCACAGAAATTGATGTCGACCGCGATACTTTAGATTTATTAGAAAAACTAAACTACACTTTAGAAACGGTACCGAAAAGCGGTGAAATCGTTTATCTAAAATCAACTGCAAACCTCAGCACTGGTGGAACTTCTGTAGATGTTACCGACATGATGCACCCAGAAAATGTATTCCTTTGCGAACGTATTTCTCGTGTGATTGGATTAGATATTTGCGGTGTCGATATCATGGCGGAAAACCTGACGCAACCGCTCAAAGAAAACGGTGGTTGTATTCTTGAAGTCAATGCTGCTCCTGGTTTCCGAATGCACTTAGCACCATCGGAAGGATTACCTAGAAACGTGGCGTCTCCTGTAATTGATATGTTGTATCCACCGGGAAAACCAAGTCGAATCCCTATTATTGCCGTAACAGGAACCAACGGAAAAACTACGACCACTCGTTTACTAGCACATATTGTAAAAAACAATGGCTATAAAGTGGGCTTTACAACGTCTGACGGAATTTACATTCAAAATCACATGTTAGAAAAAGGCGACACTACCGGTCCTGTTTCTGCAGAGTATATTTTGAAAGATCCAACCGTTGAATTTGCCGTTCTAGAAACTGCGCGTGGTGGGATTCTACGATCTGGTTTAGGATTTAGCCGTTGTGATATTGCGGTGATTACGAATATCCAAGAAGATCATTTGGGTTTGAGCGATATTCACACCTTAGAAGATTTAGCGCGCGTGAAAAGTACGGTCGTGAAAAGCGTCAAAAAAGACGGTTGGGCAATCTTGAATGCCGAAGACGAACAATGCGTCAAAATTGGTCAAGAACTCAGTTGCAATGTGGCCTACTTCAGCATGGATGAAGAAAATCCATTGATTAGAAAATTATGCAAAGAAGGCAAAATCGTTTGTGTGTATGAAAATGGCTTTATCACCGTAAAAAAAGGCGAATGGAAAATCCGCATCGAACGCGCCACGCATGTTCCACTAACCATGGGTGGAAAAGCCAAATTTATGATTGCCAACGTTCTCGCTGCTACTCTAGCGAGTTATTTACAAGGCTTTAAAACGGAAGATATTAGTACATCTTTGCAAACATTCATACCAAGCGCGGCACAAACTCCGGGTCGTATGAACATATTCGACTTCAAGAAATTCAAAGTCATGATCGATTTTGCACACAATCCGTCAGGTTATCGTGGAGTCGAGGATTACTTAAGCAGTGTTAAAGCCAACAAAAAAATTGGAATCATTGCTGGAGTTGGTGATCGTCGTGACGAAGATATTAAAGAATGTGCCCGAATTGCCGGCCGCATGTTTGATCATATTATCATTCGTCAAGAAAAACACTTGCGCGGTAGAACCGAAGAAGAAATTATCGGTTTGATTATGGAAGGAATTGCAGAATCAGGACGAACCGTAACGCACGAAATCATCACCAAAGAAGTAGAAGCTATCAAACACGCGATCAATAGCGCAGAAGAAGGCACTTTTATTACTGCGTTGAGCGATGTGGTGACCAACGCAATCGAAATTGTTCAAGAATATCTCGATAAAGAAAACGAACAAGAATAAACTACATTCAACCAATTGAGCGCTATTAAATCAAAATTTGAATTTTACAAAACCACATAGAAACATAGAAAAAAAAGAGTTTTAGAGACCAATTATTGGTTCACATAGCTATGTTTTGCTATGCTAGCGTCAAATGCCTTCATAATTATTATAAAAACTATGTTTCTATGTGGTTGAAAAAATCAGAAAGCGATTTAATCCCAATAGGTTATTTTTAATTTTGTAACAAAGAATACTGTTAATAGACAAACCACTGTCTTTGACAGTATTCTTTTTTTTATACATTTACTCGCATCAAAAAATCATCCTTTATGAAGAAAATTTCACTACTCGTTTTAAGTTGTTTCCTGACCTTTTCCATGTTTGGTCAATTAAAAAAAATTACGCTTGAAGAATCGGTAATGCAACAAAACCGTCAATTTAGAGCGGACAAATTGCTGGCATTCCAATGGATTCCAAACACCAATCAATATATCTTCTTCGCGGAAGGCGGAAAGAAATTGATGACCGCTTCAGCGACCAATACAACGGCCACGGAATTCATCACTTTGGAGGATTTCAACAAAGCGTTAGGAGCCGATTTGAAATCTTTTATTGGCATCGAATGTAAAAATGCGACTACATTCACGATTTCGAATGGCGCTAAATTCTACGAATACAATACAGTTACTAAAACAGGAAAACTTACCGCCGAATTTTCCGATTCAGACGAAAATCAAACCTACGATAATGCGAAAGAGAATATCGCTTTTACCGTAAAGAATAACCTATATATCCTGAAAAATAAAGAAAGAATTGCGGTTACAAACGAATCCAACGAAGGCATTGTCTCTGGACAAAGTATTGCTCGAAACGAATTCGGAATTGCCAATGGAATTTTCTGGTCACCTAAAAACAATCTGCTTGCATTTTATCAAAAAGACCAATCAGAAGTAGCCGATTATCCATTGCTTGACATCAATGAAACGCCAGGGAAATTGGAGAGTATCAAATATCCGATGATTGGACAAAAAAGCGAAAAACCACGAGTTGGCATCTACAATCTGGTTACAAAACAAACAGTTTTCATCAAACCACGAGGAAATGCCGACGACTATTTAACCAATCTTTCTTGGTCGCCAGACGAAAAATACGTTTTGATTGCTGAAGTCAATCGAGGACAAAACGATATGTCACTCAACCTATATGACGCACAGACTGGAAATTATGTGCGTACTATTTTGAATGAAAAAAATCCAAATTGGGTAGAACCAGAGCATGCGGCTTACTTTCCTAATGCTGATTCTAATAACTTCGTTTGGTTTAGCGAAAAAACCGGATTCCAAAATTTATATTACTATTCCATTGATGGAAAACTAATTAAACAACTCACCAACAACCAATTCCCAGCAAGAGAAATTTTAGGTAATAATCCAGCTGGAACCGAAATTTATTTCACTGCAACAGGCGAAAACGGTACGAACATGTTGGCTTACAAAGTCGATTTGAAAGGCAAACAAACACTGATTACCAAAGATCAAGGGGTTCACACAGTGGCTGTAAGCACTGACGGAAATTGGATTTTCGATGAATTCTCCAACCACAACACGCCATCAAAATCGTTGTTGTACGACAAGAGTCTTAAAGCCAAAACAATTTTAGAAAGCAAAAACAAATACGACGGCTATGAAATGGGAACGGCTGAAATCAAAACCATCAAAGCAGCTGACGGAACCACCGATTTGTACACGAGACTAATCAAACCTAGCAACTTCGATCCAACGAAAAAATATCCAGTAATGATATACGTTTATGGCGGTCCACACGCGCAAATGATTACCAACTCCTTTCTAGATGGTGCCAATTTATGGATGTATTGGATGGCAGAACAAGGTTATTTAGTATTCACTGTTGACAATCGCGGTTCTGATAATCGTGGCTTTGCCTTCGAAAGTGTCATTCACGGACGATTGGGTGTGAACGAAATGGATGATCAAATGAAAGGTGTCGACTACTTAAAATCATTGCCTTACGTTGATGGCAACCGATTGGCAGTACACGGTTGGAGCTTTGGTGGATTCATGACAACGTCTTTAATGTTGCGCAAACCAGACGCTTTTAAAGTTGGTGTGGCTGGTGGACCAGTAACCGACTGGAAATATTATGAAGTGATGTACGGTGAGCGCTATATGGATACGCCGGCGGAAAATCAAAAAGGATTTGACGAAGCATCGACCTTAAACTATGTGAAAGACTTGAAAGGAAAACTATTGCTCATCCACGGAACGAGCGATGACACAGTTGTGATGCAACATAATCTAGTATTAGTCAAAAAATTTGTCGAAGCTGGGAAACAAATCGATTTTTTCCCTTACCCAATGGCCAAACACAACGTATTTGGCAAAGATCGCGTGCACTTGATGACCAAAGTGTTGAACTACATCATCGACAATAATAAATAGTTTTAGGAGCTATTCCTGCTGTCGGTTAACCCGAGTGCAGCGAACGGACCGAACACAAAAAATCAAAAATTATCCCGTGAGGTAATCTTTTGTGCGGAACAACCGCACAAAAGGATGCCACTGCCATCAGGGCTAAAAATAAAAAATGCCAATCGAAAAAGATTGGCATTTTTTATTTTAAAGTAGCAACATCTAAGTTTTCTGCGGTTTCTTTCTTGCCGCTGGAAACAATACATTATTCAAAATCAATCGAAAACCAGGTGAATTCGGATGTAAATCCAAGACTGTAGGCTCATCTCCTACCCGATGCTGAAAATCTTCGGGGTCATGTCCGCCGTAAAAGGTAAAAAATCCTTTCCCTTTTTGGCCGTGGATGTAGCGCGCTTCATCATTCAATTCGCATTTCCCCAACACCAACACGTTCGACTTGATTAGTTCAGAATCGAAAGCAGTGCTTTGTCCCATAAATCCTTTGACCAATTGGGTGTGATTTTGACACAACATGCTTGGAATAACATCCCATTTGGCGGAAAAATCCATCAAAGTGAAATAATCTTTTTCAAAAGGAATTTTCCGTTTTTCAGTCATATCAATATCCGAGAACTCATAATGCTCTGGTCTTCTGTCTAAAATAAAATTCTTGAAGGCAAACGTTCTACTGTAATCAATTTTGGATTGGTAATTACCTTCGCTCGCGTCACCATCAAACATCGGCTCGCAAATATCAACGCCTTCTGCAGACAAAGCAATATCAAAACTATCGGTAGCTGAACACATCGCAAACATAAATCCACCGCCAATTACAAAATCCCGAATTTTTTTAGCCACTGCCAATTTCGCTTGAGAAACCTTAGCATAACCTAATTTTGTAGCCAGTGCTTCCGCTTCTTTCTTTTGATCAATATACCAAGGCGCATTGCGATATTGTCCAAAAAATTTACCATATTGCCCGGTAAAATCTTCGTGATGCAAATGCAACCAATCGTATAATATCAATTGATCACTCAATACTTCTTCGTCATAAATTGGTGTAAACGGAATCTCCGCATAGGTCAAAACCATCGTCACCGCATCGTCCCACGGTTGTTTCCCTTTGGGCGTATACACTGCAACTTTGGGTGCTTTTTCTAAGACAACGGTTTCCATATTTTGCGATGGACTAGAAATCTCATCCAAGATCTGATTGGCTTCTGCGTCTGACAACAATTCAAAACTAACCCCGCGAATTTGACATTCCTTTCGAATTTCTTCTGCGTCGGGCAATAAGAAAGAACCGCCACGATAATTGAGCAACCAACTGGCTTTATACTGTTTGTTCAAACACCAATACGTAATTCCGTAGGCTTTCAAATGGTTCTTTTGCGTCGTTTCATCCATAGGCAAAAGGATAAAACTTGCCTTAACCGAAAAAGAAAATAAAAGGAATAGTATATAAAAAGTGTTCTTCACTGCTATTGGTTTTAACGGTCGCATTCGCTGTAATTGGATTCAAAGATAACAGAATTTCTGTGAAGAAAAGCATAATTTATTGGAGACACTACGCTCTAGACTGTTGGACGCGCCTACGGCTTTGGACCCATCTCGCTATCGACAAACTTCTCTATCTAAAGCGAAGCGTGTCTATAGCACAGCGTTACTATAGGCGTAGCGTGTCTAAAAAGGTACATCACTATCGTCGTCTGCATTATTGATGGTGCTTCCAAATGCTTCGTTAGGAGAAGGCAATGTTTTCGTTGAAAATGGATTGTCTTCGTGGTTCATTTTAGAAGGCAAGTCATCGTAAGCGCCACCATAATCATCAAGATTGTCGAACTTACCTAGATTACCAATAAATTTCAATCGGATATTCTCTAATGAACCGTTACGGTGTTTTGCAATAATAAATTCCGCTTGGCCTTGTGTTGGCGTTCGTTCGTCATCGTCCCACTCGTCAATTTTGTAATATTCCGGACGATAGATGAAAGAAACAATATCCGCATCCTGCTCGATCGCTCCAGATTCACGAAGATCAGAAAGCAAAGGTCGCTTGCTGGAACCACGAGTTTCAACCGCACGAGACAATTGAGAAAGTGCAATCACCGGTACACTCAATTCTTTGGCGAGTGCTTTTAAATTTCTAGAAATAGTTGAGATTTCTTGCTCACGATTTCCGCCGCCTTTTCCATTAGTGCCACCAGCAGTCATCAATTGGAGATAATCAACAATAATCAATTTGATGCCGTGTTGCGAAGCCAATCGACGTGATTTTGCTCTTAAATCAAAAATAGAAAGCGATGGCGTATCGTCAATATATAGTGGTGCTTTCTCTAAGTTTTTTACTTTGATGCTCAATTGTTCCCACTCGTGCTTTTCGAGTTTACCGGTACGCAGTTTTTCTGACGACAATCCGGTTTCGGACGAGATCAAACGTGTGATCAACTGTACGGAAGACATCTCCAAAGAAAACAGCGCAACAGGTTGCCCAAAGTCGATCGCAATATTTCTCGCCATCGAAAGCACAAAGGCGGTTTTTCCCATACCCGGACGTGCCGCAATAATAATCAAATCGGAAGGTTGCCAACCGGAGGTAATCTTATCTAGTTTCTCGAAACCTGTAGCGATTCCGCTCAAACCTTCTTTACCGGCAATTTCTTCGATTCGTTTTTTAGCTTGAATGACCAAACTCTGTGCGGTTTCAGAACTTCTTTTGATATTGCCTTGCGTCACTTCGTACAGTTTAGATTCGGCTTTGTCAAGCAAATCGAAAACATCGGTAGTTTCGTCATAGGATTCTTCGATAATTTCCGAAGATATTTTGATCAAGCTTCGTTGGATAAATTTCTGAAGAATGATGCGCGAGTGGAATTCGATATGGGCAGAAGAAGAAATCTTTTGTGTCAGTTGAATCAGATAGAAATCGCCGCCTGCCAAATCAAGTTTTGCGTTTCTTTTGAGTTGTGCTGATACTGTTAATAAGTCAATAGGCTGAGTATCTGTGAATAACTGAACAATGGCCTCAAAAATATGTCGATGTGCTTCCTTATAAAAAGCGTCGGGTTGCAAGATATCGATCACCTCATCTACACCTTTTTTATCAATCATCATGGCGCCCAAAACCGCTTCTTCTAGCTCTAGAACCTGAGGAGGAAGTTTGCCTTTCTCTAAGTTGATGATGGTCGTTTTCTCGACGCGAAGTGGGTTTATATTCTTGAAATTTTCCATGCTGCTAAAGTAACCATAAAATAAAAAAAAGAAAGAAGTAGTTATAACTGAATGCTGTTGATAAATACTTTTATTTTGTTTATAACCATAAAAAAATCCGAAACCATTGGGCTTCGGATTAAGTATCTCAATTGTAAGATTTTACTCTTTGAATTCGCCCATTTTGCTGTATTTATCCATCCTCTGAGCGACTAATTCAGTTGTTGATAAATCTTTTAATTCGTTGTAGGCTTTGGTAATATATTGTTCAACTGTTTTGAAAGCAGTTTCTCTATCGTAATGTGCACCGCCTAATGGCTCTGGAATAACATCATCGACTAACTTCTGTTTTTTCATATCGGTTGAAGTCAATTTGAGCGCTTCGGCAGCTTGTTCTTTGTATTCCCAGCTTTTCCATAAAATTGAAGAGCAAGATTCGGGTGAAATCACAGAATACCAAGTATTTTCCATCATTAAAACCCGATCACCAACGCCAATTCCCAACGCACCTCCTGAGGCACCTTCACCAACAATTACTGCGATGATTGGGGTTTTTAGACGGGTCATTTCGAATATATTTCTCGCAATAGCTTCTCCTTGTCCGCGTTCTTCCGCTTCTAATCCGGGATAAGCTCCTGGAGTATCAATTAGGGTTAACACTGGAATGCCGAATTTCTCCGCCATTTTCATCAAGCGCAATGCTTTTCGATAGCCTTCTGGATTGGCCATTCCGAAATTACGCATTTGACGTGTTTTCGTATTGTATCCTTTTTGCTGACCCACGATCATAAAAGATTGCCCACCAATTTTTCCCAATCCACCGATCATGGCTTTGTCGTCTTTAAAACCACGGTCTCCGAATAACTCTAGAAATGTGTCTCCGCACAAAGCGCGAACATGATCCATGGTATAAGGACGATTCGGGTGACGAGAGAGTTGTACTCGCTGCCACGCCGTTAAGTTTTTGTATATATTTCGTTTGGTTTCTTCTAGTTTTTTCTCGATTTGCTTGCAGGTTGCAGTAACATCGACATTGGATTCTGCTCCAATAATCTGGCATTTATCTAATTGATCCTCTAGTTCTTTGATAGGAAGTTCAAAATCTAAATATTCCATAGGTTTTATGTGGTATTAAATTTTTGTTAGGAGAACAAAGATAAAATATTAAATCAGTAAGAAAAGAAATTTTTTGTTTTAAGTTGTAAACATTGCGGTTGTCGCTTGTCGGCTATCGGTTGTGAGTTGTGGGTTGAGAGTTGCGCTCGGGTGAGCGAACAGCAGGAAGCAGTTCCTACTCTTTCGACCGGTAATATTTTACAATACCGTTGGTGATCACAGTCACCAAGATAATCAGCGCTCCAAGGTAAAATTGTGGGTTCATTTTTTCCTTTTCATGGAAAACCAAAACGGCTAAAATGATTCCGTAGATGGGCTCCAAATTGATGGTCAGCATCACCGTATATGGACTCAAAAATCGCATCACTTTGACCGACGCAATGAAGGCGTAGGCTGTGCAAAAAGAACTCAATATGGCAAGGTAAATCCAATCAGAGGTGCTAATTTCAAAAAAACTTGACGAAAAACTACTGGTGCCGAAAAGCAACAAAGAGAAAAAAATAATCCCTCCCGTAAGTTCATAAAAGGAAATCAAGGTCGGATCATACGCTTTGGCAAACTTGCTATTGTAAACTGAAAATAGTGCGGATAAGAATGCAGAAGTTAATCCCAGACAAATGCCTTCAAAATAATGGCTTTCTACGTGAAAAATGATGCTCAATCCAATGATGACAATCACTCCAAAAAAAACTTCATACCAGATTACTTTTCGTCCGAATAAAACAGGCTCTAAAAAAGAAGTGAAAAACGCGCCAGTAGACAAACAGGCCAAGGTCACTGAAACATTCGAAACTTTGATGGCTCTAAAGAACGTAAACCAATGCAAAGCAATGACTACTCCGGCAAACAATAATTGCAGTAAGATCTTGGTTGGAATCTGTAGTGGGATTTTTTTATACCAAACATACATCAATATAAAAAACACTGCCAGTACCATGCGATACCAAACCAATGGCAAAGCGTCGAGAGAAATTAAAGCGCCTAATACAGCGGTAAATCCCCATACAAAAACGATGAGATGAAGATGGAAATAGCTTCTTAGGTTATCGCTTAGCATGTCTCAGTAGGAAAAAGGCGAGCGTTCCGAAAATAATGTTAGGTGTCCACACCGCCAATAATGGAGAAACACTTGATTTTTCTGCTAGGACTCCAAAAATCTTATCGAGAAACACGAATGAAAAAGCGAGAAGTATGCCGACGGCGAGATTTACACCCATCCCTCCTCGTCGTTTCATGGAAGAAACTGCTACTGCAATAATCGTCAGAATAAAAGCCGACACGGGAATGCTATATTTCTTATACAACACGACCAAATAAGTATTGATGTTTGAAGAACCTCTTTTGCGTTCTTTCTCGATAAAGGAATTCAACTCGAATAATGATAAGGTCTCCGCAACATAAATCGTTGGTGTAAGATCTTCGAGTTCAAAATTGAATTTAGCAGATACTTTGTCTTTATTCACGATAATATCATCAAATTCACCAACGGTTCTTTTGCAATACCCATATAAATTATACTGTTTGGTAATTGGGTTCCATCTGATACGATTGGCGGTAATTTTATATTCTAATTGATCTCCTTTGAATTTCTCTAGGACAAAATTAAAGGCAGTTTGAGACAGTGAGTTGAAATTGCTCACATAGATAAACTCATCGTCACTAATTTGCCGATACACATCAGAGTTGTCCCTCATTTCCTCAACGCCATTCCCGATGAGATACGTGTACCTAAAATTCTTAAATCCCTCGCTTGCTTTTGGCACCAAAAAGAATCCCATGATTAAAGCTGTCAACGACACAATCGTGGCACCAATGAGATACGGTTTTAAAAATCGTGTAAAAGAAATTCCTGAACTTAAAATCGCAATAATCTCCGTATTATTGGCTAGTTTCGACGTAAACCAAATTACCGAAAGAAACAAAAAGATTGGAAATAGAAGATTGGCAAAGTAAATGACAAAGTCGACGTAATAAATGGCAATATCTTTAAACGGCACCTTATTCTCAATCATTCTATTGACCTTCTCAGAAACATCAATAACGATCCCAATAGGAATAAAAAGCAACAGCATCACGCTGAAAGTGGCGAGATATCTTTTGAGGATGTATTTGTCTATTATTGTTAGCATAGTTGGGTTAATCGGTTATTCGTTGAATCGTTGAATCGATTAAACAGTTAAACGATTAAACGATTAAACAATTTACAATCGCTCGCTCATTTGTTTCACCATCATTTCTTTCCAAACTCTAAAATCTCCCGCTAAGATATGTTTTCTAGCTTCACGAACCAACCACATATAGAAACCTAAATTGTGAATTGTGGCAATTTGCTTCCCAAGATATTCATTGGCAGCAAACAAATGGCGCAAATAAGCTTTGGTGTATTCCGTATCTACGAATGTTATTCCCATTTCATCCAACGGAGAAAAATCATCTTCCCACTTCTTATTTTTGATATTGATCGTTCCATTCGCGGTAAACAACATACCGTTTCGAGCATTTCGAGTAGGCATCACACAATCAAACATATCTACACCCAACGCAATATTTTCTAAAATATTGATTGGTGTTCCGACACCCATCAAATAACGCGGCTTGTCTTCGGGCAAAATGTCGCAGACTACTTCCGTCATGGCGTACATTTCTTCTGCAGGTTCTCCAACAGATAATCCACCAATGGCATTTCCTTGTTGTCCAGCATTAGCTATATATTCCGCCGACTGCATACGCAAATCTTTATACGTGCTTCCTTGTACAATCGGGAAAAACGTTTGTTCAAATCCGTATTTAAAAGGAAGTTTTTCCAAATGATTGATACAACGGTCTAACCAACGATGCGTCATCTTCATCGAACGTTGCGCATAACGATAATCGCACGGATACGGTGTACATTCATCAAACGCCATAATAATATCGGCACCAATAGTCCGTTGAATTTCCATTACATTTTCTGGCGTAAACACGTGGTAAGACCCGTCGATATGCGACTTAAACTTAACGCCTTCTTCTTTGATTTTTCTATTAGCCGAAAGCGAATACACTTGATAACCGCCTGAATCCGTCAAAATGTTTCGATCCCAATTCATAAACTTGTGCAATCCACCAGCTTGTTCTAAAATTGTGGTCTGTGGACGTAAATACAAGTGATACGTATTTCCCAAAATAATATCCGGATTAATCTCATCTTTGAGTTCACGTTGGTGCACGCCTTTCACTGAAGCTACCGTTCCAACAGGCATAAAAATAGGAGTTTCGATCACACCGTGATCGGTTGTTATTGTTCCAGCGCGCGCTTTCGATAAAGGATCTTTTTGTAGTAATTCAAACTTCATAAGGCAATTTTTCAGGCGGCAAAGATAGAAATTAGATCGTAAGATTATAGGATTTTAAGATTTTGAAATCAATCTAAAATGGCGCATTCGTTTCCGAAAATCATAAAGTCTAAAAATCTTACAGTCTAACAGTCTTACAATCCAAATTATGGCGTGACCGCAAGGGTCGGGCTGTTCGCTACTAGTCCTCGCTGCGCTGTGGGCTAACCGCTGCCATCCCTCACGCAGCCTGTCCTAAATTGAGGAATTGTTTTCATTACGAAAACCTTAATAACTATTCAAAAAAACTTTTGCCACTACCTAAATTAGATTTACTTTTGAGCGATACTAATTTATTTTACTAAACATGTCTAACACACAACAACTAAACGAGTTAACAACACAAGTTCGAAGAGACATCCTTCGAATGGTTAATGCTGTCAACTCAGGTCATCCGGGCGGTTCGCTGGGTTGCACGGAATTTATGGTCGCTTTATACCAAAACATCATGAACCGCAAACCAGGTTTCGATATGGACGGAATCGGTGAAGATTTATTCTTCCTTTCCAACGGCCATATTTCTCCAGTATTTTATAGCGTATTGGCGCGGTCAGGGTACTTTCCAGTTTCGGAATTAGCCACTTTCCGTCTCATCAATTCGCGTCTGCAAGGTCATCCAACGACGCACGAAGGTTTGCCTGGAGTGCGCATTGCTTCGGGTTCACTCGGACAAGGAATGTCTGTCGCCATTGGCGCAGCTCAAGCCAAAAAACTAAATAAGGATGCTAATCTTATTTACAGTCTGCATGGAGATGGCGAATTGCAAGAAGGACAAAACTGGGAAGCGATTATGTACGCCTCAGCCAAAAAAGTAGATAACTTAATTGCTACTATCGACCTCAACGGAAAACAAATAGACGGAACAACAGATCATGTGTTAGCAATGGGAAGCCTCAAAGCTAAATTTGAAGCTTTTGATTGGGACGTGCTCGAAATCAAAGAAGGTAATAATATAGAAGCAATTCTGTCGGGAATGAGCGATGCAAAATCTAGAACTGGAAAAGGAAAACCTGTTTGTGTTCTGTTGCATACCGAAATGGGGAACGGTGTAGACTTTATGATGTACAGTCACGCTTGGCACGGAAAGGCACCTAACAACGACCAATTGGCTACTGCACTAGCACAAAATCCAGAAACTTTAGGCGATTATTAATATGCTATTTCATAGAACTTTGTTCCTTAGCGACTTTGTGGCATAAACATTAAATTATAAAAATGAAAAAATATACCAATACAGGAAGTAAAGATACACGCTCAGGTTTTGGAGCAGGAATGACCGAACTAGGTCAAAAAAACGAAAATGTAGTTGCCTTATGCGCCGATTTAATTGGTTCTTTGAAACTAGATGAATTTATCAAAAATCATCCGGAACGATTTTTCCAAATCGGAATTGCCGAAGCGAACATGATTGGAATTGCTGCGGGTTTGACCATTGGCGGAAAAATTCCTTTTACCGGAACTTTTGCTAATTTTTCTACAGGGAGAGTTTATGATCAAATCAGACAATCGGTTGCCTATTCAGATAAGAATGTAAAAATCTGCGCTTCGCATGCAGGATTGACTTTAGGAGAAGATGGCGCAACCCATCAAATCCTAGAAGATATTGGATTGATGAAAATGTTGCCAGGAATGACAGTTATAAATACTTGCGATTACAATCAAACCAAAGCAGCCACGATTGCGATTGCCGATCATCACGGGCCAGTTTACTTGAGATTCGGTAGACCAGTTGTTCCTAATTTCACGCCGGAAAATGGCACTTTCGAAATCGGAAAAGCAGTGCTACTGCAAGAAGGAACAGATGTTACTATTGTGGCTACGGGACATTTGGTTTGGGAAGCTTTGATTGCTGCAGAAGCCTTGGCGGAAAAAGGAATTTCGGCAGAAGTCATCAACATTCACACGATTAAACCACTCGACGAAGAAGCGATTCTACGTTCACTAAGCAAAACAAAATGCATCGTTACTGCCGAAGAACATAATATCATTGGCGGTTTAGGAGAAAGTGTATCGAGAGTATTAGCGCTCAACACACCAATGCCTCAGGAATTTGTTGCGGTTCAAGATAGTTTTGGTGAATCCGGAACTCCAGAACAATTGATGGAGAAATACCAATTGAATCATCAAGCTATTGTTCGCGCAGCAGAAAAAGTGATAAATAGAAAATAATAGTAGAATACATTAAATAAAAAATCCCATTCTTAACGGAATGGGATTTTCTTTGGTACTAATTGATAATCGTTAGTGACATGTCTTATCCAAATGTTTCTTTACACCTGTCGTTGTTCCACTACAATCTAATATTTGAGTGTAACTTGCGGGCAATACACCGTTAATTGTAATTTCTGATCGTGTAAAAAAACCGTCGCCATCATCATCTTTATCGTACAAATTCGGAATACCATCTCCATCGGTGTCGTCATTTGAAAAATCTTTGTTGCCATCAAGATCTTCGTCGTTTGAGATTATTCCATCTTCATCTTGGTCTCCAAATTTCACATCAAAAAGCTTAAAGCTGAAAACCAAAGGTGAATAGGAAGGAATACCAGGTCGCGCCTCATTAAAGTATGCTAAGCCAGATGGAATAAATAGAAGTCCCGCACCAAAATTAGCATAGGGGTTTGGACCTGTTGACTCTACCCTTGTACCTGATTTAAATAGCGGAATAGTTTCTCTCCATCCTCGTACGGCGGTATCCATTCTCAAGTAACCACTAGGAAATGGTACATATTGAAATTGCGTTGCTTGCAGTTTAGTTACCGTCACAGTTTGAGGAATGCCAGCTATAATTACTTGATTGCCATTTTCATCCAAGAGAGGTTCATCAGTAGTAACATACGCCAAGTAGCTTCCGTTATAAGCTGTCAATATCTCGTCTGCTTTAGATGGTGCAAGGCTATTAGCATCACTGTTATCTGCTCGAAGTTTGATATAATACATATAATAGGTAACTTCTTTAATTACGACGGGCACTTTTCTGAGCAGTGGATAATCACCATCCGCCTTAAATAATAAGTCCATCATTTTTGTTTGGCCCGCGTCAATTTTTTTTATTTCCACGTCCTGGTCATCAGTACCAGTTGAAGTTGTAACTTCTAAGTAGTGCGTGTTCAAATAATCTTCAATGATTGCAATATCATCATTATATTGCGTATCAAAATTCCTAATTGGAATTGCACTCACGCTATCTGATTTGTTACAAGAAAATAATAGGATGGCCGAACAGAAAAGAATAAAATATAACTTAAATTTGTTCATTATAGCTGAAATTAAGGAGCGCAAGATACAATATTGATTTATTTTTGTAAATAATTTAACGTCGAATTTTGAAAAAATATGAGGGTAGATAAATATCTCTGGTGTGTGCGGTACTACAAGACTAGAAATATGGTCACAGAGGCTTGCAAAAAGAATCATATTACCGTCAATGGACAAATTGCAAAGCCGTCTAAAGAGGTTTTTCCGACGGACCAGATTACATTCCGAAAAGATCAAATTACCCAAACCATTACAGTCTTGGACGTTCCTGACAATAGAATTGGCGCCAAATTGGTCGATATATACCGTCGTGACGAAACACCAATAGAAGTGTACCAGCATTTAGAGCTCCTAAAATTATCCAAAGAACACTATCGCAAGACGGGTGATGGTAGACCTACCAAAAAAGATCGTCGCGACTTGACCGATTTTGAAATTGAAAATGAATTCGAAAAAGAAGATTAAAACGCTACAAAAAAAATATGGAAAACAGAATTCTAACCCATACTGAGATTGAACACAAAATAAGGAGAATTGCCTATCAAATTTACGAAACGTTCGTCAATGAAGAAACCGTTGTGCTTGCTGGAATTGCCTCCAATGGTTTTCTGTTTGCTAAAAAGATAGCGGTTGTTCTTGAAGAAATCTCTCCGCTAAAAATTGTTTTGTGCGAAGTGTTTATCGACAAAGCAAAACCAAATGGTCCAATTACAACTTCTCTATCGGAAAAAGACTATGAAAACAAGGGATTAGTTTTGGTTGATGATGTTTTAAATTCCGGAACAACACTAGTTTACGGTGTAAAACATTTCTTAGAAGTGCCGCTTTCGAAATTTAAAACGGCCGTTTTGGTCGACCGAAACCACAAAAAATATCCCGTAAAAGCTGATTTCAAGGGAATTTCTTTGAGTACCTCGCTACAAGAACATGTGCAGGTCGTATTTGATAGTGCAGGCGATTATGCGTATCTAAATTAGCAGGTTTTTAATTTCCGCAACAATTTGTTCTGGCGTTTTTTGGTCAGTGCATATTGTAAATGTCGCTTGGTTATAAAAATAGCTTCTTTCAAACAAATGTTGCGCGACATATTCTCTTAATTCCTTATCACTTTTACTTGCCAATAATGGTCTAGTAACTTTTTCATCTTTTGTGCGAAGCAATAATTGATCTATTGATGTTTTGAGATATATAGAAACAACTCCATCGCCGTTCAATAATAAATGATTGTTGGCATAACAAGGAGTGCCTCCTCCAGTACTGAGCACAAACGAGTCATTAGCAGCCATCATTTCTTTAAAAACCTGATGTTCAAGCTTACGAAAGTAGATTTCTCCTTTTGCTTCGAATACTACAGCAATTGACATCCCCTCCTGTTTTTCGATACAGTTATCCAAATCTTTGCATGGTAGCTGTAACTTTTCTGACAAAAAAGTGGCAATTGTTGACTTACCTGAACCCATATAACCCACTAAAACTATTTTCATCATCGAAATAAAACCTTATATATTAAGGGGTTAATAGCAAATAGTAAAAAAACCCAAATTTAAAATAAAATAGCTTTGAAAAATAAATAATAAGACCTTATATTTGCACCCGCGTTAGAGAAAAGACATTTGACTTGGTAGCTCAGTTGGTAGAGCACATCACTTTTAATGATGGGGTCCTGGGTTCGAGCCCCAGCCAGGTCACAACAAGTCGTCCGCCATAGGCGGATGATTTTTTTTTAGGCCACGTGGAGAAATTGGTAGACTTGCCATCTTGAGGGGGTGGTGCTCGTAAGGGCGTGTGGGTTCGAATCCCATCGTGGTCACATTTGAAATTAAAAGGAGGATTGCCAGTGGCAATCAGGTAAAACAAAACGCACTTTGATACGAGTGCGTTCTTTTTTTTTTCAAAAAGTAGATTTAGCGATTGTTTTTTTTCAATACCATAATGGCCTCAAACCTATGGTAACGAAAAAAAGACATGCTCGCTATAAAGATTTATCCTTTTTTATTTGCAAAACGGAGTTTTTGGGATGGACAAAGTCAATCCCTTCCCATAAACAAATAAATGTTAAAACAAAAGAAAAAACGCCAAGTACACTTAATCGTTTTTTTATCTTAAGTATTGCTTCGCCAGTTCGCTAACGCTCGTGTCTCAAAGCGGAGATTTGGAGGATGGGCTCAATGCATCCCATAAAAGTCGCATTTACACCCTATTTACGAGTATTTAGACTTTTCAAGAAGGTTTTATAGTCATTTTAAAAACACGCCGTTTAAGGTGCTTATTTAACGTCAATCGCATAGCCCAGTCAATTATGTGAAAAATAGGTCTTGATTAGCACATACTGCTATTTGCCTCTATTTCTAAGATCAATAGAAAAGAGGCCAAAAAGGTTAGGAAAGAGCAGTAAATTCTTTGGTTTCATGATTTGCAATACTGCCTATTTTTTGATTGTCAATAAAAACGAGATAATCGCGCAGCGAAGCATTAAATTCTTTTTTTCTTGTCAATCGTAAGGTTGCCATTTTTTATACTTTTTAATTAATATTTCTTACTCTATATTGTTTGGTAATTCTCTAAGAGCATTTTCAGTTTACAATTTCTTTTCTAGTATTTGCATTCTTTTCTCTTGCTCCTTCATTTTTTGCAATAATTCGTCTATTTGCTTTACTAGTATGGCGTTGGATTCTTGTAACTGTTTGTTTTGCGCGTGTAATTCTTGTACGGACTTTACCAAAGGAACGGTAAAGTCTGAATATCTCAAACCCCACAAACCGTCAGCATCTTCAGGCTTATCTACTCCACTAAAATCATAACCTATTTCTTTTGCCGTTTTTTCCACTTCTTGGGCTAAAAAACCGCTAAATCTTATTTTTTCAATGTTGTGCTTGCTGGGCCATTCATCGGCAATCGTGCTTTTTTGAATTTGATTTGATTTTTCAATACTATAAGTATAGGTTAGTGGTTTTAACTTTAAAATAAAATCCAATCCCTTGACATCCTGTCGGATATTGTCCTTTACGCGTTGGTCGGAAATGGTTGTCCAACCCACTTGTCCCCCAATAGAAGTCATGGCGCTATTACCAATCCTTACCCTATTATCACCTCCAAAGGCCAAGTTGCCATTGCCGGCAATGGCAATGCTATTAACACGGATAGCACTGTCCGAACTGGCACTATATCCAATAAAGGTATTGTTAGAACCTGTAGTAATAGCAGTTCCTGCAAATCCAGCACCTGAACCAAAAGCAGTATTGCCGCTGCCAGTGGTATTGGCAAGAAGTGAGTTACGTCCATTAGAGGTATTATTGTTTCCTGTGGTATTCGAGGATAAAGCGGCAGACCCATGCGCAGTATTTTCAAAACCAGTAGTATTAGAAAATAATGCATTCGTACCCATTGCAGTGTTACCTCCCCCCGCGCTGTTACTATAGAGCGCACTATCGCCATACGCAGTATTACTGGTTCCTGTAGTATTTGAAAACAATGCTACAGTTCCGCTAGCCGTATTGTAGTTTCCTGTGGTATTATTTCGTAGGGCTTGAAGCCCACTGGCCGTATTTCGTATTCCTGTGGTATTGGAGTACAAAGCAGCAGATCCTGTGGCGGTGTTATAATTGCCTGTAGAATTTAATAATAATGCGGCATACCCAAGGGCAGTATTTTCAAAACCAGTAGTATTAGTACTTAATGCACTGTTACCTATGGCGGTGTTATTGTTTCCTGTGGTATTAGCAAATAATGAAAAGGCACCATTCGCAGTGTTATAGCTTCCTGTATTATTTCCATATAATGCTCTGGTACCATTAGCGGTGTTATAGCTTCCCGTGGTGTTAGAAAATAGTGCATTCACACCTGTAGCGGTGTTATAAAACCCAGTAGTATTATTTCGAAGCGCTTGTAGCCCAGTGGCCGTATTTTCATAACCAGTAGTATTAGAAAACAATGCATTTGTACCCGTGGCAGTGTTATAAGATCCGGTACTATTACTATAGAGCGCACTATCGCCATGTGCAGTATTACTGCTTCCTGTAGTATTGAAAATCAAAGCAGCTTTTCCTGCGGCGGTGTTACTGCTTCCTGTGGTATTGGAATTCAAAGCACTAGATCCTGCGGCGGTGTTATTGCTTCCTGTAGTATTAGAACTTAATGCTAAACTTCCATTAGCAGTATTAAAGCTTCCACCGGTATTGGAATATAAAGCATCAGATCCTGTGGCGGTGTTATTGTTTCCTATAGTATTAGAAAATAAAGAATTATTTCCTGTGGCGGTGTTATAGTTTCCTGTATTATTTCCATATAATGCAAAGGTACCATTAGCGGTGTTATAGCTTCCCGTGGTATTTAAGTTTAACGCAAAAGAACCGATAGCGGTGTTATTGTTTCCTGTGGTATTAGCAAATAATGAAAAGGCACCATTCGCAGTGTTATAGTTTCCTCTATTATTTCCATATAATGCACTGGTACCATTAGCGGTGTTATAGCTTCCCGTGGTATTTAAGTTTAACGCTAAAGAACCGATAGCGGTGTTATAAAACCCTGAAGCATTAGAGAATAAAGACCTATAACCAATCCCTGTATTGGAAGCTCCCGTATTGACATTTCCTGCCTGATAGCCAAAAAATACGTCTCCCCCCGAAGTAATCCTACCTGCCTTCTGATTAGCAACCCTAATATTAAAAGGGACATCGTCTGTAGTTCCAATAAAATTATTGGCATCAACAGTTCCTGAATTCCCATCCAATGACCACGTATCGGAGTTATTAGTACTACTTTTTATTCTTAACCATTTTAAACCATCCCAATAATAAAATCCTGGGGTTACATTGTTGGGAGCAATGCCACTCGTGGCCGTGTTGTATACCAGTTCGGATTGGGTAGGTGTGTCTATCGTTGGTGTAACCGTATTAAACAAGGCTAC
>CANGTL010000041.1 GCA_947456815.1 Flavobacteriaceae bacterium
AATTGACTTCTGCCGGTGACTCTTCGTGCCAATTTCAGTGCGCCTTCGGTAGCTTCAGTTCCTGAATTAACCAAATACGTTTTTTCTAGTGGTTTGGGTAGGTGAGAAGCTAATAGTTTACAATATTCAACTGCTGGACTTTGGGAATATTCGCCATACACCATGACGTGCGAATATTTGTCGAGTTGGTTTTTGATAGCATCGTTAACGCGCTGGTTTTGATGACCAAGAGCACACGCTGAAACACCAGCGACAAAGTCTAGATATCTTTTATTATTCGTATCGTAAATATAGGAACCAAGGGCATGCGAGATTTCCATACCTAAAGGATATGGAGACGTTTGGGCTTGGTATTGGAGGAAATCAGATTTCACGACTAGTTTTATTTTGCTGCAGGTTTTGGAGTTGGATTATTTTTGTCATAATCCAACGTTTCTTTTCTAACTTTCATCGGGACATTTTCCTTGGCCAATTCGGCTTTACTGTCTTTGATGATTTTGTCATTCATTTCGTTTTCTTCGGGCGGAAAAATATCGTCTTTGGTTTTGATGCGTTCCTCTTCGCGCCAAATAAATCCACGAAGTTTACGGGCATTTTCAGGCAAATCTTTTTCGGGATAGATATCGCCGTCGACGTTAGTGAAGAACGTCATGCTATCTATTTGGTTTCCGTCTAACGTCATATTGATGCGACTGCTCACGTTTTTGTTTATGCCTATGAGTTCCTTAGCGTCGTTTCGCATATAATAGATGACTTCCGTGTTTTTGATAATGTCCGCTTCGTACAATTTGTTATCGCGAAATTTACCGTAGAGGTTTAGTCCCTTGACCTGATTATAGCCAGTTCCCAGAGAATCTTTCGAAATAATAAAGGCATTATTGAGGACTTTGAGTGAGTCGAGTTTTTGGGTAAAGTCATTGCCGACCAGATGCATCACATCTCCCGTCATTTGGTTTTCAAAATTCCATAAAATGGGTTTGCCGATGAGTTGCGTGATGTCGGTAATTTGGCTAGAATGAATTGAGTCGCATTTGCCACTCATGTCTTTTTTGAAAATTCGTGCATTATTAAAGGCGCGGACAATTCTTTCATTTGGTTTGCCTGTAATCAGCAACTTTTTTCCATGAATATAGACCGAATCTTTGTCGACCAAGTTGATTGCGACAGCTCTTTTGGTCACAAACATCGAGTCTTTCTTTTTGTAGATTTCGGCATAATGGCCTTTAATGATGCCTTTGTTGATTGTGTCAGTAATCTTGACATTGTTGGTAGCGGAAGCAAATTCTTTATTTCTGTTATAAAATAAACTGTCACCTTCTATTCGTCTATCTTGGTATTTTATATATGACTTACGCAGAAAATGGCCGATATTTTTCTTGCTATCATAGAATCCTTTTTCGGTGTAAATGAAGTTTTCTTTGCTCGTAATTGTTGATGGGCCGAATAAATAGGAGTGTCCGGAATTGTTGTAATAATCTAAATGATTTGATTTAACAACATACTTGGGATTGGTAATGGTAACTGACGTCAAGAATTGAAATTTCTTTTCGTTGGCGTAATATTTACCCGATTTACTTTTCAGCACATTGTCTTTGTTAGTAATGGTTCCGTAGGTATTGTACGCTGCTTGTTGCGTGTTTCTGTCAAAATTTAAAGTGTCCGTAACCAGCGTCATTTCTGGGGATCGCATTTCAACATTTCCTGTAGCATAGGCTTTTTTTTCGTTGCCATTGTATTCGGCGTATTTGCTATTCATAAAAAGTGTGTCACCTTGAATCATTTGAACATCACCAAATGCTTTCACATAGTTTTCTTTTTGAAAATAATAGGCTTTATTACAGAACATTCTAACGCCATCATGAACGATTCTAACATTTCCAGATAGCAAAGCAGCATCAGGGATTTCCAGTTGATTCACGTCAAAAAAATCAGAATACTCAATGATAATCTTTTTAGGCTCTTGCGCAATGACTATTTGCAGACCTATAAGAAGGAAACAGAGAAGGAGGAAAAATTGTAGTTTCTTCAAGCGTATAAATTTTGTCCAAATTTAAGAAAAAGCCTGCAACGAAAACGGTTATTAAGAATTATTTATTAGAAGATTGGAAGTGTGCTTCTAATTTTTATATTTGTATAACTGTCTTTAAAAAATAAAAAAAAAATGAAAAAAATTCTATTACTCGCGTTGATAGGCGTTACCTTATCTACAAATGCCCAAATTAAAAAGAAGAAAGCCATGTCAGCAAAAAAAACGGAAGCAGTTTCAAATATGAGTCAAACCCCTGTAGAAAGAAAAGCAGTCGTATATCAAGTGTTTACGCGCTTATTCGGAAATAGGAATAATACGAATGCACCGTGGGGAACCATCGAGAAAAATGGTGTGGGCAAGTTTAGTGATTTTACCGATAAAGCACTGCAAGAAATTAAAAATCTTGGGGTAACTCATATTTGGTATACGGGTGTTCCGCATCATGCATTAGTAAATGATTATACAAAATATGGCATTTCTAACGATGATCCAGATGTGGTAAAAGGTCGCGCAGGATCGCCTTATGCGGTAAAAGATTACTATAATGTTAATCCTGATTTAGCGGAAAACCCTGCAAACCGTTTGCAAGAATTTGAAGCGCTAATTGCACGAACGCATAAAAATGGACTGAAATTACTAATAGATATCGTACCCAATCATGTGGCGAGAAAGTATGAAGGAAAATCGAATCCGAAAGGAGTTCGCGATTTTGGGGCGGATGATAATGTGAATGTGGAATATGATAGAAATAATAACTTCTATTATATTCCTGAGCAACGATTTCAGGTACCAACTTCAGAATCCTACAAACCACTAAATGGCGAGAAAAACGATTTGATTGATGATAAATTTGAGGAATTTCCAGCAAAATGGACTGGCAACGGCACTCGTTTGCCAAAACCGGATATTAATGATTGGTATGAAACGGTAAAAATTAATTATGGAATTCGACCTGATGGTTCTAAAGATTTCCCTGAATTGCCAGCAGGATTTGATAATAAATCATACCAAGAGCATTATGCTTTTTGGACAAATAAAGAGGTACCAAATTCATGGAAAAAATTCAGAGACATTGCCTTGTACTGGACGGCTAAAGGAGTTGACGGATTTCGCTATGATATGGCAGAAATGGTTCCATATGAATTTTGGAGTTATATGAATTCGTCCATTAAAATGAAGAATCCAAATGCGTTTTTATTAGCTGAAGTCTATAATCCGAATGAATATAGAAATTACATCAAGTTAGGAAAGATGGATTATTTGTATGATAAAGTGGACTTATATGATCACCTAAAGCAAGTAATTCATCGGAAAGCGTTGCCAGATCCTATTTCTGAAATTCAAGCAAAGTTCGCGGATATTGAACATCATATGTTACATTTCTTAGAAAATCACGACGAGCAAAGACTGGCAAGTAAAGATTTTGCCGGAACTCCTGAAAAAGGAAAACCATTAATGGTCGTTTCTACTACATTGAGTTCTTCTCCAACGATGATTTATTTTGGACAAGAAGTGGGAGAAGCAGGGAATGAAGAGGGTGGATTTGGAAAGCCATCAAGAACGTCAATTTTTGACTATGTAGGAGTTCCGAGTCACCAAAGATGGATGAATGATGGTCTTTTTGATGGAGGAAAGTTGACAGAATCCGAAAAAAGCTTAAGAGATTTCTATTCTCGATTGTTGAATTTCTCGATTAACAGTCCGGCCTTAATGGGCAAATTTCAAGAAATACAAACTTTTAATCGGAATCATATTCCACTAAGCAATAGTATTCAAGAAGCAAGCGCAATTTCAAATGAAACAACTACAAATAGTATTGGTAAAAATAGTTACAGTGAGGGAATTTATTCTTTTGTACGTTGGTCTGATTCTCAAAAATTAATTATTGTTTCAAATTTTTCTTGGGTTACAGCAAGTGAATTCGATTTATTTATTCCTGCGGATCTTATAGGGGAATGGAAATTAAAAGACGGGACCTATGAATTGAAAGAGCAATTATCTCCCAAAGTGCGAGCTTATTTAGTGGTTAAGGATGGTGAAGGAAGTGTAAAGATTTCTATTCCACCTTCAGAATCTTTTATATTTGGTTTTTAATTGAATCAAGTATTATTGAAAGTCGTACTGAAAAGTGCGACTTTTTTTTATTTCTTCAAACTGTATTTTAGAAATAAGAACCCAATCGAGCCGGCAACCAATGATGCGACTAAAATGGCAATTTTGGAGTGGTCGATTACTTGTTGGTCTTCGAACGCTAAAAGGGTAATGAATATTGACATGGTGAAACCAATTCCACCTAGAAATCCGGCGCCGACAATGTTTTTCCACTTTAAGTCGTTGGGTAATGCACAAAGTCCAAAGGCAGCAGCGATATAAGAAATTAGCCAAATGCCCAGCGGTTTTCCGATAACCAATCCGAGCATAATACCAATGCTGTTGGAGTGGCTTAAGCCTTCGAGTAAATGTGCTCCGAAAGCAATACAAGTATTCGCCAATGCAAACAAAGGCAGAATAAAAAATGCGACGGGACTATGCAAAAACTCCTGTAAAATGTAAGAAGTTGATTTCTCATCGCCGTTGCCAAACGGAATTGCAAATGCTACTAAAACGCCTGTAATCGTAGCATGGATGCCAGTTTGCATCATAAAATACCACATGACAATGCCACCAATCAAATAAGGAATCAAATTGTGAACTTTTAACCTATTAAATATTAGGAGTAAAATCCAAATGGATAGCGCTACGCCAAGGTGAAAAAAGGAAATGCTTTTAGTATAGAAAATGGCGATTACTAGGATGGCTCCTAAATCATCAATGACAGCCAATGCGGTTAAGAAAACTTTGAGTGAGGTAGGAACTCGATTGCCCAAAAGTGAAAGGATTCCAACTGCAAAAGCGATATCTGTTGCCATCGAAATTCCAGCTCCAGATTGCGTTGCAGTGCCATAATTGAATAGCAGATAAATTCCTGCTGGTACGATCATTCCTCCAAAAGCACCGAATAGTGGCAGCGCGGCATTCTTGATATTGGAAAGTTCTCCTATATAGATTTCGCGTTCTAGTTCTAAACCGATGAGCAGAAAGAAAATCGCCATCAATCCGTCATTGATCCAGTCGACTAGTGAATGAGAACCAATGTGTTGGTGCCAAAATGAGATGTAATTTGTTTGAAAAATGGAGTTCGCCAAAATGAGCGAAATTACAGTAACACAAACCAAAACTACGCCACCAGCTTTTTCACTTTCGAAAAATTTGGTAAACAGTTTTGAATTTTCCATGGAAGTGATTTAAAATGGTAACACGAATTTCACGAATTTCCACCAATTAATTTGTGTTAATTCGTGAAATTCGTGTTTCAACTCTATTTCAAAATGGTTTGTTTTCTATCTGGTCCTACAGATACAATTTTGATGGGAACTTCCAACTCTTTTTCTATAAAATCGACGTAATTTTTGAGTTCAATAGGCAGTTCGTCATAAGCACTCATGCCTGTTAAATCTGCTTTCCAACCTATAAATTCAGTATAGATTGGCGTTACATTTTCTGGTTCGATATTGTAAGGTAAATGGGTAATGGTTTGACCTTTATAATCGTAGGCAGTGCACACTTTTAGCGTTTCAAAACCAGACAAAACATCTCCTTTCATCATCATCAATTGCGTCACGCCATTTATTTGAACTGCATATTTCAACGCGACTAAGTCAAGCCAGCCACAACGTCTTTTTCTTCCGGTTACCGAGCCAAATTCGTTTCCAACGCTCGCCATAACATCGCCAGCTTCTTCGAAATCTTCTGTGGGAAACGGGCCGCTTCCAACTCTAGTTGTATAGGCTTTAAAAATCCCGTAGACTTCTTTGATTTTGTTCGGCGCAATTCCCAAGCCGGTGCAAGCACCAGCAGCGGTCGTATTAGAAGACGTCACAAAAGGATACGTTCCAAAATCAACATCGAGTAACGAGCCTTGTGCGCCTTCGCAAAGAATTGATTTTCCGGATTTTTGTGCTTGGTGCAAGTATTCTTCAGAATCGATAAAGGTGAGTTGTTTCAATTCTTCGATGGCGTCGAAGAATTCCTTTTCTAATTCCGGTAAATTATATTGAATGTTCACGTCGTAGAAGGCAATCATCGCTTCGTGTTTGTCTGCTAAAGCACGGTATCTTTCTTTAAAATCTGCGAGTTCAATATCGCCTAAACGAATGCCGTTTCTACCGGTTTTGTCCATATATGTTGGGCCAATTCCTTTGAGTGTAGAACCAATCTTGGCTTTGCCTTTAGCGGCTTCTGATGCGGCGTCTAACAAGCGGTGCGTTGGTAGAATCAGGTGCGCTTTACGAGAAAGTATCAATTTGCTTTTGATATCTAGATTGAATTTGGCCAAGCCGTCTAGTTCACTTTTGAAAACCACAGGATCAATCACGACGCCGTTTCCGATGATATTGATGGAATTTTTGTGGAAAATCCCTGAAGGAATGGTTCGCAAGACATGTTTAATTCCGTCAAATTCTAAAGTATGTCCAGCGTTTGGTCCGCCTTGAAAACGAGCAATAATATCATATTTTGAAGTGAGCACGTCGACAATTTTTCCTTTGCCTTCGTCGCCCCATTGTAATCCTAGTAATAAATCTACGGCCATTTTTTTTAGTTGTCTGTTGTCAGTTGTGAGTTGTCTGTTGTATGTTATGGGTTTTTGTTTTGGAATTTGGAATTTCAGTATTGGGATTTTATGCGTTAGGGATAGAGGCAAGCACCGCGTGCAGCCGAAAGCCTGGGCCGCAGGCAACGCCCTAATTATTCATCGTTCATTTTCTTTTTGTTGCCATATAAATACAGCGAATGGTTGGTCACTTCGATATTGAAGATTTCCTCTATGGTTTTCTTAATCATTTGGATTCTCGGATCGCAAAACTCGATAACTTCGCCGGTGTCGGTCATGATGATGTGATCGTGTTGTTTGTCGAAATAGGATTTTTCGTAATGGGCTTGATTTTGACCGAATTGGTGTTTGCGAACCAAAGCGCAATCCAACAGCAATTCAATGGTATTGTAAAGCGTCGCGCGGCTGACACGATAGTTTTTGTTTTTCATTTTGATATAGAGGTTTTCAATATCAAAATGGTCTTCGTTATCGTAGATTTCATAGAGAATGGCGTAACGTTCTGGGGTTTTGCGATGTCCTTTGTTTTCAAGATACAATGTAAAAACGTTCTTTACAATTTCTTGATTTTTACTGTTATCGGTAGCAACTAATGTCATGCGCCAAAGTTAAGATTATTAATTAATAATTGATAATTAATAATTAACAATGGAAGGAAATTATACACATTTTGCACCCCTCATTATTAATTATTAATTGTTCATTATTAATTGATTCTTTAGTTTTTATTCACTCGAGTGACTTTATCTACACCATCAATTTTCTTAATATTATCGATGAGTTTTTTTAATATGATGTTGTTTTGCACAATCACCGTGACTTGCCCGTTGAAAATTCCAGCGTCGCCGCTAAGTGAAATACTCTGAATATTCACGTGCATATTATTTGAAATCACTTTGGTTAATTCGTTGGTTAATCCTAGCGTGTCCATTCCTGTAATGTGTAGTATGGCTTTAAATTCTTGTTGGGTAGAATCGATCCAACGCGCTAAAATGATTCGATAAGCATAATTGGATTGTAAGCTAATGGCGTTCGGACAATCTTTTTTATGCACTTTAATTCCTTCATTAATCGTCACAAAACCAAATACTTCGTCACCCGGAATTGGGTTGCAGCAGGTCGAAAGTTTATAATCTAATCGGTCTTGATCGGCGCCAAAAACCAACATATCATAATTGCTACTAATGACTGGTTTATGAATATCTGGATCAGCTGTCGAGTGTGTTCTTTTGATTTTACTTTTGAAGAAGTTCATCAAAGTATTGCTCTTTTGAGCTGCGAAATCCTTAAGCTGTTGGTTTTCTATCGAGCCAATGCCCACGCGGTAAAACAAATCTAAACTGGTTTTCAATCTAAAATAATTGACCAATTCATTTACCACTTGTTCGTTTAAAGTAATCTTGAGTTGCTTCAACTTCCGAGTTAGCAACTCCTTGCCGTCTTCCGCCATTTTTTTCGTGTTCTCATTGAGCACATTTCGGATTTTGTTTTTGGCTCGTGAGGTTGTAACGTAGTCTAACCAGCTCGACGTTGGCTTCTGATTTTGCGAGGTAATCACTTCAATTTGATCACCGCTTTTGAGTTCAGTATTGAGAGGAACTAATCTGCCATTGACTCTTGTTCCTCGTGTTCGAATACCAATTTCGGAGTGAATGCTGAACGCAAAATCTAACGAAGTCGCACCTTTTGGCAACGATTTGATTTCTCCTTTAGGCGTAAAAACAAAAATCTCTTTGGCGTAGAGATTCATTTTGAAGTCTTCTACGAAATCAACCGCATTGGTTTCTGAGTTTTCTAATGCTTCTTTTAGTAAATTCAGCCACACATCCAAACCGCTTTCTTCACTCGCGCCTTGTTTGTATTTGTAATGTGCTGCGTAGCCTTTTTCTGCAATTTCATCCATACGCTCACTGCGAACCTGAATTTCCACCCAACGTCCTTTGGGTCCCATGACGGTAATGTGCAAGGCTTCGTATCCAGTCGATTTTGGAGAGGAAATCCAATCACGCAATCTGCTCGGGCTTGGACGATAGTGATCCGTAACAATTGAATAGATTTTCCAAGCAATAAACTTCTCGTCGTGAAGATTCGATTTATATACAATTCGCAATGCAAACTTATCATAGACTTCATCAAAACTCACGTTCTGCGCTTTCATTTTGCGACGAATAGAGTAAATAGATTTTGGTCTTCCTTTGATAATATATTCTACGTTTTCTTCATCTAGAGATTTCTTCAAAACCTCAGTAATGGCATTAATATATTCGTCTTGCTCTTCTTTGGTTTCTTTGATTTTGCTGACAATATCATTGTAAATTTTGGGCTCGGTATATTTCAACCCCAAATCTTCCAGCTTCGTTTTGATATTGTACAACCCCAAACGATGGGCGAGCGGTGCATAAATATATAATGTTTCAGAAGCAATTTTCACTTGTTTGTGCTCTGGCATCGACTCCATCGTCTGCATATTGTGCAAACGGTCCGCAAGTTTGATCAGAATTACCCGAACGTCGTCGTTTAAAGTCAACAGCATTTTACGGAAATTTTCGGCTTGCATCGATACGTTCAGGTCTTTTTGAACTTGGGAGATTTTGGTTAATCCTTCAACGAGTTGCGCCACTTTCGGATTAAACATTTTTTCGATGTCGGCAACCGTGATATCCGTATCTTCTACCACGTCGTGCATCAAAGCGGCGGCAATACCTGTCGCGCCCAATCCAATTTCAGACGCCACAATTTTTGCTACGGCAATCGGATGAAAAACATACGCTTCGCCAGACTTACGTCGTTGCTCTTGGTGAGCATCTACGGCTAAATCAAAGGCTTTACGAATGAGTTTTTTATCCTCAGCACTCAGCGTTTGGTAACTGATGCGGAGTAACTCCTTGTATTCCTTAGCAATTGCTTTGTTTTCTTTTTCAATATCAATTTCGACCATAGCTTTTGTACTTCAATTCTTAAAAATAGAAATTACAATCGAAATGTACAATTTTAATTTATAATTCGCAATGGATAAATAGTATTGAAAGTTTGCTGCGCCAGTTCGCTTTGCTCGGGTGGGCGTGACCGCAAGGGTCAGGCTGTTCGCTGCAATTCCTCGCTCGTGCCTCGCTGTGGGATTTTCGCTGCCATCCTTCACGCACAACGTCGCTGAATTCCTGAAAGTGCCTATAAAATTTTTAAGCCACGAATGCACAAATTTAAAATTCGATTCGTGCATTCGTGGCTAATCTATTTTTTTTTAATTGATGACTAAGGCTGCATCTTAGAAAAATCTAAATCTTGAAAGTCGTAACTGAAATCTGTTAAGGGTGAAATAGGTTTCATTTTGATTTTGGTAGCATCTTCGGAGAAAGTCAAAAATGCGTCTGCTAGTAAACTTCGATTATTCCATTTTACTGCGAAGGTTTGGTCTTTGTAGAAAAATATTTCGCCAGAAAGCTGAGTAGAACGAGTGGAGTGGAAGTACATTTTTCCTTTTCGTTCGGAAAGCACAATTTCTCCCAGCCAATTGTCTTTATAGGTTCCCACGTATTTTTTGACATCGATAAAAATTTTAAGCATTTTGTTCTTCGTAACTGTGCTCCAAACTTCATCGGTAATCTTGTCGGCACTGTTTTCTTTTTCTTTCCGTTGGCTGCTATATAAAGTCACATAATCATCAGATTTCAAATTCAAATAGCTGTCTTTGATGGTATTGGTAATCGCATTAAAAGCAGCGCCATTCTGTTGATTCGTAAATACAATAATCCCCAAATTAAGTTCGGGTAAAAGCGTTACTTGGGTTACGATGCCATCCAATCCGCCCGTATGCGAAACTTGAAAATTGCCTTTTACTTCAGAAAGTTGCCAGCCCAATCCGTAACTTTTAAAATGCGAAAAGTACGGTGCTACTGGCTTATTCGGCATAATCGTTTGTGCTGACCACATTTCTGCCTGTTGTTTTTCAGAAAAAAGAATCTTGCCATTGTCATATTTCCCTTTTTGCAATTGCATGATGACCCATTTACTCATATCATTCACACTCGAGTAAATGCCTCCAGCTGCGTCTAAAATAGGGTTTTTGTAGCGTGTAATTGCTTTCAATTTGCCATCTGTAGGAACGTGAGGACTAATGATATTTGTCGTATCCCTCAAACGATTAAAAGAAGCAGCGCTTTGATTCATCGCTAGCGGTTTCATAATGCGTTGTTCAATAAAATCTCCCCATGATTGTCCGCTTACTTGAGCAATAACTTCACCGGCAACAATGTAGAGCAGATTGTCATAATCGTATTTTGTCCTAAAGGCAGAAACAGGTTTGAGATACTGAAGATTCGAAATGATATCTTTCGTCGTAAAATTATGACCATCCGGCCAAATCATCAAATCGCCAGCTCCTAAGCCTAGACCGCTTCGATGCGTCAATAAATCGCGAATAGTAAATTCATTGGTAACGTAGTCATTGTACATCTTAAAAGAAGGAATATATTTTATGACTTTATCATCCCAATTGATTTTTCCTTCATCGACTAACATCGCCAACGCTGCGGTTGTAAAAGCTTTGCTATTGGATGCGATGCCAAATAAAGTGTTTTCATTTACGGGTTCCTTCGACACAATCGACCTTATGCCGTATCCTTTAGAGTGGATTACTTGTCCATCTTTGACAATCGCCACGGCAATACCGGGAACGTCAAATGTTTTTAAAGTTCGTGCAACTAGCTCGTCAATTTGCGCAGTAGTTAGTTGACCGAAAGCAGTGCAACTTGCAAGTAGAATTAGGCTTAGAAAAAGATTTTTGATCATGAGATTATTATTTAAAATTACGTTGTCTTTTGGCTTCGAATATTAGTATGGCAGCAGCAACGGAAACATTCATAGAATCTATCGCGCCTTGCATAGGTATGTTGATATTTTGAGTGGCTTTTTCACGCCATTCTTGCGTCAAACCAGTTGCTTCTGTTCCTACCACGAGCGCCGTAGGCTTTGTAAAATCTTGGGTGTGATAGGATGTCGAATTTTGCAAAGTCGCGCTGTAAAAATTAATCTTGTTTTCTTCAAGAAATTGGATGATTTCTGCTGTTGTTCCAACCGCAATTTGATTGGTAAACAAACCGCCGACACTAGATCGAACGATGTTTGGGTTGTACATATCGCTTTTTGGATTGGCAATAATGACCGCGTCTAGATTTGCCGCATCTGCAGTTCGCAGCAGTGCACCAATGTTTCCTGGTTTTTCGGGTGCTTCTGCAACTAAAATCAATGGATTGTCTGACAATTTCAAATCTGATAATTGCATCGATTTGGTTTTGGCAACGGCGAGAATTCCTTCTGTGGTATCGCGATAGGCTAATTTTTGGTAAACATCTTTATTGATTTCAATCAGAAGAACTTGCTTGCCTACAATTTGATTAACTTGGGTAATATTGATCAAATCTGGAAAAAAAAGAACCGTTTCTATTTCATAGCCACCGTTGATTGCTAGCTGAATTTCACGTTGGCCTTCCATCAAAAAAGTACCTGTTTGTTTTCGATTTTTTGATTTTTCCTGCAATTGTAAGAGTGACTTTACAAACGGATTCTGGATGGAACTAATTACTTTCAAATTGTAAAATTATTGATAGCCAAATGTATAATAGAATTGTAATTAAAAAAAAAATGCCCTGTATTATTTTACAAGGCATTTTCTTTAAAAATTACTTGAGTTAGTTCACTTTCACAATCTTGACCATTGAAAATGTGTTTTCGGAAGTAACTTTAAAAATATACTGACCTGCATTCAACAACGAGATGTCGATAATTGTTTGTTTAGAATTTGGAGTTTGTTGCAGTACTAACTGGCCAAGAACATTGTAAACAGAGATTGACTTAATACTGTCAGGACTGATCATTGTGATTTTGTCTTTAGTTGGATTTGGATAGTAAAGCAATTCGTTTTTGCTAAAATTTGCGATTCCAAGAGCTGCACAATTTACAGTTGCTGTCCATCCTGGCGCTGTATTAACACCATCAGAATAGAATCTGAAAGTCAGAGTTCCAGTTACATCTGTAGATGTCACTGTTCCTGGACTGTTTGTACCAGTAAAACCATATTGCTCTACAATGTATGGATAGGAAGTATCTGGTCCATTGTAGATTGTCAAACGATCTATTTGATCTTCTAATGAAAAAGATGTAAAAGTCACGGTAACTCTTTCTCCTGGATTATTGGGAGTAATCGTCATCGTATAATTTTGCGCATTTGGATAATTTTGATTTGGTCCACCTCCATCGAAAAAAACGCCGTCCACACAGTGGTTGATAAGTGTCGCAAATGATGCTTCGCTCAATGCTGAAAAGACATTGTTACTGCAACTTGCTCTCACATAAACATCGTAATTGCTATACGAATCAAGGTTGGTAAAAGTATATGAATTTGTGCTTACTGTTTGAAATGGTCCGGTCGGAGGTGTTCCTTGTGGTACGATTAAGATATCGAAAGAAGACGATCCGTTTGGATTTGCCCATGTTGCAGTTGCGCTGTTTATCGAAATAGAAGAAATACTAATCACATTTGCATTGCTACATTGTGTCGTAAATTGAAATACAGAAGAATAGGCTGATGAGCCACAAACATTGTTTGATTTTACTCTCCAAAAGTAATTACTTCCATAATCGAGATTAAAAATATCTAACTGATTGGCGATGGTTGTGTAGGATTGAACATTTGTTGTAAAATCCACATCCTTAGAAACTTCGATAGTATAATTTGCAACATTAGTGCCGATATTTGCCCATTCTAAGGTAAGGATGGTGTCGATTGGATTGGTATTGTTTGCAGGAGAAGTTAATATTGGACCATCTACCAAGGTATTTTGAACCACTAAATCTAATCCCAGCGATGCATTGTAAGATGGGGAAGTCGCTCGTAAAGTTAAATCATAACTTCCAACACCCGCGACGCTTAATCCCGTAATTGTAACAGAGCCAGTTCCTGCCGAAGTGAGCGTTGCTGGAGTAAATGTTGCTGTCGCACCTACAGGTAAACCAAGAACTTCGAAGTTTGCAGTTTCTGCAAAAGTTGCTGGTGTTTCTAACTGGTAGGTAAAAGTTGTTTCGTTTGCACCCAGGCAATTTCTATTCATAACGCTTGCATCTGTTGTAAGACGCATTGGTTTGGCAGCGACACCACTGATTATTAAAGAATAGTTTTGCAAGTTATTCACTAAAGTTCCTTTGTGGCTTACCGTAACGGTATAGGTTCCATTTGGATTTTCAATTTCAATTTTTTCAACGTTATCAACTGTATTATCGCCAGTGGTGGCAGCAGCTTCAACATCAGCTGGAGTCAATTTCCAAGGGTGAAAAATTTGATTATTTTTGGTAATTCTAATATCAAGGTCATTGACTAGATTTGGAGTTGCCAAGTCAATTGTTGACCCAAGAACAATTTGACCTGCTGGATCTGTCCAACAAATAGTGGCTACTAGTGGTTGACTTGAACTGATTGGTTCTATATCAAAAGAATACGATTTACCTTGTTGCAAAACATTTTCCTTTATCATAGATTGTGTTCCTTCGTTAGTAATTAGCACGGCTGCTTTTTCAGCATTCAATAAACCCCAACCAAATCGATAGTCTGGTCCTGGATCTGTTCCCGCTTCATCTGCCGTGTGTATTGCTAATCCTCTTAATGTCGCAGCTCTCATAAAGCCACCTTTAACATTTTTATGATGTTGTTGCAGGAGCAATAACGTACCGGCAACATTAGGAGAAGACATTGAAGTACCGCTATAACTGCTATATGAATTATCTGAATTTGATGTTGAAGATCTAACATTGACACCTTTTCCGCAAATATCTGGTTTGATTCGACCATCATCAGTTGGTCCCCAGCTACTGAAATTAGACATTGTAACGCTATTAGGACCGGTATAATTTGTAACTTGATTTACTGCTGCAACGATCATCGCGTTTTTTGAACAGCTTTTTCCTGCCAACAGATCGTAACCACCTTTGTCGTCATTATAACCGCCGTTTCTTGAGTTTCCTGCAGAATTTACAAAAAGGTAATAAGGCGCATTAAACATTACGTTGTCAAATGATCTAGAATCACTATCGTAACGACCCCACTTAATCACTGGAACGCTGTCAGGATCGTATCCGTAAGAATGATTTGAAACAAGTAAAGCATTTGCTGCTGCAGTCGTAACTTCAGAAACATCACTGTTCCAGTCATAGGCTCTTAGGGTAGCTTGCGATGCCATTCCTTTTGCAGATGCACTAGCAGTTCCATTTCCCATCATGGTTCCCGAAACGTGAGTTGCATGCGCAGAAAGTGCAGTTGCGTTATCAATTTGAGTCGCACGAGGTGTGAGTAAATTATGTGTTGTTCGAACTTTACCACCATCCCATATACCGATTGTCATGTTTTGTCCATCAAGCGTCAAACCTAAGCTTCCACCTGTATTCAGTCTGTTAGCTCTAGTGGTAATTGCAGCGCCCGCATTGTCTGTTGTAAAATAAATAGGATTCTTATTTTCATCAAGTCGAATTAATTCGCCAATGCCTCCATTTATTGTTGCATATTTCGTTTTCCAGCCATTAATCGCAGCTAATTGAAGTGCTTCTTCTTTTTGCGCTTTGAAAATAGAATCATAAACAGGAGCTAAGCGGTTAAGTTCACTAACATTGGTCGCTGAAAGAATTGCAGCTTTATCTTCTTCTGTTTGAGAATAAATGATGGAAGTGCAAAAAATTAATAGAATTGATGAAATTATGGACTTCATTTGCGTGATAATTTAATTTCCGGCTAAATTAATTCAAAAATCTATAACTTTTGAAGAATTGTAGAATTTAGAATGTAGAACAGATGTTAAATGTTTGCCATAATTTAAAATATACTACGTTTTTCCGGCTTTATTGGTGAATAAACAAATACCCATAAAGTGGCTCCGGGTAATCTTCATCGTTTAATTCAAGACTGTAGAAATAAGTTCCATCTGTAATTTCAGAATTATTTACAATAAGACCTTTGGTAGCTTGTCCATCCCAATTTGGGGTATTATTGTTACCAGTCCAGACCAATTTACCCCAACGATTGTAAATTTCCAACTTAAAATTCATAAAAACGTCACGCAAACCCTTAATGGTAAAAGTATCGTTTGTTCCATCATCATTGGCTGAAACAAAATTGTAGACGATGGGTTTGCACTTGATGGTTTTTAGTAAAAACGAACTGTATTGAAAGCAGTTACCATTATCGACTTTCACAAAAATTGCCGCTGGCGTCGTGTTTGCCTTGTAGTCTGAAATATTTTGAATTTGGTTGCTGTCGTTTATCAAATCTTCGGCGTTAGTGTAAAATGTAACTACATCTGATGGGTTTTGCTTGACACTGTTTTCATATTGCGAAAAATCAAAAGTACCTGATCCCAGTCCCTCATTACAAGACGTAATATCTGGGATTGGTGATAAAAGAGTTGATTGGATGAGCGCAACATTTTGCATTGCAACGTTATTATCTTCATTAATTTCCTCTACAGTTCCAATTCCAGTGCCGTTGTCATCAATTACAAATTCTAAGTCGAATGGAGTGGGCACTGAATCTGGAATTTGAAGCATAATTGTTCCACTTTCGGTACCGTCAATTTCAATTGGGTTTAATGTTTGCGTGGTAGTCAGCAGTATGTCATTAACGTAAATCGCAATTAAAACATTGGCAGGTAATACCTTTGTTGACTCTAGATTTGACGCAGTATAGTGCACAATAACTTCTCTAGAATTACATCTAACATCGACGTCATCGATAGCAACTCGGGCATCGGGTCTTTGTGCATTCAATTTGGTTACGATGGCATTGATCATAACAAAATCTTGACCGGAAGTTAATTGAACGCTAGCGGAATTATCACCAGTTTGAATGTTGTTTTGGATATCATAAACATCCAAATCCATATTGTACAAACTGTCATCGTTGGTAAAACTATTCGTTCCGTTAAATGCATTGTTCGATGGATTTAAAGGAGGATTCCCCAAAGTGTTTCCGTTAATCGACAGCGTTTCATTTACCGCTATGTTTTCATCTCCTTCCCAAGCCAAAAAGCCAATTTTTGCATTTTGATTATCAACGACATCTAAACTACTTAAAGCAATTGAAATGATATTCGGAACCGCTTGTAATCCGTCGTAAATATTAATCTGATTGAAAGGCAGATTATTATTCTTATAAACAACTACAATCGCCCAACCACCAAAATTGGTTCTGTTTTGAAAGTAAAAGGAAATCCATGGATTAAGGTCAAGATCGCTTACGGTATAGGTTCCATTTCCTGTTATCTGAATTTGACTGGTGATGTCGGAAAATGCACTAAAATACTCTAAGTCCAACCCGTTTGAATTACGCAAATGCTGAAATGTTCGTTGTGGAATAATAACTGTATTGTTTAATTGTATTTCGAAATCTCCTGGACCACAACCAGCCCAGTATAAATAAGCTTTTTCTACAACATCGTTCGGGTTCAAATTTAGGGTAGCTGAAGATGAAGTGTTGATTGCTTCGACAGCCATATAGGAGTTCTCACCTGGGTTTAAAGTATTTCCAACAAATGTAAAGTCATACCTTCCATTAAATTGTTGCAGCAATGAAATATTTTGCCCAAATGCTAATACTTGAAAAAGTAAAGCAATAAAGATGTATTTAAATAGTTTAATATTCACAGCTACATATAATGAAGTCTAAAATTATAAATTTTTTTCAAACGTACGAGGTTTAATTTAGTATAATTAGATTTTGCGATTCACTTGCAACCTTTCTAAAGTAATAAATAGTAGTTTTGTGAACCATTCTTAATTATTAGGAACTTGAGTTTTATTAGAACCATAGTGCGGACGCCACTTTTCAAAGTTACTTCTTTGAACAGTATTAGCGTTATGCTGAAATTAGCCATTGGTGTCATTACTTCAAAAGTATTGGCATTATTTATTGGTCCCAGCGGGATGGCACTCACAGGAAATTTGAAGAATTTTCTCACTTCTGTCGAAACGATTGCTACACTTGGCTTTCAGAATGGTATTGTAAAATATGTAGTTGATGCTAAAAATGATGAGGCCGAACTTAAAAAAATACTTTCGACTGTGTTCCTTAGTTTGCTAGTCGTTTCTGTGGTTTTAAGTACGCTTTTATTTGGATTTTCTCACTATCTCACACAAACTATTTTTGGAGTTAATTGGAATTATAGTGCTGTATTTAAGATACTTGCGCTCCTTTTGCCCTGGTATGCATCTACGACCTATTTGATAGTAATTCTGAATGGTTTAGGGAAATTTCAAAAAGTCATCTTCGTGAATATTATAGGTAATGTTATTGGATTGCTTTTTTGTGTTGGCGCAGTTTATTATCTGAAGACTTTTGGGGCTTTACTTTCTATTGTAGTTCCACCAGCGCTATTGTTTTTTGTTGCTTTTTACTATGTCAATAGAGAGATTTCATTTTTTGAAAACATTTCTTGGGCATCTTTTGATTGGCAAGTGTTGAAGAATTTGTCGTCTTATTCCATGATGACATTAGTATCATCAGTGTTTGGTTCTTTAGTGTTTTTAGCAATTCGGAATAATATTATTGAAGTTTTAGGAATCGAAAAGGCAGGATATTGGGAAGCAATGAGTAGGATATCGACGTATTATTTGATGTTTATTTCCACAATTTTGACCGTCTATTTTTTTCCTAAATTGGCATTTTCGAATAATAAAAAAGCGATACAGAATGTCGTTAAGAGTTACTATATTGGTGTCTTGCCTGCCTTCTTGGTAGGAGCGATTGTTGTATTTTATTTAAGGTTCTTTCTGATTAAAATGCTTTTTACCAAAGAGTTTCTTCCGGTTGCTGATTTGTTTTTTTGGCAACTACTAGGTGACACTTTTAAGGTGGCATCACTTATCTTAGGATACCAATTTTATGCTAAGAAGCTAACGATTGCTTTTATTATAACGGAACTCCTTTCATTGCTGACGATGTTTACTTCTTGCTATTTCTTTATCATCAATTTCGACATTGTTGGAGTTGTAATGGCGCACGCTTTGACATATGTAGTCTATTTTACTGTTTTGCTTTTGTACTTTAGGAAGAGCTTATTCTAAAAAAAGAGGATGCTTGTGCAGCATCCTCTTTTATTTTTTGATATTTTTTATAAGGCCATAATAATAAACTCACTTCTTCTATTGGCTTGATGTTCATCTTCAGAACATTTCACGCCATCAGCACATTTGTTTACGAGTTGAGTTTCACCGTAACCTTTGCCAGAGAGTCGACTTTCTTCTATGCCGTTTTTAACAAGCCACGCCACAGTAGATTTAGCTCTACGATCGGATAGTTTTTCGTTGTATTTGTGAGTTTGACGGCTATCGGTATGAGAACGCACATCGATTTTCATGGTTGGATATTGTTTCATCACATCTAGAATTTTCTCAAGTTCTAAAGCGGCGTCTGGACGGATATTCCACTTGTCGAGGTCGAAGTAGATGATTTTGATTCCAAAGGCTTTGGCAAGGTCATCACCGACAGTCACTGGTTTGACAGTTTTCTCTAACTGAATGGGAAGATCTGTTTTACCCGTTGTTTTAGCAATAGTGATGCGTTGTTCTTTAGTATCGTATTTTTCTTTTTCGGCTCTGACGTAGTAAACTTTTCCGCATTCTACTGATTTAAATTTATAGAAACCTTTGTCATCAGAGGTAACTTCTTCTAGTTTGTTGAATTTCTCATCAAATAAAGTCACTTTAGTATTAGGAAGGATTTCGCTAGTTTCTAAATCTGTTACGATTCCGGATAATTCTTGCTCACAGATTAGTTTTCTAGTTTCTAAGAATTTATAAATATCATCAAATCCTTTTCCACCATCACGGTTAGAAGATAAGAAACCTTTTCTGGTTTTGGTGTCAATTAAGTACGCAAAATCATCTTTTGGAGAATTGGCAGGCGCTCCGATATTCATTGGATTTTGGAAAGAACCATCAGGATTCATTCTAGCCATAAAGATATCTAAACCACCCAAACCTGGATGTCCATCAGTGGCAAAGTACAATTCGTTTTCATCTGTTATCATCGGAAAAGTTTCTCTTCCTTCGGTGTTGATGGTTGTTCCTAAGTTCACTGGAGTTCCAAAAGAGCCATCTCCATTAGTACTTACTTTCCATAGATCAGATTGACCGTGAGTTCCTGGCATGTCTGAGGCGAAGTACAGGGTTTTTTCATCTGGACTTAGCATCGGATGCGCTACGCTATAGCTATCACTATTGAAAGGAAGCTCGGTGGCATTTTGCCAACGCCCGTCAATTAAAGTGGCTTTGTAAATTTTAAGTAGCGTTATTTTACTGGCATCTTTACCTTTTACACCATTGTTGAAATTGTTTCTGGTGAAGTACATATTGTTTCCATCTTTGGTGAAAACAGGCGTTGCTTCATGAAACTTAGAATTGACATTCTTAGCAAATTTCTCAGGTGTATCGAGCGTTCCTTCTGGTGTTGATTCAGAAGAATACATATTGGTAAAATACTGATTGGTCCATTTGTGTTTCTTTTGCGCAAAACTACCGGTATCACGCGAAGAAGTAAAGACTAATTTAGTTCCGGAATAGGCACTACCGTAATCAGAATATTGTGAATTAATACCAGCATCTTCGATGTTGTATCGACCAGAATTGGCTTTAATTTCATCTAAATAATTCTGTTTGTCTTTGAATATTTTACCTCTGAGATCCTCCGACGCATTTTTATTGAAAAGCGACATCATCTCATCAGATTTTTTATAATCACCAACAGCTTTTAAACACTGCGCATAACGATAGTAGTACTCAGGTTGCAGTTCTGTATTCATGGCAAATAACTCGCCGTACCATTTTGCAGCTTTGTCAAGCTCGGCATTAAAGTAGTAAGCGTTGGCTATTTTCTGAAACATATCGGCCGATTTATAACCTTTGTTTGCGATACGTTCGTAGGTTTTGGTCGCATCGATATAGGCAAACTTGTCGTATTGCTTATCTGCTTTTTTCACGTCTCTGCTTTGAGCGTAACTATTTAAAGCTAAAACACTCAAAAATGTGATATAAATTATTGCTTTATTTTTCATGATGTTTTAGATTTAGAAGAATCGAGGTGAAGTGATTTTGTTATAGTTATTGAATAATTCAAAACGTAAGAATATCTCATGCGATCCAGAGTTGTAAGTTCTAAGACGCGTAGTTTCCATATCGTAACCATAACCAAGGTATAAACCATCTGTGATTTGAAATCCAGCAAGCACACTCACGGCAGCATCCCAACGATAAGCGGCTCCAATGACGAACTTCTCGTAGAACATAAAGTTCCCTGAGACATCCACTTGAAGCGGAGAACCAGTCACTAATTTGGTTAACAAGGCAGGCTTGAATTTGATGTCTGAACTCAAATCAAAGACATGTCCAGCGATGAAATAATAGTTGATTCTTTCTTTAAATATGGCTACATTATCACTATCATACCGCTTAGATTGAATAAAGTTCGGCACCGATAAACCAAAATAAGTTTTGTCTGAGTGCAAGTAAATACCCGTTCCAATATTGGGAGAGAACTTACTGTAATTCACCAAAGATGGATCATTGGCTTGTTCGGGATTAAGTTGCGAAGCATCAAGGTTAAAGAAGTTTCCAGTTGCTTTCACACCAAAGGATAGTTTGTAGGTTTCAGAGGCTTGAATGGTATAGGAAACATCGGCAGAGAGTGTATTCTCAACCGTTGGTCCGATTCTATCATTGATCACAGAAAGACCAACTCCAACATTACTCTCACCAATTGGTGTATTAAGTGAAGCTGCATTGGTAACCGGAGCACCATCTAAACCAACCCATTGGGTGCGGTGAAGGGCAAATATACTCATAGCACCTCTCGATCCTGCATAAGCTGGATTGACATTGATCGTATTGTACATATACTGGGTGAATTGTGCATCTTGTTGCGCAAAACTCGCCGAGGATGTCAAGATCAAAACGAAAATTAATACTCTTGTTTTCATTAGTTTCTAGTTTTTTAACCTGAGGGCTTGCAACCCTCAGGTGTTAGATTTGATTTTGGTTTATTGGTTTAGGAATAAATACCCTTCTTTACTGTTGTTATTACCTTCTTTATCCGTGTAATTGATAATGTAGAAGTACGTCCCAGTAGGCAATTGAGAAGATTTATTAACAGTAGCTCGTCCTTCAGATATTCCTTTAAATACTCTATTCTTGTTGTCATATTGTTTCGTATCGTATACCAACACACCCCATCTATTATAGATTTCAACAGTATTTGTTGGGTAACAATTGATTTGATCAATTTGCTCTATAATGAATAACTCATTAGTATCATCTCCGTTTGGAGAGAAGGCGTTGTGCACCAACAATGGGCTGCATTCTCCACCAGTGATACAATCATCATCTACTTCCATACTCAATTCTACTACTAAGGTACAGTCATTATCCGGAACTTCGTATTTGAATTGATAGATTCCGATATCTAATAAATATGGACTAAATACAGTTCCAATTAAGTTGCCTGAATTACTTACGTCCGTCCATTCACCACCACTCGGTGTACCGGCTGGAAGAAGACTGTCTAAATCAATCTCTCTTTCAGGAGAATTATCATTGTTACAGATAGCGTATCCAGTGATTTGAGTTGGCGCATTTGCAGGATTTACAATTGCATTTTGTGTAGCAGTGATAATGTTCCCATTTCCGTCATCAAATGTCCATGTAATTACATATGAGCCAACAGTAGTGTAAGTTAGCGGATCAGTTGTTGTTCCGACGATTACATTTAAGTTACAAACATCTGTTGCACTAGGAGCAGGAACAGTTACTGAACATTGACCAATTACATCTGCAAGTACAGGAACAACCGGAGCAGTAACGTCATCAACAATAACTGTCTGAGTTGCAGTTACACTATTAATTCCATCACTAAATACCCAATTGATTACAAAAGTACCTTGTGTGTTGTATGTCAAAGGATCAGTTGTTGTTGCAGTCACTTGACCTACGCAATTATCAAATCCAACAGGAGGTGTTACTTGAGCGGAACATTCTCCAGTTACTGGTAGTAATGTTACAAATGTTGGCGCTTGTGTATCTTGAACTTTAACATTCTGAGTTGCGCTAACTACGAAGTTTCCAAGTGCGTCATTAAAATTCCATGTAACAACATAGGTACCTTGAGCTGTATACGAAGTTGGGTCATTAGTAGTTCCAATTAAAGTGTTACCACAATTATCTTGAATACTAGGAGGAGTTACAGTAGCACTACACTGACCAATTTCGTCATTTAAAACTGGAGACTGTGGTGCAGCATAGATTGTCAAAGTAATAGATCCTCTAGTCAATGAACTACATACACCATTGCTAGCTTCTGGATAGTACGTTACTGTACCAACAGTTGAAAGCGAAGGATTTGCAATAACATTTCCACCAAATGGAGCATCAAACCAAGTAATCGTTTGACCTGCCGGTACAGTCGCAGTTGCAGTTAATGGTTGCATTGGAACTGAGAAACAAGCACTTTGATTTGCACCTACAATTGGCGCAGCAGGCGTTTCAGGTTGTGGCGCAATAACAACGTCAGCCGAAGCATTCGAAGTACATCCAACACTATTTGTAACAGTAAAGTTATAAGTACCAGCAGTCAAACCAGAGATGGTAGTTGAAGCAGTATCACCAGAAATGTTTCCTGGATTAATAGTCCAAGTTCCAGCAGGTAATCCGCTCAATACAACAGAACCAGTTGCTAAAGTACAAGTTGGATTTGTAATGTCTCCTACAAGTGGAGTAGCAGGCGTTTCAGGTTGTGGCGCAATAACAACGTCAGCCGAAGCATTCGAAGTACATCCAACACTATTTGTAACAGTAAAGTTATAAGTACCAGCAGTCAAACCAGAGATTGTAGTTGAAGCAGTATC
>CANGTL010000042.1 GCA_947456815.1 Flavobacteriaceae bacterium
TAGCGGATAGAAATCTAGTAATACAAGGAAGAGCTTTGCCGTTTAGTGATCAGGATCAAGTACCCTTAGGCTATAAATCGACCGTAAATGATACCTTTTCTATTAGAATTGATCATTTTGATGGGTTATTTGAAAATCAAAATGTTTATGTTGAAGATTTATTGCTCAACGTAATTCATGACTTAAAGCAAAGTCCATACACTTTTACTTCTGGAATCGGTTCGTTCGACGATAGATTTGTACTGCGATATACTTCAGATGCTTTTCTAAACACACCCGAATTCGGAAATGTTGCAGGCGTAATCGCGTCAATTAGAAGTGAAAACCTTGAAGTCAAATGCGACGAGTTGATGACGCAAATAGACATTTATGATGTCACAGGTAAATTGATTAAACGGTTTGAATTAGATCTGCCTGAAAAGAAATTCGAATCACATGTTTCTTTAGCGGAAGGGATTTATGTTTTAAAAGTAAAACTCCAAAACGAAATGGTAATTTCACGGAAACTGATTAACAAGAAATAAGTCTAATTCCTTTCCTTATAAAGATAAGTGACAAGAAAAATCCTGCAATCGAAACGATTTCATCGAGTTTTTTAGAATACTAGAAATACAACATTTGCTCATTTACGGCAAGAGGAATTTCTATTATGTTTAAATGCATCGTCTACGTTTCTGCAAAGTATTCAAAACAAAGTTTCTAATCATTGTTTGCAAAATATAGCTCCAGAAGTCACAAGGGATACTTTTATCAGAGAAGTTCATAACAATAAAGTATCATTCGTCGATAAAATTTATCTATTAATCAACGAATAAAACCGACTGGTCGATAATGTTGAAAAAAAAATAGGAATAATGTGAACTTTTAACAAATTTCATGAATAAAATTACATAATTTTACAAACCCATTTTTTTAATAAATAAAACATGAAGAAACTAGTACGATTAGAAGTCAATCTGATCAGTTATTTTATATCCCGCAAGTTGGGACAATCATGCTGTCGTTTTCTGTTTACTGTAATTTTGCTTCTTTCCTCTTTACTTAATGCATATTCTCAATGCACCAAATATCAAAACCAGGAAAGTTTTGGCACCTCAATTCCTACCTCAGGAGGAACTTGGATTGACAATTCAGTGACTTATAATACCGCGACGGCGGCCTACTCGGGAGTGAATCAACTGCAATTTGACGCGGTAGGCGATTACATCATTACACCGCTGATTAGTAATCCCGGTGTTTTTTCTTTTTATTACAAAAGAAATGCTGTTATTACCGGCGTGCCCAAGTTTACCGTCCGAACTTCACCCGACCTCATAACGTGGACCTCGAGAGGCTCGACAGGGGCTTTTAATCTTGCTTGGTCACCAACACCACTTAGTATCGATTTGGGAGCTCTCGGGCTCACCAATATTTACGTACAAATTATAGACGAAAGAGCAAGTGGCACTGACATTAGATGGCTTGATGAAATTGCTTGGACTTCCACTATTGCCGCCAATAATACCATAATCCCAACTTTAAATTTATCGCCGTCAACTTGTACACAAACAATTGCTTGTGGAACCACTTATAATTTTACCGATCAAGGCGGTACTAACGATTCCTACAATTCAACTAAAGATCATACAATAACATTCACACCATCCGTTGGAACCAATAAAATTGAATTGGTTTTTAATACTTTCAACACAGAATCAGGTAATGACGGAATGGTGATTTATGATGGTCCTACAACTGCTTCTCCTCCCATTTTATCTGGTCTTCCGGTGGGAGCCAACCCAGTCAATTGTCCAGCAGGATCATTTTACGGCACTACAAGTCCAGGAACCATCATCTCAACTGATCCTTCAGGAGCAATCACCATCAGATGGCGCTCTAATGGCTCGATTAATAATTCTGGTTGGTTGGCTAGTGTAAGTTGTATTTCTCCTGTTGTGTGTCTGAAGCCAACCTTGGCAGCCACCACTGCAATCACGGGAACATCCGCAACTATAAACTGGGTAGCTCCAAGTCCAGCACCTGCAAATGGTTATGAGTATGTGGTTTCCACTTCTAATTTTGCACCTTCGGGACCAGGAACTTTCGTCGCTGGTACCTCTGTAAATGTGACTGGCTTATTGCCTAATACGGTATACTATATATTTGTGAGAAGTGATTGTGGCGCAGGTACATTCAGTGGATGGACTGCCTACGGAACTTTTACAACGATAATTGCGCCATGTATCGCTCCTGTAAGCCAAGCCAGTGCATTCGCGCAAGGCACAATTACGCAAACTACAATTCCTGCATCATTTACTGGAACTGCCAATGGATTTTTGGTCATTCAATCAACAAGTGCAACGCCACCAAGTCAACCACTAAATGGAACTTTATATAATGCTGGAAACATTACTACTTTAGGCGCAGGACTCACCTTTATTCAAAGTAGTGCCAGCAATAATTTTACTGGAACTGGACTAACGGCAAATACGCAGTATTACTACTATATTTTTGCATACAATAATAGTGGATGTACAGGCGGACCCGCTTACAATCTCGCTGGACCTTTAGTAGGAAATGCGGTTACTTGCCCTTCTATTCCTAATACTGTTGGAGCAGCAAGTATTGTTTTCAATGGATTTACCTTAAACTGGACCGCACCAACAGGAGGTACAGTTCCGCTCACTTATACTATTGATGTCACAACAGATTCTGGATATTCTATACCTGCAGGAGGATCTCCTTATTCTATTTTATCACCGACAACAACTGTAAGTGTAACTGGACTATCGGCCAATACGTTGTACTACTATCGAATTTTAGCAAGCAACGGCTGTAGCAGTGCCTATGTGACTGGTAACGTAACAACGTTATTTCCGCTTTGCGTTGCTCCTTCAAGCCAAGCCAGTTCGTTCGTTTTAGGAACTGTAACTTCCACATCGGTTCCGGCCACTTTTTCCGGAACAGGAACTGGGTACTTGGTTGTTCGTTCGTTAACCAGCACTCCTCCTAGTCAACCTGTAAATGGAACAACTTATACCGCTGGAAATGTTGCTACTTTGGGTGCTGCATTTACATTTGTGCAAAGCGGTGCCTCCACAACAATTGCAGGAACTGGATTAGCTTCTAATACGCAATATTACTATTTCATCTTTGCTTACAATAATGCTGCATGCTCTGGTGGACCTGCATATTATTTGTCTAGTCCTTTAACCGGATCCGGAACTACGCTTGCCGGCTTCAATGATGACTGTAGTACCGCAACACCTTTGACTGTTGGTGTGAATTGCATTATGTCAGCATTTTCCAATGCTATAGCAACAACAAGTTCAACTGTAGGAACTCCGGCACCTGGGTGTGGTTTATATTCCGGTGGAGATGTCTGGTTTAGTGCAGTAGTGCCTGCAAACGGAATACTAATTTTAGATTCACAAGCAGGAACAATGACTGACTCTGGAATGGCACTTTATTCAGGAACTTGCGGTGCTTTAACTTTCATTGAATGCGATGATGATGATAGTACAAATGGTAACATGTCCTACATTAATCGAACTGGATTAACTCCCGGAAGCACCGTCTATATTCGATTTTGGGAATTCGGAAATGACAATAACGGTACTTTTGGTATTTGCGCTAGTACCGTTTCATCTTGCCAACCACCATTTCTTTCAGACACAACCAATATAACCCTTACGACAGCGACAATCAACTGGGGACCTCCCGTCCTTTTGCCTACCAGCGGTTACGAATATGTAGTTTCTACTAATAATACAACACCGGCAGCATCAGGAATAGCAACTGGCGCTTTGACAGTTAATCTTACTGGTTTAGTGGCAAACACGACCTATTACCTTTTTGTACGAAGCAATTGTGGAGGAACTTATAGTGCTTGGTCGCCTTCAGGCACCTTTCAAACAGGTTACTGTATATCAACTTCAACATCAACAACATCTTACATTAGTAATTTTTCAACGACTGGAGGCATTACAAACATTACAAATAATGGTTCTGGATTTTCTCCGACCGGTTACGGTAACTTTCTTGCTAAATCAGCGAGCCAACAACCCTACGGCACTGTAAATTTTTCCTCAACTTATGTTGGCGGCACATTCGGTTTTAACATTTGGATTGACTGGAATAACGACTTAGATTTTAATGACGCTGGAGAAAAAGTATACGGATCTGGGAACTTTTTTGCAAGTAACACGGGCAGTTTCACGGTGCCTGCTACCGCAAATGTTGGAAGTCATAGAATGAGAATTAGAGCCAATTGGAGCGATTCAAATCCTTTAGCTTGTGGCTCTATAACAACTGGTGAAACCGAAGATTATACTTTTAATGTTGTCGCTTTACCGTGCAGCGGAAACCCAACAAATTTACCTGCAACTAGTATCGGATTTACAACAGCGACCATAAATTGGACTGCTGCTGTTCCTGCTCCTGCTTCAGGATATGATTATATTGTCTCATCCTCGGCAATAGCGCCTTTACCAGCGACTTTGCCAACAGGCAGTACTGGGGCTGGAATTACAACATCGAACTTAACTGGCTTAGCTTCAGGTGCTCAGTTTTATGTTTGGGTACGATCTAATTGTGGTGCAAATAAAGGTGTTTGGGTAGGTCCCATATCATTTATTACCAATGCTCCACCTCCAGTAACCACTAATGCATCTGTCTGCTCCGGTGGCAGTGCAGCATTAACGGCATCGGGTTCTTGCACAAATCTTACTAATTTAGGTAATACAGTTAATGGCTCCTGGGATGCACTCGGCGATCCTAGAGCAATTAGACCTGTAATTTTTATTGCTAATTCCCCTATTTGTCAATTTGATGGTGCGGGTCTAACCTCTAACTACACATCCATGGATTTCCAAGTGAGCGCAACAGGTTTTTACACTTTCACTATGGCGCCCACTACCGCTTATGATTCGATGGGATATATAGTAATAAATCCTTTTAACCCTGGTGTTTGCGGCAGCGGAACTTGGGTGGTTGGCGACGATGATAGTGGACCTACTACATTTGAGCCAATGATGAGTTCCACTTTGACTGCTGGGGTAACTTACACCTTAATTTCTACTTTGTATTCAGCTTCCAGCATTACGCTGACCAATACTTTTCAATGGAATGTTACTGGCCCAGGAACTATATCAGGGGTTGTTGGAGGCACGGTAGAATGGTACACTGCTTCTAGCGGAGGTATACCTATTGGGACGGGCACGCCTTTCAATCCAGTGGGTGTATCTGGTTCTGGATTAACCAACACAAATACACCAGGTACCTATTCTTTCTATGCAGCTTGCCCCAACAATCCGACGGTGCGTTCCGCAGCCAATTTTGTTGTCAATGGACCAACTTCAGTAATTTCCGGATCTGGTTCTACATGTAGTGCGAGTGTTCCCATGAGCATTGCATTAACTGGGACTTCACCATGGACGTTTACTTATACCAACGGAATTACACCAACAACAGTGGTTGGAAACACAACCAATCCATTTGTTTTTAATGTTACACCTACCGTACCGGCGACGTATACTGTTACTGCATTAAGTGATGCAACGTGCACAGCTTCTGTTTCAAGTATGACTGGCACGGGGACCATAAATGCCTCTAAGAGTTGGAACGGCGCTACTACTGATTGGAACACGGCAAGTAATTGGAGTCCAGTTGGAGTTCCAACCTCACTGGATTGCGTTGTCATCGGCAATACTGCGATTGACCCTATCATATCAGGCGCATCTTATAACGCTTATGCTTATAGTCTGACCGTTTTGAATGGTGGCGTCTTACAAGTAAATTCATCCAATACCATAACTGTGACTGATGTTGTAAATGTAGCTTCCGGAGGTCAGTTTAATATACTAAATTCTGCGAGCTTGGTGCAAGTAAATAATGTCTCGAATATAGGCGTGATCAACGTACAACGAATTACACAACCAATGTACCGGTTTGATTATACCTATTGGGGAAGTCCTGTAACATTCGCTTCTAATTTTAGGCTGGGAGGTGTTGGCGGCTTATCTCCTGATACTTTATCCGACAAATATTTCAGTTGGATTCCTTCAGTGTCCAATGGTTTTGGTAATTGGCTTTCTGAATTTGCCACAACAATCATGAATCCAATTAAAGGCTACATCGTTCGGGCACCCCAAACTTTCTCTTATACGCCGACAGTATTTGTCCCTTATACCGCCAATTTTATCGGAACACCGAATAATGGTAATATCTTTTGTCCGATTTATCATGGTACTTTAGGACCAACGACAAACAACGATAAGTATAATTTATTAGGCAACCCTTATCCTTCTGCGGTTGATGCGCAAGCATTTTTGAGGGATCCTGCCAATATCCCAATTATTGATGGAACCATCTACTTTTGGACCCACAACTCAGCGCCGAACGGCGATTATTTAGATCCTTTTTATGGTGATTTTGTAATTAACTATACGGAAAGCGACTATGCCTCATGGAATAGTTTGGGAGCGGTTGGTTCTCGCGGTTCAGCAGCACTGTCAGGAGGTGTTACACCTAATGGATATATTGGCACTGGCCAAGGATTCTTTACAAAAAGTACAGGAACAGCACCAAGCGGTAATCCTGTTATTTTCAAGAATTCGATGCGGGTCACGGGTAATAATTCTCAGTTTTTTCGTCTTAATGAAAGTAGCAGTAATAACTCGTCAACGGCAGCAATCGAAAAACATCGAATCTGGCTAAACTTAATTAGTACTAGTGGTACATTCAATCAAATTCTAATCGGATACATTAACGGTGCGACGAAGGGATGGGATAGATCTTATGATGGCGTGCGATTTGGTGATGGCACAGGCACCAGTTTTTATTCTGTTTTGCGTGATAAAGATCTTGTGATTCAAGGACGACCAACCCCATTTTCTGAATACGATTTGGTACCATTGGGATATAGATCTACTTTGCAAGAACAATTCTCATTACGCATTGACCATTTTGACGGATTATTTCAGAATCAAGAAATTTATGTTGAAGATAAAGAATTACACGTGATTCATAATCTTAAAGATAGCCCTTATAATTTCAGATCCGGAATTGGAACATTCAATAGACGATTTGTCCTAAGATTTATAGATGTCAATAGTGGATCAAGAGTTTCGGGTGATAATCTCGAATCAAATGTCACCGCTTTCATTAGCGAAAAAAATCTAGTCATCGAGGCATCTGATAATATAAATGCCGTAGACATTTATGACATTTCTGGAAAATTAATTAGCAGTGACATCCCTAATGAAATGAACCGAAATTACAGCTCCAATTTTTATTATGCTGAAGGTGTTTATTTGGTAAAAATCAAATTGGAAAATGGATTTATAGCTACAAAAAAGTTGATTCAAAATAAAAACCGCTGATCTTTTTAGCTGTAAGAAAAAACATTTTTTAAATATTTAATAAAAAATTAGAAAAACCTCGTAGAAATATGAGGTTTTTTTATCTATAAACGCTTGAATTTTAGAATCCTATAAAACAATTATTGATTCGATCAGATAGCAATAAAAATTGCGATTTAAAAAAAATAAAATACTACTTTTGTGAGGTTTGGCTAGCGCTGCAAACTATCTCTTTCGCTAGTCAAATCCAAATAAATGTCGTTATGAAAAAATATATAAATTGTAAACTAATTGTTTCGCTGCTTCTTGTTTTTGGTTCATTCCAACTGCAAGCGCAAAACAATTGGGATGGGGATAATGCTATTGGAAGATTTACTTTTTGCGACAATTGGTTTGCAAATGCTTGTCCTGGAACGTGGAATTCTACAACTGATTTAAACATACAAATAAAAAACAACGGCTCGCAAACGACGATGTACTTAGATTATGGAGGTTGGCGAGACATTAATAATCTTACCTACTTTGCTACTTATACATCGTCCGTTACACAATTTGATGCTGACGGACCGCTCTTCAATGAAAACGGCCTTAATTTTTACGGTAAAATTGAAAATTATTCCCCTAATTTAACGCAGGTTTTTAACCTTCCTTTTCATGGGAGAAATGCTTTGAAAATTGAATTAAATCCAATCAATGGTGGACTAACTTTTAATCGAACGATATTCAATAGCGGCAACAGAAATTTTGAAGTTTACGGACCAAACTCAAGGAAAGTAACGCTAAATGGTTATCCTGAAGGAAACAACACGGTTGGTTTTTATATCAAAGAAAACTCGATAGTCGAAGTAAACTATAACAATGTCGCATCTTTATCGGGCGGATATTTTGTTGAACGCGGAGAACTTTGGGTGGAATCCAATGGTGTGATTCAAGGCGGAATTCAAGTCGGTCTTGGCAATGCAAATGCAAACAAATTGTACATCAGTAATCCTTCTGTCGCTACTACAGTTGCTAACGCTATTACCGTTTTTGCGAGTTCAAGCAATGCAACGATTGGATCGTTGAATACTTCAAACACACACACCTACTCTGGCACCATCAACCTCAACAACAACAATGTTAATATCGATGTTGTTAGTGCAGGTGGAACAGTTAATTTCGCAAATACTATTTCAGGAACTGGCGGTATCCGAAAAATAAATCCAGGTTTGGCGAGACTTTCAGCTGCGAACTCTTACACTGGCACTACAACCATCAATGCTGGAACGTTGCAATATGGCGTTGCCAATGCGATTGCAAACGCCAGTAACGTGATTTTGAATGGCGGAACATTCAGTACTGGCGCGGGTGCCGGATTTAGCGACACCGTTGGAACCTTACAATTGACCGCTAACTCAACCATTGCATTAGGAACTGGGGATCACAGACTCACTTTTGCCGCTAGTAGTGGGGTGCCGTGGGCTGCGGGAACAACACTAACCATTACTGGATGGACCAATAACTGTGCAGGCAAAGTATTCGTTGGAACCAACAATACTGCACTTACAACAGCGCAACTAGCACAAATTACATTTCAAGGGTATCCTGCCGGTGCCAAAATAAGCCCAGTCGGAGAATTAATTCCTAATAATGTTTTGCTAACAGCGACTTTAGGCACTTTACAAGGAAGTTATGCAACCTTATCGGCGGCTTTTGCTGCAATGAATGCCTCTACACATAAGGGAAATATTTCCATTTCAGTTTTAAATGATATCGATGAAGGAACGGCAACAGCTACTTTAAATAACAATGCTGCGATTGCTTCAGTCCTAATTCAACCTGCCGGTTGTGGACCAAGAACAATTTCGGGAGCAACAACCGCGGGAAATCCTTTAATCGATTTAAATGGCGCTGATAATGTTACTATTGATGGATTGAATTCCGCGACTCCACCTAATCCAAACTTAAATAGCCTCACATTTACAAATACTAACTTTTCAAATACTTCCGGTACTTGTACGATTCGCTTTCAAAATGATGCCATAGATAATATCATTACCAATTGCAGTATTTTTGGTTCTGCTAGTATGGCATCAGGAACATTTGGCGGTAATATTTGTTTTGGAGTAGCATCAGGAACAGGAGTTGGAAATGATAACAATACAATTTCAAATTGTAATATTGGTGCTGCCGGTGTTAGTTTACCTACAAAAGGAATTTATTTTTCAGGAACACCAGGTAGAGAAAACAACAACATTACCATTACAAACAATAATATCTATGACTTTTTTAGTTCGACAGTTGCTTCAGCCGGTATTGATGTTGGCACTATCGGATCAAATACTGTTTCAATTACTAACAATAAATTTTATCAAACTGGCGCACGAGCATTAAATGCAACGGCAATACATTCTGCTATTCGAATCGTAAATACCGGACTTGTAAATGGGTTTGTCATTACAGGTAATACTATCGGATATTCCAATGCTTTAGGAACCGGAACCTATAATTTTTCAGGAACTGTCACTGGTGCTGTTTTTAATCCTATCAATCTTACGCTTCTTGGAACTACAACGAGTACAAGTGTTCAGAACAATACCATTGCTGGAATTTCGCACAGCACATCTTTCGTAGGATTTTTTACTCTATTTAATGCCATCAACGTAACTGCGGGAAACGTCAATATTGGAACTGTCACAGGAAACACAATAGGACTTCCAGCGGCTCCTATTACTTTTAATTCTACCGTTGCCGGCGGAGGAACCATCAATGGAATCAGTACCGCGAGTACTGCGACTATCAATATTCGAAGCAATACCATCCAGTCAATCACAGGAACAGGAATAGCTGCTGCCGCTTTTGATTTCAATGGAATTATTTTAGCAGGTGCAGGAACTTTCAACGTTACAAGTAATATCATTAATAGTATAAACTTGGGTATTTTAGGCACTTCAACTGTTGGAAGCACTTTCAGAGGTATTATTTCTCCTTCGCCATCAGGTGTTAGTGGAAGTTATAATGTAGGAGGAGTTGGCGTAGGAAATACAATACAAAATATTACATTAAATGCAGCTGCATTAAATAATTTTATTGGTATAGGCAATTTATTTGCAAATACAAATACTAGTATTAATTATAATATTATTAAAGGAATTCGCTTTGCTTCAACAGCCAACAATAATTTTTTTCGAGGTATTCTTGTAAATCCACTTGGCGCCACTTCAAACACGATTACTTATAATACTATCGATGATATGATAGGCTTCGGAACAGGAACAGGGTCCTTAGTTCGTGGTATTGAAGTAGGAGGTAGCGGCAATGCAACAATCAACAACAATAACATATCTAATATTTCTACTTCTACTACAAATACTGCATTTGGAACAACTACACCAATTGTAGGAATATATTATGGTTCAACGGGGGCTGCATCAACAATAACAGGCAATACCATTTTTTCTCTCAATGCTACTTCAGCAGGAGCATTTGATGTAAGTGTTGCCGCCATTGTTACGGGAACAAGTGGGGGCGGAACAATTGCAAAAAATAGAATCTACGATTTGACCAATACAACAACCGGAAATGCAATTACACGTGCAAACTATACCATAGGTTTTCTTCCTAATGGCGGAAGCTGGACAGTTGCCAATAACATGATTTCCATTACCAATAACAATACGGTTCGCGCCATTGGTGTGTTTGATGTGGGTGCAGCTGGCACCAGAAACTACTATTATAACAGTATTTATATTAGTGGAACACATTTAGGAACTCAAGGTTCAACTGCTTTTCAATTCAATGCTGCTACTGGAACGGCCGACATTAAAAATAACATTTTTGTAATGGCAAGAACCGGTGGTAGCGGTGCTAAAAATTATGCTTTTACGAATGCAGCCGCTAACTTCACAAACATTACAACCAATTACAATGTACTCAATTGCACTGTTGCATCAACAATAGGATTTAGCAATGGTGCCGACCGAGATTTTGCAGCATGGAAAACAGCTTCAGGCGGCGACACGAATAGTTATTCTGGCATCGTTGTTTCTTTTGCTAATGATCCTGCTACTGGTGATTTACATTTGGGACCTGCATGTACAGATATTGAATCTGGCGGAACGCCCGTAGCTATTCTCGATGATTATGATGCCGTTGCACGAAATGCAAACACACCTGATATTGGTGCGGATGAATTTGCGGGAACTAGACCAGCTGATATTACACTTACCCCAAATTCTCCGCTTTGTCTGGGAAGTAGTATTACTTTAAACGCCACAAGCACAGACTTAACTTATGTTTATACATGGAGCCCAGCCACTGGTCTAAGTGCAACCACTGGTGCATCAGTAATCGCAAATCCAATTGTAACTACAACCTATACAGTCACTGGAACTTCTGCTGCCTCTTGCGTTAAATTAAAAGAGGTCACGATTACTGTAAATCCGCTTCCTACACCCATTGCTGTTTCACCGCCATCAGTAACTCTTTGTCCTAATACGATACAGGCATTTACAGCTGCACCTAGCTCTGGAACTGCAATAGTTGGAACCGCTAATGCAATTGCTGCAACGGTAAACAATACACCATATCGCCAAGCTTCGAGCACAAATTTGAAAATTCAATATTTGATGACCAAAGCAGAATTGAATGCCGCTGGTTTTTATGGCGGAAATATTACTGCACTTGCTTTTAATGTTACCGTAGTAGGGACTAATGTCATGCCAGTTTATAATATCAGTTTGGCACACACCAACGCTTCAGCACTAACGACAAACTATATTGCAACTGGTCTCACTCAGGTATATACTGGTATTAATATTTTACCAGTGCTTGGACTTAACACCCATACATTCTCGACGGCATTTGCTTGGGATGGCACTTCCAACATCGTCGTCAACATTTGTCATACCGGAACTGGAAACGGTGGAAACCCATTCAGCCAAGTAACGCTTTGCACGCCAGCCACGTTAAGTACTAATTCAGAAACAAATATAGCATGTAATGCATTAACAGGAGTGACTAATATCTACAAACCTGTAATTACACTCACATACGTAAATCCAATCACCTGGTCCCCTGCAACGGAATTGTATACGGACGCAGCCGCAACAATACCCTACAACGCTGCAACCTATCCAAATCTTGCTACGGTATACACAAAACCAACTGTTCCAAGAGTTTATACCGCGTCATCAACAATCACTACAACTGGTTGCCCCAGTACCAATACCGGAACCATCACCATGAGTGGTAAAACTTGGGATGGAGTTACTTGGACGCCACCAGGAATTCCGACAGGAAATACGAGTTTAACCTTTACAGGAAGTTACACTTCATCTGGAAATTTATCGGGATGTAGTTGCACAGTTACAGGTGGAAATGTAGTGTTTAATGGCCCCGATGCCTTAATTCTTACCAATGGCTTAACAGTTACTGCGCCAGGAACCATCAAGTTCAATAACAATTCGAGTTTGGTGCAAATTGATGACACGGCAGTCAATACCGGCATCATCACCATGGAACGCATTACGCCACCAATTTATCGTTTCGATTATACCTATTGGGGAACGCCGGTCACATTTGCTTCCAATTATACTTTAGGCATGCTCTCGCCAGAGACACTTCCTGATAAGTTTTTCAGTTGGACTCCAACCATTGCCAGCGGTCCTGGGAATTGGTTTTCAGAATCACCTGCGGAAACAATGGATCCTATTAAAGGATATATCGTTAGAGGTCCTCAAACTTATTCGTATACATCTAGTTCTAAATTACCATACACCGCCAATTTTATTGGAACACCAAATAATGGTGTGATTTCTGCTCCTATTTATCACGGAACTATAGTTGCCCCTGGGCCTAGTCAATTTAGCGACGATTGGAACTTATTAGGTAATCCTTACCCTTCTGCGGTAAGTGCTTTATCATTCTTGAGTAACCCTACAAATACACCAATCATTGATGGAACCATTTACTTCTGGACACATAATTCAGATATTTCATCTTTGTATCTCAGTCCTTTTTACGGCACTTTCGTATATAACTATAATAATAGTGATTACGCGACATGGAACAGAGTGGGATCAGTAGGTTCTGCCGCTGGGACTGGTGGTCCTGTACCTGGAGGTTTTATAGCCGCTGGTCAAGGATTTTTCACCAAAAGCACCGGAACAGCACCATCCGGAAATAGCGTCATTTTCAATAACAGTATGCGAGTTGCAGGAAACAATAGTCAATTTTATAGGATGGCTTCTCCACCAAATGTACCGCAAGAGAATAATAGTAATGATCCTATCGAGCGCCAACGTCTTTGGTTAAACCTGTCTGACGAGTCAGGTGCGTTTAACCAAATATTGATTGGATACGTGGAAGGCGCCACAACAGGTTGGGATAGCGCTTTTGATGGTGTTCGTCTCACAGACCAAACGAGTGCAACCCTTTATTCCAATCTTGAAGACAAAAAACTTGTGATCCAAGGTCGCCCGTTGCCTTTTCAAGAGACTGATGAAGTGCCATTGGGATACCGCGTAAATATTAGCGGAAACAACACTTTTGCAATCGATCGCGTTGACGATTCTTTTAGTGGGCAAAACATTTATATTGAAGACCGAGTGCTCAATATTGTTCATAACCTGAGGATAAGTCCATACACTTTTGCATCGGAAGCCGGCACGTTTAATGATCGATTTGTGCTGCGTTATACGGATGCTTCATTAAGCGCTAATGAATTTGATGCGAATCAAAATGTAACTGCATTTATTTTCTCAAATGAACTACAAGTAAAAAGCAGTAAAAACATCGTAGCCATTGAAGTCTTTGATATATCAGGAAAACTGATTCAAAAATACAATCCTTCGGAAGTAACCAATGAATTCATCACTAGATTTGGATTTGCACAAGGCGTTTATCTTGCTAAAATCAAATTAGACAATGGTATTGAAGTAACAAAGAAAGTTATTCATTAAGATAGAAAAGAAAGCCACGAATGCACGAATTAAAAATATGAAATCGTTCATCGTGGTCAACGTAAAAAAATCCGTCTCTTAACACAAGACGGATTTCTTTTTTTAAGTGAATGAAGAAAGTCACTTAATAGAAAAATTTTACCGCAGATTCGCAGATTAATCTTATCTCCGAATCTGCGGTAAAAAACAGCAATAAAATCTTGATACTCTCGAGTAATTTATCCTTGCTAATCTGTTAAATCTGTGTTCACTTCCAACCATAAAAAAATCCGTCTCATAAACACGAGACGGATTTTCTAATTTAAAACTGTATTTGATTACTTTACCAAAGTCATTTCATCCACAATATGTTTCGCACCAGAGTAGTTTTCAATTACCCATAACACATAACGAATATCAACATTAATGGTTCTTTGCAAATTCTTGTCGAAGATTACATCACCCGCCATTGCTTCAATGTTTCCGTCAAAAGCTAATCCGATTAATTCTCCTTTGCCATTCAATACTGGTGATCCAGAATTTCCTCCAGTAATGTCATTGTCTGTCAAGAAATTAACATGCATCGATCCGTCTTTATCGGCAAATCTTCCGTAATCTCTATTCTTGTTCATTTCTAATACACGAACTGGCATATCAAATTCTTCATCGCCTTTTTTGTATTTTTTCACCATACCATCCATCGTAGTATAGTTGTTGATTTTTGCGTCATTACGCTTGTCAGCTGGTAAAGAGCGAACTTTTCCGTAAGTCAAACGCAAGGTCGAATTTGCATCTGGATATTTAATGGTTCCAATTTTTGATTCTCTCAAACCTTCCACCAACAACCGGAATCCTGCACCGTAGTCGTTTTGTGCTTTTGCAATCGCATCCGATTTTGAATTAATATGTGTAATCATATCGTTAGACAAAACGTAAATCGGGTCATTGTCTAAAACCGATTGTATCGGATAATCTAAGAATGCTTTGATTTTATCTACAGAAGTCAAGATACTCATGTCAATGGCAGCACTGGCGTATTTGGTAAAATCATTGTTATTCTCTTTACCAATTTTTTCAACCATTGGCGCTATTGCATAACCAGTAGCTTTTGTAGCGTACAATTTCAATTGAGCCGCCAACAAATCTTTTTCCGCTGGAATATAGCATTCTTTAAACATTTCTTCAGCGCCAGCAATAATTCCTTCAGCCATATCTTTACGCTTAGCGGCATCCGCTTTCGCGTAAGAATCTAACTGCTTTCCAATCGTTCTTCCGATAGTTCCAAAAGCCGTGGTTCTGAATAATTGTTGCAAGTAGTTATCGTGACGTGCTTTTTCATTAGTCAAGTTATAAAACTTGTTGATGTTGGTAATCACCGCACCGTACTTCGCTTTATTTGCAGGTTGATTCGCCCATTTATCAAATTTCGCTTCTTGAGCTGCTTTTGATTTTGCGGTTCCAAATTTCGTCAACGCATCAATCATCCCTTGACGGTTTTTCCAATAGTTCGCAGTTCCGGCATACTTCGAAGCATACACCAAACGCAAAGCTGCACTTTGATCCATATATTTCTTCATATTGTCCATTCCGGTTTTAGCACCTTCTACCCACGCTGGATAAGAAAACTTCACATTTTGCTCAATTCCACCCGCTGGCATCCAACGATTGGTTCTTCCAGGATAGCCTAAGATCATAGCGAAATCATTCTCTTTTACACCACCCAAATTAACAGGCAAATAGTGTTTTGGAGCCAATGGCACATTGTTTTCAGAATAGTCTGCTGGATTTCCGTCTTTGTCTGCATATACTCTAAACATCGAGAAATCGGCAGTGTGACGTGGCCATTCCCAGTTATCAGTATCACCTCCAAATTTTCCTAAACTTTCTGGTGGTGTTCCAACCAAACGAACATCTTTATAATCTTGGTATACGAAATAGTAGTACTCATTTCCTTGAAAAAACGAACGAACATTAACAGTATATTTTCCGCCTTCGTTGTTCTCTTTTTCAATTAACGCAATTTCTTGATTTACCGCTTTTTCACGTTCTGCTTCCGTCATTTTATCGTTTAGTTTCGCTAAAATTCTTTTAGAAACATCATCCATTCTTACGAAGAAACGAACAAATAAGCTCGATGGTTTCATCTCTGCTTTTCTGTTTGGCGCCCAATAACCATCTTTCAAATAGTTTTTCTCGGCAGAAGACAACTCAGCAATGGCATCATATCCACAGTGATGATTCGTCAACACCAAGCCATCTTTCGAAATCAATTCGGCTGTGCATCCGCCATTAAACTGTACAATCGCATCTTTCAAACTGTGGTTGTTAATGCTGTAAATTTCTTGAGCCGTCAATTGCAAGCCCATTTTTTGCATGTCGCGGTGATTCAAACGTTCGATGAACATCAAAAACCACATTCCTTCGTCGGCCTTTACGCTCATTGGCAAAAGCATGATCCCGACTAGGAAGGATAAAATAATTTTTTTCATTGGTAATAAATTGAATTAGTTAATTAAAGTGAGCTAGTAGTCTGCCTGCATCCGTATTTGTTACAAGCCATCAACGAAATCTCAAATCGTGCGTGCGAATATAAGGCATTTTTACAAAATTTTGAAAGGAAGTTCGTGAAAACAAAAACGTTGTAGTTAAATTAATTGAAACCCGAGGCATTAGCCGAACTGAGCGAAGCTAATGGATAATAGATAATTGACAATCCGCAACAACCGTTAAAAATCTCCTGATAAAGATCCAATAATTATCAATTGAACTTGGGCGAATGGCCGGGCTGTCCGCTCTATCTTTTGTTCTGAACGACAGAACAAAAGGATGCCGCTACCATCCCTATCGCAAACTAGTCTAATAATGACGGTTTCTCAAAAAAAAAGCATCCCAACTTGAGATGCTTGTTACCAAAATCAATAATTATCCGAGGCGCAGCCCAACTGTTTGGATTGTAGAGAAAAAAATAATTGATTAGTAATTATCGTATCAAACAAACGATAACCCATTTTTCTGGGATTCCTTCGAAGTAATAGGCCGTTTTCCCATAGCGGTCTTTGTGTTTTAAGGATTGCCCATCAACAAAATATAGCGATTTGCCATAGCGGTCTTTGTTTCGAATTGTTTGCCCATCAAAATAAAATAAGGCTTGTCCATATCTGTCTTTCGACCGTACAGTGTTTCCATCTATATAAAATAAAGCGGCACCATAGCGGTCTTTGCTTCGGATTGTTTGGCCATCTATAAAATATAATGATGGCCCATAACGGTCTTTTGATTTTAAAACCAAACCATCTTCAAAAACGACAGAAATCCCATAACGATTGTTTTGTTTGACACTTTGCCCATAACATAAACCAGTAAGGAGTGCTATACCATAAAGTATTTTTTTCATGCAAGGAAAAATTTTAAAGTAAATATATAAAATAATAAAAGGATGTCCTTAAACATCCTTTTACCTTGTATTAATAAATGTAACGAACCACTTATTTATTGTTTTATAATTTTCTTTACGTAGCGTTTGCCTTCGGAGCTGATATCTAACAAATAAATCCCCGCACTTAACGAACTAACATCAACATCTCTTGTGTTTAATATCAGTAATGTTTTGCCAGTTAAATCCATTATTTGTCCAGACAATTCGTTTGTTAAGTCAATATGTAAAACATTTTGCATTGGGTTAGGATAGGTTGTAATGGTATTGCTAGCAAAATTTTCTGTGGCTAGATTGGATGACATTTTAATTAAAAACATGTCGACACCACCGTGATTAAAAACGATGTCTCCGTAGTAGGATTCCGTATTACCAATAGCCATATAGCTACCATCAGCTAGCGGTATAGCGCCCCCAAATTCATCTCCTGACCCGCCAAGAGATTTTTGCCATTGAATAGTTAAGCCAGCATTTAATTTTCCCATCCAAATGTCTCTGCCTCCGTGATTACTAGTTACGTCACCATCAATTGAACTTGACGAACCTCCAAAAAAGTACCCCCCATCTGATGTAGCCTCAACCAAACCTAAACTATCATCACCAGTTCCTCCGAAACATTTCTGCCAAAGAATAGTTCCTGATACGTTTAGCTTTACTAACCAGCCATCTTGTCCACCATGATTTCCTGTTACCTGACCATCGGTTGAATTGGTGCCAAGTGATAAAAGAAAGCCGTAATCTGCAGTTTGACATACCCAAAAAGACGCTTCTTCTAAAGTACCTCCCAACAAGTTTTGCCATTGCATATTTCCTGAAGGATCCAATTTGACTATCCATGCATCTCTTCCACCATGATTCCCATTTAAATTAAGGTCATTCGACTCAGAATCGCCAATAAAAATATAACCCCCATCTGAAGTGGGTCGCAATTGATTAATAAATTCATAACTAGCACCTCCATAACATTTTTGCCAAATAATATCTCCTGCGGAACTTAATTTAACAACCCATGCATCATTATAACCATGATTACCAGACACATCCCCGTCATTAGAGAATGTAAATCCTGAAAAAACATACCCTCCACCTGAACTTTGTAATATATTACTACTATTACTATTATCAGAACTAGTTCCTCCAAAACACTTTTGCCATTGAAGAATTCCTGTAGCACTGAGTTTAACTATCCAAATATCACTATAACCGTGATTTCCTGTGACATCGCCATCATTAGATTCTGTACTTCCACAAAAAATATACCCGCCATCTGTAGTTTGAATAATAGAAGATCCATAATCATAACTTGAACCACCAAAACATTTTTGCCATTGCACAGTTCCTAAACTGTTCACTTTTATTACCAATATATCAGAATCACCATGGTTCCCGGCTATATCTCCATCATTAGATGTTGTCTGTCCAATTGTAATATAGCCCCCATCTAAAGTAGCTACTGGAATTCCTCCAAAACGATCATCACTAGTTCCGCCATAACATTTTGACCATTCTATGGCTGGGGATTGCGCATTTGCAATCTGAATTGCTATAAAAGTAATAAGTAGTAAACATTTTTTCATCTTTATTTTTGTTTTTCCCAAATGTAAAATAAATAAACGACCTCGTCTAAAACATTAAAAGGCAAATAAGGGCAAATGAAAAACGGCTTTTATTTTTAGTAAAACATACCTATTTTAGCGCTCTATGGCAAGACCGATACAAAAACCTAAAGAGGAGTATTTACAGCAACTACGCGCTGAAATAAATAAAAAGTTAATTAGTAACATTTCCTCCGCTAACGACTGTACGGCTTTAGGTGCGGCTATTTTTTTAAAGACACAACACCTACTTTCCGTTGACACCGTTAGACGACTATTTGCCCTAAAAAAAAGTAATTCCCTACCGAGCAGGTTTACTTTAGATGCCTGTGCAAAGTATTTAGACTATCATGATTGGGAAGAATTTGTGCAAATATTTGCTGAAAAAAGTGCTTTAAATCAGAAAGTATTATTGTTTGATGTCATCGAAGAAAGGGATTCCTTCGAATCTTTATTGTCGCAAATCAATGCCAATAGTAAGTCAACAGATTTGTATGAAAATTTCAGTAAAATAATACTCTACAAGGCACAAATCAGAGATGAACTATTTTTTACGCGCATTTTCGAATTTACTACTATTTTCAAATATCATGAACCATACAAATACGACATTTATTATACGATTCATTTATTAGGCGCGCTCTGCAACCGTTACGACTGGATGGGCAATATTGCCGTTTCGCATTATCACACCATTCCTTATGAGGATAATTACTTCGTAGAATGGTTGGTCGTTCCCGAGAAAAAGTACTATTTGCCATTGTTTGAAAACTACTATAACGCCAACAGAAACACAAAATCAGTAGCTGTTTTTTATCATTTGATACAATGCACAGTCTATGTAGAACAAAAGAATTGGGAAGCTTTAGAATTATCTTTCCAAAAGTTAGCGCCTTTATTGGTAGGTTCCTATACTTTAAACAGCATTTTAAAAATGCGATGGTTAGGCGTTCAGTTGCAACATGATTTGCATTTTTTCGAGGGGGCTAATAAAAATAGTATTTGGAAAAGAATATTTAACAGTCCACAAATTAATGAGAAAGATGGCGGAGACTGTATAACGTGCATTTTTATAATCAGTCAATATCTATCTAAGGCGGCAGAATACGAAATGATTATAATGCTCTACGAACAAAAAGCAGTCAAATCAGCGACACTATTAGGCCATTGGGGAGAATTAAACCTTAACCAACTCAACGTACTATATGCATTGGCATTACTTCGAACGGACAGAAAAGCAGAAGCACTTGTTATTTTTGACAAAATTAAAGTAAACCAATTTGACTTGAATTTTAAATCGCAGATGATCAGCACATATAATATTTTAGTTGAAAATTTAAAATAAAAAGCCCAAAAATAAATTTGGGCTTTTTTACCAATTCAATCTTTGATGGTGGCGATGCTATATCGTGCTAATTTTTACAGAAGTAAACCCAAAAGAGCGAATCCATTTATCTAAAAATATTCTAGCATTAGTTTCTGCCTTCTCTGTAATTTTAAATTCATTTACTTTTTTTCTAATATCTTTCTCTGCTAATACTTGAATGTTTTGAATTTCAGCATTTGAAAATTTAGACCTTAAAAGACTGGTAGTTTGATTAACTATTTTAATGTCCTCGGCAGGAATATTTAGCATAATTATTTCCCCTTTAGGTAAAATAACTTCAATTGCTTTTTTGTCTGTGTCTATAAATGGGACCGTAATTTTTCCGAAATCAACGCCCGCTTTCAGATAGGCCTTGCAAGTCATTAATATCTTTCGATCGCCTACAGAAAACCATTGATCGTCTGATGTAGCAATTATTTTCGAAAAACTATATTCAACAGTACCTAATGAAGATAAATTTTTCATTTGATCTACCACTTTACTTCCGTTAATTTTATTTTCAGGAATAACATTAGGCATATTGTTACAACTATATAAAAATAAAGAACTAACTAATAATAATAATTTAAAATTCTTTTTCATGATTATTCTTTTAGTTTAACGGTCACATTTTTGTAGCCCATCGATTTTGCAAAATCTTTAAACAATTGAATTGATCTATCATTTGATTTCTTCAATATTCCAGACTTTACAGCTAAATCGGTAATCTTACTTTTAGCTTTCTCTTTTAGCTTTTGAACTTCTAATGTTGACCAATATCCCGTTTCACTGTAGATAGAAAAATCCTCTGGATTAATTACAACATCTAAAACAGTTGCTTCTGGTAATTTAATAGTGCAGGTTGTGGAGTCTTTTATTTCAATGTCTTCCTTGCTTAATTTAGCTAAGTCAGTTCCTGCATAACAAGTTCCTTTAGCTATAATGATGAGCTTGGCTTCTTTTTTAGACAATCCAAAATAAGCATCTTCTTTTTTTATTTCTTGTACTGGTAGTTCGGCATAATAGGTAGAAGTAAATAATTGAGATAAAGAACTCACATTATCAAGTAACACTGCCGATTGGTCTATGGTTAATTCTTTTCTTTCCACTTTTGTGCCAAAATCTCCTAATGATGGCACAAGGTTTAACTTAGCTAAACCAACATAAGCTGCTCCTAAAATAATTAATAACAGCACAAATTTTATTATCATTTTCATGTCAATATTTTTTACTTTCTTTAGCCAACTAAGCAAGTTCGTTGGTCGCAAAATTACTATCTAACCCTAGCTGTTCACAAATAAACATGATGTAATCCAACTCTTTTGCATGGACCTGTTCGTCGCGTTTTGCTAAAGCAATCATGTCAATTAACAATCCGTCTTTATCGGATTTTGAGGAATCTGCAAGAACTTTGAAATCAACATCGCTCTGTGAACTTAATTGCAAATCGACTTTTAATTTAGCACTTGTGTAAAAACTAAAATCAATGTTATTAATAATTTGAGTGATGAACTCTTTTTCTTTATCCTTAGATTCACCATCTGCTTTCATTAGATTCATTAAAACAACAACCTTGTTTTCTAACACATCAATTTGCTCTTCTTCGTTCTGTTCAAACTCATCTACCTTATCCGTTTCCTGAATTTGAAAATCCTTACTTAAAACAACTGCTGAATATTCACCAATTTCGTTGGTAGTATATTTTACCCAAATACCTATTGCAATGCCTCCTAATACCGGAACAAATTTTGCAACAGCTGATTTAATTACGGCAGCAGATAACTTTACACCTAACGCTTTAGCCAACTGTTGAAACACTTTAACGCTTGCTTTCTTTATCAAAACTTTTTCGCCTTGTCGTGTAAGTGCGTTTATACCTGCAGAACCCGCGCCCGATTGCATAGCAAGGGATAAAACCATTTCTTTCGATAGATGTTCCTCTTTGCCGTGAGCAACACCAATATCGTAAATCATGATGATTTGATTTCCAATAGTTAATTTTAATTCAGGAAGTATCGCAACCAACCCAGCTATGCCTGGCAGCATACCTGATATACCTGATATTGAACCATTTGTATTACTGCAAGAATTAATTATGTTTTCAATATGATCTTTTTCAGGCTTGGGGTTTTCCAAGTAATATTTTTTTCTTTTCTCTATTGTTCCTTCGAAAATAGGTATTATTGCTTTAATGAATTCTTCTTGAAATTTGCTTTTTTCCATGTGCTTTTTGAATTATATAATTAATCCGATTTTTTAAGCGATAAAAAAAGCTAGATTATTCTAGCTTTTCTTCCAAATTAAATAGTTCGACCATTTTTATTCTAAAATCCATAAGCCCTCTTAATTCGTCAGAAGAATCTGCATTTATATTAAAACTGGTTAGAAATTCAATATAAAGACTTTTCATGTCTTCAAATTTTGAGTGTTTTGCTACACTTTTAAAAGTTTTTGCAGAGATAATATTAGGTTCTTTACCTAAGCTTAAATCTACAATTGCCTCTACAATGTCTTTTGCTAATTCTTTAATTTCGTCTTCTTTCATCACTTTATTTTTTTGGCAGATTCTACAATTTATTTAATTCAAACTAAACA
>CANGTL010000043.1 GCA_947456815.1 Flavobacteriaceae bacterium
GATCCAAATTTTTTCTTCAATGCATTTCTAAACACATCTTCTAAAATCGCCATAAGCGTTACACGATCAATAAGTTTATCATCTTTAAACTCTGAAAATGAATCGATTAATGCTAAATTTTCCATGCCAACTTTTTAATTAAAATGTTACTGTAACAATTGCTTCTTTAATGTCCGAATAAGGAATTTCCTGTCTCTTTTGAATGGTTTCTTTTCCTTTTCCGATTTTCTTCGGTTCTCTAGCTTCCCACGCTAAAGTTATAAAATTCTCATTAGCTTCAATCAATTGGGCCTCGATTGTTTCAGTAGCTAATTTTACTATTAATACTCTTCCTATGTTTTTGATATATTGTCTGACTAATTTCAAAGGAGAACCAACGCCAACTGAGGCAACTTCAAGTGAAAAATCTTGTTCTTCACGATCTAAATTTTGCTCTATTGCCCTGCTAATATCGATGCAATCTTGTAATTGAACACCAGCATCCCCATCTAAAGTTACAATAATCTTAAAAGCTTCCGTAATAGTCAAATCAATTAGAAAGATTGATGGCTTTTCTTGAAGACCCTCTACTAGTAATTGATGTACTTTTTCTTTAAATGTCATGTTTTTTATAAAAAGAGGGAAGCATTGCTTCCCTCATTATTTAGTTTTTAATAAATAACCGTGCAAATATAGTGTTTTTTTATAAATCAAAAATCATTGTTAGTTGTAAAAAAAAATATTACTTTTATTGCATCATTATTTAACAACCTTTTTAAAAATTTCTTACCTCTAAATTATGAAAAGAATCTTAGTTCCTACCGACTTTTCCGTACACGCAGAATATGCCTTAAGAGTTGCAGCACAAATCGCCAGAAAAAATAATAGTGAAATCATATTGTTACATATGTTGGAGTTGCCACATCAAGCTGGTGATGCAATGGGAAGTGGACATCAAATTCCAGAAATCATGTTCTATAAAGACAAAGCAATTAGCAACCTAGAAGACTTAATGGACGTTGATTATTTAGAAGGATTAAATGTTTCTGAGATTATTCAATTCGAAAAAGCCTTTGATGGCATATTAACTGTTAGCAAGAAAAATAATGTTGATTTGGTTGTTATGGGTTCTCATGGCACCAGTGGATTCCAAGAAATGCTAATTGGATCTAACACTGAAAAAGTGGTTCGTTTTTCTGAGGCTCCTGTTTTGGTAATCAAAAATGCTGTGGCGGATTTCAAGGCTAGTAATTTTGTTTTTGCTTCCGATTTCTCAGATGAAATTAAGAAACCTTTCCAACAATTAGTGGATTTTGCCAAATCATTTGACGCTAATTTAAGCTTGGTAATGATTAATACTCCAAATAGTTTCAAACCAACTCACATTGCAGAAAAAATCATGAATGATTTTATGAAAGGATTTAACTACCCTAAGTATTCTTTACATATATACAACGATGTAAATGTTGAAAAAGGAATTTTAAACTTTTCTAATAGTGTAGACGCCGATTTGATTGGGATGTGTACTCACGGTAGAACTGGGTTCGCGCACTTCTTTAATGGCAGCATTAGTGAGGATTTAGTAAATCATGCGGTAAGACCCGTAATTACTTTCAAAATATAAAAAAAGAAAACTAAAATAAAAAAACTCCTCAATTACTTGAGGAGTTTTTTGTTGGTCTACAAGGACTCGAACCTTGAAAGACTGCACCAAAAACAGTTGTGTTACCATTACACCATAGACCAATTCCATTGCTGTAAAGCGAGTGCAAATTTAATATAAATTTTATTTTTCGCAACTATTTATGGTTTTTTTATTAAAAAAAATCTGCAGAATTAATTATCCTGTTTTTTGATTCCAAATAACAATATATTCTTAAGAATTTTGAGCGACAAAAATCCATAGAATTTTTTGTTAATACCCTCCGCTATATATAAAAAAATAGTTTCTTTGTAGCACTTAAAACACTCCAACAAACATGATCACATTTAATTACAATAAATGGAATAATCTTTTAGGCTGGCTGGCTTTTGCAATTGCGCTAATTACTTACACACTTACTGTAGAGCCAACTATGAGTTTTTGGGATTGCGGTGAATATATTGCAACTGCTGCCAAATTAGAAGTCGGACACCCTCCTGGAGCTCCCTTGTTTCAAATGATCGGTGCCTTTTTCGCCATGTTTGCAACTGACGCAAAGTATGTAGCTTTAATGGTTAATATGATGTCTGTTTTTTCAAGTGCTTTCACAATTTTATTCCTTTTCTGGTCATCTACAATCGTACTCAAAAAATTAATTTCACGATTTTCTGAACTAAATACTTCTAATTCAATTGTAATATTAGGAAGTTCTCTCGTCGGAGCGCTAGCGTTTACTTTTTCCGATAGTTTTTGGTATAATGCCGTAGAAGCTGAAGTATATGCCATGGCAACCCTGCTAATTTCCTTACTTTTTTGGCTAGGCTTACGCTGGGAACAAGATATGAACACTGCAAGAGGCAATAAATGGCTTTTGATTATTAGCCTTGTTACTGGACTTTCCTTCGGTATTCATTTCATGGCTCTTCTTACAATTCCTTCTATTGGATTGCTTTATTACTTTAAACACTATAAAACAACTACAATCAAGAACTTTATAATCGCCAATATAACTGTAGTCGCAATTTTTCTTTTTATATACAAATCTCTTTTACCTTGGACCATGGCTTTCTTTGGGAAAACCGAGATTTTTATGGTAAATAACTTTGGACTACCTTTCAATTCAGGTACTATTTTCGTTGCGTTATTGTTTATTGCTTTCTTCTATTTCGGACTAAGATATACCAAACGAAAAGGACTTGTATTTTACAACACTGTCATACTTTGCATATTGTTTATATTAATTGGTTTCTCCACTTGGATGATGCTGCCAATTCGTGCCAATGCAAATACGGTTATCAATGAGAATAAACCTTCAGATGCTGCGGAAGTACTAGCCTATTACAACAGAGAACAATATGGTATTAACCCGTTGTTTTATGGCCCACAATACACCGATACTTTTGCCGGTTTAGATGAAAACAACCCTTATTTAGACAAAGCGCCTAACTACGAAAGAGATTATAAGACTGGGAAGTATATTATTACCAATAACTTCAAAAACGCAGAACAGAACAGCGACGACAATCAAAAAGCGATTCTTCCTAGAATGTGGAGCACTGAACATGTAGAAAACTATATCAATTTTAGTCATGTCCCTGAATTTAAGATTAGACCTGAATATTCTGAAGAAAAAGAATTAGTCGATGTCATTGCAGAATTCCGAAATGCGTATGCTAATAAAGATATTGACAATGAAGGTTATATCTCTTTCTTAAAAAGTTATGGCGACTACCTAATCATTGAAAAACCTTCAACTTTAGATAATTTGAGTTTTATGTTTGAATACCAATTCGGTTATATGTATTGGAGATATTTGATGTGGAATTTTACAGGTCGACAAAACGACATTCAAGGTAAATACGACAATCTCGATGGCAACTGGTTAAGCGGCATCAAGATTATTGACGAACTACATTTAGGCTCACAGGAAAATTTATCAACCGATGTTCTTAATAATAAAGGTAGAAATACCTACTATTTTATTCCGTTCCTCCTTGGAATAATTGGGTTGCTATTTCATGCAAACAAAGATCTTAAAAGCTTTTATGTATTATTAGCTCTTTTCTTATTTACGGGAATTGCACTTAAAATTTACCTCAACGAAAGACCTTTTGAACCAAGAGAACGAGATTATGCATTAGTCGGATCATTTTATGTTTTTGCTATTTGGATTGGTTTTGGTGTTTACGCTATTTATGATACATTAAAGAATTATCTCAAACCTAAATTAGCGGGACCAATTGTAATTGTAGCAAGCATTGCAATAGCACCAGTTCTGATGGCTTCTCAAAACTGGGATGACCATGATCGTTCTAATAAATACACCGCAATTGCGATGGCAAAAGCCTATCTAAAATCATGTGAACCGAACGCCATCTTATTTACAATTGGAGATAATGATACTTTCCCATTGTGGTACGCCCAGGAAATTGAGAATATCAGAACAGACATCAAAATTGTCAACACCAGTCTTTTTATGACCGATTGGTATATTGATCAAATGAAAATGAAAACCCATAAATCCGAAGGCTTACCTATTTCGTTCTCGCACGATCAATACGTTGGAGATAAATTGGATTATTCCATCCACAACCCAAAAACTGAGAATCGTTGGAACATCAAGGACTTTATCAATTTTATAGCAAGCGATGATGCGAGAACCATCATCGAAATGGAAAATGGTCAAAAAATTCATTTTTATCCTACAAATAAAGTTCGAATTCCAATCGACAAGAATGTGATTATTCAAAATCGAGTGGTAAATCCATCTCAAAACGACTCAATAGTTCCATATATAGACATCGAAATAAAAGGTCAAGCTTTGTATAAAAACAGATTGATGATGTTGGATGTACTTGCTAATAATAATTGGAAACGACCCATCTACTTTACCGGTGGAAGCTTTGGAGATGATGATTATTTATGGATGAAAGATTACCTTCAATTAGACGGGATGGTTTATAAGCTCGTCCCAATTAGAACTCCTATTCCTAAAGACGGAAGCCCACTCGACATGGGTCAAATAGACAGCGATAAAATGTACAACATTGTCATGAAATGGGATTGGGGCAATGGCGAACTAAGCACGATTTATCACGATCCTGAAACTAGAAAAAACAGTATTTCTTACAGAACCAACTTAGCCCGTCTAATGGAACAATTGATAAACGAAGGTAAATTGGATAAAGCCAAAAAAGTAATTGATTTAGCCATGACAAAAATGCCTGTTGATTACTACGGTTATTATTCTTTACTTGATCCCTTTGCTGGCGGATACTACGAAATCGGTGAAAAGGGAAAAGCGCGACAACTGCTCGATAAGCTCATGACTAAATACAAAGAAAACCTCACTTTTTACCATGGTTTGAGACCATCAGAGCAAAGCAATTTGGCTATTGACATCGTTACCGATATTGAACGGTATCGAGGCTTGTTAGAAGTGATGAAAGACAGAGGCGACATGGAATTCTACAATAAGAACAAGCCTGTATTCAATTCGTACAATAAGATGTTTGAACGTTTTGGAAGAGACAACGAGTAATTCAATGAATAATCAATAATGAATAATGAAAAAGTGGTGCTTGAAGTACTACTTTTTTGTTTTAGAAAAGTATGTGGTATTGGATTAAGACAAATGGACTAATCAAGCGCGTTTTCTCAAATTATATTTGGGACATTCCCAACGCGGAGAAAAAAGTTTACTTGACCTTTGACGACGGTCCAACGCCCGAAGTTACTGCTTGGGTTTTGAATCAATTGAAAGAATTTAATGCCAAAGCAACCTTCTTCTGTATCGGCGACAACATCCAAAAGTATCCCGAAATCTTCGACTCGATAGCCCTTAACGGTCACGCAATTGGCAATCACACTTTCAGCCATTACAACGGCTGGAAAACAAAAACATCAGACTACATCGAAAACGTTCTTTTATGTGATGAAGCCATTAGACGACTGACAACCGTCAACCGACAACTGTTCCGCCCGCCGTATGGTAAAATTAAAAGATCACAAGCAAAAAGCCTTGTCGAAAAAGGTTACAAAATAATTATGTGGGATGTGTTAAGTGCTGATTTTGACAATCAAATATCCGCAGAAAAATGTCTTCAAAATGTTATTAAAAACACGCGTCCCGGAAGCATAATTGTTTTTCATGACAGCGTTAAAAGCTTTAAAAATCTAGCGTATACTTTACCTAAATTCTTAACTTTCTTGAAGCAAAACAATTTTGTTTGTGAAGTGATCGACTAGATTTGTTCCTGCACCAAACCGATAATGGTATTGGCATCTAGTTCTCCAGATTGTCTCCAAATCATTTGCCCTTCTTTGTAGATCATCAATGTTGGCAATCCCTTTATACGCAAAGCATCTGCTAACTCTTGATTCTTATCTACATCAATTTTGATCACCTTCGCCTTGTCTCCAAGGGCAGCCGCTACATCTCGTATTACAGGATGCATCGACACAGAAGATTCGTTCCACTCGGTATAAAAATCAATTAATACCGGAACTTGAGCATTGATTAGTTCTCCAAATTTTGACATAAAACCAAAATATTTAATTTCTAAACTCTTGTAATTAAGCAATTACAATACAAAAGTAGCGTTTTAAACGAATTATGCTAATTTTTCCCCTTTTTTTAGTTGAATAACCGTTATTTCAGGCATAATACCAACTCTTCCTGGATAAGCGTGAAATCCGAAGCCACGATTGACGTATATATAGCGACCATATTCTTCGTACAAACCTGCCCATTGTTTATAAACGTATTGCGCCAAGCTCCACTTAAAATAACCAGGTATTTCAATCCCGAATTGCATACCGTGTGTGTGTCCAGACAAGGTTAGGTGAAAATTCTTATCATGCTTTTTTACTTCATGTTCCCAATGACTGGGGTCATGACTCATCAATATCTTAAAATCATCTTTGTGAAGTTCTTGAGATGCTTTTTTCAAATCACCCGCTTGCTTGAAATTATGTCCCCAATTCTCTACGCCAACAAGTGCTATTCGATCATCGCCTTTTTGAATAAAGGTATGCTCATTCAACAACAATTTAAAATCAATCTTACCGTATAAATCTTTAATGTCTTGAAAGTTTCTTTCCTTATCTTGCTCCGTTGGCCAAGTTACATACTCTCCGTAATCATGATTCCCCAAAACAGAGTACTTTCCAAACTTATACTCTTTAATTCTATTAAAAGAATCAATCCATGGATGCATTTCTTTAGCGTGTGTATTGACAATGTCTCCGGTAAAAAGTATCATGTCTGCTTCTTGTTCATTGATCAAATCAATCGCGTAATTGATCTTTTCAGGATTGTCAAAACTACCACTATGAACATCCGAAATATGGGTAATGGTAAATCCATCAAAAGCATCTGGTAAATCTGGAAAGAAAATTCTTTGTTTAATCACTTTATAATTGTATTTGCCTACCGTCATCCCATAAATTAAGGATAAAAAAGGAACTGCTGCCAAACCCAAACCAATTTGACTTACAAATTTTCTCCTTGATCTTAAAAAATCACCATTGTCATACTCTACAAAGTACATAACAGACCCCTGACAAATTCGGTAAATATCCTCACCACATAAAACCAAAGTCACCACAATTTTTGGAATATACAGCAACAGCATCAAGCCCATCGTAATCATAGTCTGTCTAGTTTGCCCGACAGAACGATCAAATTGAGTAAAAGAATAAATAATAAAAAGAAAAAGGAAAAGGCTAAAAACAAGATAAGCGTTTACAATCCATTTGGTTCGAATTAATGTCTTTATGGCTTGGAAAGCGTATAGTTCGATAAGAAGAAATAGAAAAGCAATAAATAGAAATCTAAATAACATGCAGAATTTTTTGACAAAATAACAAATTAAACAAATGCCAGAAATTTTATTAGTTTAAAATTAACGCAATGCACTTCTTTAGAATTGGAATACTTATTTTTACCCATAAATTGATTTAAAAAAAATTGAACATGTCAGCACAAAAACGTCTTTACCTTCTAGATGCCTACGCACTTATTTTCCGTGGTTACTTCGCCTTTATAAAAAACCCTCGAATTAATTCAAAAGGAATGGATACTTCCGCCATTATGGGATTCATGAATGCCCTCATGGATGTCATTAAGCGAGAAAAGCCAGATCATTTAGCGGTTGCGTTTGATAAAGGAGGAAGTGACTATCGCTACGAGATGTATCAAGAGTACAAAGCACATCGAGACGAAACTCCTGAAGCCATCAAAATTGCGGTGCCGTATATTCAAGAATTACTAAAAGCCATGCACATTCCGATCATAGAAGTAGCGGGATTTGAAGCGGATGACCTCATTGGAACTCTTGCCAAGCAAGCAGAAAAAGAAAACTATAAAGTCTTTATGGTTACTCCTGACAAAGACTTTGCACAATTGGTTTCTGAAAATATTTTTATGTACAAACCTGCAAGAATGGGCAATGACATCGAAATTTGGGGTGTTCCAGAAGTGCTGGCGAAATTCGAAATTGAACGTCCAGAACAAGTGATTGATTTCTTGGGTATGATGGGAGATGCAGCCGATAACATTCCAGGATTGCCTGGTGTTGGTGAAGTTACTGCGAAAAAACTATTGAAAGAATTCGGCTCGATGGAAAATCTTTTGGCCAATACAGATAAGCTAAAGGGGGCAATGAAAGAAAAGATCGAAGCCAATAAAGAAAAGGGAATTCTATCCAAAAAATTAGCAACAATCTTGCTTGATTGTCCGGTCACTTTTAATGCCTCAGATTATGAACTTTCAAAACCGGATGTTGAAAAAACCGATGCGCTTTTCAATGAATTGGAATTCCGTCAGATGAAAGCACAATTCGACAAATTTTTTGGCACTGGCAAAGAATACGACGAAATTGAAACCAACGGCATTGGCAGCAAGACCGAAACTCAAACGGTTAAAAAAGCAACTCCAAAAAAATCTAATGAGGAACAATTCGACCTATTTGGGTTCACCGATGAAGAAGATAATGAAGCGAAACCAAGTTCTTTTTATGCAACGCTAGAAAATACAGAACACTTCTACCAAATAGCCCAAGGAGAAATGTCAATTAAGCTGCTTTTACAAAATTTGATGCGTCAAATAGCTGTCTGTTTTGATACCGAAACCACAGGTTTAGATACACTTCACGCCGAATTGGTTGGTATGTCCTTCTCTTATGAAAAAGGGAAAGCCTTCTATGTGCCTTTTCCTGAAAATCAAGAGGAAGCACAAATTCTCATCGACAAATTTAAACCGTTTTTTGAAAGTGAAGCCATTGAGAAAATCGGGCAGAACATCAAATATGATCTGAAAATTCTAGCAAAATATGGTATAACTATCAAAGGAAAACTATTCGATACGATGATTGCGCATTACCTGATCAATCCAGATATGCGGCATAATATGGATGTGTTGTCGGAAACGTATTTGAAATACTCGCCCAAATCAATTGAAGATCTTATTGGTAAAAAAGGTAAAAACCAGCAGTCGATGCGCGATGTTGTCTTAGAAGAAATTAAGGAATATGCCGCTGAAGATGCTGACATTACCTTGCAGCTCAAAGAGGTTTTTAGTCCAATTCTAGATAAAGCCGAAACTAAAAAGTTGTTTGATGAAATCGAAATTCCGTTGATTCCTGTCTTGGCAGCCATGGAAATGGAAGGCATTAACCTCGATGCAAACTTTCTAAAATCGATGTCGATTGACATGCAAAAAGACATCGACTTATTTGAACAAAAAATCTATGAAACGGCGGGAGAAAAATTCAATCTTGCGTCTCCGAAACAGCTGGGCGATATTTTGTTCGACAAACTAAAAATTGGCGGCTCTAAACAAAAGAAAACCAAAACCGGACAATACGCGACCGGTGAAGAAATACTAAGTTATTTGGCAAACGAACATCAAATTGTTAAAGACATTCTTGAGTGGCGTCAAATGGTAAAACTTCAAAGCACATACATCGACGCTTTGCCGAACCAAGTGGACAAAAAAACGGGCCGAGTCCACACCGACTATATGCAAACCGTCGCCGCTACAGGCAGATTGAGTTCTAACAATCCTAATTTGCAAAATATCCCAATCCGAACAGAACGAGGGCGATTGATTCGAAAAGCATTTATAGCACGTGATGATAATTATACGTTGCTTTCAGCCGATTACTCTCAAATTGAATTGCGAATCATTGCCGCATTGTCAGGTGAGGAAAACATGATTAAGGCATTTCAAAACAAAGAAGACATTCATAGAAGTACGGCCGCAAAAGTGTTTAATGTGCCATTAGAGGAAGTCACCAAAGAGCAGCGAAGTAATGCCAAAACAGTCAATTTCGGAATCATCTACGGCGTTTCTGCGTTTGGATTAAGCAATCAAACTTCTCTATCTCGGAAAGAAAGCGCAGAATTAATTGATGCCTATTATGCAACTTACCCAAAACTTAAATCCTATATGTCAAGTCAAGTCGATTTTGCACGAGAAAACGGCTATGTTCAAACTGTTCTGGGCAGAAGACGTTACCTTAAGGATATTAATTCTGCGAATATGATGGTAAAAAGTGGTGCGGAAAGAAATGCAGTAAATGCTCCAATTCAAGGAAGTGCGGCCGATATTATCAAAATCGCAATGATCAATATCCACAAAAAACTGACCTCAGAAAACTGGAAATCAAAGATGTTGCTTCAAGTTCATGACGAATTGGTGTTTGATGTTCATCATAGTGAACTCGAAAAAATTCAACCGATGATCAAACACGAAATGGAAAACGCCTTTATCCTTGACGTTCCTCTAGAAGTAGAAATTGGCATTGGAAAGAATTGGTTGGAAGCGCACTAACGATTAAGGGTTAAGCGACAAGTTGTATTGATTTTTCTAGGATTATTTGAAAACGCTGAAGTAGACAAATGGTAAACATTACTGCCAATGCGAAGTTTCATTGAAAAACTATTACTAATTTTAGATTCTCAAAAACAAACAGACTTTGGATTCACTAAAGACCATATTATATTTTTCCATATTTAGATATCCGCTAAGGCTAGAGGAAATTCATAGCTACACAAATCATAGTGAATTGGAAGACACTATTGTAGAGCTTAATGCGCTAATAGAGCAAAACATTCTGACCAAAGTCGATGGTTTCTATGTATATGGGAATGATCTACAAAGTGTTCCGAAAAGAATGAAGGGCAACGTTTTGGCTAGTAAAGTAATGACCCGAGCGGAATCAAAAGCTAGCTTCATTTCAAAATTCCCTTTTGTGGCAGCAGTAGGCGTTTCAGGGTCGTTGTCAAAGGGCTACTACGATTCAGGTAGCGATATTGATTTCTTTATTATTACAGCACATAATAGATTATGGATTTGTAGAACGCTACTGATGCTTTATAAGAAAATCTTCTTGCTTAATTCGCGTAAGCACTTTTGTCCAAACTATTTCATTTCTTCTGAACAATTAGAAATAGTTGAACAAAACCGCTTTACTGCAACCGAACTTAAGACGTTAATACCCATGCAAGGAAGATTGCATTTTGAAAGTTTTTATGCAAGCAATTCGTGGGTCAAGACCTATTTTGAAAAATTTAATCCGATTCTGAGCAATATTCCACAAGTCGAAAAGAGCTACTTTAGCAAGAATATTGAAAACCTTCTTGATAACAAACTCGGAGAAGGTATAGACTATTTTTTCAGAAGCATCACCCTGCGAAAGTGGAAAGCTAAATTCGATTATTTATCTGAAGAAGATTTTAGAATCGCTTTAAAGTCGACCAAGAACATTTCTAAACACCATCCTTCCAATTTTCAAAAAAAAGTTATCTTATCTTTGAATGCCAAACTCGAAGAAGTTCAGCACAGATTTAACATAGCTATCCAAAAAGAACATGTCTAAGATTCTTTTCTCGCATTCTTATTATTATCGATTAGACCCAAAGCAGTGGAAAAACAAAATGCCATTCCCTCCGTTGGGAACGTTGTACGCTGCCGCTTTATTGAGACAAAATGGATTTGAAATCGACTTGTTCGACACCAATCTTTTGAGTGATCCGAAGTCGATTCGACCATTGCTTCGAGAAACAAAACCAAAACACCTAGTCATCTACGACGATGGGTTTAATTATCTCACCAAAATGTGCCTTACCAACATGCGTGAAGCTTGTTTCGAGATGATTGATTACGGCAAGAAAGAGCAATGTATTATTATTGTTTGCAGTTCAGATTCATCGGATCATTACGAAAAATATCTAGATAAGGGCGCTGATTTTATCCTCAAAGGCGAAGGAGAATTAACACTTTTAGAACTGATAAATTGCCTTGAAAACAAACAGACCTTTAGCAGTGTAGATGGCCTTATTTATAGGCAAGACAACGCAACAATCGTCAATTCTGTTCGTAAAGTACTACAAAATCTGGACGAATTGCCTTTTCCCGCATGGGACCTCGTCGATATGAAAAGTTACCAATCCATATGGAAACAAAGTGGAAAACAATTTACCCTAAACATTGCGACGACGCGCGGTTGTCCTTATAAATGCAATTGGTGTGCGAAACCAATCTACGGCAATCGATACAATGCCCATTCACCAAAATACATTGTCGAAGAAATTGCTTTTCTTAAGGAAAAATATAATGTGTCCCGATTTTGGATGTGCGATGATATTTTTGGATTAAAACCAAATTGGGTACAAGAATTCAATATAGAGCTTAAAAATAGAAAACTAGCCATAAAATATTTCATTCAAAGTCGTGTCGATCTGCTTCTCAAAGAAGACACAATCGACGTACTTGCCGAATCTGGATTAGAAGAAGTGTGGGTAGGCGCAGAAAGTGCTTCCCAAAAGATTCTTGACGCCATGGATAAAGGCACTAAAGTAGAAGAAATCTATGAAGCCACACATTTATTAAGAATCAAGAATATTCGCGTTGCTTTTTTCTTGCAATTTGGATACCTGACCGAAAACAAACAAGACATTCGAAAAACAATTGACATGGTTCGTGAATTACGACCAGACAATATTGGAATTTCCGTTTCCTATCCGCTTCCAGGAACATTGTTTTATGAAAAAGTAAAAGACGATTTACTCCTTAAAGCAAATTGGACCGATTCCGATGATTTTGAAATGATGTTTCAAGGAACCTATTCTTCTAGTTTTTACAGAAAGTTACAGCGTTTTGTACATAAAGAGTTTCGTAAAGCTGAAGGGCTTCAAAACTTGGAGTTATTTAAAAAAAATCCACTAAAATTAAATATTACCATTGGCGAATCAATCTTAAAGTTAGGATACTACATCCCAAGCGCAACCTTTGATAGATGGCGTTTAAAACTCCATGAAAATGAAAGCTGATTTTGATAATGCAGCGCCTACCTACGACGCGTCTTTTACCAACACTGTAATTGGCAGAATGCAGCGCGAGTTGGTTTACGATCATTTATCCCTTCTTATAAAAGAAAATGTACCTGAAAAGATTCTGGAAATCAATTGTGGCACCGGAGAAGACGCGATTTGGCTGGCAAAACAAGGCTGTGACGTTATTGCAACAGACATCTCGACAAGAATGATTCAAGTCGCTTCAAGTAAATCTAAACTAGCTAACATTTGCTTTTTGCAAGCAGATATTAATAAGATTAACGTCGATTTTAAACATCATAGCTTCGATTTGATCTTTTCTAATTTTGGGGGCTTGAACTGTTTATCTCCTGCTGAATTATCGGCATTCATCAAAAACGCGACATCTGTACTAAGACCAAAAGGAAAGCTAGCCCTGGTGATAATGCCTAAAAACACCTTGTGGGAACAATTATTTTATCTACTAAAAATAGACTTCAATAACATTTTCCGCAGAAAAAAAGAATATGCTATTGCCAATGTCGACGGCGAAAAAGTCAAGACTTACTATTACAATCCAAAAGATATTGTAAATTTAGCCAACGTGAATTTTGATTTACAGCGATTGAAACCCATTGGCTTTTTTATTCCTCCATCGTATTTAGAGCCGTCTTTTAAGAATAAGCCTCAGTTAGTTTCATTGCTAAAATCACTGGAAAAAAGAATTAAGAATGTTTCTCTGTTGGCAAAATATGCCGACCATTATTTTATTGTTTTAGAAAAAAGATGAGCATACTATTTACACATGCGTACTATTTATCCGATGATCCAAGAGAGCAAAGGATTATGAAACCTTACCCGCCGCTGGGTTTGTTGTATGTATCTGCCTTTTTATTGAGTAAGAACATTCCAAATGATGTATACGATAGCACCTTTTTTTCTCAGTATGATCAACTTATCTTCATTAAAGAAAAGAAACCAAAAGTCATTTGCATTTACACGAATTTGATGACTAAAATTCAAGTCGTCAGGTTAATTCAAATTCTAAAAACAGTCGACTACAATTTTCCAAAAATAATTATTGGCGGGCCAGATGTGACTTATAATATCGAAAACTATTTGAAAGCTGGAACAGATTTTCTGGTGATTGGGGAAGGAGAAGAAACTACTTTTGAGTTATATAACGCCATAATGCATCAAGGCGATTTTAATCAGGTCCATGGTATTGCGTTTCTAGAAAACAAAAAAATAATTCAAACGCCGGCACGCACTAAATTTAGAGAATTAGACGAACTTCCATTACCCAATCGCAACGCCATTCCCAATGAAAAATACCTCGAAACTTGGAAAAAGAACCATGGCGAAAGCTCTATGACAATCTCAACACAGCGCGGTTGTCCGTACACCTGCAAATGGTGTAGCACAGCGGTTTACGGTCAAAGTTATCGCAGAAGACCGGCGCATTTGGTTGCCGCTGAAATGAAAATGCTCAAAGACCAATACAATCCAGATGCAATTTGGTTTGTAGATGATGTGTTTACGATTAGCCATAAATGGCTGACTGCTTTTCACGAAGAAGTGGTGAAACAAAACGCACAAATTCGATTTGAATGTATTACCAGAGCAGAACGGTTGAACGATGAAATATTGCGACTGCTAAAAGAAGCCGGTTGTTTCCGCATTTGGATTGGTGCCGAAAGTGGTTCGCAGAAAATCATCGATTTGATGGACCGCAGAGTAGATGTGAATCACGTGAAGAAGATGATTCAAAATACGAACGCACTTGGCATTGAAACGGGAACTTTTATTATGGTTGGCTATCCTGGCGAAACGGAAGAAGATATTGCAGAAACCATTCAGTATTTGAAAGAAGCCAACCCGACTCAATATACCATTACGATTGCCTACCCTATAAAAGGAACTTCGTTGTACAATGACGTTGAAAAAGACATAATAGTGCAACCCAATTGGGAAACCTCAACAGATCGACAAATCGAATTTAAAAGAACCTATTCCAGAAAGTATTATGATTACGCGGTAAAGAAAGTGGTGAATGAAGTGGAGTTTCATCGAGGTTTGCACAATAAAACGAAAAGTAACATTCAACTTATGAAATTAAAAGCAAAGTCAATCCTAGCTGGTGGATTGATGAAAATTAGTAAATAATGAACATTAGTGTCGTAATTCCTACTCGAAATCGCCTGGATTCCTTAAATAGAACGTTGCACTCGATCAGTAATCAAACTTGCATTCCTAAAGAAATTATCATCGTGGATTCGAGCGATATCCCAATTCAAAACAACCAGCTTACCAGTAAGTTTTCAAGTACTTCATTGCAAATAATCAATACAAAACCTTCGGTCTGTTTGCAAAGAAATATCGGCATTGCAAAAAGCAGTTCTGAATACATTTTTCTTTGCGACGACGATTTGGTTTATGACGAATCATACATCCAAGTGCTATTTCAGTATCTGAATGAAAATCCATCCATTCAAATGGTCAGTGGATTAGTGCTTGAAAAAGAAGGTTCCGCTTGGCGTTTTGGACATAAAATTTCTAATTTGAATTTGGTTTACAAATTGTTTTTCGGACTTTCCATTTTTTCGGATTTGTCTAGTAAAAAAGATTCAAATAAATTTATCAAATACATTGTCAAAAAGGCTCTAAGTAAAGGAAATCATATTTCTAAAGCTGGCTGGCCTCACTTTATTGATATGAGTAAAGAGGAGATTTTGTTTCCTTTCTTTTCTTTAATGGCAACGCTGATTCGAAAACCTTCGGACGATTTGTTCGACCCCGTTTTTATATATAATGGGATCGGCGATAATTATGATGCATGCCTAAAATTGGGTTTCAACATTACCATCCTAAAAAAAGTGAAAGCTTACCATCATCGCGAAAACATCAACAGAATCGATTCAGGAAAAGGTTTTTTCTACAGGACTTCAGCATTGCATTATATCATTAAGAAACATCAGATGTTTAATTGGAAAAACCGCGTTTATTTAATTTGGTCATTAGTAGGAGTTCTTATTCCTAATGTCATAAAAATAAGAGTTAAAAACACAAAAATGATCTTGACTTTAATTCGTGACATTATAACAAATCAAACTATTTACGATAAAGCCAATATCAAATAAATATCTTTGAAACGATTCTGTTTTCTTTACATGATAATATGTTCTCTATTTTATGGAAACAAGTTTTTAATTTAGCCTTGCTTTTCTTAATCTAATTTAAAGCGTAGTTTGAAAAATTTTCTAAGAAAATCATATCATTTAATCCCGATTTCGAAGAGGAAAAAGCTTCCTGTTTTCTTCGTTTACTCTTTTATCAATACTGTGTTGGACTTGGTTTCGATTATCTATTTGGTACCGATTATGCTGGTTTTACTCGATAAAAAAAAGCTCGAAAAACTAACGACAGATTATCTCAATATTAATTTGACAAGCAACTTGATTCTAATTTTACTCGCGTCATTAATCTTTTTCTATATTCTCAAGAATAGTATTCAAACCAAAATCATCCGCATCCAATCGAAATTCATCTATGATATAGCTGCTTCGATTTCAAAAAATCTAATGTCGAAGTTTATTTTTGAAAGTTACAAAACCCATGCAGCTTCTGACAAAAATGCATTTTTCAGAGATGTATTCCAACTTCCTGTAACTTTCGCCTCGAATGTTTTATTTTCAATATACAACATCTTTTCTGAAGCTTTCATTTTGCTGATTGTTGCACTGGTGAGCTTTATCTACAACCCGCTGATTACAATTATTTCGTTTGTCATCCTTTCATTTTTGACGTATTTGCTATTGAATTTTCAAAAAAAGAAAGTGGCAACTTTAAACCAAAAGATTGTGCATTTGTATCAGGAAAATGTAAAAAACATTATGAACATTGTTCAAGGATTTATCGAAATTAAGACCACGAAATCGGAGAAACAATTTCAGCAAAAATTTGAAAACGTTAATCAAAATAGTAATGACCAATTAGCACTACTTTTGACTTTCAAACAATCGAACCTCAAGTATTTCGAAATCCTTTTTATTCTCGGATTGTCACTTGGTATTTTCTTTTTTATCTTCGGTAAAGATAGCACCGGCGATTTGATTTTTCTTTCTTTTTTGGCCGGCGCAAGTATTAAAATCATTCCTTCATTCAACAAGATTCTGAGCGCTTTTTTGGATATCAAAGCCAATAAAAACGCCGTTGAGATTTTAAGTCAATATCAGGAACCTGAAACGAAGGAAACCAATGAGATTCCATTTAAACAGTCGATGCAACTTAAAAATATTAGTTTTGATTATGAAGAAAAAACGATTTTACAGCAGGTCGAATTGACGATTACAAAAGGTGATTTTATTTCGATTTCAGGAAATTCTGGTGAAGGAAAAAGCACGTTGCTCTATCTCATTGCAGGTTTGCTGAAACCAAAAATCGGGACGATTGCCATTGATGATGTTGACATCAATTCGAATACATCATTTGATTTTATTGGCTATGCATCTCAACAACCTTTTTTATTTCAAGGCAGTTTGCGCGAAAATATTACAATGCTTCAGCAAGATGTTGATGAAAAACATTTAGAGCGTATCGTAAATGAACTCGACTTAACCGAATGGATTGCTTCACTTCCGAATGGTGTAGATACGCCTTTGTTGTTGGAAAGCAAAGAACTTTCTGGCGGTCAGAAACAGCGAATTGCCTTGGCGCGGGTTTTATATTTTAAGCCTAAAGTGCTGTTACTTGATGAAACCACAAACCAGTTAAACAGTGCTTTGGAAGAAAGGATTTTAATGTTTTTAAAACGGCTGACTGAAACAAAAGAACTTACGATAATTGCCGTTTCGCACGGTAAAAAAATCGCAAAATTTTCGAACAAAAAATACGTTTTGCAATATGGAAAATTAATTGATAATGACTAAGCGACTGTTATTTATATCTCCATTATTTCCTAAAAACGATGATTTTGATTATGTCGTTCCGTTTGTGACGAACTTTTCCAATCATTTTGCCAATAAGACAGAGGTGAAAATCGACGTTATCAGTTTGATGTATCCTTTTACGTCAAAAAAATACGAATATGGAAAAATAACGGTGTATCCTATAGGCAGTAAATTCAAAAGTAAACTCAATCTATTGCCTTATCTGCTATTAGCCGTTATCAAAGGAATAGCACTGTGCCGCAAAAATCATTATGATGGAATACTATGCTTTTGGTACCGCGAATCGGCATTGATTGGTAAAATTATAGCGAAAGCATTTCACCTTAAACAAATCGTTTGGATGCAAGGGCAGGATATCAACAAAGACAACAAGTATATTAATTTATTAAAAATCCCGCACAGCCACTTAGTCATGATTTCAGACCAGCAACGTCATTTTTTTTACAAAAATCACAAAATTTACGTTGAAAAAATTGCGAACGTTGCTGTAAACAGGGTTGTATTTCCGGAATTAAACACGGCAAGATCTATCGGTATTTTGGGTGTCGGCAATTTAAGCGCTTTAAAAAATTATTCGCTATTTGTGGAAATTGTCGCAGATTTAAAAGAGGAATTTCCAGCCATTCATGTTGTTCACTGCGGCGGCGATTCGGGCGAAAAAGAAACATTGCTGAAGAAAATAAACAATTTGGGGTTGAATGACAACATTGTTTTCAAAGGAACTATTACGCACAAGGAAGTCTTGGACACCATGAATAATGCAATGGTTTTGCTGCACACATCGAAATCTGAAGGCAGCGGAACGGCGCTTCACGAAGCACTCTTTTCAGGCTGTCAAGTTGTGAGCACGATTGCAATAGAAGAAGATGAGACATTGGACTCTTTCTATTTCAGTGTTGAAAAACAAAAGCTTGTTGAAAGGATTCGATTTATTTTAAATAACCCAAAACCTGTAAAAAGGGTAGAACGGTTTAAAATGGAGGATTCTGTTGAAGTGATTTACAATTGCTTTTATTGACTAAATATTCTTCATTTCTTTGAGAAACTGCACCCTTCGATTTTTTAATAAATTCATGAGCGCGTTTGTAATTTCCCATCCTAAAAATGCTGGCAGGCGCAATAGAGTCAATGCTATTTTGTCTTTAAACTTTAATCGTATATTATTTTTTTCTATTACTTTATTAAATTCGTTCAGGTAAAAAAGATATGTCTTTTCAACTTCATGCAGTTTGATTATCGTTTTTCTTTCTATGATTTGGATTAAAAAAGTATCCATTAATGAATCCAACTGATGCTTCACGATGCGCTCCTTTAGCATATCGAACGTGTTGTATTTTTTAGCTATTGTTAATTCTAGTTCAAAAAGCCGATGACAATCGACAATTCTTTTTGTTTCGAGCGTCCGTCTTGTAATGGATTCGTTTCTGCGATAAATCCTCAGCAAACAATCGTCAATAAAAGACACGGTTTTCGCTATATGTAAATATTCTAGTAAATAAGGTCGGTCATCGAACCACAATCCTTTTTCAAAAGAAATCCTTTGCGCTAGCGCCGTCTTAAACATTTTAGCCCAAACGCTGTCGGAAATTCTATGCGAATACAATTCAGCAATCAGCGATTTTGTTTCTCGAAGTAATACTATCTCATTATTCCAATAAGAATTATATTGTTTTTGTCCATCTTCACTCAACGCGCTGATATTACAAATTATGAGATCACTATTTTGTTCGTTTATTCTTTCAACAAATGCACTTATCATTCCAACTTCAAATTCATCATCCGCATCCAGAAAAGTGACATATTCACCGGTTATGTTTCTCAATGCGACGTTTTTGGCTTCACTATGTCCAGAATTTTGAATTGATATTATTTTACATAACTTAAAATCTGAAAAATACCCATTTGCAATTTCTAAAGATAAATCCGAAGAACCATCGTTAACAAGTACTACCTCTATATTATCATAGGACTGATTTTTAACTGAATCTAAACATCTTCCCAATAGTTTCTCTTCATTAAAAAACGTGGTAATAACTGAAATTAACGGCTCCTGTTGCATACAATTAATTATTTTAGAGATTCGAAAACAGCTATGATTTTACGACCAATGGCATCAAACGATAATTTCTTTTCAAATTGCAGTAACACTTTATTTCGCCATTGCAAATAATCAATTTCGCGGGAACGTATGAGTTGATTCAGTAATTCACCATGTTTTCCCGGGCTAAATGACAGTCCGCAATCGCCATTTTCTGTCATATATCGATGTGGCGCAATATTAGTGACAATTGGTACACAACCGCAAGCCATTGATTCGACCAATGCATATCCGCTGCCTTCTTGATGTGAAGCCGAAATAAAAAACTGATGTCGATTGTATACTTTTTCTAAATCGGCATGCGGCACAAATCCTTGTAATTTGACTGCTTTTTTTAAATTTTCAGATGTGCAAATAAACGCCAACACCTCATCATATAAATCAGTTTCACTATAAATCATAGTCAAAGTGGCGTCAGGTTCAATCGCCATAAAAGCATCAAACGCTTTAAGCACCGTCAATGGGTCTTTTAGTGAGAATAAATTGCCGACCCACAAATAACTTTTCTGTTTTCTAATCTGATTTTTATCGAATTTAAAATGTGTAGAACCTTCCATAACCTCAAAAACTTTCGATTGATTAAAAATTCCGTCTTTATACCAGGACGCAGCATTTTCAATTCCGGTAAACAAATAGCCATCGATGAAAAAATCTGCCAACTTGTAGACAAACTTTTTCAAACCTTTTGGTTTTGGTGCAAAACCATTACATTGCAGTAAAATTTTAGAATTCCTGCATATTAATTTAAGCAGAATCAAATAATGAGCACTACCAAATCCGTGCACTAAAATATAATTAGGTTGTAAAGATTTTATAAAAGCATTGAATCGAAAAGGAATTTGCCACTTTTTTAAGGTTCTGCCTTTAAAGAAAAACACCTGAACAGATTGATGGTTTATCGATTGAAAAGCAAATTCTGTTCTTACTAAAAAAAAAGTGGTTAGATTACTACTTATTTCTTCAAGAAATCCAATGGTGCTATAGCATGAATCAAGGATTTTTCTTGAATCTTTATGTGGAAATGAATAATAAGTTAAATCAACAATCGTCTTTTTCAAATTTAAATGTCGGTTGATTTATAGCTTTATAGTAGATTCCCTTTGTCTCAATTCCGTCTTAATAACAGTCGTTTGATACTCAGGTTCTTCTTCTTCTTTGTTTTCCAACCTTTTGATTAGTAGTTTTGCGGCAGCTTCTCCAATTTCCGGTCCGTGTTGACTCACGGTCGACAAACTTGGCGTTAATCTTCTAGACCAAACACCATCGGCAAAACCTATGATGGAAAGTTCTTCCGGGATCTTGTAACCACTTTTCAATCCCATTTTTATTGCCGAAACTGACGCGTGTTCGTCTAAAGCAAAAACACCATCTATTTTATGGTCATCAAATAAGGCTTTGGCGCTCTTGTCGAAATCTGTTTCCGAATCTGTTAACAATACCAAATTCTTGTTGACTGCAATTTTGTGATCTTCAAGCGCTTTGAGGAATCCCTTTGCTCTAAGTTTTCCGACGCTCAAATTATCAATGGTAGAAAACAATGCAATTTTTTTGCAACCAGATTTTATTAGATGCTGAGTTGCATTACGAGCGGAATCAAAATCATCCACAATCACTTTATCACAAACGACTTCGTCAGAAATACGATCGAACATGACGATTGGTGTACCATCATTAATGATATCGTTGAAGTGGTTATACTCATGATTTTTCTGAGCTTCTTCAGATATAGACAAAATAAATCCGTCAATAGTTCCATTACTTAGTACTTCAAGCGTGCTGATTTCCTTTTCTAGAGATTCATTAGAGATACATGTAATTACGTTGTAGCCTTTTTCTTCCGCAACTTTCTCAATACCAGTAAAGACTTTCGCAAAAAACGGATTTAATATATTTGGAATAATAACACCGATTGTTTTTGTTTTTCGATTTTTTAGATTCAATCCAATGACATTGGGCTTATAGTTCTTAAGTTTAGCATACTCTTGAATCTTTGTTTTGGTTTGTTCACTAATTTCTGGGCTGTCATTGAGTGCTTTAGAAACAGTAGAAACTGAAACATGAAGTTCCTTCGCAATTTGTTTTAGAGTGGCTTTTGATTTCATATTGTGGAATTTGAAACGTAAAAATAAGAAAACAATCCATACCATTTCATTTTTTTAGGAGCTGTTTCCCGCTATTAGCCTTTATCTCTCCACTGCGTTACGAGGATATCGGCTGCTATCGGGGCTATGGCATTCGGAATCATAAGAACTATCTACTTCATTTTCACTAAAATATACGCTTGCAAAAAATCCTTAAAATAATGATTAAAAGCTATTTGTATTTAAAATAAAATAATGTACTTTTGCAACCCCTTTATTGGGGATGGAATGTTTAATTAAAAAAATATTATGGACGCATTAAGCTACAAGACAATGTCTGCAAGCAAAGCCACTGTTACAAAAGAGTGGATTGTTGTAGATGCTGATGGGCATAACTTAGGTCGTCTTGCTTCAAAAGTCGCTATGATTTTGAGAGGTAAGTACAAGCCAAGTTACACCCCACACGTGGACTGTGGAGATAACGTAATTGTTATCAACTCAGAAAAAATTAACCTTACAGGTACAAAAATGGATGACAAAATTTATATGCGTCATACAGGGTATCCAGGAGGACAAAGAACTTTAACTGCTAA
>CANGTL010000044.1 GCA_947456815.1 Flavobacteriaceae bacterium
AATACACAACGCTATGAGCAAAAGGTGTTCAAAATTATTGCTTTAACCAATGAAGTAAAGGAATTACGGTCGGAATTTGTAGATCGTCGTTCAGAATTAATGCAACTTAGAATGGAATCGACCGTGTCGGAAAAAATGGAAGCAAAACAAATTTATCCGTCATCAGTTCCGCCAATCAAAATAAAAGTAAAAAAAGAAGAAGAGAAAAATTTCTTTAAGAAAATATGGCAGTAGAAGATAAATATATCTCTTATCGTATGTATCTGGTTGCTTTTGCGATGTTTCTCATGGCAATTGCAATTACTGTCAAGTTGACCAATATTCAGTGGGTTGAAGGCGACTATTATAGAAAGTTAGCCAAAGAAAGAACGGTTCGCAATTTTGTGATTCCAGCCAATAAAGGCAATGTGTATTCAGCTGACGGCAGTTTGTTAGCAACCTCAATACCCAAATACACCATCCGTTTTGATGCAGTCGCACCAAAAGGCGAAGCGTTTGAAAAAAACGTAAATGCACTCGCCGATTCTTTAGGGGTTTTATTAAAAAAATCCAGCAGCACATTTCAATCGGACTTGAGAAAAGCCAGAGCAAATAAGAATCGATATTTTCTAGTTGCCCGTGACTTAAGCTATACGGAATATATGAAAATCAAAAGTTTTCCATTATTCAATCTTGGCGCTTACAAAGGTGGTATCATCACAGAACAAAAAACGGTTCGTGAACATCCGATTGGTAAAATTGCTGAACGAACCATCGGTTACGAAAGACTAACGCCGGATGGCGTGAAAGATGGAAAAGGAATCGAATGGGCTTTCAGAAAGTATCTCAATGGTAAAGACGGGAAAATTTTAAAACAAAAAATTGCTAAAGGTCAATGGAAACCAATTCGCGATGTGAATGAAGTGGATCCTCAAGACGGCTACGATGTGATTTCAACCATTGATGTTTATATTCAAGATATTGCGCATCATGCTTTGCTGAAACAACTCCGCGCTTTCAATGCTGATCATGGATGTGTCGTTGTGATGGAAACCAAAACAGGGAATATCAAAGCGATTTCTAATCTTGGAAAAAATCCAGAAAGCGCCAACAAAGCAGCAGATAGTACTTATTTTGAAACTACCAATTACGCGATTGCCGAATCTCATGAGCCTGGTTCGACCTATAAATTGGCGGATTTGATGACTTTGTTGGAAGATAAAAAAGTCGATACCAGCGCAGTTTTCGATAGCCAAGGCGGAACGATTATGTATTCAGGCAAGAAAGTGCGGGATTCGCATGAAGGCGGATATGGGAAAATTTCACTAGCAAGAGGATTTGAAGTTTCTTCTAATACCGTGTTGGTTCAAGCGGTCTATAATAACTACAAAAATGACCCAGCGCAGTTTGTCAATCATCTCAATAATTATGGCTTAAATAAGCCTTTAGGTCTTCCTATCAAAGGAGAAGGAATTCCATATATTCCGCAACCTGGAGACAAAAATTGGAGTGCGATTTCCTTACCGTGGATGGCGTTCGGTTATGGTGTTTCTATAACGCCTTTGCAAACATTGACCTTCTATAATTCTGTTGCCAACAACGGTGTGATGGTGAAACCACAGTTTGTATCTGAAATCAAAGAGTGGAGTAAAACCATCAAAAAATTTAACACAGAAGTCATCAATCCTAAAGTTTGTTCTAATGAAACCTTGCTCAAATTACAAGCAGTTTTAAAGAACGTGGTTAAAAAAGGAACTGGTTCTAAATTGTATTCGAAAGACTTCTCGATGGCTGGAAAAACAGGAACGGCACAAGCCAATTATGCCAAAAACGGCGGCGTTGAGAAACATTATATTTCTTCATTTGTGGGCTACTTTCCAGCAGAAGAACCAAAATATTCTTGCATCGTAGTAGTTCACGAACCGAATACTTCGAACAACAATTATTATGGAGCAGATGTCGCTGGTCCAGTTTTCAAAAGAATTGCGCAAAAAATATTTACCGATGCGCCTTCTACCAACGAAATCAAAAACTTGAATAAAAAGAGCCCTACGCAAGAAAAAAGCTATGCGGATTATTATTCAAAAACACAAAAGAAACAAAGTTTTATACCAAATGTGAAAGGAATGTCTGGGATGGATGCGATTGCATTGCTTGGAAATTTAGGGTTAAATATAAAAGTTAAAGGTACTGGGAAAGTCAAATCTCAGTCAATCCAACCCGGACAAACTTTCAATAAAAAAACGACCATAACACTAGAATTATCGTGATTGTCTTAAGAGAAATAGTATACAAAGTAAGCATCGAGGCCGTAAAAGGGTCGACGGATATCACCATCAATGCTATCGATTTTGATTCCAGAAAAATAGGATCAAACGACTTGTTTATTGCTATTAGAGGAACACAATCTAACGGTCATGATTTTATTGGCAAAGCCATTGAGCAAGGAGCGACAGCAATTGTTTGCGATACTTTTCCAGCTGAAATTGCAGAAGGAATTACCTACATTCAAGTAAAAGACACCAATAAAGCACTCGCTTTTATTGCTGCCAATTATTACGGAAACCCATCGCATTCGTTGAAATTAGTAGGAATTACAGGAACGAATGGAAAAACAACTATCGCTTCATTATTATACCAATTATTTCAAAAAGCGGGACACAAAGTAGGATTGCTTTCTACTGTAAAAATCATGGTAGATGAGGTCGAGTACAAAGCGACTCACACCACGCCAGATTCCATTACCATCAATAAATATTTGAGAGAAATGGTCGACAACGATGTGACGCATTGCTTTATGGAAGTGAGCTCCCACGGTATTCACCAACAAAGAACAGAAGCACTGCAATTCGAAGGTGGCGTGTTCACCAACTTATCACATGATCATCTCGATTACCATCCGACTTTCTCGGAATATCGTGATGTGAAAAAATCTTTTTTCGATCATCTACCAAAAACTGCTTTTGCCTTGGTCAACATCGATGACAAAAACGGAACGGTGATGTTGCAAAATACTATAGCAAGAAAACTGACTTATGCGCTGAAATCATATGCTAATTATCGAGCGCAGATTCTCGAAAGTCAAATGTCCGGATTGTTGATGAAAATCAACGAAAATGAAGTTTGGGTAAGACTAATCGGGACTTTCAATGCGTATAATTTGCTAGCTATCTACGGAACCGCAGTTGAATTGGGCCTTGATTCTTTCGACGTGCTAAGACTGTTATCTGAATTGGAAAGTGTTTCTGGACGGTTTCAATATATCGTATCCAACGAGAAAATCACTGCGATTGTCGATTATGCTCACACACCTGATGCACTCGAAAATGTACTGAAAACCATCAACGATATTCGAACCAAAAACGAACAACTGATTACCATTGTGGGTTGCGGTGGCGACAGAGATAAGACCAAACGTCCGATAATGGCCAATATCGCAACGACATTAAGCGACAAAGTCATCATCACATCGGATAATCCGAGAACAGAAAATCCGGAAACAATTATCGCTGAAATGGAAAAAGGAGTTGAACCACAAAATTTCAAAAAGGCAGTTTCCATTACCGATAGAAAGCAAGCCATCAAAACCGCTTGCCAATTAGCACAACCCAACGATATCATTCTGATAGCTGGAAAAGGACACGAAACATACCAAGAAATTAATGGCGTTCGCTATGATTTTGACGATATGCAAATTGTAAAGGAATTATTAATCCAACTCAATAAATAGAAGACTATGCTGTATTATTTATTTGAATATCTCGACAAAACACTTAATATTCCAGGAACTGGGGTGTTTCAATATATCACTTTTCGTTCAGCCTTGGCGGTCATCCTTTCCTTGATGATCTCCACCATTTTCGGAAAGCGGATTATTGGTTTCCTTCGCAATCAACAAGTAGGTGAAACAGTTCGTGAATTGGGTTTACAAGGTCAAAATGAAAAAGCAGGCACGCCAACAATGGGTGGATTGATTATCATTATTGCTACACTTATTCCGGTTTTTCTTTTTACCAAATTGAATAATATCTACATCATCCTTTTGATAGTAACTACATTATGGATGGGAACTATTGGATTCATTGACGATTACATCAAAATTTTCAAAAAAGACAAACAAGGATTAAAAGGGATTTTCAAAGTAATTGGTCAGATTGGCTTGGGATTGATCGTAGGTTCTGTATTGTATTTACATCCTGGAGTAACGCTCAGAAACGAGCACAATAAAACCATTACCATCAACCAAAAAGAGAATGTTATCGCTCCAATCGCAGCTGAAGAAAAATCGACAGCGACAACCATTCCGTTCTTCAAAAATAATGAGTTTGATTATGCCGAACTATTAGCATGGACAGGCGAAGGCTATGAAAATTGGGCATGGTTGGTTTTTATTCCCATCGTCATTTTTATCATTACAGCTGTATCAAACGGCGCAAATCTCACCGATGGCATAGATGGTCTTGCCGCCGGAACTTCCGCCATCTCTGTAGTCGCGTTGGGGATTTTCACTTTCGTTTCGGGTAACATCATTTTCTCAAGCTATCTCAATATTATGTATATCCCTAACTCTGGAGAAATGACGGTGTTTATCGCTGCATTCGCCGGAGCGTTGGTTGGTTTTCTTTGGTATAATTCCTACCCCGCAACAGTATTTATGGGAGATACAGGAAGTTTAACCATTGGTGGTGTGATTGCGGTTCTAGCAATTTCAGTACGAAAAGAACTTCTCATTCCATTGTTGTGCGGAATTTTCTTGGTAGAGAATTTCTCGGTGGTATTGCAAGTAAGCTATTTCAAATACACGAAGAAGAGATTCGGCGAAGGAAGACGAATTTTCCTCATGTCGCCTTTACATCATCATTATCAAAAGAAAGGCTATCACGAAAGTAAAATTGTAACTCGGTTTTGGATTGTAGGAATCATACTCGCAATTCTATCCATAGTGACATTAAAATTAAGATAAGGAAGAATTACGAATTTGGATTTACGATAAGACTTCGAATATCTAAAATCAAATATTGAATGCAGTGCGACATGATAATAGAGAATTTAAAATTTAAAATTCATAATTCAAAATATAGAGCAATATGAGACTGGTCGTACTCGGTGGCGGAGAAAGTGGAGTAGGGACAGCCATACTCGGAAAGAAAGAAGGCTACGAGGTTTTCGTGTCTGATTTCGGAAAAATAAAACAAGATTACAAAGACGTTCTTATCAATAATGACATCGAATGGGAAGAAGAAACCCATACCGAAGCGAAGATTCTAAATGCCGATGTGGTCATGAAAAGCCCCGGAATTCCAGACAAATCGCCGATAGTAAAAAAGCTGCACGAAAAGCAAATCCCCGTAATCTCTGAAATAGAATTTGCGGCGCCGTTCACCAAAGCCATCACCATCGGAATCACAGGAAGTAACGGTAAAACCACAACAACAATGCTCACTTATCATTTGCTGAAAGCTGGTGGTTTAAATGTAGGATTGGGCGGAAACATCGGAAAAAGCTTTGCCTGGCAAGTAGCGGAAAACAACTTCGATTATTATGTACTCGAGTTAAGTAGTTTTCAATTAGACGGAATCATCAACTATAAGCCGCACATCGCCATCCTCGCTAACATCAGCCCAGATCATTTAGATCGATATGAATATAAATACGAAAATTATATCGCTTCAAAATTTAGAATTACAATGAATCAAACCGCAGCTGATTATTTCATCTACGACGCCGATGACGAAGCCATCGCAAACTGGTTAAAACAAAACAAAACGAATGCTCAATTAATTCCTTTTTCAATCACCAAAACGTTTCAAAAAGGAGCCTATCTAAAAGACAATAAAATGGAAGTAATTATCAACGAAGAAGAATTCATCATGGAGACAGAATATATTGCGCTCGAAGGAAAGCACAATATGAAAAATGCAATGGCCGCAACCTCCGTCGCCAAATTGATGCAGATTCGCAAAGAAACCATTAGAGAAAGTCTATCTAATTTTCAAGGCGTTGAACACCGTCTAGAAAAAGTACTAAAAATTCAAAATGTGCAGTACATCAACGACTCCAAAGCGACCAATGTCAATGCGACGTTCTTTGCCCTCGATAGCATGACTGGCCCAACGGTTTGGATTGTCGGTGGTGTCGACAAAGGAAACGATTACTCCGAATTGATGTCGCTCGTGCATGAAAAAGTAAAAGCCATAGTTTGCCTTGGTGTCGATAACAAAAAAATCATCGATGCATTCGGAAACGTGGTCGATGTGATGATCGAAGTCGACTCGATGAACAACGCCGTAAAAATGGCGCAACGTCTGGCCGAAAAAGGCGACACCGTTTTGTTGTCACCAGCTTGCGCGAGTTTCGATTTGTTCGAAAACTATGAAGATAGAGGGAATCAATTCAAATACGCCGTGAAAAATTTATAGAAGCCGGGAACCTGCTATGCGCTCCTATCTTTCACGCCGAACCACGGCGCAAAAGGATAACCGCTACCATCAGGGCTAGGATTTACGGTAAAGACGAAGATTGAGTAATAATAGAAAAAGAGAAAAGAAGCAAGACTGCTTCGCTGCAAGAGAAAAGACCAACAACCGACAACTGACAACCGACAACTGATAAAATGCTACAATTAATTAAAAATCTAAAAGGAGACAAAGTAATCTGGACATTCGTGGCCTTATTAGCTTTGTTTTCGTTTATGCCGGTTTTTAGCGCCAGTAGCAATTTGGCCTATATGGGTCACGGTACGGGAAATACGTTGGGTTATCTGGTCAAACATTTCGCCCACATTTGTATCGGCTTTATGATTATTTACTGGATTCATAAAGTACCTTATCATTATTTTAGAGCGATTTCAATTGTGGCTTTACCCGTCGTTTGGTTGCTCTTGGCATACACTTTAGTAAAAGGAACAGTCATCGCTGGAGCCAATGCCAGTAGGTGGATTCAAGTGCCGTTTATCGGAATCACCTTTCAAACTTCGACGCTCGCCTTTATCGTTTTGATGATTTTTGTGGCCAGATATTTATCTAAAAAAAGAGAAACGCCAATTACTTTTAAAAATTCCTTGTGGGAATTGTGGCTGCCAGTTTTTACAACGTTAATGTTTATCCTACCTGCCAATTTCTCTACCGCTGCCTTAATGTTTTCCATGGTATTGATGCTCGCTTTTATTGGGCAATATCCACTAAAATATATTGGACTCATTATCGGTGCCGGAATTATAGCATTGACCTTTTTTGTGCTAGTGAGTAAAGTATTTCCCGACGCCGCTTTCTTTAGCCGTGTTAAAACGTGGGAAAGTCGATTGGAGAATTTCACCACCGACAAACCCGACGAAGACGACTATCAAATTGAAAAAGCCAAAATTGCCATCGCTTCTGGTGGAATTCAAGGATTAGGTCCAGGGAAAAGTGTGCAGAAAAACTTCCTGCCACAATCCTCGTCCGATTTTATCTACGCCATTATTGTGGAAGAATATGGCTTAATCGGTGGCTTAACTATCTTGGGATTATACATGTTATTGTTCTTCCGATTTATAGTCGCGGCACACAAAGCCAATTCGCTGTTCGGAAAATTGGTTGTGGTGGGTCTAGGATTTCCAATTGTCTTTCAGGCATTAATCAATATGGCAGTTGCGGTTGAGTTACTACCTGTAACGGGACAAACGTTACCGCTAATTAGTAGTGGAGGAAGTTCCATCTGGATGACCTGCATCGCATTAGGAATCATTATCGGAGTTACCAAAAAAGAAGAAGAAATTGCTGCCGAACTCACAGAAAAAGAACAACGCGAAGCCACGCTCAAACGCATGATCGATGCTCAAATCGAACGCGAGGAAAAAGCAGAAGCAGCATTACAAGAAATAGAAGCAAACGAGAAAACAGAAAGTTATTCAATAGAAGATAAAACAAATCCGATGAATGCTGTTCTCGGAAAAAAGTAAACTTAGGACCTTAGCAACTCAGAACCTTAGAGCCTTAGAGAAAATGACAAAACTAAAATTCATACTAAGCGGCGGCGGAACCGGTGGACACATCTACCCAGCCATCGCTATTGCCAATGAATTGAAGTCGAGGTTTCCCGACGCAGAATTTCTATTCGTCGGTGCGCAAGATAAAATGGAAATGCAAAAAGTGCCTCAAGCGGGTTACGAAATCAAAGGGCTGTGGATTGCTGGCTTACAAAGAAAACTGACCATTGATAATGCGATGTTTCCATTCAAATTGGCGAGCAGTTTGGCAAAATCAAGAGCCATCATCAAACAAATTAAACCGAATGTAGTGATTGGAACTGGAGGATTTGCTAGTGGACCGTTGTTGCAAATGGCAAATAGCGCCGGAATTCCAACAGTGATTCAAGAACAAAATTCTTATCCAGGGATCACCAATAAATTATTAAGTAAAAAAGCGAATTCGATTTGTGTAGCGTATGAAAATCTCGATCGCTTTTTTCCTAAAGAAAAAATTAAACTGACGGGAAATCCAGTGCGTCAAGATCTAATTGCCATTGATAGCAAAAGAATCGAAGCAATTGCCTATTTCAAATTGAACCCCAAAAAGAAAACACTTTTAGTGCTTGGTGGAAGTCTAGGAGCTAGAAGAATCAATCAGCTCATTGCAAAAGAACTCGATTTTTTCACATCAAAAAATGTACAAGTCATTTGGCAATGTGGTAAGTTTTATATCGAAGAATACCAACAATTTAATAGTCGAGAAAACGTTCAAGTGGTAGCATTTATTGACAAAATGGATTTGGTGTATGCCGCCGCAGATTTTGTGATTTCACGTGCTGGTGCATCATCTGTATCTGAATTGTGTTTAGTAGGGAAGCCAGTGATTTTTATACCGTCGCCCAATGTTGCTGAAGATCATCAAACAAAAAACGCACAAGCGATTGTAGATAAAAAAGGTGCAATCCTTTTGAAAGAAAATGAACTTGAAGAAAGATTTGAACCGGTTTTCAATAATCTATTAATTGATGAAAACTTGCAGAAAGAACTCTCGGTTAACATAAAGACGTTGGCGAAACCCAACGCAACAAAAGATATCGTAGAAGAAATAATAAAATTAATCAAAGTGTAAAACGAGCAAAACTCAGTATCTCAGTTACTCAGTCGCTCAGCAACTCAAAAATGAATCTAAACCAAATACATAACGTCTATTTTATCGGTATCGGAGGCATCGGAATGAGCGCCTTAGCACGGTATTTCAAAACTTTAGGCAAGAAGGTGTCTGGCTACGACAAAACCGAAACCGAACTAACCAAAGAGTTGGCGGTTAGCGGCATTGAAATTCATTTTGAAGATGCCATCGAAAAAATCCCAACCGATTTTTACCAAGAGAATACTTTAGTGATTATCACGCCAGCAATTCCGAGTCATCATTCCGAATGGAATTACTTTATAGAACGCGATTTTCAAATTAAGAAAAGAGCAGAAGTTCTTGGAATCATTACGAAAGATACGTTTTGTTTCGCCGTCGCGGGAACCCATGGCAAGACCACAACGTCAAGTATTCTTGGACATATTTTGTTTCAAAGTGGTGTTGATGTGACTTCCTTTATCGGTGGTATTGTCGAAAACTATGATTCTAATTTAATCGGAAACGGAAAAACAGTTACTGTTGTTGAAGCAGATGAATTTGATCGTTCGTTTTTACACCTGCATCCCAATATTGCTTGTGTCACTTCTACCGATGCGGATCATTTAGATATTTATGGAGATAAGGCTTCCATTGAAGCGTCTTTCCAAGAATTTGCAGATAAAGTCGAAGACAAAAGCAAATTGTTCATCGCAAAAGGACTTAATCTAGAAGGAGTTGAAGTTGCAGTAAACGAAGAAGCAACTTTCAAAGCATTTAATGTAAGTATTGAAAATAGCGAATACCTATTCGATGTTCAAACGCCAACTGAAGTAATTAAAGGTCTTCGATTTAGTTTGCCAGGAAAACATAATTTGACCAATGCGTTAATGGCGCTTGCGATGGCGAAAACGTATGGAATTGCTAACGATGACATACGAAATGCATTAGCATCTTTTAGAGGAATTCGACGTCGTTTTTCGTTTCAAATCAAAACAGACGAAATGGTTTTTATAGATGATTATGCGCATCATCCCACTGAAATTAATGCCGTGCATCAAGCGGTGCGTGAACTCTATCCTAACCGAAAAGTGTTGGCGATTTTTCAACCACATTTGTTTAGCAGAACCAAAGATTTTGCGGATGGTTTTGCGGAAAGTTTGTCTGCTTTTGATGAAATTCTGCTGCTCGATATTTATCCTGCTCGTGAATTGCCAATCGAGGGAATTACATCACAATGGTTACTTTCTAAAATGACCAATAAGAATGCAAAATTGGTGTCGAAAAATGAGTTAATAACCGCCATAAAATCATGCAATGCAAAAGTGATTGTAACGATCGGAGCAGGAGATATTGGAGAATTAGTAAAACCTATAAAGAAAGCATTGTCATGAGTTGGTTCAAATGGTCAAATATCCGATTAATACTGATGTTCGCGTTGATGGTGTTTTTATATTCCTTCACTTCAATGCGAAATGAAAAACGAAAATTGGTCAAATCTGAAGTCGTTTTTGTTGACAATTCCAGCCCATTTATTAAACAGGAAACGGTTAATAAATTGTTAATAGAAAATAAAACCAATGCGCAAAGCATACGTAAAGATAAATTAGATTTGAACCAATTGGAGAAGTCTATCAATTCGAACCCAATGATTGAAAAATCTGAGGTTTTTGTTAGCATAGATGGGGTATTAAAAGCGATGGTAAAACAAAAAACACCAATAGCAAGAGTGTTCAACGATGAAAGCTCTTTTTATATTGACTATCAAGGAAATATAATGCCATTGTCGGATGAATTTACAGCAAGAGTTCCAATAATTTCGGGGGATATTAACAACATAAATAAAGACGATTTCAACAAATTGTTGCGATTCATTTGGCTCGATGATTTTTTGAAAAAAAACATCATCGGAATTCAAATCTCGCCGGTTGGAAGCTTAAAAATGCAGAATAGAAATTTCAATTATGAAATTCTGTTTGGTAAAGCAATCAATATAGAACGCAAGTTTCAAAACTATAAAGCGTTTTATCAAAAAACAAGCGTCGATAGTACATTATCTCGTTATAAAAGGATTAATCTGACATTTACGCAACAAGTAGTTTGCACTAAATAATAGAATATGGAAAAAGAGAATATCGCAGTAGGACTTGACATCGGAACCACCAAAATTGTGGCAATGATCGGAAAGAAAAACGAATACGGTAAGTTGGAGATTTTGGGCGTTGGAAAGTCCAAAAGCCTCGGCGTTGCTCGTGGTGTAGTAAACAATATTACACAAACAATCCATTCTATTCAACAAGCGATTCTTGAAGCAGAAACCAATTCTGGATACAAGATTAAAGATGTTGTGGTGGGCATTGCGGGACAACATATTCGCAGTATTCAACATAGTGACTATATCAGCCGAAGCAATGCAGAAGAAGTAATCGGAGGGAAAGATATCGATTTGCTCATTAACCAAGTGCACAAATTGGCGATGCTTCCTGGAGAAGAAATCATCCACGTATTACCGCAAGAATTTAAAATTGACGGTCAATCAGACATCAAAGAACCAATTGGAATGTACGGCGGTCGATTGGAAAGCAGTTTCCACGTGGTTGTTGGTCAAGCTTCTTCAATCCGTAACGTCGGAAGATGCATTCAAAGCTCTGGAATTGAATTGTCAGGCCTAACCCTAGAACCATTGGCTTCAGCAGATGCTGTTTTAAGTCAAGAAGAGAAAGAAGCGGGTGTCGCTTTGATTGATATTGGTGGTGGAACTACCGATTTAGCCATTTTTAAAGATGGAATTATTAGACATACTGCGGTTATTCCATTCGGAGGAAATGTAATTACGGAGGACATCAAAGAAGGTTGCTCGATTATAGAGAAGCAAGCAGAGTTGTTGAAAATTAAATTTGGCTCAGCTTGGCCAGGAGAAAATAAAGACAACGAAATTGTTTCAATTCCTGGATTAAGAGGACGTGAACCAAAAGAAATTTCATTAAAGAATTTGTCGAAAATAATTCACGCTCGTGTTGTTGAAATTATTGAACAAGTTTTTGCTGAAATCAAAGCATACGGACACGAAGATCCGCGTAAGAAATTAATTGCTGGAATTGTATTAACTGGTGGTGGCGCGAATTTGAAACACATCAAACAGTTGGTAGAATACATCACTGGTATGGATACCAGAATTGGTTACCCGAATGAGCATTTAGCTGGAAATTCAGATGAAGAAATTTCTAGTCCATTATACGCAACTGCAGTTGGATTGGTCATGAACAGCATCGAAAACAAAACGCAAAGTGCGGTGAGATTTGAAACGACTGTCGTGCCAGAGAAAGTGACTTTTAAACAAGAAAGAACTTTTGAACCATTCGACATTCCGAAGCCGGCAGAAGCGCCAGTTTTTGAAAAAGTAAAAGAAGAAGTGAAGGTTGAAGTAGAAGTCTCGTCAGTCAAGGCAGAATCAACTGAAACCAAAATTAGACGTTCCTTTTTTGATAAATACGTCGATAAGATTAAAGAATTTTTAGATAACGCAGAATAAGGTTTACGCCTCAAATAATAAAATAAGAATATCAAAAACCAAAAATTATGACAAGCAACTCAGATTTTGGAAACATTTCGTTTGATTTACCAAAAAATCAATCCAATGTAATTAAAGTAATTGGAGTAGGTGGCGGCGGAAGTAATGCCATCAATCACATGTTTAAGCAAGGCATCAAAGGCGTAGATTTTATCGTTTGCAACACTGATGCTCAAGCTTTACAAAATAGTTCTGTTCCTAATAAAATTCAATTGGGAATGCATCTTACAGAAGGATTAGGCGCTGGTGCCAATCCAGAAGTGGGGCAACAGTCAGCTATTGAAAGTATTGCTGAGATCGAAAAAATGTTAGATACCAATACCAAAATGGTCTTCATTACTGCTGGTATGGGCGGAGGAACAGGAACAGGTGCTGCTCCAGTTATCGCGCAATTGGCAAAAGAAAGAGACATTTTGACTGTAGGTATCGTAACCATTCCATTCCAGTTTGAAGGAAAAGTTCGTTCCGATCAAGCGTTGTTAGGAGTTGAGAAATTGCGTAAGCAAGTCGATTCTTTAATCGTGATCAACAACAACAAACTGAGAGAAGTTTATGGGAACCTAGGTTTCAAAGCAGGTTTCTCTAAAGCGGATGAAGTTTTAGCGACCGCCTCTCGCGGAATCGCTGAAGTTATAACGCACCACTACACTCAAAATATCGATTTAAAGGACGCAAAAACAGTCTTGTCAAATAGCGGCACAGCCATCATGGGTTCAGCTACTGCTATTGGAGACAATCGTGCAAAAGAAGCGATTATTGCCGCTTTAGATTCACCGCTTTTAAATGACAACAAAATAACAGGAGCCAAAAACGTATTGTTGCTTATCGTTTCTGGATCTAACGAAATTACAATTGATGAAATCGGAGAAATCAACGATCATATCCAAACAGAAGCTGGCTTTAACGCTAACATTATTATGGGAGTTGGTGAAGATGATACGTTGGGAGATTCAATTGCGGTGACCATTATTGCTACTGGTTTTAACGTTGAACAACAAAACGAAATTGTCAATACAGAACCGAAGAAAATTATCCATTCTTTAGATGGTGAACATAAATTAGAGCACGATTTAAGTAACAAGACAATTCCTTCTTTTCAAGTTGATTTGGAGATTGAAAAACCATCAGAAGACGAGAAAATTGTTTTCGAATTGATCGACGATGAAGTTCTGGAAATGGAAGTGAAAGAACCAGTCTTAGACGAAAACGAATTGATTGTCATTTCAGAATTCATCAAGAATCTCGACGTTACTTTCGAAATCGTTTCGCCTGAGAAATCAATTGAATTCGAAGTTTCTAAGCCAGCTTTTGCTGAGGTTAGCGACATAAAAGTAATTGACGCAACAGAAGTAAAAGAAGAGCAAGTGACTTTCTCTTTCGATTTGCCTATATCTAAACCAGTTGCGGAGGTAGATGATAACAAGATTCTTTTCGAATTGAGCAACGAAACCAAAAACATCGAAGTAAATCAAGCCGTGCAAATGGTTCCAATGACCGAATTGAATGAGAATGGTATCATCAAATATTCGTTGGAAGAATATATGGAATTAGAGAATGAACTACTCAACTCTAAACCAGTAGAAAATATCGCGGCAGAACCAATTGAGGAATCATTGAATATTACAGTGAAAAAAGTTGAAGAAGTTTCTAATTTTTCTTCCGCCTTCGAGGATGTTTCACCAATGGAGATGTCAATCGAAGAAACATTGCGTGTAAGAGCTGACGAGAGAAGAAGAAAACTGAAAGACTTTAATTACAAATTCCACAATAATCCATCACGCATGGAAGAGTTTGAAAAAGAGCCTGCTTATAAAAGATTAGGGATTGATATTACAACCAATCCGCAAGATAATAGCACATCACGCACTTCTTTAGGAACGGATAGCAACGACGATATTCAATTGCGTTCAAATAATTCGTTTCTTCATGATAATGTAGATTAACTAATCCCCATTTAGTTGCGATTAACCCGAAAATTTCCTCAAGTTTTCGGGTTTTTTGTTTTAAAAAAGTTGGTAATCATCTAACATTTTTTTGTAGTTTTGTCGGGCCTTAATCCGGCTGTACGCTCTATCTTTCTCGCCACCCGAGCCTTTTGGCGAACTGACGAAGTAAACAACGGCAAGAAAGGATGCCGCTGCCATCCGGGGCAAGCACAACATTAGCATATCAAAATCGTTTATCTAAAATCAAAAATAAAATGAGTCTATCTGCAAACATCATGGAAGAAATCAAAGTCGCCATGAGAGCAAAAGATACCGTCGCTTTAGAAGCGCTTAGAGCCATCAAATCTGAATTGTTATTGGCACAAACTGCTTCTGGTAATAAGGAAGAGATCTCCGAAGAAGAGGAGATCAAATTGTTACAGCGATTGGTAAAAACTCGAAAAGATAGTGCCAACATATTTACACAGCAAAATCGCATGGATTTGGCGGAACCAGAATTGGCTCAAATTGCGGTAATAGAAAAATTCTTGCCTGCTCAGTTAAGCGAAGCTGAAGTAGAAGCCGTTGTCGCAAAAATCATTGCAGAAACAGGCGCCTCTGGAATTGCCTCTATGGGAAAAGTGATGGGAATCGCTTCTGCACAATTGGGCGGAACTGCTGAAGGAAAGACAATTTCTACGATTGTAAAGAAATTATTAGTATAAATAAGATTATTAGACTGTTGTATTTCTAGATTTCGAACAATCTAACAATCCAAATATGGCTGCGTAGTTCAACTGGATAGAATATCAGATTTCGGCTCTGATGGTTGCAGGTTCGAACCCTGCCGCGGTCACCATAAAAACCAGATAAAGTTCATTTTAAGAATTTCATCTGGTTTTTTTAATTTTTTGCAAAAGTTTAATTTCTAATTAAATTATTTACTTTTGATAGCGACTAAAAATCAATCTGTTATGATAAAGAAATTACTCTTCTGTTTACTTTTAATCAATGTTTACTTATTAGCCAATGCAGCTACACCACCAACTATTTCGTATAACACACCATTTTGCCAATCTTCTACTGTAGAAACGGTTACTATTACAGGGACTACTGGCGGTGTGTTTTCGGCATCTCCTTTCTCGTTGTCAATTAATGCTATTACAGGAACCATAGATCCTTCAGCAAGTGTTCCCGGAACATATGCAGTTACTTATACAACTCCACCAGGACCTGACCCTCCTTTTGCAACAACAACACTCGTGACAATCCTTGAGCAACCCATTGCAGGAACAGATGGAGCTATAACAGTTTGCGACGTTGACACTACTGTCATTGATCTTCAGAGCCTTATTACAGGGGAACAATCTGGCGGGACATGGACTAGGATTGCAGGTACTGGCGGAACATTTGATTCCGTTACAGGAACATTTTCGCCGGCTCCAGGAGCAACAACAAGTTCATTTGAGTATACTATCGAAGTTCCATTACCATGCGGATCGGACACTAGTGTTGCGACTGTATACATATCTGCACAACCTAATGCTGGAACTGATGGAAGCATAAATGTCTCAAATACAACAAATACATCAATTGATTTATATTCGATAATCAGCGGATTTCAACCAGGCGGAATTTGGACAAGAACTTCTGGTATTGGCGGTACTTTTAACGCTGTTCTAGGAACCTTTAACCCATTTCCTGACGCAACTTCTAGTACATTTAGCTACACCGTTATTGGAATAGCTCCTTGCTTAAGTGACAGTAGTGTCGCAACAGTTGAGAGCTTCCCAAATGTTGTTCCCGTTTTTAATGCCTTTGCTGCTTTATGTTCTGGTTCAGTAGCGCCAAGTTTGCCCTTAGTATCTCTCAATGGAATCTCTGGTACTTGGATGCCACCTACCATTGATAATACGCAAAGTGGGACCTATTTTTTTACACCCAGCGCTGGACAATCGGCAGTTTCGGTAACCTTAGATATTATAATAATTCCATCTCCAACAGCTACAGTTGTTGTTCCAGATACAGTCATAATAGGATCGCCTTATGTGGTTACGTTTTTAGGAACGCCTAATGCCAGTCTTACATATCAATTTAATGATGGGGCAGTTCAAATAGTGGTGCTTAATAGTAATGGACAAGCAACTATTTTTTTTGAAAATGCTGTCACCAGTACAATTTGTTTAATCAGTGCTTCAAACGTTTGTACAACGCCACTAGTTGATTGTGTCACTGTGAATGTAGTCGAAGTTCCAGCGCCGATTGGTAATCCTAGTCAAACTTTTGCTTCAGGAGCTACTTTGGCTGATGTTGTTGTCGTGGGTGAAAATATTCAGTGGTATGATGGCGCTGGCAGAAGCGCAAATTCCAATCCATTGCCATTGAGTACAGTACTTGTCGATGGCGTAACTTATTATGCAAGCCAAACTAGTTATGGATATGAAAGTCCAGATAGATTAGCAGTTACTGTGGAAGTCACTTTGACTGCAAATTCGTTTGACTTTACAAATTTAACCTATGGACCAAATCCGGTAAAAGATATTTTGAACATTAACTCAGAGAAGGTGTTCCGAAAAGTTACAGTTTACAACTACTTGGGACAAGTATTGTATCATCAGTTGTGCTCAACTTCCGATTTAAAACTCGATTTGGGATTTCTGCCAAAAGGGAATTATTTTATAAAATTAGAATCTGACAATAAATCACAAGCCATTAAAGTGATTAAGGAATAGCAGTTAAATCTTCTATTCAAGTAGAAGTTATTCTTATATAAGTTCATATAAGATTTTTGCAGACTATTGTTCAAGTCCTAATTAATTACTGGTCAACCTTTTCAAATCAGCGATGGTCTGTGTTGGGTTCTCCGCCTTAAAAACAAAATTTCCAGCTACTAATACATCAGCGCCCACAGCCACGAGTTGTGCGGCGTTCTTGTTGGTGACGCCACCATCAATTTCTATCATAGTTGACGCATCTTTCTTTGTGATTAAAGCTTTAAGTTTGGCAACTTTCTCATATGTGTTTTCAATAAACGATTGTCCACCAAAACCAGGATTAACACTCATGACACAAACCAAATCAATATCATTGATGACATCTTCAAGTAAATCGATATTTGTATGAGGATTGATAGCTACACCTGCTTTCATTCCAGCTGATTTAATGGCTTGTAACGTTCTATGAAGATGATTACAAGCCTCGAAATGTACCGTTAATACATTGGCGCCCAAATCAGCAAACGTTTGAATATAACGATCCGGATCGATAATCATCAAATGGACATCGATGGTTTTCTTGGCGTGTTTGGTAATGGCTTCCAAAACAGGCATGCCGAAGGAAATATTTGGAACGAAAACGCCGTCCATGATGTCGATGTGAAACCAATCGGCTTCACTACTGTTGATCATCTCGACGTCGCGTTGTAAGTTGGCGAAATCGGCAGCTAGTATTGATGGAGCGATGATGGTGTTTTTCATGTTGTAGTTGTTTATGCAAAAATAGTTTTTTTTACCGCAAAGACGCAAAGTTTTTCGCAAAGAGCGCAAAGGAAAGTTGAAGCTGCGTGAGGGATTGAAGCGGCATCCTCGCAGCGCAGCGAAGAGATATAGCGGAAAGCCCGACCCTTGTGGTCACGCCCAATTGTTGTTAATGATTGAGAGAATCTGAAACGAGTTCAGATTAAAAAGCAAAACTCCGGATACCCGAGCACATTGTGCGAACAGACCGGAGTTTTGTTTCGAGAGAAAAAAGCAAAACTCCGGATACCCGAGCACATTGTGCGAACAGACCGGAGTTTTGTTTCGAGAGAAAAAAACAAAACTCCGGTAATCAGCCGGAGTTTCAATCATCAATCAAAAAACGAACAGTTAATCAGACTGTTGTTATTGTGAAATTCTAAATTCAAAAAATTGGAATTTGGAATTTTGGAATTGGAATTTATCCAAGATAAGTTTTTAATATTTTACTTCTAGAAGTGTGTTTTAATCTGCGAATTGCTTTTTCTTTAATTTGACGAACACGCTCGCGGGTTAAATCAAATGTTTCGCCGATTTCTTCCAATGTCATAGGATGTTGGTCGCCCAATCCGAAATACAAACGAACAACGTCTGCTTCTCTTGGTGTAAGCGTTTCCAATGATCTTTCGATTTCGGTACGCAACGATTCGTGAATCAATTCTCTATCTGGATTTGGAGATTCGCCTGAACGCAAAACATCGTATAAGTTAGAATCTTCTCCTTCTACCAGTGGCGCATCCATAGATAAATGACGTCCAGAATTTTTCATGCTTTCTTTTACGTCATTGACGGTCATGTCCAATTCTTTAGCGATTTCCTCAGCAGACGGCGGACGTTCGTTAGATTGTTCTAACAAAGCATACATTTTGTTGATTTTATTAATAGAACCAATTTTGTTCAAAGGTAAACGAACGATACGAGATTGTTCTGCCAACGCTTGAAGAATCGATTGGCGAATCCACCACACTGCGTATGAAATGAATTTGAAACCACGGGTTTCATCAAAACGTTGTGCTGCTTTAATCAAACCAAGATTTCCTTCGTTAATCAAATCGGGCAATGTTAATCCTTGATTTTGGTATTGTTTTGCCACAGAAACCACGAAACGTAGGTTGGCTTTGGTTAATTTTTCAAGAGCTCTTTGATCACCAGCTTTGATACGTTGTGCTAATTCCACTTCTTCATCAGCGGTAATCAAATCTACTTTTCCTATTTCTTGTAAATACTTGTCTAAAGATGCGGTTTCACGATTGGTTACCTGCTTGGTGATTTTAAGTTGTCTCATAGTGTGGTGTCCTTTTTTTAAAGCGTACAAGGCTTGTACGTTTGGTAGTGGAATAAAGTTACAGCAGAAGTAAAGTTTTATTTTTTTATTTGGTATTTACTTCGCGGAATCTTCTATTTCCTTGCGGGACGGGCTATACGGACTCGCTTTTTGTTACGTTGCCTTTCACAAAAAGTTGTCATGCAATGCTGCCAGCCTCATGCTAAGATCCTATTGAAAAAAACCCCAATTCAAATTCATGAATTGGGGTTTTATTATATCAAACAAAAAGTCTATTTTTTGTCGTCTCTTCTCGGACCTCGATCGTCTCTTCTTTCAGGACGAGGACCGCGATCTTCTCTTGCAGGTGCATTTTCATCTCTCGGAGGTCTTGGCAAAAGCGCTTTTCTAGATACTTTTTCTTTTCTGGTTTTTGGATCAACACCTAAGTATTTCACTTCGAAAACATCACCCATATTAACAACATCGGTAACATTTTCAGTGCGTTCCCAAGCCAATTCTGAAACGTGAAGTAATACTTCATTTCCAGGAGCTTGTGTATATTCAACCACAGCACCAAAGTCAAGTAACTTAATAACTTTCACTTCGTATGACTCACCAACTGTTGGTTTGAAAATAATCGAATCAATTTTTGCTAATACTGCTGCAATTCCGTCTGGGTCCGTTCCTAAGATTTCAACCACACCTTGCTCGTCTACTTCGTTAATTACGATAGTTGTTCCAGTTGCTTTTTGCAATTCTTGAATTACTTTTCCTCCAGGTCCAATCAAGGCACCAATGAAAGCACCAGGAATTGTTCTCATGATGATTTTCGGAGCATGTACTTTAACCTCAGCTCTTGGTTGTGCCAATGTTTCGGTTAATTTACCTAAAATATGTAGACGACCATCACGAGCTTGAGCCAAAGCTTGCTCCATGATTTCATATTTCAATCCGTCAATTTTGATGTCCATTTGACAAGCTGTAATTCCTTCAGAAGTTCCTGTTACTTTGAAATCCATATCGCCTAAGTGATCTTCATCACCTAAAATATCTGACAATACTGCGAAACGTTCTCCGTCCGTAATCAATCCCATTGCTATCCCAGAAACTGGACGAATCATTTGAACTCCAGCATCCATTAAGGATAATGTTCCAGCACAAACTGTAGCCATAGAAGACGAACCATTTGATTCTAATACTTCAGAAACCACACGAATGGTATAAGGACAATCAGCAGGAATCATATTTTTCAACGCACGTTGCGCCAAGTTTCCGTGACCTACTTCTCTTCTTGAAGTTCCTCTTAAAGGGCGAGCTTCACCAGTAGAAAATGGCGGGAAGTTATAATGCAAGTAGAATTTTTCTTCTCCTTGTTCTGATGGAGAGTCAATTTGGTTTGCCTCTCTAGAAGTTCCTAAAGTGGCCGTTGCCAAGGCTTGCGTTTCTCCTCGAGTAAACAATGCAGAACCATGAACTGATGGTAAGTAATCTACTTCACACCAAATTGGGCGAATTTCTGTAGTTTTTCTTCCATCCAAACGTGTTCCCAAATCTAAAGTTACGTTACGAACCGCTTCTTTGTTGGTTTTGTAGAAATATTTTCCTACTAAATCTCCGTTTTCTGCTAATTCTTCTTCAGTAAATAATGCTTTTACTTCTTCTTTTACCGCATCAAAAGCTGCCGAACGTTCGTGTTTAGCGGAACCTTTGCTAGCAATGGCATAAATTTTATCATAGGCAGCCGCTCTTACTTTGGCGTAAATAGCATCGTCCGATTTCTCTTGTTCATAAGTACGAACTTCTTTTTTTCCAAAAGCTGCAGCTAATCTTTCTTGTGCGGCAATTTGTACTTTAATATGTTCGTGAGCAAATTTGATTGCTTCAACCATTTCTGCTTCTGAAATTTCTTTCATTTCACCTTCTACCATAGCGATAGAATCGGTAGATGCTCCAATCATCATGTCGATATCCGACAATTCTAATTGAGCACGAGATGGATTGATGATGAATTTTCCGTCAATTCTTCCTACTCTAGCTTCAGAGATTAAGGTTTCAAATGGAATGTCAGATAAAGCTAAAGCTGCCGAAGCTGCTAATCCTGCTAATGCATCTGGCATTACATTGTCATCATGTGACATTAATTGGATCATCACCTGAACTTCAGCGTGATAGTCACTTGGGAAAAGCGGACGCAATACACGGTCTACTAATCTCATGGTGAGCACTTCGTTGTCACTTGGCCGCGCTTCTCTTTTGAAGAAACCTCCTGGGAAACGTCCTGCTGCAGCAAATTTTTCACGATAATCTACCGTCAATGGTAGAAAGTCGATACCTGGACTTGCTTTTCTTGCGGATACTACGGTTCCTAAAATAACCGTATTTCCAATTCTAACTACTACAGAACCGTCGGCTTGCTTAGCTAAACGTCCTGTCTCGATTGTGATGCTTCTGCCATCCCCCAAATCGATTTTTTCTACAAATAATTGTGGAATCATAAATTTTCCTTTTTTAATTTTACATTGGTTCTCTGCCTGTCGACAGAATAGTTGTGTTGTTGTAGTTGTTGTTTACCCAAT
>CANGTL010000045.1 GCA_947456815.1 Flavobacteriaceae bacterium
GCCGATTTTTTTTCGACCAATGCTTTGGCATTTTTGGATTCGATTAAAGCATCTATAGATTGGCTGTTTTCTTTGTTTCCACAGGAATAAATGGCTATGGATAAAACGGATACTAGGAAAATTTTTCTCATCTGTTGTGTTAGTTTTTGTTTATTATTTTTTCTAATGCAGCTTTTTTGTTGATGACATTCACCATCGATTGTAAATAACTTTGCTGCGCAGTATACAATTGTCGTTGGGCTTCACTAAAATCAAAACTCGAAGACAATCCTTCTTTAAATTTGATTTGTTGTTTTTTCTCGATGCGTTCCGCCAAATTCAAATTAGATTTGGAAGTAGCATATTCTTCGATGCTAAATTCATAGTCGCTTTTCGAGCTTTCGTATTGTAGTTTTAGCTTTTGCTCGGTTTCTGTCAATTGTGTTTTGGCTTGTTCAAATGCAATTTTGGCTTGTTGCGTTTTGGCGCTTCTTCCTAAACTACTAAAAATAGGAACATTCAAACCGACGCCAAGATTTGAAAATTTATTCCATTTTTGGTCGGGTGTAAAAAAAGAAAAGTTATTTGCAAAGGCGTTGTAACCAAAGTTAAGATTAGCCCCAAGAGATGGCAACGCTTTACTTTTTTGCAGTTTATATTCCAGGCGACGTTGCTCATTGAAGTTTAACATCATTTGGTAATTGATGTTATTGTCTAACGTAAATTCTGATTTAGTTAACGCTAGATCTAAATTGTTTATGGTCAAAACATCGAGCTTATCCGTGAGTTTTAGATCCGCATTGATGTCGATTCCTAAGGCAATTTTCAACATTTTTAAGGAAATGTCGTTTAGTCTATTCACATTATTCAAATTGCTATTTATAGAAGCCAAAGTGATTTGCAATTGCTCTACATTTTCCTCTTCAGTCAATCCATTTTTGAAAATTTGTTCTGTGTCGGACAAGGTTTTTGACAAAGTTGTTTTGTTTTTTTCTAGAATGCCTTTGCTTTCTTCGGTCAATAGCACATTTGCGTAAGAATTGGTAATCATTTCCTTTATGTCAGTTTCCGTTTTTAGTTTGGCATTTTGAAAATATTGCAAGTACGTTTTAGAAGCTTGCAACGCCACTATATATGAACCATCAAAAATCAGTTGACTCAAAGTCGCTCTTCCTGTCATGTTGTGTTTGGTGCCAAAAGCAAAGGCCAGGATTTCATCTGGGTTTCCATTCGGATTAAAAGCGTTACCAGAAACACCTTGTAAGGTAAAGTCGAAGTTGTTTAGATAGTCTAAACCGGCATTAATCTGCGGCAAACCGCTTGCAGTTGTTTCCCACTTTTTTTGTTTAGCAGATTCGATATCTCGACTGGCGTTGATGGCTTGATAGTTATTCGTAAGTGCATGACTTATGGCCTGCTGCAACGAAAATGAAAAGCTTTGCTGGTTGTTTTGTGATTGTGCAGTAAAAGCAGAAACCAACAGGAATAGACTAACGATTTTTTTCATAGATTTCGGTTTATAGAGCATTTTTTAATTGTTTTTCTAATTCAATAATTCCTTTTGGTGTGGCAATGGCGCGTGTGTGATATTCCAAAGCATCGTATTCTAATTCAAAAACTTCCTTTTCCGACTTGGTGTTTTCATTAATCGAAAAAAGCAAGGTGTAGTAGAATTTGACAAACGAGTCGATATTCAAATGTTCGCGGTACAAACCTTCACGAATTCCTTTTAGGATATTTTGTCTGAATAACATGTTACAATCTTCGGCTTCGCGACACATAAAGGCGTCATGAATTTCTGGGTAGTGTTTCTTTAGTTGGTAAACTGGCGATTGGTCAAATGAATGAAACATCTCTTTAAACATTTTTCGAATCTCAAAATTTTCTTGTATCGCATTGTGGTTTTGAGCGACAATAGCATCAATTGTTTCATGAATTTTTTGATGAACCATCATTGTGCCCTCTGAAATCAAAAGTTCTTTGTTTTCGAAATACTTGTAAATGGTTTTTTTCGAAATACTCATCTCTCTTGCAATATCATCCATCGTTACACTTTTGAAACCCAGTCTCAAAAACATATCGGTGGCTTTAGCGATTATTTTGCATTTCATTTTGTTTGATTTTTTTGAATCACAAAGCAAAGATTCCAAATTGCCGGCAAATGTAATTTGGAAACTTGTAACACCAAAATAGTTTCCAAAGTATTTGCATTTATTTAACATCGACTTAGGATTGGAAATTTGTAATCCGAAGTGAATACTGTAAATTAGCCGAAAATTCCTTTTATGCATTCAATTCAACAGTATCAAGAATTTGTTTTGGAATATCTGAAGTCCGAACAACACGATAAAGAACCAAGAAATTTATACGAACCTGTGACTTATATTTTAGGTTTGGGCGGAAAAAGAATTCGACCAGTGTTGACTTTAATGAGTACGGAGATTTTTGATGCTAGTTATAAAGAAGCTTTGCCCGCGGCTTTAGCGGTTGAGGTTTTTCATAATTTTTCTTTGATTCACGATGATATTATGGACGATGCACCATTGCGAAGAGGCAACGAAACCGTGCATGAAAAATGGGATGTCAATACCGGAATTTTATCTGGAGATGCGATGCTGATCCTTGCGTACCAGTATTTCGAACAATACGAACCATTGATTTTTAGGGAGTTAGCAAAACTTTTTAGCAAGACAGCACTCGAGGTTTGCGAAGGACAACAATGGGATGTCGATTTTGAAAACCGCGAAGACGTTACGTTGCCCGAGTATCTCAAAATGATTCAATACAAAACAGCAGTTTTATTAGGAGCTGCTATGAAAATGGGAGCAATCATAGCCCAAACATCAACGCAAAACGCGAATTTTATTTATGACTTCGGACTACATTTAGGAATTGCTTTTCAACTACAAGATGATTATTTGGATGCCTACGGAAATCCCGAAACATTTGGTAAACAAGTCGGCGGTGATATCATTGAAAACAAGAAAACGTATCTCTATTTGAAGGCAATGGAGTTTGCCAGTGCTGATCAAAAGGACCAATTACTGCATTTATATTCAATCCAACCAGAGGATAATTTTGATAAAATTAAGTCGGTGAAAGCACTTTTTATTGAAACAGGCGCTGCAGAGGCTACTCAAAATGCCATTGAGGGTTTTACTTTGAAAGCTTTTGATACTTTAGACAAGCTAGAAATTCATCCCGATAAGAAATCGATTTTGCGCGCGTTTGGCGAGAATTTAATGGGCAGAAAAGTTTGATTTTTCCCGAAATTACGTTCCATTGAATTATTCCAAATTATATCATTACTTTTTTAACGAGCAAAGCTACAGCCCAAAATCGCAATTGAATTTGGCTTTTGGCTTTACGGTTTTTACCATTCTCGCTTTAGGGATTGATTCCGTTTTCTTCACGCAGCGATTTTTCGATGCTAGAGCAATCACCAACGGTGCAGCAATTGGTTATTTCTTTCTATTGTTTTTTTCGGCAGAAATCTATTTGCGAAAGTTAATGCTAGTGATGGTTTTCCTGTCGTATATCGGTGAACTCATTTTCTGCAAATTACTCGGAATGTATGATTATCGCACGGAGTTCATTCCGCTGTATGTTCCTTTTGGTCACGCTATTGTATATGCATCCGGTTATATTTTCGCCCACACCCAATGGGCTGTAAAAAATGATCAGCTGCTTCGGAAATTCTTTGCTGTTTTTTTCAGTGTCCTTTTTCTTTCGGTTGGCGTTCTTTTAGGCGACATTTTCACCTTGGTATTTGGACTTTTATTTTTCGCATTAATGAAACGAAAACGCTGGCAAAATCTCTATTATTTCATTGCACTTTGTGTTATCTTTATCGAGTTGGTAGGAACGTATTTTCAATGCTGGACTTGGGTTCCGAAAACATTTGGCGTGATTCCAGCTGCCAATCCGCCTCTGGGAGCTGTGTTTTTTTATGCAGGAGGCGATATTTTGTTGGTGAAAATTGTGTCCGTTTGGAAAAAAAAAGATTAAAAGTAAGTCAATAATTATATGAATTTTATCGCGCCAATATCCTCAGATTCTTTGTTGTCAGAAGCAGAAAAGGAGAATTTATACCTCAAATTGATTGAGCAAATTAACAAAGATTTTAATCTAGCAAATGAAGGAATCGACTTCCCGATGAGTACCAAACCCGAAGAATTGAAGGTACAATTGCATGAAAAAATCTATCGGCTGATTCAGTATAAATTTGCGGAATACTTGAACTTACTTTATATCATCGACGTTCCGGAAGATCAAATCAAAAAGTTAGACGGTTCGGATATTGTAGAACTTTCTGAACAAGTAGCTTTTTTAATTTTAAAGAGAGAATGGATGAAGGTGTGGTTTCGGAATAAATTTTAGTTTCAATACGAACTAAAATAATTCCGTAAAAAAATTTCAAATATTGGTGTATAAAACTTATTAATCAATAGAAAATGTGAGGTTTGAATCAACGTTAAAATAATAGACAACCTCTCAAGATCTTCACATTAATTCTGGAACATGAACCAATACCAAAACAAACCACATCTGTTTATTACAAAAAAAGAGGATTGTAATAAACCAATCCTCATTTAAAAATAGACTTAATTAAAATTTTATTGTAAAATTATCTTTTTGGTATTCACTAAATTATTAGAAGCATCATAAACTTTCACAAAATAAACTCCTGTGCCACTCCAAGTATTTAATGGGACATAATATTGTTGTGTATTCATCGGTTGATTGAAAACAATTTGACCTAAAGTATTTACTATTTCAATATGAAACCCAACAACATTAGCTAAATTACCACAATCGATGGTGATTTGGTCGTTTGCTGGATTTGGATAAATGGTAACAGTACTTTGATATACAGGAGGATTGAAACTTGATAATGTTCCAGAATTGATAACTAAAGATTGGCAACTTACCTCTGCTTGATATATGCTTAATATTTCATTTGATGTCAAAGCACGATTCCATATTCCAATATCGTCTAATTTACCATTAAAAAAATAAGGAAGTCCAGATGTATGTCTTCTTCCAAACTTCAAATCATAGATATTTGTAAATGTTGAATATGTAGAAGCTACCGAACTGATTAGTTGCCCATTTATATAAGCTTTTGCATTGGTTCCATCAAATGTAAAAGTAACATTGTACCATCTATTTAATGATATTGGAAATTGAGAATTAGAAATTACTGCGCCATTATTAAGACTGCTATTATTCCACATTCGAAGTGAAAGTTCACCAGTATCCAAATATGAAATCCAAGAATATGGAGTTCCACCATCAGCACCTTTAGACATAATATACGAAGTAGAATTTACTGCGCCGACAGGTATGGATGAAGCATTAAACCAAGTAGAAAAAGTTATACCTCCATTAAATTGTAATGAAGCCGAATTAGGAACATTTATATAACTGCTAGTCCCATTAAAAAGATAAGCACTATTTGTATTCCCAAATCTATCTGTTGTCAAGGTTGCCCCATTATTGACCCCATTGTTTGCATTTCCACTTATATCATTGGTATTTCCTGAAAGGGGCCAATAACCAACTAAACCATTAGTAGGAACATAAGTTGGTACTTGCGCATTCATTGTAAGGGAGGCAAACCCTATCAAAAGTAAAAGTTTTTTCATTTTTTTTCATTTATTAAATTAGTTTTCAAACATAAGATTCTACACTGCAATCACCTTGCAGTGAGATAATTTCTGCGCCAAAGATAAAAAAATCAATCTAATACTAATCATATATGATTATATAAATCATGTATGATTAAGTCAATTTTACAATCTAAAACCTTGTAAGATTTGATATACACAAAGGATAAAGACTATTTAATATCGTTTGGGAAACATTTAAAAAAAATGCGGGAAGGAAAAGGCATGTCTCAAGAAGAATTGGCTAATTCGGCAGAAGTTTCTTTACCTCAAATCACAAGAATAGAAAGAGGTGTAATAAATCCAACAATATGCACCATCAAATCCTTATCGAAAGGATTGTCTGTTGAGATGTCTTTTATGTTTGAGTTTGATAAAGAATTATAAATGGGAAAATATTTTTTTTAATCCTTTAAATACAATACAACAACAGAAATCTTGACTTAAAAATAAACTCTAATAAACGGCATAAATGCTTCACTATACACCAAATCGTTTTTATTAAACAATACATTATACCGGACACCAATAGTAACATTTCCAGTATAATATCCAGCGCCCAAATACAGCGCCGTATTCCAAAAATTATTTTTTCCGTTAATATCAGGAAATTCTTGATTGACTCTGAGTTGTTCTAACTCTGCAGAAAGTTGAATTTTCTCGATGGGATTAACCAAACCAATCAAGCTTCCGCCATAAACATAGGAAATGTAGTTTACGTCGCGATCATCCACCTCGATATAGCTTCCCTGCAATCCAACACCGGCAGCAAATACGTCATTGAATTTGTAAATGGCGCTCGGCGCAACACTAACGTTAGTAAAGCCAGAACCAACGCTCAATCCGAATCCACCTCCAAATTGCACGTTTTGCCAAAAGTCATTTTTAGGTTGCTGCTGGGCAAAAACAACAACGGAAAAAGCAGTTGCAAAAAAGGTGAAAATAAATTTAAAATTAATCCGTAAACAAGGATATTTAGACATGAAAAAGGGTTTTTTTGGTAAACGATAAAAGTATCTAAAATAATTAAAATTTTATCTGTTTTATTGTACTTTTGCGATACATTTTTTCAAATTAGGACATTTAATAAGACTTATGGATAGGTTTTCCTTTTTAAACGCAGCACACACCGAATTTTTCGCCGATTTATACGAGCAATACACAGAAAGTCCAGACAGCGTTGAGCCAAGCTGGAGAAGTTTTTTTCAAGGTTTCGATTTTGGAATGACCACCTACAACGAGGAGCAAGCCGTCAATCAAATGGCAAACATGGCGTCGAATGCAGTTCAGAACGGCGCTGCTTCTGACAAAATACTAAAAGAATTCAACGTTCTGAAACTCATCGATGGATACCGAACGCGCGGCCATTTATTCACTAAAACCAATCCGGTTCGAGATCGTCGAATCTTTTCGCCCAACTTACAACTAGAAAATTACGGATTGTCGAACGACGACTTAAATACCGTTTTTGATGCGGCAAAAGTTCTTGGGCATCAACCTTCGACGTTACAAGATATTTTAACGCATTTGAGAAATGTCTACTGTCAACACATCGGAATTGAATATATGTACATGCGAAATCCAGAATGGATTCAATGGATTCAAGATCGCATCAACATCAACGACAACCAACCGAACTTCAATAACGAACAAAAGAAACACATTCTAAGCAAACTCAACGAAGCGGTTTCGTTCGAGAATTTCTTGCATACGAAATATGTGGGACAAAAACGTTTTTCACTCGAAGGTGGCGAATCCATCATCCCAGCACTCGATGCATTGATTGAAGCTGCCGCAGAAAAAGGCGTGGAGCAATTCGTCATGGGAATGGCACACCGCGGTCGATTGAACGTGTTGGCGAATATTTTTAGAAAATCAACCCAAGATATTTTTTCCGAATTTGACGGGAAAGATTACGACCAAGAATATTTTGATGGCGACGTAAAATACCATTTGGGCTTAACGTCGGACAGAAAAACAAGCACAGGAAAACACATCAATATCAATTTAGCACCAAATCCGTCTCACCTCGAAACTGTTGGCGCCGTGATTGAAGGTATTACTCGCGCGAAACAAGATCACTATTTCCCAGAAGATTTCTCGAAAGTATTGCCGATTGCCGTTCACGGTGATGCTGCGATTGCCGGACAAGGAATTCTCTACGAGATTATTCAAATGGCGCAACTCGACGGATACAAAACCGGCGGTACCATTCATATTGTCATCAATAACCAAGTAGGTTTTACCACGAATTATCTCGATGCACGTTCGTCAACGTATTGCACCGATGTGGCAAAAGTAACTTTGTCGCCAGTATTGCACGTCAATGCGGATGATGCGGAAGCTGTCGTGCACGCGATGTTATTTGCCCTCGATTTTAGAATGCAATTCGGACGTGATGTTTTCATCGATTTACTAGGCTACAGAAAATACGGACACAACGAAGGTGATGAACCGCGTTTTACACAACCTGTGTTATATAAAATTATCGCGAAGCACAAAAATCCACGTGATATTTATGCGGACAAATTATTAGCAGAAGGTGTAATCGACAACAATTTTGTAAAAGATTTAGAGTCGGCGTACAAACTCGATCTAGATCAAAATCTCGAAGCCTCACGTAAAAAAGATTTAACGATCATCACGCCTTTCATGCAAAACGAATGGCAAGGATTCCAACAAGTTTCCGATGACGTGATGTTGCAAAAAGTAAATACAACTTTCCCTAAAAAAGGATTGACCGAAATAGCCGATGTGATTTGTAATCTTCCGAAAGACAAAAAATTCATCAGTAAAATCGAAAAACTAATCAACGATCGTAAAACCATGTTTTTCGAAACCAATGCGCTCGACTGGGCGATGGCGGAATCGTTGGCTTACGGATCTCTAATGACCGAAGGTTATAGCGTTCGTATTTCTGGACAAGATGTCGAAAGAGGAACGTTCTCACACCGTCACGCCGTAGTGAAAGTGGAGGACAGCGAAGAAGAAGTAGTACTCTTGTCAAATCTTAAAAACGCTGAAGGTAAATTCTATATTTATAATTCCTTTTTATCAGAATATGGTGTGCTCGGATTTGACTATGGTTACGCCTTAGCCAGTCCAAACACCTTGACGATTTGGGAAGCACAATTTGGCGATTTCAGCAACGGAGCACAAATTATGATCGATCAATATATTTCATGCGGCGAAGACAAATGGAACAACCAAAACGGAATTGTCTTACTCTTGCCGCACGGTTACGAAGGACAAGGCGCGGAACACTCTTCAGCGAGAATGGAGCGTTACCTGCAACTTTGTGCAAGACACAATATGTTCGTGGCAGATTGTACCACACCAGCGAATTTCTTCCACTTGTTGCGTCGTCAAATGAAAACCAAATACCGCAAACCTTTGGTCGTATTCACTCCGAAAAGTTTGTTGCGTGACCCAAGAGTAGTTTCAACGGTTGAGGAATTCGCAACCGGCAGTTTCCAAGAAACGATTGATGATACGACTGTGAATAAAAAAGAGGTCAAAACGTTGGTATTCTGTACCGGAAAATTCTACTATGATTTGCATACTGAAAGAGAAAATCTCGGAAGAAAAGACGTGGCACTGGTTAGAATCGAGCAATTATTTCCGTTGCCAACCGAACAATTAAAAGCCATAATCGCGAGTTATCCAAAAGCCGACGATTTCGTTTGGGCACAAGAAGAACCAAAGAATATGGGCGCTTACAGCTATATGTTGATGAATTTCGATCTCGTAAAATGGAGATTGGCATCGCTCAAAGCCTACGCCGCACCAGCAGCCGGAAGTTATACACGAGCCAAACGCCGTCACGCTGATGCGATTCGAATGGTATTTGATAAAAATTTATTTCAATAATGAGAAGCTAATCCTGCTGTACGCTACAATCTTTTTTATAACCCTTTCAGAGTTCAAAACTCTGAAAGGGTTTCAAAAAAGGATTTCCGCTTCCATCAGGGCTAGGGCACCAAATAAACAACAACACAACGTTCAAAATTTAAAATAAGTTACAATGATTTTAGAAATGAAAGTGCCTTCACCAGGCGAGTCCATCAAAGAAGTTGAAATCGCCACTTGGTTAGTCAAAGACGGTGATTATGTAGAAAAAGACCAAGCCATTGCCGAAGTCGATTCTGACAAAGCCACACTCGAATTGCCTGCAGAAGCCAGCGGAATCATCACACTCAAAGCCGAAGAAGGCGATGCAGTTGCCGTGGGTGCTGTGGTTTGCTTAATAGATACTAGCGCCGCTAAACCTTCGGGTGCCGCACCGGTGGCTGAAGCTAAAGTGGAGTCTCCTAAAGCAGAAGCTCCTAAAGCAGAAGCAAAACCTGCAGCTGCTCCAGCGCCGACTTCCTACGCAGCCAACACACCTTCACCAGCAGCGAAGAAAATTCTAGACGAGAAAAACATACAGCCTTCGGATGTAGTTGGAACAGGTAAAGATGGTCGCATTACCAAAGAAGATGCGGTCAACGCTGTGCCTTCTATGGGAACACCAACGGGCGGAAACCGTGGTTCTAGCCGCACAAAATTATCGATGTTGCGTCGTAAAGTAGCCGAAAGATTGGTGTCGGCGAAAAATGAAACTGCCATGTTGACGACGTTTAATGAAGTGAACATGACGCCAATAAACACAGTGCGTAACGAATATAAAGATGCTTTCAAAGCAAAACACGGTGGATTAGGTTTGGGCTTTATGTCGTTCTTTACGAAAGCAGTGACGAGAGCTTTACAGTTGTATCCAGATGTGAACTCGATGATCGACGGGACAGACAAAATTGCGTATGATTTCTGCGACATTTCAGTTGCCGTTTCTGGTCCAAAAGGTTTGATGGTGCCTGTGGTTCGCTCGGCAGAAAACTTGACATTTCGCGGTGTAGAAGCGGAAATAAAACGTTTGGCCATCCGCGCTCGTGACGGACAAATCACTGTTGATGATATGACAGGCGGAACGTTTACGATTTCAAATGGTGGTGTTTTTGGGAGCATGTTGAGTACACCCATTATCAACCCACCACAATCCGGAATTCTAGGCATGCACAACATCATTGAGCGTCCAATTGCCGTAAATGGTCAAGTAGAAATTCACCCGATGATGTACGTCGCGTTATCTTACGATCACCGAATCATCGATGGAAGAGAATCTGTTGGTTTCTTGGTTGCCGTGAAAGAAGCGCTAGAAAATCCTGTTGAATTATTGATGGGTGGCGATGCGAAAAAAGCACTGGAATTGTAACCCTTCGACTGCGCTCAGGGAGACAGTATAAAATAGAAATCCCGTTTAGGAAACTAAGCGGGATTTTTGTTTATTTGCGTGTTTGCGTGAGCGGTTGGAGCAAAGTGCCGCGCACTGCGGAAGACGCGACCCAAGGAGGCACGACGCCGGGGCACGCCCAAAAAATCATTATGAGAAAGAACCAGAAATCAGCCGCTATCGGATTTATTTTTATCACCATGTTGATTGATATCACGGGTTGGGGAATTATCATTCCGGTGATACCCAAATTGATTGAAGAGTTGATTCAAGGCGATATTAGTGAAGCGGCAAAATATGGTGGCTGGTTGGGATTTGCCTATGCGTTTACCCAGTTTATCTTCGCGCCATTGATTGGCAATTTGAGCGATCAATACGGACGACGACCGATTATCTTGATTTCGCTTTTTGCATTTGCCCTAGATTATGTGTTGCTTTCCTTTGCACCAACAATTACTTGGCTCTTTATTGGACGAATTATAGCAGGATTGACTGGCGCGAGTATTACCACTGCATCGGCGTATATTGCGGATATCAGTACACCTGAAAACAGAGCCAAGAATTTCGGAATGATTGGTGCGGCTTTCGGGTTGGGCTTTATTATCGGACCGGCGATTGGCGGTTTGTTGGGCCATTTTGGCGCGAGAGTTCCTTTTTACGCGGCGGCGGCATTGTGTTTAATTAACTTTATTTACGGTTATTTTATCTTGCCTGAATCGTTGGCGAAAGAAAATCGTAGAAAATTTGAATGGAAGCGAGCCAATCCGGTTGGCGCTTTGTTGCGACTGAGAAAACATCCGACATTATTTGGACTGATGTCGGCGATTTTTATTTTGTATGTCGCCTCACACGCGGTGCAAAGCAATTGGAGTTATTTTACGATGTTCCGTTTTGGCTGGGACGAAAAAATGGTGGGTATTTCACTCGGCATCATTGGTGTTTTGGTCGGATTGGTGCAAGGCGTTTTGATTCGGTGGATTAATCCTAAACTCGGTAATATCAAGAGTATTTATATCGGTATGTTTCTGTATGCGATTGGCATGTTCTTGTTTGCATCGGCAACACAAAGCTGGATGATTTTTGTTTTTTTAGTTCCGTATTGTTTAGGTGGAATTGCCGGCCCGGCTTTGCAGTCGGTAGTTTCGAGTCAAGTGTCGCCAACCGAACAAGGAGAAATACAAGGAACTTTGGCGAGTTTGATGAGTGCAAGTGCGATTATCGGTCCGCCGTTGATGTCAGGGATTTTCTATTATTTCACGCATGACGAGGCGCCTTTTCAATTTGCCGGAGCGCCATTTGTATTGGGAGGCGTATTGATGTTAGTGAGTTTGGTGATTGCTTATTTTTCTTTTAAGAAACAAAAAGCCACCTAAAATAGATGGCTTTTGACATTTCATTTTATGAATTATTCCTTGACGATTTTGACGATTTTTTCTTGCCCCGCTGCTTTTACTTTTACCAAATACATTCCTTTAGAAAGAGAAGATAAATCAATTGAAGCATTAGAGTTATGATTGGTTTTAGTTAACAACGTTTTTCCTAAAACATCCATCACTTCGATGGTTTCAATGGTGGTTGAAGTGTTCTTCAAATTAAAAGTGACAATGTCCGACGTTGGATTCGGATAGTATTCAAAAGTATCCGATGCAAAAGCATTTACACCTAAGAACGGAACAAATTCAGTTGTACAAGTATTGGTTACGATTGCTGGATTAAAGTCGAAGAAAATATCTGCTGTGTTTGGTATGATATCTCCAATTGCAAATCCAGAAGCTGGTTTGATTTGAAAAACAATAAAACCATGACCAGTAACTTCATCGCCAGGAACAGATGGCGGCAAGTTGACACCATCAAAACGCCAAGTAACATTATTACCCACGCGATCTAAAACATAAGGATGACTCGCCCGAACCATCTTGATTGACGTTTCGTCTAGTTGTTCGTCTAAAATATCATTCACACGAATATTGATGGCTTCAGCCGTTCCTGTATTTTCAAATCGAATCGTATAGGTTAAATAATCATTGGCTGTAAATCCAGAATGTAGAATTTTCCCGCCATGGCTTTCTGTCTTGTCATTTGGGTCATAAGAGCCCACTATATTTCGTGTTAATGTCGATGTGTTATTGCTAGGGTTGGAGTCCGTCGGCGCTATGTTAACTGAGTTTGTCAGACTTTGTCCAAGCGTAACGGTTGGAATGGTCGGCACTTGCATGGCGACGCTAATTAATCTTGATTCCCCTGGATTTAGGTTGGAATAATTGTATAAAAAACCATCAGTAGTCATCGGTGTGTTTTCAGAATTGGAGAGCAAGGTCAATGTGCTGTCTTTCGTAAAATTGATGGTGCCTGACGCAACTTGATTTCCTTCATTGGTATAAGTGATGTAATTGTAGTATATAAATCCAGGTCGTGGATTTCCACCCGCATAAAGGTAAATTGCAACATCATCGCAAGGAACAACCGTAATCGGAAAATTATAAGTGGTAATTCCAGATCCAGTTGCTACCGTCACATTGCTGTACGAAGAAGTAGCTACTAAATATTGGGAACCACAAAAGTTATTGTTGGTGTTGATGCTATAGCTTAAATTATAGACTGTTGCTGGATTCGATTCGTATAAATAAAGTTGTCCAGTTGAGGTATTGACATTATGAATCGGCTCCGAATTGATGGTATATCCAAAAGTGCCTTGCGTATAATTGGGTTCGTTGTTGTCCTGAACACCGTTGTTATTGTTATCCAAAAAGGCGTTGAGTTTGATGCCGTTGGTAATGTTTAAAGAAAGATCGGTATAAATAGCGCTGCTCGGCAGGAACAGAGGATTGGATACCCCGATGAAATCGACTCTTCCCACATTTCCGTTATTGATATCACTTTGTTTGAGAACTCGGTAAAAATTTAAGGAAGACGTATCATTTGCGCCGGCAGGAAAAGTCGCAATAGGACCATTATTAATGTAAGTTATGCCATTTTGAGGGCTTGTTTCATTATAAACGTTATAAATCCCCACATTGTTCATTGGACAGGAAATGCTGTTATTGGTAACAGCTACCTGATAATTGATAAGATCGCCTACATTAGTGATGCCATCACCATTATAATCAACATAAGTAGGCGTAAACGAACCGGAAAGTGGGCTTGTTATTCTTATGTACAAGTTATAAAGGACTGATGAACACGGCCCAGAGAGGACAGCGGTGTAATTTCCAGCGGAAAGCCCCTCAATTACCAACTGCGGATCGCCAGGCAAAGCATCGTATGATTGCAAAAAAACACCATCTTTTGAAACATTAATTGTTGTTGGTTCAGAAAAGGAATCAACAGTAATTGATCCGTTATTGGTTTCGCAACTCGTATTGGTAGTGTTTATATTTGGGAAGAATTGAAATATGTTAAAATTAATTGTAGCAATGTTCGAGACATTTCCCAAACCATCCTGAATGGTGTAACTTACACTGTCAAACGGCATATTTGAGCCACCCATGCTCATATAAGTTATCGATGAACCTTGGACTTGAACAAGTCCGTTGAACTGAGAAGTGACGTTGTCTTGAATTCCGGGTTGCAAAGGATTAAGGTCGATGGAATAATTACTTTCTGGTCCGAACAACACATCATTAGTCATAATTTGAAAAGGCAGCGATGGTTGACAAAAAGGCGGGAAAATAGTAATGTCATCATTGTTTGCTATTGGTGTTTGCCCAAAGGAACTAAAACTCAACAGCAAGCCAAAAAACAAAAGCAAATGGCAGTAATTTTTTTTCATCATCTTAATTTTTAGTGATTTTGACAGTTTTCTCTTGCCCAGCCGCTTTTATTTTTACCAAATACAGTCCTTTAGAAAGCGAAGACAAATCAATAGAAGCATTCGAATAATTGTTGGTTTTGGTTAGCAGTGTTTTTCCTAAAACATCCATCACTTCAATCGTTTCGATGGTGGTTGAAGTGTTTTTTAAACTAAAAGTTACGATATCTGATGTTGGATTCGGATAGTATTGGAAGGTGTCGTTTTCAAAAATATTAATTCCTAAAAACGGAACAAATTCACTCGTCCATGTGTTGGTTACAATCGCTGGATTGAAATCAAAATAAATGTCTGCGGTGTTAGGAATAATATCTCCCAAAGCAAATCCTGATTTTGGTTTTACTTGAAAGACGATATACCCGTGACCAGTAACGTCATCACCATCAACAGATGGCGGCAAATCGATTCCGTCAAATTTCCAACTGAGGGCATTATCGATTCTTTTCAGAATATACGGATGGCTTGCGCTGATGGTTCTTACCGTGTTTTCGTCGAGTTGCGTGTCGAGTAAATCATCTACTTTTACATTGACCGCGTTTGCCGTTCCTGTATTTTCAAAACGAATGGTATACGTTAAATAATCATCCGCCGAAAACGAAGAAAACAGAATATTACTGCCGTGACTTTCTGCCTTGTCATTGGGGTCATAAGAACCCACAATGGTTTGTGTTAAAAAGGATGTGTTGTTTGAAATATTCACTTCGTTTTCTACCACAGTTATACTAGTTGTGTTTGTTACTTGTTGCCCAAGAGTAACCGTTGGAATCGTTGGGACTTGCATGTAAACCGTTATTTGTCGACTTTGTCCTGGTGGCAAATTCACAAAATTAAAGGTAAACCCATTTGCATTTGCGACAATTCCCGATTCGGACACATTGGTAATCGTCAATAAAGGGTCTTTTACAAAATTTACTGTTCCAGTTGAAATGGTATTGCTGCCATAATTTGTATAAACAATGGTGTTTTGGTAAATAAATCCTGGTCTTGGAGGCGCACTATAATTGAGAAGTTGAACAGAAAGATCGGTGTACGGTATGACAATAATTGGAAAGCTATATTCGGTAATTCCTGATCCATTAGCGACAGTTATGTTTGAATAAGAACTTGTAGCAACGGTATATTGCGTTGAATAAACAGAATCTAAAGTGTAACTTAAATCGAAGATATTGATTGGGTTAGATTCGTAGATATAAAATATTCCATTTGAAGTTGCAATGTTATTGGTTGGGCCACTATTGAGACTATAGTGAAATTCTCCATAAGGAAAATAAGGTTCCGTATTCTCATGAACTCCATTGTTGTTATAATCTAAAAAAGCCTTGAGCTTAATGCCGTCAAGTATGTTCAAATTGGTGGTGGTTGAATCTTGCTTAATTGTGTAGATATCGTCCAAATACCCTGAAGCAGTTGCTCGCTTAAAAACACTACCAGTATTTATGTCCTGTTGCGTTAGTACGTATACTCCGGAGTAAGCTGTTTGGTTGGATTCATAGGGCGCTAATTCAATAGGTTCGCCTGCAACGCTCAATTCGTTACTCGTTACAATCACAGCTGTTGAAAGTCCGCAGCTATTATTGGTTATTTCAAACGCGTAATTGATGACATCACCCACATCGGTCAATCCATTGGCGTTAAAATCGACATACGTCCCATTCATATCTAATAAAAGTCCGCTATTTTGGTTGATGACGAAGTTTATTGGAAAAGACGCAAAACAGTTTGCAAGCAGAATATCTTCTGCAATAACGCTTAGCGAATAAGTGCCAGGATTTAGATTTTGAATGTTAAAAGTAGGACCTGTTCCACTGTAGGTTAAAGGCAGCGGTTGTGCGCTTAAAGTAATTGTCCAAGTTCCTATTTCGGGTAAACCAGATAAATTGATGCTCCCGGTTTGCACCCCAACGCAGTTTGGTTGCACTATTGAATTGATTATTGGTGTTGCAGCTCTACAAAAATCAACGGTAACTGTCACTGTAGCCGTATCGCAATTGTTCGGACTATTCCATTGGCAAATTTGATAGACTAATTCATAGACACCACTAGGCGTTTGGTTGTTTGCGAAAACCAGTCCTTGTGGAGTCAAACCAACACCTTCATTGGTTGTAGATATTAGAGATATAGAAGCACCGTTTATTGTGGCTGGATTTCCACCAACAAAATCATTACTCAGAACATTATTGGCTCCGGGAGGTGTAGTACCACTTAAATTGGTCAAGATAACATTGTCGTCATTCGCGATGATCGACTGTGAATTTGTAGCTGTTAACGTAGAAGATCCGCTGCAACCATTAGCGTCCGTAACAGTAACAGAGGCGGTTATAACAGCTCCCGGCTGATTGTTTGGTAAATTAATTTGTTGGCTGTTCGTTCCTAACAACAGAGTGCCGTTAATACTCCACACATAAGTGTACGGTTCCTGACCTCCTACAGGATTAGCTGTTACCGTTCGCGGCGTAGTATTGAAATTGCCTCCAATATCTACTTGCAATGTAGAATTTACAACTAGACTTATCGGATTTATCGACACATTCCCCGACGTGAAATTGAAGACGCGAGCAAAAACAATTTCTGGCGATGTATTAGTTGTATAAAAAGTCGGTAAATCTATCTGATTCAAAAAATTTGCGGCATCACTTTGTGATAAATGAAAAGAGATATTAAATCCAGATGGGTTCTCATTGCCCACCAAAGCGCCAAAGGTGTCAGTCAAATCAAAAACATTGTTGCCGCAATAATTAATCAATTGAAGAGATTGGGCGCTACTAGTCAAACCAGTAAACAAAAGCAGTAATAGGAGAGCTTTTTTCATAACTTAAAAATTTAAGAATCAAATATATAAAATAAAAAGAAGCGCCGGTCAAAAAGCTATTTTCAACTAGAATTCGATGGGTTTCATCGAGAATTCGATTTACTGTAAATACAAACAATGATTATAATAATCAATAATCGCTTTCCCTTCTAACAAGACATCCGCTCCTATAATGCCTTGCACCGGTTTGGCTTTGTGTTGTGTGAGTGCTTCATTCACATGTGACAAGTCGAAGATTACCAAATGAAAGTTCTTATTCTTCCAACGGCCGATTTGCAGTTGATTGCTTTTGGCGATTTGCGTAAACATTCCGGTCGCTCCGGCACCCGCGGCTTTGGTTTTTGATTTTCCTGCAGTAAGTTGAAACAATTCGATGCTTTCAAATCCAACACAACTATTACTGGCTCCGGTATCTAAAATAAAATTGCCTTTAACACCGTTAATACTCGCCTTGAGAAGCAAATGCTGTGTTTTGGTAACCTTAAAATTGATCTTGATGTATTTTTCTTTTTTAAGAAGGTCTTGAAGGTGTTTCATTGTGCTGCCGCTTTGGCGCTAAGGTCGTAAAGTTTTTGGAAAACGAAACATTAAGTTTTTAGCATTTCTAACCAGACCAGGCAAAGCTGAAAAATATAACATTTCGTTATTTGCGTCTTCGCGTCTTTGCGAGAAATATATGGTTTGTGTATCACAGGAAGTTGTAATTTTGGACTTTAAAATTTTCCATAAATAGACAATGATAATTACAGATACACACACACATCTTTATAGCGAAGAGTTCGAACTGGATAGAAACGAAATGATGCAACGAGCCATCATTGCTGGTGTGACACGTTTTTTTGTGCCGGCGATTGACTCTACATGTACACAATCGATGTATGATTTAGAAGAAGCGTATCCCGAAAATGTATTCCTCATGATGGGCTTGCATCCGACGTACGTGAAGGAAAATTATCAAGAGGAACTAAAGCACGTGGAAGCAGAATTGGCAAAAAGAAAGTTCTTTGCCATAGGTGAAATAGGCATCGATTTGTATTGGGATAAGACCCATCTTAAAGAACAACAATTTGCTTTTAAGTTTCAAATTCAGTTGGCCAAAAAGTATAAATTGCCGATTGTTATTCATTGTCGCGACGCTTTTGATGAAATTTTTGAAGTTTTAGAATCTGAGAAAGGCGACGATTTGTATGGAATTTTTCATTGCTTTACTGGGACTTATGAGCAAGCGTTAAGAGCGATTTCTTTCAACATGAAGCTCGGAATTGGTGGCGTCGTCACATTCAAAAATGGTAAGATTGATCAATTTCTGAATCAAATTGATTTGAAGCATATTGTTCTAGAAACCGATTCGCCTTACCTAGCCCCAATTCCCTATCGAGGGAAGCGAAATGAAAGCAGTTATATTATCAACGTGGTTCAAAAATTAGCAGAGATTTATTCGATACCGACTGATAAAATTGCAGAAATTACGACGAAAAATTCAAAAGACTTATTCGGTATTTAAAGCAAAAAAAAGCAAGAGTTGTCAATTAATTTTGTTCTTTTGTTAAATAAAATGAATTTTTTTAGATGCAAAAATTTGATGCCATTCGTCCGTTTTATGATGCTGAAATAAATGAAGCCATTCGTTCTTCTATCAATCATCCGATGATGAAAGCGTTGATGAATTTTACCTTCCCAGAAATGCCCGATGATGTATGGAAGGAACAGTTGCTAAAAACCCATTCTATTCGTGATTTCCAATGCAATTTTATCTATCAATCTGTTCAAAGAGTATTGGCGAAAAGCTCAGATGGATTGACGACATCAGGTTTTGAAAAACTGGAAAAAAACACAGCTTATCTCTTTATTTCCAATCATAGAGACATTATTTTAGACACATCTTTGTTGAATGCCGCACTGTTTTCTCATGGTTTGGTGATGACCGCATCTGCCATTGGAGATAATTTAGTGAAGAAGTCATTTTTACTTACACTGTCAAAACTAAATAGAAATTTTTTGGTTCAACGCGGATTACCACCAAGAGAGTTGTTGCAAAGTTCTAAATTGATGTCCGAGTATATCGGTCAACTTTTGCTTCGCGAAAACCGATCCGTTTGGATTGCACAACGGGAAGGACGCACCAAAGACGGTAACGATGCAACGCATTCCGGCGTCTTAAAAATGCTTGCGATGGGATCGGACGAGGAAAATTTGATGGACTACTTTAAGAAAATAAAAGTTGTTCCAGTATCGATTTCATATGAATACGACCCAACCGACGCGCTCAAAATGCCACAACTTATGGCGGAGGCCAATAACGAAATTTATATTAAGGAAAAGAACGAAGATTTTATGACGCTTCTCAGCGGGATCATGGGTCAGAAGAAAAGAATTCACATCCACATAGGTGATATCTTAGATAAAGAATTAGATGTGATCGGGGCAGAAAATGACAATGCAAACAAGCAGATTCAAGCTTTGGCGCAAGCTATAGATGATTCTATATTGACGAGCTACAAACTTTGGCCGACGAATTTTATCGCGTACGACTTGCTTTATAAAACAAATCAATTTGCCGATTGCTACACTGAGAATGAAAAGCAACTTTTCGAGAGGCGATTGGAAATTAAAATCGACCAAAACAATCCTGTGGCTTTAGAAGGATTTCTGAATATGTATGCGAATCCGGTGGTGAATAAATTAAAGTATCAAAATGCTCACTAAGCCAAACATTCTTTTGATTTATACCGGCGGAACTATAGGCATGGTAAAAGATTTTGATTCTGGAGCATTAAAGGCATTTAACTTTTCTGAACTGCTTCAAAACATCCCGGAGCTCAGACAATTAGATTGTCATATTGAGACAATTTCGTTTGAAACGCCAATAGATTCTTCAAATATGAATCCAAATAAGTGGATTAAGATTGCTACGATAATCGAAGAAAACTACACCAAATTTGATGGGTTTGTGGTGCTTCATGGTTCTGATACGATGTCTTATTCAGCTTCTGCTTTAAGTTTTCTGTTGGAAAATTTGTCTAAGCCAGTCGTGTTTACTGGGTCTCAATTGCCGATAGGAGATTTGCGTACCGATGCTAAAGAGAATTTGATCACCGCAATACAAATAGCGTCTTTGCAAAACAAGCACAAATCGGTAATACAGGAAGTTTGTCTTTATTTTGAATATAAATTGTATCGAGGTAATCGCACGACAAAAATCAATGCAGAGCATTTTAATGCTTTTTCTTCACCGAATTTTCCTGCTATTGCGGAATCAGGCGTGCATTTGCGAGTAATTCAAGAAAGCATTCCTGCGAAAATAAACAAGAAACTAATTGTTCACAAGCAATTAGAAGACCAGGTCGTGATTATTAAAATGTTTCCCGGACTCAATGAAACAACACTTTCTGCGATTCTAAATATTCCTAATTTGAAAGGTGTTATCTTAGAAACTTACGGTTCAGGAAATGCTCCAACCGATGATTGGTTCATTTCCACTTTAAAGAAGGCCATCAAAAAAGGGCTGCCAATTGTAAATGTGACGCAATGCTCAGGCGGCAGTGTCAATATGGGACAATATGAAACTAGTTCAACACTTAAAAAAATCGGTGTAATTTCTGGAAAGGATTGCACCACAGAAGCCGCGGTAACCAAACTAATGTATCTTCTGGGTCAAAAAGTTGCTCCCAATGTTTTCAAAACAATATTTGAAACTTCTATTCGCGGGGAGATGTCATAATAATCTCTTGATAATTTTTCTAACTGAGAAAATTTATGGTTCTTTGCAACCGCAATTTCCTAGAGAGGTGTCCGAGTGGTTGAAGGAGCAAGCCTGGAAAGTTTGTATATGGGTAACTGTATCGTGGGTTCGAATCC
>CANGTL010000046.1 GCA_947456815.1 Flavobacteriaceae bacterium
AAGACAGACCGCGTTAGATTGGAAAAACCGTGTTAGGGATTGAGCATTTGTTTGAGCTCTTTTTTTGAGAAGTTTACGAAACAAAAAAAAGCGAGTGCGAAAGCCCGACCCGTAGGGAAACACCAAAAAGAAAAAAGAAAAAAGAAAAAAGACCGCTTCGCTGCAAGACCCGAGGCAAAGCCGAACTGTATGGAGCAGAGCGGAATAAAGCGTGAAAACGTCGATCGTAAGAAGCCGGATAAAAACCGACAACTCACCACCGACAACCAACAACGAATTTTTTATTATTAACTATATATTTTTACAATGAAATCGATTACGATTAAAGGATCAGAAAGAGAAAGCGTGGGCAAAGTTGCGACTAAAGCCTTACGTAATGCTGGATTGGTTCCTTGCGTTTTATACGGAGGAAAGCAAGCAGTACATTTCTCAGCAGAAGAAATTGCATTCAAAAACTTGGTTTACACTCCAAACGCACACACTGTTGCGATTGAATTGGGAAACAAAACTTACAATGCGATTCTACAAGACATTCAAGTGCACCCTGTTTCAGACAGAATTTTGCATATTGACTTCTTCGAATTATTTGACGATAAAGAAATCACTATGGAAGTTCCAGTAAGAGTGGTAGGCGTATCGCCAGGGGTTTTACTTGGAGGGGTTTTACGTTTGAACCAACGTAGACTAAAAGTGAAAGCTTTACCAAAAAACTTACCTGACTTTATTGATGCAGATATCTCTGCATTGGAAATGGGGAACAAATTGTATGTGACAAAATTAGTTGCAGATAACTACAAATTATTGCACCCAGAAAACACTGTGGTAGCGCAAGTGAGAATCTCACGTGCTGCAATGAAAGCCGCTCAAGAAGCAGCAAAAGCAGCAAAAGCTCCTACAAAAAAGAAATAAGACTCGTTCTTTTTCATACCAAAGCATCAGTCGAAAGACTGGTGCTTTTTTTATTCCCCTCCTTTGGAGGGGTGCCCGCCACGGCGGGTGGGGTGGCTCGTGGTTCTTACAACGTTTGTCATTGATAAAATAGCTGTTTTAGGAGCCGGGAACCTGCTGTCCGTTCCTATCTTTTGTTCTGAACGCCAGAACAAAAGGATAACCACTACCATCAGGGCTAGGTTACCTATTTACCAAGAACGAAACCTACAACTTACAACTCACAACTGACAACAAATTTTCCTACATTTACCCCATGAAATGGCTTTCCCGTCTATTCACATCACAAAAACCAATCGATACTGACCACCTTATGAAGAAGTTCTTAATCGTTGGCCTCGGCAACATCGGCGCAGAATATGTTAACACGCGCCACAATATCGGATTCAAAATCCTTGACTTTTTAGCTCAAAAAGAAGCTGTCACTTTTGAAACTGTAAAATTGGGTTCATTGGCAGAATACAAATTTAAAGGCAGAACATTTTTGTTACTCAAACCCAATACCTATATGAACCTCAGCGGAAAAGCCGTTCAATACTGGATGGAGAAAGAAAAAATTCCGCTAGAAAATATTATGGTGATTACTGATGACTTAAATTTAGCCTTCGGTACGATTCGCATTCGATTGAAAGGAAGCGATGGCGGGCATAACGGTTTGAAAAATATCAATATTATTCTAAACACACAGAACTACACACGTTTCCGTTTTGGCATCAGTGACGAATTCAAAAAAGGGCAACAAGTCAATTATGTTTTAGGAGAATGGGGCGATGATGAAAAAGCCAAGCTGCCTGAACGATTAGAACTCGCAGCAGAAATCATCAAATCCTTCGGAACTGCTGGAATAGAAAACACCATGTCTAATTTTAATGGAAAATAATATGAAATCGAAGATTCGCGAATACATAAAAAGAAATTTTTACATGAGTAAAAAACTTAGTTTATTAACGCTGCTGTTAATCGTAGCATCATGTGCCAGCAAAAAAAACGCCGCAGTTTTAGAAGCTTCACTTAGCTCAGAATGCCCAAAAGACGGGGATTGCAAAATAGAAGTCTTTGACCGAAAGAGCATGGTACTCAAAGTTGCCGAAGCTGGAAGCTTGTACTATGAATTGGAAGATAACGCTTCGACAAAAGTGCTGAAATATACTTACAATAGAAAAGTCAAAGGAGATATTCAAGACGCTTCCTATCGTGAGGAATTGATCTTCGAAATTCCATCAAACAGAGAAGTCTTTAAGTTTACTGACGAATCATTGCAAGATGCCAAACTTCTGTTCGGAAGATTTTGCTACTGTAAAGGGCAAACAGGATACTATAAAATTGATAGTGGTCTGCTTGCAGGATCTAAAAATAAAGAATTGGAAGCAACACAAATCAACTTGAATTTTAAAATTAAAAAAGTTCCTCAGATAATTGAAGCAATTGCAATTTCCTTAAAATAAAAAGAGCCGTCATTCAGTTTGACGGCTCTTTTTGTCTTCAATAAGACTGACTAGTTAACTACAATGCGTTTTACCATTTTCTTATCACCATCTGTTATGGTTACAAGATAAACGCCACTTTGCGCATTGTCGAGTTTAATATTCTCATTGAAAAGTCCAGAATTAGAATACGATTTACTTAATATCACTCTTCCACTAATATCATTCACAATGATTCCTATTTTACCATTCGAGTTAGAATTAAATTGGATTGTAAAATTACTATCATTTGGATTTGGATACAATTTAAAGTCGTCAAATTCAAATGCGCTATTTGAGAGCAATATCAGAGTTTGAGAACACACTTCTAAAGCAATCGAATTAATACTTCCCGCATTTCCAGCTACTACGTCTTTGAATCCAAATTGCCAGTTTCCTTGCTGGGTAAATCCATTAAATGTATCCAAGTTAAAAGTTGTTGGCTTATAGGTTCCAGTTGTTGGGCTTGCGCAAGTAAGAACTCCGCCTTGTTGATCAAAGGTTGTATTCATATTGGCACTACCTGAACACTCTTGGTTAAAATAGGTTGAAAGCGTGCCTCCAGGTCGAATCACAGCCATCTGTATATTTTGCAAATTTGGATGTGTCGCATTAATTGTGATATTCACATCACTAATTGTTCCCGCTGTTGGAACATTAATTTGCTTAACTGTGTAACTGTTACTTCCGTCAGGCAAATTAAATGCTGTTGAAAAATTATAGGTGTTACAAGTATTTACTATTTGATAACCAATATTAAAAGTCTTAGAGTTAACTGCGTAGAATACATTACCAACTGCCTCAATCAAGATTCTGCAATTTTGAGATACAACATCTGGCGCAATAATATCTTCACTTCCGTCATTTGGCGTGTTTGCTGCAAGAACATAAGGGAAGGTAGCTCCACCATCAACTGATAACTTAATATTTACATTTGATGTATTAATGCCATTAGCTGTGGTTCCTGCTACATCCCAACTAACAGTTTGCGTTGAGTTTTGCGCCCAAGCTGTCGCAGCACTTTGAGAAGTAACTTTGAAAGGTCCAACGTTAGCAAGAGTCAAATTCATTGTCGCTCTTTCTGTTTGCCCTCCGAGTGGACTTCGATTGTCTCTTACAACTAAAGAAAACGCTAAGATTCTTGCCACGTTCGGAACAACTTCCCAAGTTGGTGCTAAATTGTTTGCCAGTACACTTGAAAATACCGGGAAAAATCTAGACGGTGATGCTGAAGGGTTTCGAGATCTAAAATTAGGTCCAGAAATACTTGTGGCCACTGGAGGCTGTGTCGAAATCTGAAAGTTATATTGCTCCCAACAATAGGTCAATGCATCATTATTAGTATCCGAAGCGGTGCCCGTAAGAACGAAAGGGGTACCAAATGGAATAGTATAGTTGCCTCCTGCACTAACTACTGGAGGTGCGTTGCCATTATCTACAGCCACCGCACAATTTGCGGTACCGTTTATCAAGTTGAACATTTGAATCAAACTACGTGCGTGAAAATAGGCGTCGGAATTGTTCTGAACATCATGGGGAGGGCAGATTCCTGCATACGCCATAATTGTGGTACCACTACCTGGCTCAAATGCTGAAGTTGTTGATCTATTTCCACCACCACAAGATCCTTGATCACTGTTGAAAGTATGATTAGCTCCAAATTGGTGTCCCATTTCATGCGCAACATAATCAATGTCATACGGGTCTCCTACAGGCGCAAATGAACCCGTAACACCTTGCGCTTTTATCGTTGAGCAAACACATCCCAAAGAGGCAACTCCACCACCACCTGTGCTACAAACGTGACCAATATCATAATTTGCAGCACCAATCAAATTGTCTACTTGTGTTTGATTTTGAGATAACAAAATGTTGTTCGTATTGTTATTGTCGTATGAATCAGTAGTAATGTTAATTATACTTTCGTTATTGGCGATGATTTGCATTGTAAGTGACATGTCTCTTTCATATACGCCATTAACTCTAGTCATTGTAACATTCATAGCTGCAAGAACGGCTGCCTTTTTCTGCGCAAGTGTTCCGCTTCCTACTCCAGCTGCAGTTACATGGAATGCTGCATACTCTATTGTACAAGCTAACGCTAAACGATAAGTTTTAAACAAACTATTATTAGCGCGAAGTGGCTGAAAATTCTCAGGATACTCAGGAACGAAATCCGACTCCGCATCTCTTACTCCACAACTAAACACATTTGATCTTACCAAAGTTGATCGATTATAAACCATATAGTTTTTCAAATCTTTTGAGTAAGGATCTATATATGAGGTGCCATTCACTCCCGAAAAAGTCATCGTATGCAATCCATAAATTGTTGTGCTAAAACGAATCATCGCTGTTTTATCTTCAATTCCCAATCCAATATAAGATTGAATTTCAGGATGACGTGAAGCTAAATCTGGATGCATAATAGACGCTTCGTAAATCTTAAAATTTTGCATTTCTCCCTGTGGAGTTGGGAATGCAATCACAACTGTACTTTCCTGTCCGACATTATTTCGTGAAGGTGCTGTGGCTAATTTAGCTTTCAAGACATCCATATTCAATGAATATAAAAGAAAGTCTGTTGGATGTGATTCTCGAGCTAAAACAGGTGTTGTAACTTCGCTGCTAGTAATTTTTTTCCATATCGCATTCTGAGAAAATGAGTTGCTTACGGTCAGAAGAACTACTATTAAGAATAGAGCTTTTTTCATGGTGTTTTTCAATAGATTAATAAATAGACTTCAAATATAAGATAATATAAAAAAAACGCTCCGAATTGGAGCGTTTTTTTTGTTTTAGTTTATGTTAATTTTCTTGACAACCTTCTTACTTCCGTCACTAACATTAACCAAATAAATACCCGCACTTGCATTAGGCAGCTCGATGTTTTCGTTGAATATACCTGTAGTCAAATATTCTCTATCGTAGATTCTTCTTCCACTTAGATCAAATACTTCAACTTTAATTTTTGACGATGTGTTCGAATTAAATTGCACTGTGAAGTTACCGCTATTTGGGTTTGGATACAATGAAAACTCCGTAAATTCAAAGCTAGAATCAGACAAAAGTTCAAGAAATTGCGAACAGATTTCCAACCCAATTGAGTTGATTGTACCAGCATCACCCGCAACCACATCTTTAAATCCAAACTGCCAATTTCCTGCTGGATTAAATCCATTTAGATTTGACAAATTATAACCTGTCGGCGGCACATAAGTCCCTGAATTAGTACCGCTACAATCAAAAGTCACACCTTGAGCATCAAAAGTCAAATTCATATTTGAACTTCCAGAACACTGTTGATTGAACAAAGTTCCCAAAGTCCCTCCAGGACGAATCACCGCAAAAACTAAGTTTTGCAAATTCGGGTGCGTTGCATTAAGCGTAATATTAACGTCACTGATAGTCGTTCCTGTACTCGGAACTGTTATAGTCTTTACCGTATAACTATTAGACCCATCGTTTAAATTAAATGGAGTAGAAAAATTGTACGTATTACAAACATTGGTAATTTGATATCCGATATAAAAAGCCTTTGAATTGATTGCGTAATATGAATTAGCGGTTGGCTCAACTAAGACCCTACAATTTTGAGATGCAGCTATGTTTGGAACAGCAATAAGTTCATTTCCATCATTCGCCGTATCTGCTGCTAATAGGTATGGAAAAGTTAATCCACCATCTACAGAAAGTTTAATATTTACGTTTGCTGAACCTGGTAAGCTAGTTGTATTATTTACATCCCAAGTAATTGCTTGTTGTGAATCCTGTGCCCATGCAACGCCAGTCGTGCTTTGAGAAGTTACCAAAAAAGGGCCCGCTCCCGTTGGTGCGGTTGTCGCATTGTAGGGAACTTTTGTTGTGACTGTAACTTCATCTGTGTTGGTTTGCGCGCCAGTGATGTTATTATCTCGAACAGTTAGCGTATATTTCGATGTTCGAGCTACCGTTGATACTGATTCCCACATGGTGCTCAATGTTCCGGCAAGAACTTTAGACGCATCAGGCATATTTCTCAGCGCTGTTGATTTTGGAATAAAAGACCTAAAATTTGGACCTGTAGTCTTTGTAGGAGAAGCTACTGAATTTGCTCCGCTAGAGGTTGTTCCAGCGCTGTTATTTTGCTCCCAACAATAAGTAAGGACATCGCCTTCTGCATCAGTCACAACGCCACTTAATCTAAACGCTGTACCAGATGGCACGGCAAAATCCGCACCTGCACTTACCACAGGTGGTGCGTTGGTAATTGCTGTGCTAACTGGACATGTTTTTGTGTTTAAATTATTTTGCATTTGCAAGATACTTCTGTAAGTAAAGTAAGCATCTGAGTTGTTTTGTACATCATAACTTGTAATTCCAGCATACCCCATAATTGTTGAGCCACTCCCAGGTTCAACATTTACTCCTGACCCTTCCGTATTGTGTGAAAATGTGTGATTTGCTCCCAATTGATGCCCCATTTCATGTACGACATAATCAATATCAAATGTATCACCCGCCGGAACACCATCTGACGGAGAGGTATAAGCGCTACCTTTTCCCGCGTCACAAACACATCCTACACAACCCGCATTTCCTCCACCTCCGGTTGCGCCAAACAAATGACCAATATCATAATTTGCTTCACCGATAATGTTTGTCAGCGTAGTTTGTAACTGACCATTCCAACTGTCAATGCCTGAAGCAGGAGAATAAGGATCGCTTCCTGCATTGGTATACACTACCAAGTTATTATTGGCAATAATATTCAAATGCAACGCCATGTCTTTTTCAAAAATACCATTTACTCTTGTCATCGTAGCATTCATTCCTGCGAGTGCTCCTGCAACAGTTCCTCCAAAGTAAACGCCGTATTCGCCTGTACAAGACAACGCCAAACGCATTGTTTTATAGGTCTGATTATTGGCTCTATTGGCTATTGTAGTGTCGTTTAGCAAATCTTGATTTAATCTTTGTTCAACCGTACTGCAATTAAACGGCAGCCTAGCATTTGTTCTTGTTTGCGAATCATAAAACACATAAACCGTATGGTCTTTTGTAAATGGTTCGATAAACTCTGTTCCTAAATCTGCTCGAAAAACCATCGTTTGGATACCCTCTGGCGAGATACTAAAATTTACACATGCAGTTTTATCCTCTATTCCTTTGCCTACATAGGCACGAATTTCCGGGAATTGCGCTTGAAGTTCTGGTGCAAAATTGGAATTCTCCCAAACTAAGAACTTTTCTAATGTTCCTTTGCTGTTTGGAAACTCAACAATAACTCCAGCTTGACCTGAGAACTTGTCTGCAGCGCCTTGCAATGATTGCTTTATGCTTGTAAGATCAATCCGATAGAATTCTTGATTTTCAGAATAGGAAGAAGTCCTTATTTTTTGAAACTCTTGAATGTTATCATGGTTCGTCTTTGTCCAAACTTGCTTTCTTTGCCCAAATAATTGCACTGTTGCAAGTAAAACTAAACTAAGTAGTAATGTTTTTTTCATGGTAATGGTTAATTAGTAGCGCACGAAAATACTATTTGTTTTCAATTTTTCACCCTAATAAATTGATATTTAACAAAAAAACGTCCTATTTAATTTCGTTCATTTAATCTTTATCGAAATTCATTGACTAATTCTAAAATTCCACCCATCGCAAAATCATTTATAAAATATCCATTCGAAAGTTTAAATTTGCTTCAACCAAAAAAAACAAACCAGTTGAAAATTTTTAACTCGATCGATTCCTTTCAATCTAACAAGAATACCATTGTCACCATTGGAACTTTTGACGGAGTTCATATTGGGCACCAAAAGATCATTGAAAGATTGATTGAAAATGCGAAAAACCGCGGTGGAGAAAGTACCATACTTACTTTCTTTCCGCATCCACGAATGGTTTTGCAAGATCAAAATGAAATCCAATTGCTAAACACTATTGAAGAAAGAACTAATTTGCTCAAGAAAACTGGTTTAGACAATCTTATTATTCATCCTTTTGACAAGTCTTTTTCAAGGCTCACTGCAGAAGAATTTGTAAAAAACATTCTGGTAGACACCCTTAAGTTAGAAAAAATTATCATTGGTCACGACCATCGTTTTGGAAGAAACCGGACGGCAAACATTGACGATTTAATTGAATTTGGTGAAAAGTACGGTTTTGAAGTTGAGCAAATTTCGGCTCAAGAAATCCAAGAAGCATCGGTCAGTTCTACTAAGATTCGAATAGCAATAGCCGAAGGAGATATTGAACTTGCGAACCAATATTTGGGATACCGCTATTTTTTAACGGGAACGGTACAAAAAGGCAAGCAGTTAGGACGAACTATCGGATTTCCAACCGCCAACTTGAAAATTGAAGAAAACTACAAACTGATTCCAAGGCAAGGCGTTTATATTGTTGAAAGTGACTTAAATGGGATCAAAGTTTATGGTATGATGAATATTGGAACAAATCCAACCTTTAATGAAAGTACGTTATCCGTAGAAATTCATTTTCTAGATTTCAATTCTGACCTACACGATCAAAAACTTCAAATTTCTATTCATAAATATCTGCGAACTGAACAAAAATTTGACTCAGTTCATCATTTAAAAGAACAACTAGAAAAGGATAGAAATCAAACTATGGCTTATTTTAAAACCTTTTAAAAAAAAATTCGCTAAAATCTTACTTTGTGACGTTCCTTTTATTGTAAATTTACTAGACAATCTGTTTATTTTCAATTAAATAACTCTAAAAGCGAAGCGTATGAAACTCTCAAAAGAACTAAAAAACGGTCTTGTTATTTTTATTGGCATTGGAATTTATTTTTTGATGATGAATCTACTCGGTTTGTCAAAGATATTTTTGCTAAGGCTTTTTAATATTGTCTTTATCTTTTATGGAGTAAGAAGAACCATTGTCTCTAATCTTATTGAAGGCAACAAAGACTTTCTTTCTAATGCAACGTCTGCTTTTTTCACATCATTTATTGGGGTCTTTTTGAGTGTTCTCGGTCTATTTGCGTATAGTTACATCAACGGAGGAGAGGCTTTTATTCGAAACTTGTCAGAATCATTTTTATTTGGCGGAGAACCTTCCATCAATTTATATTGCGCAAGTCTATTTATTGAAGGGATTGCTTCATCAGTAATTGTCAGTTTACTTTTAATGCTTTATTACAACAACAAATACGTCGCGGATTAATCAAAACAATCGTATTGCAAGTACTTTTTAAAAAAGCCAACCTTGTAAGTTAAGAACAATTTCCCTACTTTTGAAGCTCATTAAAAATAGACGTATGAGCATTATCAAGCACAACTGGACTAAAGAAGAAATCATCGCCATATATAATAAACCTTTGATGAATTTGCTTTACGAAGCAGCTACGATTCATCGAGAAAATCACGACCCAAACGTGGTTCAAGTTTCCACGCTGCTTTCTATTAAGACAGGCGGATGTCCAGAAGATTGCGGGTATTGCCCTCAAGCGGCTCGTTATCACACAGATATTGAAGGTAATGATTTGATGTCGGTTCAACAAGTAAAAGCGCAGGCTTTGCGCGCTAAATCAAGTGGTTCGTCTCGTGTTTGCATGGGTGCTGCGTGGAGAAATGTTAAGGACGGACCAGAATTCGATCAAGTGCTCGAAATGGTTCGAACCATCAATAAATTAGACATGGAAGTGTGTTGCACTTTGGGAATGATTACTGAAAACCAAGCGCAACGATTGGCAGAAGCTGGACTTTACGCTTACAATCACAATCTTGACACTTCAGAAGAATACTATAAAGAAGTTATTTCTACTCGCGGATTTGAAGACCGAATTCAAACCATTGAAAACGTCCGAAAAACAAATGTAACTGTTTGTAGCGGAGGTATTATTGGGATGGGAGAATCAATCGAAGACCGAGCTGGAATGTTGGTAGCATTGTCGACTTTGAGTCCACAGCCAGAATCTGTGCCAATAAATGCGCTTGTAGCCGTTGATGGCACGCCTCTAGAAGACGAAAAACCAGTTGAAATCTGGGAAATGATACGCATGGTTGCTACGACCAGAATCGTAATGCCTGAAACTCAAGTTCGATTATCTGCAGGAAGAATGAATATGAGCCGAGAAGGTCAAGCATTGTGTTTCTTTGCTGGAGCGAATTCTATTTTTGCAGGAGATAAGTTGCTAACTACACCAAATCCAGATGTAAATGAAGACATGAAGATGTTTGAACTATTGGGATTAGAACCGCAAAAGCCATTCATCAAAATCATGCAACCAACGACGGTTGAAGCTGAAGATTCTCAATTTGCTCCGTTAGGAGAAAAACCAAAATGGACCAGACCAGGACATGTGATTGAAAGAAATTTAGAAGCATCTACTAAAGGAAAATAACATCCTTTTTACCATAAAAAAAGTCCCGTTTAGATTTTAAACGGGACTTTTTTATTTTATTACCTAGGTTTCTAATTCAGAATCTTCCTTGTTTCGATCATCCCATTCGCTAAAATAATTTTTACAATTAAAGTTTGTTGCGTTGCGTTCAGATTTGAAACAGTATGGAAAGATGAATTAAGATCCTTAATCGCATATAATTCTCTACCTAACAAATCGAAAATCAAAATGCTGTTGATGTTTTCTGAGCTAGATTCTATTGAAATTTGATCGCTATTCGAGCTCACCGATATCGAACTAAATGGTTCATCTGACTCCCTATTGTTAAGTGCATTATTTCTATATCGCAAAACAAATCTGTTGTCAAACTTGCCCGCTGACGTTGTAAACGTATAGGGTTCTTGCTTCAGATCATGAATTATTTGTAGTTCTTTGTCCTCTATATAAATGGAACGATTACTATTTAAAAACAAACCATCCACTGAAGCGATAGCAATTTTATAGGTATTGTTGGAACTTACTTTTAGCCCGAGTTTAACTCGGTCTCTTCTATCAAAAGGAATTGGTCTGCCTTGTATGTTCATTGGTTCCCCTTCGATTAAAGAATAAAAATCTTGATTGCCTCCATACTTTAGCGAAGCATCGTATAATCGGTCTTTATTTGTCGTGGCACCATCGACATAACCAATCATTGTTCGAGAAACTGTCTCGTTTGGCCCTACTAAATCGAGCCAAATTCGACTTTTGTCAGATTCGCTATTGGTGTGAGAATGACTATTAAGTCTAAAAAATTGACTGTTGTCAAAAGTCTTGCTTCTCATCGCATTATTAAAAATTACTTTCTGAGTCGCATCCGCAGGTCCATCTAACATCGCGACAAAAAATCCTTGTCCAGAAGGGACGTAACCATTATAACCATTTTGAACACTAGGTCCAGTCAGATTATATAAAATAAAATCCGAGGCTCTGTAATTATAAGCAAAAGATCCATAAAAAGGATTGGTTACGGCTGCACTTGGCAAGTTCCCATGCGTCCAAATTCTGATGACGCCTTCAATATTGGTGTTGAAAGTCATAAATGCTTTGGCATCAACAGCTGATGGATATGGATTGCCGATAAGGTTCCAATTGTCATCATACTTCGTGACTAAATCTGTAATTAAGGGGTTGGGATTGCTATAATCCAGACCGGTATACCCGCCTCTTTCGACATCAACATTAACAATTCCGTTGTTTGGTACGTTTCGGTAAGGCACCGTATAATCGGCGGCGGTTGTATTGTCAAAGCCACTCGGCCCTCTTACGATATAACCCTTGCCAGTAATCATGTTCTCAGTAGTATTGACCCAATTTCCAAAAAATCCTCCGACAGTTGGAATCCATTTCCATAAATGAGCGGTTGATGTGGTTGGAGAAACACTGGTTAGCGGAAAATTAAACACTGGTGATGCTAAATATACATAATCAAATTTCTTTACGGTGTGAATTCGATTTACCGAAATAGCACCTGTATTGACACCTGAATCACTAACCTGAACCAAGCTTCCATTGTCATCAACTAATAGATTTCCAGTGCCGACCATTGTGACATTGTTCTGAACATTAATGTAGGTATTTGCGGCAATAGTGGCTGTAAATCCATTGTTTACTACTAGACTACAACAATCAAAACTGCCATTTGTAAATGTATTGTATGGACCATTAATAGTAGCCACCTTTGTTATAGACGGAACTCCCACAACATTGTTGGTATCTCTCCAATCCGAACCATTCCAAGTTATAGTTCCGTTATTAATTTGAACAGAGTTGGTAGCATTATAACAAGTATTATCGTTTTCTTTCACACGACAGTAGTATTGATATCCATTCAATCCTGATAAAGCTGCAATATTTAAAGTTGTAGGATTAGAATCGGTATCAGCATAATTCCCCGATATTGTTAGTAAAGTCCATGCGGCAGTATTTGGTGCAACGGCATACCAATCATAAGCCAACTCTTTTAAATCTCCGCCAAGATTATAGCCTTCTGTGGCGTTTATAGATAAAGTTGCTGTTGTACTTGTACATGATAACGATATTGTAGGCTGAACAGTGATATTAGGAACTGTTCCCGCACCTAAAACAGACGGTTTTGCAGCGGGAAAACCAGGCGCACATACTGGTGAAGCTGAAAGCGGCACTGTTGCTGCCCAATCACTTGCATTATAACTGTTTTTTGGCTGTAATGCTGCGACTGTAGTATTGCGCTTCATATAATATCCTTTTGAAGTAGGATAAGCATCTATATCATCTATAACTGTTACGCCATCACTTGCCCTTAATTGCAACCCATCATTTTCATTAAAACCATTGAAAAGAGTACCATTAGTTTGCGCTGAACCACAACTAGTGCCACTAGGTACTGTAATTACAGCTAGTGCGTCTGGCGCAATACTTCCTGTTAAATTAGCATAATTAGAGTATATGCCAGTATTTGCGTCTGGAGATCTATAAAATCGATAATCTGACATCGATTTAGTTACTCCAGTTCCGTTGTATATGGTTATAGTTCCTCCGGCTCCAGAAAATTGATCATGCACCTCGTAGATGCAAAGATCAGTCAAAACGGTACCTTGGCAACCACTATTCACGGTGTTTATAATGGTAAAAGCAACGGGAGTACTTGGACACAAAGCGGCATTACTTACCACCAAATTACCCGTTGTTGCTCCAGCTGTAATTGTGACAAATAATTGAGTTGCAGTGCTAGAAACTACAGTAGCAGTAACGCCATTAAATTTCGCCGTTGCTCCTAATAATCCCGTACCATTTATAGTAACTATTGTACCGACAGGCCCCGATGCAGGAAAAACACTAGAAATTGTTGGAGCACCAGGACAAGGATTTCCTGTTCCTTGTATAGCGAAATCATAGGGGTTTTCGTTGATGTCATCATTTTCTATTAATAAAGTGGCTGATCTTACACCTGTGGCAGAAGGGGTAAACGTAACTACAAACGTACTAGATGTACCTGCATTTAGAACTGATGCTGGATTTGTTGTTACCACAAAGTCTGAAGCATTCGCGCCAGTAAAAGATATTCCAGCAATATTTAATGGTGCTGTTGCACCTACAACATTTTGAATCGTAAAAGTTCTTGTGACAGAAACACCAACAAGTGATGCACCAAAATCTGTGAAATCTGCAACTGAAGGCAAGAGGGAATTATCTAAAATATTGGCGCCATTGCCTGTAACGTTAATTTCTGGCTGAGGTGAAGATGTTACAGTCCCGTTTAATGTTGCAACATTCATTCGATAAGTACCCGCAGTATTGCTTGCGCCATACATTATTATTCTAAAAGTAACGATACTTGTTGAACTAAAATCTGTAAAATCCCAAGTATTTGTATTTCCTGCCGATGCACAATTTCCCGAACCTGACGCTGTTGCGGCTCCCTGATAAACCCACGCGCCAGAACCGATTCTGTAAGCCCATTCAAAACTTGTTGGTCCAGTAGTACTTCTTCTTAATCCAGAAACTGTAACACTACTCAAATCTAACTGATATCCTGAATTTGGAGTAGCCGTAAATTCATAATAGTCAACGCCTGTTTCTGCTTGTGCTGTTGTGCTAAAAGTACTTCCTGTATCCCCTTGATACCAATTGCCCGCACAACCTGAACCAGCATTCAAACCTGATCCAATATTGAAAGTAGAGGCAGTTGCATTTGCTGCAACAACACCAGTAGTACTTGGTGGCGTATAGGTAACTATTTGTCCCCAACTTATTGTTGTTAATAAAATAAAAACTATTATTTTAATTTTCATTGATTTGTAATATTTAAAACGAAGTAGAAAAATCAAAACTATTTCTATTTTGACTCACAAAATTAGAGTTAATTCTCTTTATTTCAATAATTTTACGCTACGTTATTGTTAACATTATTCGCCGACAAAACCCTACAATTTGATGAAGTCTTCACTTACCTTACATGAAATAAAGCTAAAGCTAGAAAATTTTTGCGCTTATCAAGAGCGCTGTCATCAAGAAGTAATTCAAAAAATGCGAGGAATGGCAATTGATTCGAATATTATTGATGAAATTGTAGTGTATTTAATTCAAAATCAATTTCTTAACGAAGAACGTTTTTCTTGTAGTTTCGCACGAGGAAAACATCGAATGAAGCATTGGGGAAAAGCTCGAATAATTAACGAATTAAAAGCACGAAATATCTCACAAACAAACATAAAAACTGCCTTAAAAGAAATTACCGCAGAAGAATATTTTACGACTTTTGAAAATCTAGCAGTTCGGATTTGGGAAAATATTACTGAAAAAAATGAGCTCAAAAAACGGAAAAAGTTTTGCGATTACTTGCTTCGAAAAGGTTTCGAAAGTCAATTGGTTTATGAAAAAGTTAAAGAGCTGGAAAAAATAAGTAACTAAAGAGAGACCAAAATACTTACTGCATTTCCTCCAAATCCAACCGCATTAACCAATATTTTTTGCAGTTTTCGCTTCTCAGATTGCGCCCCAAGGAATGGAACTCGGATAAACTTTTGATGTTGCAACATGAGTAACGCCATTTCAATATTCAGCATACCGGAGGCGCCAAGGGTGTGTCCGATTTTCCACTTATTAGTTGTTAGAGATGGTAAGTTCGTTCCGAAAATTTTTTGAATGGCTTTGTATTCTGAAATATCTCCTTTGATAGTTCCTGGCGCGTGCATGACAATGGCATCAACATCAGAAAGCTCGGTCTCCTTCAACGCCATTTGCATCGACTTCTGAAAACAAGTTGCCTCGGCAGAAATAGAAGTATTGTGTTCCAATAATTCGGTCGCATATCCAACACCTTCTATAAAAGCAAGTGCGTTTTCTTTTTTTCCAATCTCAATACAACAAACCGCAGCTCCTTCTCCTAAAATCATCGCGTTGTGCTTTTTTTCTAAATCGAAAGCGCGACACGGATACTGCTGATCTTCTTTCCCATAGATTTTCATGGCTTGCATTTGCGCAACGGTAAAATCTGTTAATGGCGCTTCACTGCCGCCGACTAAGAATTTATCTACCATGCCTGAACGCAACCACGCCACACCATTTAGCAAAGCATGTAATGCGGTTGAACAAGTAATGGAATGCGATATTTCTGGTCCTTGACTTTGCAAATCGTGTGCAACCCAAGAGGAAATATTTCCTAGTGTTGTAGTTGGTGAAGCTAATGTTGGTGCCTTACCTGTTTTTAGAAATTGAATATGGTGTTTTTCGAATAAGGAAGTGGCACCGCGAGAAGAGCCTATATTGATTCCGAATTCAGTGCCTTTTTCCCAGCCAGCTTGCGCTATCGCTACTCGTGAAGCCGCTATTGCCATGAGAACCGAATCGTCTAAAAACTTGTATTTATGGTCGGACTTTCTTAATGATTCCAATACTGCTTTAGCATCTGAATCTAAAGGTGCCACCAACGCTGCAGAATTTCCAAAGTCTTGTTGAACAAAACAATGATTTGCATTCCCATATTGCTCCCAAGTAGATTTTGAACTATTTCCCAAAGGAGAAATCGAGGTGATGGCCGTGATAGAAATAGGTTGCAACAAAATAATATTCTTGATTAGTTCGATACTGGTGTGAAAATCAAATGCCCTAGCCCTGATAGTAGTGAAAATCCTTTTTTGCCGCATAAAGCCCCTCGACTGCGCTCGGGGTGACAAGCAAAAAAGATTGCAACGGATAGCAGGAACTAGCTCCCAAAATTACACTATTTCTAAAGCATTTTCGACGACTTGATAGACTTTTTCTAGTTGATTTTGCGATATAATATAAGGCGGAAGAATGTAGACAATATTGCCGACTGGTCGCAAAATAATACCGTTTTCAATAAAGAAATTATAGAGTTTATTTCGCAAACTTCCGTAATATTCGGCTGGACCATCGCTAATGATTTCTAATGCGAAAATGACGCCGAGAACGCGGGTAGTTTTTACTTTGGGATGTGACTTTATTTTAGATTGAAAATCCAAATGACTTTGGTGCACGCACTTCATGTTGGCTTGTATGCTTTCTGACTGTAACAATTGCAAACTCGCTAAAGCAGCCGCACAGCCTGTCGGATTGGCTGTAAACGTATGTCCATGAAACAAGGCTTTATTGGTGTCGTCATCATAAAATCCGTCGAAGATTTCCTTGGTGAATGTCGTAATTGCCATCGGAATCGTTCCTCCAGTAAGCGCTTTTGAAAGACACATCATGTCGGGTTGATTCGTTAAATAATCGCAGGCAAATGTTTTTCCTGTTTTTCCAAAACCCGTCATCACTTCATCGGCGATTGTGAATACTTGATTTTCTTTACAAATTGTAATGAGTTCATCGAGAATTTCAGGCGCATATATCACCATTCCAGCGGCGCCTTGCACGAGTGGTTCAAAGATAAAAGCTGCGCACGAATTGGATTCAATGGCTTTTTGCAAGGCTTCTTTACTTTGACTTTCATTTCCTTTTGTTGGCACTGGAATTCGAATGACATCGATTAGTGAACCTTGAAATGCTTCGGTAAAAAAAGTAATGCCACTAGACGCCATGGCTCCGAAAGTGTCTCCATGAAAGGCATCTTCGAATGCAATTACCGTGGTGCGTTTTTCGCCTTTATTGTAAAAGTATTGCAATGCCGCTTTGAGTGCCACTTCAACAGCGGTAGAACCATTGTCTGAAAAGAAAATCTTTTTTTGATTGGGTGGTAAGATTTTCATCAATTGTTCCGAAAGCAAAACAGCTGGTTTGTTGGTAAATCCGCCGAACAAGACATGTTCTAAAGTCGTGAGTTGATTGTAGATGGCATCTGCAATAAATTTGTTGCTGTGCCCGTATGGATTGACCCACCAAGAAGCAATCGCGTCGATATATTCTTTGCCGTTTTCATCCCAAAGCAAGGCGCCTTCGCCTCTGACAATTGCGGGAAGCAAGCCAGTTGTTTTGTGCTGCGTGTAGGGATGCCAGTGGTATAATTGGTCTTTTTCAGATAGGTTCATTCTGTTTAAATAAAAGAGTCAAGATGCAAGAGTCAAGAAAGTGCTTAATCATGAACTTCTTCCTCTTGGTTCTTGGCTCTTGGTTCTTTTTGCTCTTACAATTTTTCTAATACTTCACGAAACGCATCGGCATATTCTGCGATGACATTTTTGTCGAAATACGGTTCATTTCCGATACGTCCTAAATTCTTGATTCCTGTTTTGGAGAGAATAATCGACTCGGTCGCGGGATTCTCGTCGCCATTGAATAGAATTCCAGCGATGGATATTTTTCTGCTAGTGAGGGCTTCGATGGTCATCAAGGTGTGGTTGATACTTCCTAAATAATGCCGTGAAACGACAATGACTTTATAGTCTGGTTGAATTAAATCGGCGATGGTATCTTGATTATTTAGTGGAACTAAGATTCCTCCGGCTCCTTCGATGACAAGGTGGTTTTGGGTTTTTGGCTCTTTTATTTTCTTGATATCGATGACAAGATTATCCAAACTCGCAGCGTAATGCGGACTTGCCGGTGTATTTAGTGCGTAACTGTTTGGATGAATAATGGTCTTTGTATTTGAAATATAATTGGAGATTTTATGACTGTCTGACTGGCTTAAATCTCCCGCTTGGATCGGTTTCCAATAGTCGGCTTGGAGTGCTTCGGTGATGATGGCGGAGGCGATGGTTTTCCCGACATCGGTTCCGATTCCTGTTATAAATAGTTTCATGTTTTTGGCTTAAATTGAATTATTGGAACACAAAAGTAGCTAACAATTCTAAGATTTTGGATATTTCTGCCTCCGAGTTGTAACTATGAATGCAAATCCGAAGTCGCTCTTGTCCTTCAGGAACGGTTGGAGACAAAATAGCTTTGACATCGAACCTGTTTTGTTGGAGTTGGGAGGCAATGAATTTTACTTTATCATTTCCTGGGATAATGGCGCTTTGAATAGCTGATTTACTTCTCACAAACAGTGGCTTTAATCCCAATAATTGTTTTTGTTGATTAAAGAAATTGATGTTTTCTCGAAGTGATTGTTGTGCTGCTTTTTCATTGCTAAATTCTTGATAAGCACAATAGATGGCAGCAATGGCGTGCGGTGATAGTCCAGTAGTATAAATAAAACTGCGTGCAAAATTGACGAGATAATTCTTGAGTTCATCACTTCCTAAAATCGCTGCTCCGTGGCAACCCAAGCCTTTTCCGAAGGTCATGATTCTGGCAAAGATCTTATTTTGAACTTGTAATTGTTGTATCAATCCACAGCCGTTTTCACCAAAGACACCGAGTGCATGTGCCTCGTCGACAACGAGTAGTGCCTGGTGTTTTTCAACGATGGCAATCATTGTTTCAAAGTCTGGGCAATCTCCATCCATGGAAAAAACAGATTCGGTGACGACATAAACGGTTGTCGGTTGTTGGTTGTCGGTTGTTGGTTGGACTTTAGTAATCAATCGTTCTAAATCCTCGTAATCGTTGTGCTGGTATTTGTATGCTTTGGCGTGCGATAACTGAATGCCATCGCGAATGGAAGCGTGGCACAATTCGTCGTATAGAATAATGTCGCCTTTTTGTGGTACGCTACTAAAAAATCCAATGTTGGCGTCATAGCCAGAGTTGAAGATTAGTGCCGCATCTGCTTGGTGAAATTGTGCAATACAGCTTTCCGCAAGTTCGTAAAGTGGATGATTTCCGGATAAGAGTCGAGAGCCTGTTGCTCCGTTTTCACAAAAATTCTTATCGATGAGCAACTGATGCGTTTGATTGAAAATGGTTTTTGATTTGGCAAAGCCGAGATAATCGTTAGAGGCAAAATCGATGGCGCTTGATGTGGAAGGCAATTGACGCAATGCGTTGTTTTGCTTTCGGGTTTCGAGTTTGGCGGAAAGATTTTTCGGAAACTTCATTGGGTAAAGTTATTGCTTTTTGAAAAACAATGTGGAATTTGAAACTGGATTTTTAGCCCAGATGGCAGCGGTTATCCTTTTTTATTGCTTTGGTAAAAAGCCCTTCGACTGCGCTCAGGGTGACAAAGCAATAAAAAAGATAGTAGCGAACAGCTGGAATAGCTTCTGAAAATTTAACTGTAAAGCTGAAATACTTCATGTGAAGATAAAATCACTGCCATCCCGCCCTTTGGGCACCCCTCTAGAGGAGGGGAATAAAAAAAACGCCTAACAAAAGCTAGGCGTTTTTTTATAAGTTGGAACGAATTAGTCGACTAATACGATGACTTTATTGTCTTTCATCTCGATGGTACCAGAAGCGATTTTTAAAGAATAAAGTTGCTCGTTTACCTTGGTGAATTTCTCTGCTACTTCTTTGTCGAATTTGAAAGAAGTTGCTCCAATTTTGATGACACCTTCTTTTAAAGTTGAAACGATTGGCGCGTGGTGATTCAACACTTGGAAACTACCGGCAACACCTGGAAGAGAAACCGAAGTCACTTCGCCTTGGAACAATTTAGATTCTGGTGATACTATTTCTAAAATCATAATGATGTTTTAAATACCAATTTTCAAAATTCCAAATCCCAATCTTGGCATCTGGAATTTCGTCTTTGGATTTTATTATGCTTCTGCTAACATTTTTTGACCTGCTTCTACCACATCTTCGATAGTTCCTTTCAAGTTGAAAGCCGCTTCTGGAAGGTGATCTAGTTCTCCGTCGATGATCATGTTAAATCCTTTGATGGTGTCTTTGATATCAACCAAAACTCCAGGAATACCTGTAAATTGCTCCGCTACGTGGAAAGGTTGAGATAAGAAACGTTGTACACGACGTGCTCTTGATACGGCTAATTTGTCGTCTTCTGACAACTCTTCCATACCTAGAATCGCGATGATATCTTGCAATTGTTTGTATTTTTGAAGAATCTCTTTTACTCTTTGTGCGCAATCGTAGTGCTCATCACCTA
>CANGTL010000047.1 GCA_947456815.1 Flavobacteriaceae bacterium
AGTTCGATGGACTTGCACTACAAATAAAAGCATTGTTGGAACTATTATAGACATTTGGTGTTATAGAAATTGTTGTTGTGATTGTAGCATTTGTATTATTAATTGTCGTTAAAGGTCCAATATTAGCTGAAGATGTTATAAAAGCAGCAGTTGTCCCAACTGGCCCACCTGTTGATGGTGAAATATAGGATGAATTTGAATTCCAGGTATATCGTACATATGATGTAAAAGAGTGAATAGCAGATATTCTTGGTGTAAAAGTCGATCCTGGGCACAATGTCCCTAATGGTGTATTAGTTAAATTAAAAGTAAATCCTGCATCACTTACTACTTCAACGAAAATCACATTGCTCGTAACCGAACCACAAATATTAGTTGTTATTAATCGATAATAGGTGTTTACTGTAGCAAAATTTACAAACGGTGGTTGATAGGTCGTATTAGTAGCGCTTCCAATATTATTAAAGGTCGTTCCATTGGTACTATTTTGCCATTGATAGGTATAAACTCCCGAACCTCCAGAGGCAGGAGTTGTGATTGTAAGTAATGAAGGATTTGAAAGAAGGCAAACGGTCTGCGGCGCATTAATGGTTGGCGCAACCAAAGGCGCATAAACAGTAACAGAAACTGTAGCTGTTGAACTACAGCCGTTTGGAGCCAAAGCCGTGATTGTAAAAGTAGTTGATTGCGTGCTTGTCGTGTTATTAGAGAAAGCACCATCAATACTGTTTCCGCTACCAGAAGCAGGAATTCCTGTCAAGTTAGACGTATTGTTTCTTGTCCAACTGTAAGTTGTTCCGCTCACCGCATTAGAATTTCCGATGTTGATTGTTGTAATTGCTTGTAGATGACATCGCGTTTGCGTGGTCGGGCTAATCGTGATTAGTGGCGTCGGCAATACAATAACGTCAACAGTTGTTGTATTCGAAGGACAAGTTCCCGAGGTGGCAGTAATGGTGAAAGTCACGGTTTGATCACTGTTGGTGTTATTTTGTAAAGTTCCAGAAATAGTAGCCCCGCTACCAAAATTTGATAAGCCGGTTACATCAACTATGTTATTTCTTGTCCAACTATAGGTTGTTCCTGCTACATTATTGGGATTGGATATATTGATGGTAGCAAATGGGGAACTTCCACAAATTGACTGTGTCAACGGTAAAGCAAGAACAGTCGGTTTTGGATTTACCGCAATTGTAATAGTGTTAATGATAGTATCGCAGCCATTTGCCGACGCTGTAATAGTGAAAGTTGTGGTTTGTACAACATTGGTAATATTGGTTAATATTCCGCTGATCGAAGTCGTACTGTCAGAAGCTGCAATGCCCGTAAGATTCGTTGTATTGGTTCTTGACCAACTGAAAGTTGTGCCAGTTACTGAATTTGGATTTGTAATAATTATTGGAGTGATTGCATTTTCCGAACAAATGGTTTGACTCACTGGCGCTGCCGAAACAGATGGTATAGGATTAACAATCACGCTAACAGTTTCCGAATTTGAAATGCAATTGTCATCAGAGGTTGCGATTAGTGTAAAAACAGTTGTTTGTGGCAAATTTGTAGTATTCACTAGATTCCCAGAAATAGTCCCTGTATTTCCAGTTGATGATATTCCAGTTATGTTTGTAGTATTGTCGCGAGTCCAACTGTAGTCGATAGTTCCTGCAATTGCATTTGGATTGCTTAACAAAATTGATCCAATGGTGCTACCAGAGCATACCGCCTGTGTTAGGATACTTCCCGACACAGTTGGTTTTGGATGAATAGTGACATTTACAGAAAATGTGCTAGCTGGACACAAACCTGAAGTTGCCGTTACTGTAAAAGAAGCCGTCTGGTCGCTATTAGTGTTATTTGTCAGTACTTGATTAAAAGAAGTTTCGTTAGTTCCAACAGTGCCGCCGGTCATTCCGCCTGTAACTATCGGTGCGCCCCACGAGTAGGTTGTCCCGACAGGAACCACATTTCCTCCGCCATTCGTTGGAGTAAAAGAAAAGGCTTCTTCACTACAAAAAGCAGCAGTGATATTATTGATGGAAGGTTTCGGTCGTACAGTGACAACTAATGCGAATGCGGGTCCAATACAAGTACCTGTATTACCGGAAGTAGGCGTAATAAAGTAAGTAGCAGTTTGTGATGTATTTGTTGGATTGTCTAACGTTTGACTAATGGTAGTTTCATTATTACCAGCAATTCCACCGGTCATTCCACCGGTTAAGATTGGTGATGGCCAGGTATAAGTGGTGTTCGTCGGAATAACAGTTGCCGATGTAGGAACTCCATTCACTAAATTTAATGTCCATGCGTCTTCACTACAAACTGAAAGTGTTTGGTCAGGAATTAGAGGAGTTTCATTAACAATTAGTTCAGCGTTATTAGAGCTCAATCCTACTGTGCAACTATTGCTTACAACACAATGGTAATCTGTTGCTGCATCTGCTAACGTAATCGGATTGATTGTTAATGTACTTGTTGTCGCGCCAGTAATGGGACCTCCGTTAGTCAGCATCGTAGCGCCTTTATACCATTGATAATTGAGATTTCCTCCTGTGGCAGTAATAAAGAAACTTGCAAACAAATCTGCACAAATCGTTTGCGTTGGCGCAGGTTGAATGGTTATTGCAGCAAATGTGTTTACAATTAGGGCTGCGTTGTTTGAAGTGACATTAGTACATGGACTTGCTCCACTTACGACGCAATGATAATTATTAGATGCATCACTAACAACCAGCGAACTTATTGAAAGAGTAGTAGAGGTTGCTCCTGAGATAGAGCCTCCATCAACTAATGGAGTTGCCCCATTATACCATTGATAAGTCAATCCTGTTCCTGTAGCTAGAATTGAAAAGGTTGCGGTGTTTCCTGTACAAAATGTTTGACTTGCTACCGGTTGTGATGTAATTGTAACTTTTTCATTTACAATCAATGTGGAAAAATCTGAATTTATTGGAAGTGCGCAAGGGCCACCAATAACACAATAGTAATTTGAGGATGCGTCGGCGTTTGTAACTGGGTTTATCGTTAAAGTCGACGTGGTAGCACCAGAAATCGAACTTCCATTATTTAATAATGTTGCGCCATTATACCATTGATAAGTCGAGGCTGTGCCAGATGTGCCAACGGAAATACTCACACTTGAATCCGAACAAACAGTTTGCGTAGCTGCGGGTTGAATCACAATCGCATGAGGCGTGTTTACCACTACAGAAATCGTGGCACAGGTCGTGGTATTGCATGTTCCGCTGTATCTGAGATAATAGTCAGTAGTTACTGTCGGTGAGACATTTATACTTGTCCCGGTACCTAAAAAAGTTCCGCCGCATGATCCAGAATACCATTGCTCTGTTGCTCCAGTTCCAAGTGAACCGCCATTTACCGTTAATGTTGTATTATCGCCAGAACATATAGTTGTTGTTCCAGTAATGTTAAGTGGTGCAACTGATAAGGAATTGACCGTTACTGTTACCGAAGTGCAACTCGTTGTGTTGCAGGTTCCACTATATCGCACGAAGTATGTTGTAGTAGTTGTCGGTGAAACCGTAATACTATTACCAGTACCTGCTGGAGTTCCGCCGCACGAATCTGTAAACCATTGCGCTACTACGCCAGTTCCGATAGTTCCGCCGTTGACCGTCAATGTAGTAGAATTTCCGCTACATATTGTTGTTGTGCCAGAAATACTTGTTGGCGCAGTGGATAACGTATTTACCGTTACCAAAGCACTGGCGCAGGTCGTGGTGTTGCATGTTCCACTATATCTGACAAAATAGGTAGTATTTATAGTAGGCGAAATGGTAATGCTATTTCCTGCTCCAGCGCTAGTGCCTCCGCATGATCCAGTAAACCATTCCGTTGTTGCACCTGTTCCGATAAATCCTCCGTTTGCCACCAATGTAGTAGAATCTCCTTCACAGATAGTCGTTAGTCCTGTAATACTTGTCGGAGCGACCGATGGTTGGTTGACGGTAAATGTAGTCGGATTACTAGTAGCAGTTCCTGAACCAGTAGTTACAGTAACAAAACCAGTAGTTCCGGTTCCGATTACGGCCGTTATTTGGGTACTTGTAAAAGAAGTAATTGAAGTTACTGCAGTGCCACCAATTCTTACATTGGCTGCGGTTATACCTATAAAATTTGTTCCGTTGATGACAATCGAATTTCCGGGACAACCACTTGTCGAATCAAGACTGGTAATAGTAGGTATAGAAGCCGTTACATTGATAACATAATCTTCTGCTTGCCCTCGATCACCATCTTCACAAGGTGCACCAGAATAAGCAGCACCTTTAAACATGACACGCATTTTGGTTAGCCCTAAAGCAGCTCCGGCAGGCACTGCGATATTCCCTATTAGAGGAGCAGCAGCACCGTTACCTGTAGAATTTGTTAAAGTTCCGATATTGTATATTTCCGTAGCATTATTACCGAAAGTACCATTTTGATCCCAATCGATATAAACTCTAAAGTAGTGAGTGTTATTTCCGTTTGTATTTCCTTTTAATGAAATGGCATTGGTCGCCGAACCTTGAATTACAGTTCCAGTGTTGCAGAAACTTTCATATTGTGGACCAGCATCTACCAAGTTTGGCGTAGTGTTATTGATTCCAGCAAAAGTCACATTAGAAATCGATCGCACTCCAATAGTAAAACTGGGAGTGCAATAATTTTGAAATACCGAGGTATAGGTGATCCTGATTTGTCCGTTTGCACCATCACCACCATCACGACCAGAACAACCGCCATTGCAATTTCTAAAGCCACCACCACCTCCGCTTCCTGGATTGGTTGCATTAATTCCGTTTCCGTAAGTATTTCTTGAGACTCCTCCTGCTAATCCATTGGAAAATCCACCTGCTGCTCCTAGAGCAGTAGTACCCAGCAATCCGTTCGTTCCATTAACATTAGTTGTTCCGCCTGTAGCTGTTCCACCAATACCTACAGCACCTTGATTTTGACCGCCTCCAGTTCCTCCGTTTGCTGTCAACCCCAATATTGTAGTTGCCGTTCCGTTTCCGCCATTTCCGTTTCCGCCATTTCCATTGTTGCCAACAGTGTAGGTAATTACTTGACCAGGAGTAACTGCTACAGTATAAGTACTATAACCACCACCACCACCACCAGAACCACCATTCGGATTGTTGTCTGCGGCTCCGCCAGCACCACCAGCACCCCAAGCCTGAACGGTTATTGAGGTAACATCACAAGGAACTGTCCAACTGCCATTACCTGGTGTATTTACAGTTATGCTTTGCGCGTTTAAAGGATTTAACATCAAGAAATTCACAAGAAGCAAAATGACAAAAAATACATTTTTTATCGATTGGATTTGATGCAAAAAAAGAATCCTTGAATTGAAGTAATTCTGTTTCATTTGGTTTAAGCATTATGATTTGGCACTACAAATTTATTTTTGCAGTTCATTATATGCTATTTTTATAGGTAACTAACCTTAAAAATCGGTAAAGTGCAACAAATTGAGAGTTGTTTCTTGAATTTTACCGAAACCATTGTATAATAAGGTTATACAATTATTTAACACGTTGTTTTTCATCGATTATTTGTGCATTTTAAAGAGTAAATTTTGAAAGAACTAAACAAATTTTATAATAGTTTCAATCTTTATTTTATTACTTTTGAAGCACAAATATTTGAGATGAGATATATACCATTGATTCTATTTTTGTTCTCCGTTTCGATCCTAGCACAATCTAGTTTCGAGAACGGTGAAAAATGCTATAATTCTGGAAAATTCGATCAAGCAAAATCTTTTCTTGAAACCGCACTGCAACAAAATCCCAATGACCTCAAAACGTTAGAGTATTTGGGAGATATTCAGTGCCATTATAAAAAATGGGAAACAGCAGTTCCGTTCTATCTCAAACTTACGAAATTGAGACCTACAAATGCCGAATTTTTTTACAAATACGGTGGCGCTTTAGGCATGCAAGCCAAAGAAGCAAGCAAATTTAAAGCGCTTTCATTGCTTGATGATGTGAAAGTAGCTTTCAAAAAAGCCATTCAGCTCAATCCAAATCATATTGGTGCACGGTGGGCTTTGTTGGAAATTTACATTCAACTGCCAGGATTCGTTGGTGGCAGTGAAAGCAAAGCCAAAAATTACGCTGAGGAACTACTCAAAATTTCCCCTGTTGATGGTTATCTATCAAAAGGTCATATCGAAGAATACTTCAAGAGATATACAGTTGCAGAAAAATTCTATTTGAAAGCCATCGAAATTGGCAAATCAAAAACAACCTATCAAAAGTTAGCGGACTTATACAAAAACAAAATGGCCCAACCAGAAAAAGCGAAGAAACTCTGGGCTATTTATAACGAAAAAAACAAATCCTAAATGCGTACACATTTTATTGCGATTGGCGGAAGTGCCATGCACAACCTTGCTTTAGCACTTCATAATAAAGGATATCAGGTAACCGGAAGTGACGATGCTATTTTTGAACCATCCAGAACTCGTTTAGAAAAGAAAGGATTGCTACCAAAAGAAATGGGCTGGTTTCCAGAAAAAATTACAAGTGAAATTGAAGCTGTAATTTTAGGGATGCATGCCAAAGCGGATAATCCTGAATTATTGAAAGCCCAAGAATTGGGGTTGAAAATTTATTCCTATCCAGAATTCTTGTATGAGCAGTCGAAGAATAAAACACGCGTTGTTATTGGTGGATCTCATGGTAAAACGACTATCACTTCGATGATTTTACACGTGATGCATTACCACAATATTCAAGTTGATTATATGGTGGGTGCACAATTGGAAGGTTTTGATACTATGGTGCATCTCACCGAAGAAAATGATTTTATTGTTTTAGAAGGCGATGAATATTTATCATCTCCGATGGACCGTCGACCGAAATTTCACCTGTATCATCCCAATATTGCCTTAATTTCTGGAATTGCTTGGGATCATATTAATGTGTTTCCCACGTATGAAAATTATGTCAATCAATTCGAGATTTTCATTCAATTAATTACCAACGGTGGCATTTTAGTTTATAACGAAGACGACTCTGAAGTAAAAAGAGTAGCAGAAGCAGCGACGAATCCAATTCGGAAATTACCTTATTCGACACCAAAATATAGAGTCGAGAATGGCGTCACTTTATTGTCGACTCCAGAAGGTGATATGCCCATTGAAGTATTTGGAGCACACAATCTCAACAATCTTGCAGGAGCCAAATGGATTTGCCAAAACATGGGCGTTGATGAAGCTGATTTCTATGAAGCAATAGCCTCGTTTAAAGGCGCGTCTAAAAGACTTGAAAAAATTGCGGAAAGTAAAACCAAAGTGGCTTACAAAGATTTTGCACATTCCCCTAGTAAAGTAGCGGCAACAACCAAGGCCGTTAAAGAACAATATCCGGACAGAACAGTCATTGCTTGCTTAGAGTTGCACACTTATAGCAGTTTGAATGCAGAATTTCTCAAAGAATATCAAGGTGCATTAGAATATGCCGATGTTGCTGTTGTTTTTTATTCTCCGGATGCTGTAAAAATAAAGCAACTTGAAGAAGTAACTTACGAGCAAATTGCATCTTCATTTAATAGAAATGATTTGATTATTTACACGAATCCGAAAGATTTCAAAGACTATCTTTTCAACTTAAATCTTGAAAATTCCGCACTTTTATTGATGAGTTCGGGTAATTATGGTGGATTAAATTTTGATGAGGTAAAAGCACTAGTGAGTTAAAATCATATAACTCTTGGTTGGTATTTCTAAGTTAAGATAAAGTTTGTACTTTTATCCTTGCGGAACCAACAACCAACAACCGACAACCAACAACCGACAACTAATCTAAACGCCATACAACATGTCTGAAAACGCCTATTTCCCAATTCGCCATTGGTCAGAAGATGATCGCCCGCGCGAAAAATTACTCCTCAAAGGCAAAGCTGCACTAAGCGACGCCGAGTTAATTGCCATTCTTATTGGTTCCGGAAGTCGAAACGAATCTGCAGTCGATTTGAGTAAACGTATCTTAAAGAGTGTCGACAATAATCTCAATGCACTCGGCAAACAAACCATTAATCAACTTTTGACATTTAAAGGAATCGGTGAAGCCAAAGCAATTACTATTCAGGCCGCAATGGAGCTAGGAAGACGACGACGCGCAGAAGAAGCAATCGAACTACAAAAAGTGACTTCCAGTCAATCGGTTTTTGATGTCATGCAACCACTTTTAGGAGAATTGCCCCACGAAGAATTTTGGATTATTTATTTGAACAATGCCAATAAAATCATCTCCAAATTTCAGTTGAGCAAGGGCGGAATTACTGGTACTTTGGTTGACGTTCGGCTTGTATTTAAAACCGCTTTATCCCATGGAGCGGTTGGAATCATACTCGCACACAATCATCCTTCAGGAACCTTAAAACCAAGCGATTCCGACAAACAAATCACTCAAAAACTAAAAATTGCTGGCGAACAATTAGACATTAAAGTCTTGGATCATGTAATTATTACTGAAACCAATTATTTTTCCTTTGCAGACGAAGGAATTCTTTGAAATCTTACTAGTGAAAAGAAAAATCTTTACGACTTTTGCTTCCATAAAATGATTCCTGTGAAAAATGAGATAACACATATTTTTTTCGATTTAGATCACACCTTATGGGATTTTGATAAAAACTCAGTATTGGCATTCGACAAGATTTTTAGGAAAGATCTTCCTAAGATTGATACCGATTTGTTTATCGAACATTATGTTCCCATCAATCAGGCGTGTTGGAAATTATTTCAAGTCGATGCTATTTCACACGAAGAACTGCGGTATCGAAGGTTGAAAGAGTCATTCGACGCACTAAGTTTCAACATTTCAGATGACCAAATAGACAAAATCTCTGAAGACTACATCCGATTTTTGCCAGATTTCAATCACTTATTCGAAGATGCTATCACTGTTTTAGAGTATTTAAAGGAACGATACGAATTGCATATCATCACCAATGGTTTTGCCGAAGTACAGTTTAGAAAGATTGCCAATTCAAAGTTAGAGCCTTATTTTAGTACAATAACCAATTCAGAAATGGCAGGAGCGAAGAAACCGAATCCTATTATTTTTGAACACGCCTTAGATAAAGCACGTGCTACTAAAAACGAGAGTATCATGATTGGCGATTCCATGGAAGCAGATGTTATTGGTGCTATTGATTTTGGAATGAAAGCCATTTTTTTTAATCCAAATCAAATTGAAGTACAGGATTCCATTCCGCAAATCACTACTTTAGCAGAACTAAAAGCTATTTTTTAAATGAAAAAATTCTTCTACTTCGTACTATTTTGTGTCAATGGACTAATAGCTCAAAACACAATCAATCAATATCAATATGTCATTGTGCCTAGCCAATTTAGTTTTACTAAGGAGAATGACAAGTATCGTTTGAATACACTTACGAAATTGTTATTGGAAAAGTATGGTTTCAAAGCGCTATTAGATTCTGAAACCCGTCCCAAGGAAATTGAAAATGCTGATTGTGAAATTTTATATGCAGATGTTATCAGCACAGGAAATTTTATCCGAACCAAATTACATGTAGTCTTAAAAGACTGTAAAGACAAGGTCGTCTATCAATCAGCGATCGGAACTAGTAAAGATAAAGAGTACAAAGTTGCTTATAATCAAGCATTGCGCGCTGCTTTCCAATCTTTTGATCAACTTCAATATCATTATACTCCGAAAAAAATTGATCCTGTTGTCCAAAAAATAGAAGCTGCAGATAGTATGTCAGTAAGAATTAATCATTCTATTGATAAATTAGAAGATGTTTTTTATGCGCAGCCCATTTCTAATGGCTATCAGTTGGTCGATGCCACGCCGAAAGTAGTGATGAAGATTTATAAAACATCTAGTCCAACTACTTATTCCGCAGTTAAAGGCACAACGCAAGGAGTTTTGATTTTGAAAGACAATCAATGGTATTTCGAATACTACCAAGACGGCACGTTGGTTTCGGAAAAAGTAGATGTCAAGTTCTAAATTACAACTTACAACCTACAACCTACAACCCTCAATACCCATACTTATCTTTCCAACGGTTTTTTAGGAATTCCCTAGTGCCATTTTCACGCGTATTGTTTCCAGGATTGTAAAAAGTAGTATTTGAAATCGCATCTGGCAAAAATTCTTGTGCGGCAAAATTATTCGCAAAATCATGTGAGTATTTATATTCTTCCCCATACCCCAATTCTTTCATCAGTTTTGTTGGCGCATTTCGCAACGGAATCGGAACAGGCAAATCACCAGTTTCCTTAACAACTTGTTGCGCATTTCCAATCGCCATATACGAAGCATTGCTCTTGGGTGAAGTCGCCAAATAAATCGCGCATTGACTCAAAATAATTCGGCTCTCAGGATAACCAATAGTTGAAACAGCTTGAAAGGTATTGTTTGCCATGATAAATGCTGTTGGATTCGCATTGCCAATATCTTCGCTAGATAAAATCAACATACGTCGGGCAATAAATTTAACATCTTCGCCACCTTCAATCATGCGCGCCAACCAATATACCGCTGCGTTCGGATCGCTTCCCCGAATCGATTTGATGAAGGCCGAAACTATATCGTAATGTTGTTCACCAGTCTTATCATACAAAACAGTGTTTTGCTGCACGATTTGCAAAACGCGTTCGTTCGTGATTAAAATTTCGCTTTCATTCGACGCGTTTACGACCAATTCAAAAATATTTAATAGTTTACGTCCATCGCCACCAGAAAGTCGCAACAGTGCTTCAGATTCGCGGATTTCTATTTTTTTTGTTTTTAAAATTGCGTCGGTAGTCATTGCTCGTTCCAGCAAAAGTTCCAAATCAGCTTTGGTAAAGGCATTCAAGACATAGACCTGACAACGCGACAGCAATGCGGGAATTACTTCAAAACTTGGATTTTCAGTCGTGGCTCCAATTAGCGTGATCCATCCTTTTTCGACCGCTGCCAAAAGTGAATCTTGCTGCGATTTGCTAAAGCGATGAATTTCATCAATAAACAAAATCGGATTCTTAGCCGTAAACATACCGCCGCTTTGCTTCGCCTTTTCAATTACGTCTCGAATGTCTTTAACGCCAGAATTGATTGCACTCAAAACATAAAAAGGGCGCTTCGATTCTTGCGCGATAATTTGTGCTAAAGTTGTTTTGCCCGTTCCAGGTGAGCCCCAAAAAATTAAAGAAGGAATGATGCCTTTTTCAATTTGCAAGGTCAACGAGCCATTGGGCCCAACCAAGTGCAATTGACTAATATAGTCTTCTAGTTTCTGTGGGCGAATGCGCTCGGCTAAAGGTGCTTCCATTCGGTAAAATTAATATTTTTAATTTCAAATGATATGATTTTTTAGGAGCTATTTCCCGCTTTTCGTTCTAATCTTTTTTTGTAAAAATTTTTTTAGAATATCTAGCAGTTACTGACTGTCCTCCTCTTAATATCAAATGCTCGCGAAAACAAAAAAAGGATTTCCACTACAATCGGGGCTAGAGCAGTTGTTTTAAAATCCAGTTTCTCACAAAACTGACAAAATAGCACAACTTTTCTTTTGGATACATTTTTGACAACCGACAACCAACAACTGACAACAGATAACTCATTTATGGAAGACCAGCATTTCAAATTCTCACCCTCGGTAATCGCCATTCCATTTCTTTCCGTATTGATTTTATGGGTAGTTTTTTGGTGGGGAATTCGCTTTCAGATTGATATTGAATCCTACGGGATTTACCCTCGAACACTTCAAGGAATCCGTGGAATTCTATTTTCGCCTTTCATTCATGGTAATATTGAGCATCTGTACAACAACTCGATTCCATTGTTAATTTTGATCGCTGCCCTGCGTTTTTTCTATCGCGATTTGACTTTTCAAGTGTTGGGCTACGGCTTGTTGTTTACGGGCTTAATAACCTGGGTTATCGGAAGAGAATCTTATCATATTGGCGCTAGTGGATTGGTATATGTGTTGGTGAGCTTCATTTTCTTTAAAGGCATTCGAACCAAATATTATCGTTTGGTTGCGCTGTCTTTAATGGTCATTATGGTTTACGGAAGTTTGGTTTGGTATATTTTTCCGAATGTAAAAGAAGGTATTTCTTGGGAAGGACATTTAGCTGGACTTATTACCGGATTTGCATTTGCTATTTTGCTAAAAACACCAGAGTATAAGAAAATGATTCGATACGAATGGGAACGCCCCGATTATAATCCAGCAGAGGATAAATTTATGCAACGCTTTGACGAGAATGGCAATTTTGTCAATCTACCAAAACCAGAAGTTATGGAAGAATTGCCAGCGAATATGCACACTACAAATTCAGAGTACGATGTTGTTTATGATGCGAATTCAAACAAATACATTATCATAAAGAAGAACTCGATTTAGTTCCTTTGACGGACCGCTTCATATAAAAAAGCACCACAAGCTACTGATACATTCAAAGAACCAATACTGCCAAACATAGGCAATTTTGCTTTTTCATCTACGATTTTCAGAACAGAGGGATTGATGCCGCGGTCTTCGCTTCCCATGATGATCGCAACCGGCTCGTTTAGTGTTACTTCGTAAAGATCTTGATCTGTTTTTTCCGTTGCAGCAACCGTTTTGATTCCAGAACCTTGGAGGTAAAAAATAGCGTCTTTTATGTGTTCTACTTTACAAATTGGCACATTGAAAACAGCGCCAGCGGAGGTTTTTACTGTATCGCCATTGACAGGAGCTGAACCTGCTTTTTGCACAATAATGCCATCAACACCAGTACATTCTGCTGTTCTGATGATGGCACCAAAATTTCGTGCATCGGATATTTGGTCGAGAATTAGAAACAACGGTACTCTTCCAGAAGCAATTGTTGCCTCAACCAAATCCTCTAAATCTATAAATCCGATAGGCGAAATACTTGCTACCGCACCCTGATGATTATTTGGTGTAAGTCGGTTGAGTTTTTCAACGGGAACGTAAGAGAAATTAATGTTAGCGCGTTTCATAACTTTCATCAAGTCTTTCATCAATTCGCCTGAAATTTCCTTTTGAATGAAGACTTTGTCGACAGCTGACCCAGATTGAATGGCTTCTATAATGGCACGTATGCCGAAGATTAGGTGTTCTTTTTCCATGGCGTAAAGATATAAAAAAACCATCCGTATTGGCGGATGGTTTAAATTAATAACATGCATAAATATTTACAAATGTAATGGTGTTTTAGTCGTAATTGTTGGAATTGGATTCGGTGTATTTGGGTTGGCATTGATCTCAGATTGTGGGTATAAGAATCGTTGTGGACTTCCCGCATTACCGGATTTTAATTGGATTTCGGCAGCGTTATTAGATCGACCAAAGTCATTAAAACATTCAAATGTACCCATAAAATAGATATATCTTTCTTCAAAAATTTCGCGAAGCAATGCTTCTTGATCTGTTAAAGAAGCGGTGGTATTTTCCATTCCGCCAGCGGCAAAATCTGACGCATCATAGGTAGTGTAACTGAATGTTTCAGTATCATATCCAGCATTATCAATACCAATCGAGTAACCAGTATTTAAAAGAGATCGGTAACTATTGTAGGAAGTTAGACCTGATGAAAAATTGTCTCGAGCATCTACTTCAGCAATAATGAGTAACATTTCGCCGTAGGTAACCATTGGAATTGGGGAATCACTTCCGAATTTTCCGTTGGTCCCGCCGTAGTCTCCACCATAAATATTTAGAGAGTAGGGGGAAAAATACTCCTCATTATAAGTGTAAGCATATCTTGCTGCCTCATCAGTTTTTGCATTTCCTCTATAAAGCGAAGCACTTGGATCCAAGAGTCGCGCAGCATATCCATCTCCAGACATATAATCATCTCGATCGTAGACTAAAAAGGAATAATACGGATTAAAACTTTGTAGGTAGGAATTTGCAAATTTAGCTTTTAGGTCACCAGCAGGAGTGTCAATTCCTTGAGACGCATAAAGTTTTGCATTTGCATAGTCCTTTACATGTAGGTAAAATCTCGCTTTTAGAGAATAGGCCAATTTTATCCAACCGCTTGTATCCCCAGCATAATAAATATCTTTGGTTTCTGGAATTCCATCGCCAACGGTCGCGCTAAGATTTACAATCGCATCATCCAATAGCGTTTGCATTTGCTCGTAAATACTAGCTTGAGAATCATAAATAGGGGTTAGATTATTTCCGCTAATATCCAATTCGCTGTAAGGTGCGTCACCCCAAAGTGATGCTACGGTTCCCATGCAATGCGCTTCAATTACTTGCATGGCGCCTTTCAAATTAGGATTTACTTCTTGATCGGCCTTTGCTTGTGCAAGTTTTGATTGCGTAATACAATTCACATAGGCAAAATTCCAGTTGTCATCAAATTCAGATGCTACAGAGTTGTTCCAATTGTTTAGAATAGTATACTGACGATTTTCTCCATTGGCCTGATTAAGCCAAATCATTACAGATCGCGCATTGGCAGATGATTGAAAAAATTGATTAGCCAATAAAACACCTTGAAATAAATTTTTTGCGTCGGAATCCGTAAGTCCATCCGGATCTACGTTAGCATCATCAACGTAGCTCGTACAACCGAAAACAGTTGCCAGGACCAGACAGGGAATAGCTATTTTAAAGAATATATTTTTCATTTTTTAGAATTTTAAATTGATAGTAAAAATTAAAGACTGAGAATTCGGATTGTTAAAATACTGCAATCCACGTCCGTTAGAGTTTCCAGTTAGATTAGTTTCCGGATCTTGACCAAGGGTTTTGTCTTCTGTCCACAACCATAAGTTTCTTCCAGTAGTTGATACTGTTACACTTTCAAAACCAAGCATTTGATCTTCTTCAAATTTAAACATATAGGATAAAGTTAATTCTCTCCATTTTACCCAGCTCGCTGACTTAATAAATTGTGAGCCAACTGGACCAAAACCACCGCCAATACTTTGATACCAAGATTGGTCTAACAAAACTGGACCGGCACCAAAATCTCTGATATTCCCTCTAACTGTCGATCCTGCAGGAAAAACATCACCATCAATATTTGTGGTTGGTGCTGTAAGTGTAACTTCATTGGCAGTTTCCCATGTACGACCAAATTGACCTAAAACTCCATTTGTACCATCCCACAAATCGCCACCCATTGAGCAATCGAAAAGTGTACTTATTTTAAAATTCTTGTATTCTAAAGAAGTTCCTAAACCACCTCTCCAATCAGGATTTGGGTCGCCAATTACGCCTTCCGAAGGTGTAACAGTTGGGAATCCGTTGGCGTCTAGAATTAAGTTACCGCTAGAATCTTCTTGGAATGATGCACTCCATAAAACACCTAAAGGTTGACCAAGAACTGCGCGAGAAGATGATCCTTCAAAACCATTTAAAAATAATGAGGTGGTTCCTTCTAATTCTGTCACCTTATTTCGGTTTGTACTCCAATTTCCGAAGAGATTCCATTTTAGTTGTGATTTTGATGATAAGATATTTGCATCAAATTCGAGTTCAAATCCTTTGTTTTGAATTGTCGCAAAATTACCATAAATCGAGCTGAATGTAGAACTACCGTTTAATGGTACATCTACTAATAAATCTTTTGTTTCATTCGTATAGTACGTAGCGCTTAGTTTAAATCGTTTAAATAATTCTAAATCGGTACCAACTTCAATTTCAGTCTTGATTTCAGGTTTTAAATTAGGATTGCCACTTGTTCCAGATCTTTGAAAAGAACCATTGTAAGAGCCGGCATCATAAGCGCCCCCCCATCCTTCAGTGCCTACAGCAGAGTTGAAATAAGTTGTCCCTGCATAAGGTCTTGGTATAGAAGCTACTTGGCCATAGGTGACTCTTAGCTTACCATTTGTTAGGACGTCACTCTTAATTTGTTTGGAAAATAAGTAACCCATTTCAGCACTTGGATAGAAATAGGCTTTTGTATTAGGATCATAGGCGGATGAAGTTTCTAATCGACCTCCTAATGTTAAGAAAAGTAAGTCCTTATAATCAAATGCTGTTGAAAAATAAGCAGCGCTCAGCTTTGAATTGGTCCTATTGTAGAATGTTGTTTTGTCCGCTATAATGGCATTGTCGTATGAAAATGAATTTGAATCAAGCAAAAAGTTTTTGTAACTACCACCGCGTTGATCATATCTAGTCTCCGCAAAGTTGATTCCTAGCAAGTAGTTTAAATCTATCGCCGTACTCAGTTTTAAATCACCTAAAGCCATTATGTCGACGTTATATTGATTAAAATCAGTAACATCTTCTGTCGCACTACCATTACCGGCATTTTCTACAGAATTCTTTGGAAACATTGTGATTCTTTTATCGCTATAACCATCAAAACCAGCTCGTCCTAAAAGTGTAAGCCAACTAGTATAATCATGTTTCAATTCTATACCTGCAATGTAGCGATCAACTCTGTTCGGATTTAATTGAATATCGGTCGTCCAAAGTGGGTTGTTGTAGCCAGGAGACAAATCACCTTCAAAGGTACCTACATCTTGTCTATACGCTCTATGACTGTTGAAGGAAGGAACGCCATCAGCACTAAAATGTGTTCCAATAAAATCAGAATTATCAAAGTCAGCTGGAGATCTGTAAAGACCTAACATTAAACCACTGGTGTTGGAGCCTTGTTGAATTCTATTGGAGTTTACTGAAGAGTAGCCGAATTTTCCTTTGAAAGTAGTTTTGTCACCTATTTTTGACTCCGATGAAAAGTCAATACTATTTCTTTCATAGGTGCTATTGCGAATAATACCCTCTTGCTTTGAACTTCCCATACCAAGATAAAAACTCGTATTTTCTCCTCCGCCGCTAATACCTATGTGATTATCAAGCAGAAATCCTTTTCCAATTACCGCATCCATATTGGAATCATCGAAGTTCGCTCTACTGTTTTTACCACCGGCTGCAATTGGATAATATGTATTTCCAGAATTAGAAACAAAATAAGCCCCAGTAGTTACAAATACATCAGATGCGCCTGAACGATCAGAAATTTTATCTCCCCATGAATTGGCATTGTTTTTCCTCCAAACACCGCCTGAACCTTGTCCGAAACGATCCTGTAAATCCATATCAACATTTACTCGGTCAAAAGAAACACTCGAATTAATGGCAACAGATATTTTGCCTTTTTTACCTTTTTTGGTTTTGATTAAGACAACGCCGTTGGAGGCTCTGTATCCCCATAGTGCGGCAGCTGACGCTCCTTTTAATATTTGAACAGATTCTATATCGTTCGGGTTTATGTCGTTCAATCTACTTTGTTGACCAACACCATCTACTTGATTTCCAGATGTTCCAATTTCGTCATTTGAAACAGGTATTCCGTCGATCACGAATAAAGGTTGCGTTGAACCTGTGATGGAGTTTTGACCTCTAATTTGTATGTATGCACCAGAACCGGGATCGCCAGAGTTGCTCACAATGCTGATTCCGGATGATTTTCCGGACAATCCTTTTAAAAGAGAAGTTTCCCCAGAACTTGCTATTGCCGTACCCTTCACTCTAGAATAAGAAGAGGCAACTTGATTTTTCTTAAGTTCGACACCGAGAGCGTTAACGACCACTCCTTCCAATTCAACTGCATCGTCTGCCATTTTAATATTCATTTTCCCAGAGGCTTTGACTTCTTGAGTTTTCATGCCTAAGAAAGTGAAAACTAACTTTTCACCTTGTTTAGCAGAAATCTTAAAATTTCCATCAAAATCAGTTTGTGTTCCGCTGGTGGTTCCTTTTACAAGAACGTTTACGCCTGGAATTGGCAATCCAGATTGATCGGTAACCGTGCCCGTTACCTCCATCTCTTGGGCAGTAGCGAGCTGCGCAAATAACACTAATAGAAGTGTTAAAATTCCATTAAACTTTAGTTTCATTTCAATAAATTTAGAATTAGTTGCTCAAATTTCTTAAATAATTGTTAAGAAACCTAATAATTATGTAGGTATTTATCCACAATTGTAAAATAAATTTAAAATTGCGTCTTAAAGCTGATGTGAACAATTGAATTGGAGCCTTTTATCTCTTGCTCTTTGTTGCTGCCATTCGCGTAGACGATGTTGAAGAGCCCGTTTTTTGTTGCTAAACCAAATCCTACTCCTAATCCAACCAGTCCGCCTTTACTGTCTGTTGTTTGATCGTTGTAGTAACCGTAATCAATGATAGAATGCACATAAAGATTTTGCGCTATTATATATCGATATTCAGAAAGGATTGAAGTAAATAGATTTGCTTGTAAGCTGTTTTCATTGAACCCTCGAATTGAATTAATCCCTCCAAATCGGTACAATTCGTTAATAATATAGTTATCACTGTTCAAGTAGTAATTTTGACTTTTGATTTGGATGTTGTTTTTGCTATTCAGAAAAAAGGTGTGTTTCAAGTTGATGTTGAGAAAAATCTGGTCGTTCTTGGCAAACTTAGACCGGCGCGAGCCAACTCCAGCTCTAAAATCAAATTTTGTTTTTTCTGGAAAAAGAAATTCATCTGATTTAAAATCGACAAACTCAAATTGAGACGTTATATAAGAGTTAGTAAAATCGCTGATACTTGTTGTATTTTGATTTTGTATATCACTTGATTCCGAGGATTGATAGCCCAAATACAATCTTGTATTGTAGTTTATCAGATATCCAATATCTAATGCGGTTTTGGTGTTTTGAAATGTGCTGTCTTGTTTAAAAATATTCAATTGCGCTTTAAGTCCAAGTGAGCTATTAAAAACATACGGCAGTTCAATAGATGCGTTAAACGTCTTTTGGTCGTTACCGTCGCTTTTCCAGTTTAACGTAAAAGATTCTCCGGTATTCAATAGATTGTTGAGTGTTAGGTCGAGATAACCGTTTATTGCAACATCGCTGGAATTATCGTTTGCGAAGCCAATAAAACCGTCAAATGTATTTGACTTAGACTTTTCAAGGTAGCAATATACTTTGGTTGAGTCGGTTGAAAATAGGATTTCTGGATATTTGAATTGTTTTACAAATCGAAATTTTTCTATATCCGAATATACTTTTTTGAGATTGTCTTGATTGAAAACTTTCTTCTTGTAAATTCTTATTAATTGGCGTCGATGACTTTCGGGAAATTTCTTGTATCCATTAATAATAATGTCATCGAGATTTCTGCGTTTTTCACTTTGAATCGACAATTCTGCCATTAGTTTACTTCCTTTATTTTCGAAATTCACCAATTTTATTTTAGATAGTGCGAAACCTTTTTTTTCTAACTGTGCTAGAGAATTTTGCAGAAAAGCTTCAACTTCACTAAGTGGTATTTTTAAAGTGTCTAATTTACTGCCCTTAGATAAAAGGTCTTTAAATTTTGAGTCGAGTGATACATATATATATAAGGTAGAAGTTCTTCTGCCAAGACTATATTGAAAGGAAAAGGTAGAATCGTTTATTTTCAGATTCTTTTCCGTTTTTGATTCAATGTACCCAATTAGCATCAATTTTTCTGTAAAAGAATTTACTTCGGCTACAACTGAACTAGCATCGGGATGTTTTTTATTGTATTGCAGCGAGTCAATAGTCTTTTGTTCAAGAGCTGAAAGACTGCTAATGTTGAGATATTGATCTTGTGCTAAAACACTGCTACAAAAACCTATAATGAACAAAAAGAGAAATGCTTGCTTCAAACTAGTCTGTTTATTTTGATAAATATAACGCAAAAAATAGCACTTTCCTATAAAAAACAGTTGTTAAAAATTAGGATTGAAATTGCTATAGAAATTTGCTTTTGTTTTAAACTCCAAAACGAATTTAAGGTTATTCTATATGTCATTAAAAAACAAATAATTACTTCGTCAAAAAATTAATTACTTATGATTTGTTTGATTAAAAAAAAGTACTACATTTGCAACCCCGTAAAAAGCGGGAAAATTAAAATCATAATATATTTTTAGTATTAATTATGCCAACAATTCAACAAT
>CANGTL010000048.1 GCA_947456815.1 Flavobacteriaceae bacterium
AAATGGTCAATGCCAATCCAAAATTGGGGATTAATCCTCAACCAGTTCTTAACTATATTTGAAAAAAGGGTTCAACTTTAATTAAAAAGTCAAACCCTATTATTTTTTAACTTACACACTTTGCGGGATAGTGTCTTTAAGATCATAAAGTCTTACAATCTTTCTGTCTTAAAATCTAACTAGAACTGTTCTCTTCCAGCAAAGTGAAATGCGCTTTCAATCGCTGCGTTCTCATCGCTATCAGATCCGTGAACTGCGTTCTCTCCGATAGAAGTTGCATATTTTTTACGAATAGTTCCTTCTGCTGCATCTGCTGGATTCGTCGCACCGATTAGCGTTCTGAAATCTTCAATCGCGTTTTCTTTTTCCAAGATAGCCGCAACAATTGGGCCTCTCGACATAAATTCTACCAATTCCATATAGAAAGGTCTTGCAGCATGCACCGCATAAAATGCTTTTGCATCAGCGACAGTCAATTGCGTTAATTTTAAAGAAACAATCTTGAAACCACCTTCGGTAATCATGTTTAAAATTCCACCGATGTGTCCGTTTTCAACCGCATCGGGCTTAATCATTGTAAATGTTCTATTCGTTGCCATTTTTTTAAATTTAAATTTCGTGCAAAAGTAAGCATTTTTAGGAGCTATTCCTGCTGTTCGCTATATCTTTTTTTTCCGTTAAAGAAACGGATAAAAAAGGATGCCGCTTCCATCAGGGCTAGGGCAGTTGAATTCAAAAAAAATCCCCTACTATTGCTAGTAAGGGATTTCAATATGTAGAAAACTAATTCTTAGTTTTTCATCAACTTAACTGTTTCAGTTCCTGAAGTAGTAGTTACTTTAGCAAAGTACAAACCACTTGTGATGTTTGTAGCATCAACATTAGCTGAAGTAGCAGCAGGGTTGATAGTCATAACTGTTTTACCTAACATATCAATGATTTGGATAGCAGTAATGTTTTTATCTGAAGTAGAAACAAAATTCCAAGATCTGTTTGTTGGGTTAGGGTATACTTTGAAAGTGTTTTTGTTGAATGAAGTCGCTGACAAAAGATCAGTGAAAACATACTCACCAGTTACTCTATTTAATGATACGCTATAAGTACTTGCTGTTGGAACTACAATGTTAGCACCACCTTGAGTACCAACTCCAATTGGAAAGTCAGCAGCACCAAAATTTACATCCCAATTGTTATTTGTACGGAATTTACATTCAGCAGCTGTCAAATCAACACTTGATAAGAAGTAAGTTACACCATCAGTTGTAGTTAATGCAGCTGCATCAATTTCTCCTGGAGCACCTGTTGGCCATCCAGTTGGTGTAGCTGAACCTACCAACGCAATCGTTGGGATAGAGAAGCTATAATCACCAGTTACTCTGTTGAATCTTACATCGTAAGTTCCTGCAGTGCTCACTGCGATGTTATCTCCACTTAGAGTTGCTGTTCCTGTTGGGAATGCAGGGTTACCCCAGTTTGTAGCCCAATCATTGTCTTGACGGAATTTAGCACCACCAACGGTACAAGCTAATTTATCCAAAGAATAGTTAATGGCATCGCTAGAAGATAATTGATTTGGATCTGCACCAGCAAATGGAGGCCATCCGCCAACTGCATCTCCAACAATACTTACTGGTGGAATCAATACAAAACTGTATTCTCCAGTAGCAATATTTATAGTTACAGAACTATAAAAACCTGCAATAACAGGAATGTTATCTGCTGCACCTGTTAAAGTTCCAGTAGGGAAAGTTGCTTCTCCGAAAAGTTGATCATCAATACTAAATTGACCAGCACCATCTAATAAGGTAACGTTTGTAGCTGTAAATGTATCTGCAGCAGAAACGGCAAGTGTTATTCCTTCTGCAGTACCTGTAGCAGCACCTACAAGTTTAACTGTTGGAAGTGGTGTTCCACCTGCAAAGTTGTAAACTCCTGTAGTTGTGTTTAATGTAACTGTATAAGTACCAGCAACTGGTACTAGGATATCTCCTGAAGACGTACCTGCCGCTGTTGGGAAAGCACCAGCCCATTCGAAACCAGCTCCACTCCATGCGTTGTTAGCACGCAATTTGCAAGGACCAGCAGCAACGGCAATGTTTTCGATAATCCAGTTTTCAGCATCCACTTGCGTTAATTGGTTAATATCAATTGGACCTGGGTTTCCAGGAGATCCTGGCCAACCACCAACTGCATCACCAACTAAGGCAACCGAATTAATTTGAGCATTCGCACCGAATGACATCATTAAGACTGCAAAAAATAAAAATAATTTTGTTTTCATAATTGTTTTGTTAAAATTTATACTAGGCTAATTTAAGATAAAATATAATAATACGCTCTAAAGGTACTGTAAAATAAGCAAACGAAAACGTTTTCGTGTTGATAACATTATTTTTTTAACGATTGTTTGCGTCAATTACATAAAAACGAATGGCTTTTTTTGCGAGAATGATGACTACATTTTCGAAAAGGACTTTAGAACTTTACAAGTTTGATAGATTTCGAAAAAGAAGATGTGGCTATTTTTCCAACATACAACCCTTTAGCAAGTTGACTTCCATCAACAACAAAACTTAATGCATTTGGCTTTGACATCTGCACTTTCTTTCCCATGCTATCAAATAATTCGAAAGAAATTATTTTATCATGGTCAGAAACAAAATGCCATTGGTCATTCGTTGGATTTGGAGCCACGACCAAACCGCTCTTCATTGAACTTTCCTTATCTCCTAGTATTATAGCAAAGACATATTGCCCAGACAACCGATCAAAGGTAATCGAGTAATTGTCAGCAAACCCAATCGGAATATTAACGCCATCTTGCACTCCAGTGCCGGACGGAAAATCAGAAGCTCCCCAATTCGTAGTCCAACTATTGTCTTTTCTAAACTTCACTTCTCCAATGTTTAATGGTAAATTATAGGTGATGTAGGTAAAGCCATCTGTAGTAACTAAATCATAATCAGGTGCATCAAAACCGTCAAGCGCGGTACCTAAAATTCCGATACTCGGAAAGCTAAAGCTATATTCTCCGGTAATGCGATTAAAAGTGACGAAATGTTCTCCTCCGGGAATAAACAAGCTCGGCCCATTCAGAACTGCCGTTCCTGTTGGATAACTAGTGCTTCCCCAAACCAAGTTAGCCGCATTGTCTTGACGAAAGTAGGCATTGCCGCTACTAAAATAAAAACCAGAAAGTGTATACGTGATGCCATCGGTTGTCGTCATATCTACGTCAGCACCCACATAACCATTTTGCGAATCAACCGCTGGTCCCCAAATACCAATGCTCGGAAATACATTTGGAGAAGGAATAAAAGTGTAAGTAGCGTTCGAAAGATTAAAAGTAACATCATAAGTTCCGGCAGTAGTCGGGATGTTCGGCCCATTAAGTATCCCCATACCAATCGGGAACGTGCTGTCGCCCCAATTGACGGTCCACGACAAGTCTTTTCTAAATTTGACTTCACCATTCGACACAAGCAGATTATTTATAGTATAAGAAATTCCATCAATAGTGCTAAGCGTGATTTCAGGTGTAATCTGGTCTTCCGGCCAGCCATTTACGCCGGTACCGACAATACTAATTATTGGCGTTGGCGTAGTGGGTACAAAATTATAATTACCCGAACTGCTGTTGAAAGATACGATATACGTGCCTGCTGTGACTGGAATATCCGCGCCATCTTGAACTCCAGTTCCCGTCGGAAAACTGTTGCTTCCCCAATTGACAGCCCAAGAATTTCCTTGTCGAAATTTGATCGTTCCTGTCGTAAAAGTAGCTTGTTGTTGAAATTCATACAAACCAAACTGCGCCATATTGAGTTCACTTGGCAAAGCAGTTCCTAACATACTTACCTGCGCATATGACAGATTAAAAAGCCCAGCAATGAATAGAATGAATAGTAATTTTATTTTCATAATAATTTAATTTTAAGCCAACTAAATTAGCGCAAAATTAGCAACTAATAAAAAAAATCAAATGCTAACGACATCTCTAACGTTGTAGTGCTGATAAGTTTATAGTTCGACTATTGTAAATTCATGATCCAATGGACGTAATCTATCCATCAATTTTTCAATCAAGGTTGCTCCAAATTCAACATAAAATTCAGAAAAATTAGCAGAACGTTCCTGCAAACCTTGATTCGGAAACAATTCGTTTTGAAGGAAAACGATGCGATTCAATTCATCCGCATATTTTCTTTTTTGAGCCTTCAACAATCGCTTTTCTAAATGCTCCAAGCCTTTCAACTGTTTCGCTTCTTGCGCCTTAACTGCTCCGCTAAAAGATTTGTCTGTCTGATTTGCCAAAACATGCAGATAGTGAAATTGATTGCTGAGGTGCTCTTTTTGAATCGATAAATCAATAGGAAATTCCGAAATTTCTTTGGTCTTTGCCGCAATCAATTCCGATTGTTTCTGAAATAATTGCTGCCAAGTCAAACCCAATTTATCGGCTTTCGTCGCTTGCTTCTGAGTCGAAAGCAAAGCCGAATTTCGCAACAAAAGGATCGGAAAAGGAACGGCAACAGCTTCGAAAAAGGCTTTCAATTCCAACCAATACGCCAATTCACCGCCGCCGCCAATATAACACAAATTGGGCAAAATGACTTCTTGGTACAAAGGTCGTAAAATCACATTTGGACTAAACTTCTCTGGATTTTTTTCAAGCAAGTCCAATATTTCATCTTTTGAAAATTGCAAAGAAGTATTGTTTATTTTGTAAATGTCCTTTTCAAATACAATCCGCTCTCTAAGACGATCTTCAATATAAAACAAATTGATTTCCCGCGGATTGACTTGAATATTGTACGGTTTCATTTCCACAATCGTTCGTTGAACTTCTTGAAACGATTTTCGATGAAGTAATTCTTCTTTCACATAAGGCGCAAAGACTTGCTTCAACGCAGCATCATCTCCGTCAAGAATCACCAATCCATAAACTCCAAAAAGTTCATTCGCTAAATAGCGCGTCGCGTCGGCTAAGTTTTGGTGCTTCAGATAAGTGTCTTCGAACAACTTTTTGATGTACTCCGCGTTTTGACTGCCGCCAACTTCTTTTTTAAAAACTTCAAAAACAGCGTCAATGCCCTCTGTCGACAATCGACCCACAGGTCCAGCACTAGCAGTGTTCCATCGAATTTTCTTGCCTCGAAATGTAAAATAATTGATTTCCTCAAAATCATGATCTTCCGTCGCCATCCAATACACAGGAACAAAGTGCTGCTGCGGATATTTCGCTTTCAATTCCTGAGTCAAAGTGATCGTCGATATGATTTTATACAAAAAATATAAAGGTCCAGTAAACAAATTCAATTGATGCCCCGTCGTGATTGTGAACGTATTTTGATCCAGCAAACTACTTATATTTCGTTGGGTTGCAGCGCTAGCCGTAACCGCTTCATATTGTTTTTCCAACGCCGCAACAAGGATTTTTCTTGTGCTCGAAGTAAAATGCGGTTGCTTTTCTTCAATTTGCTTTTCAAAATTTTCAACCGCAGGGAAACGATGATACAACTGCTGCAATTCCGGCTTTTGATCTAAATAATCAACCACCAAAGGCGTAAAATAACCAGAATTTTGAAAGCTAATACAGTCGCTGGGCATAATCTAATTTTTTGGTAAAAGTAACGAAATTTTCAATGAGTCACAGCGTCGCTCATGATCTGACTAAATCGATTTTATAGAAGCCAGGAACCTGCACCCGAGCCTTTTGGCGAACTGGCGAACCAATCCGCCATATCTTTTGCGCCGAAAACCGGCACAAAAGGATATATGCTCCTATCAGGGCTATACTTTGCGGTGACCCACAACCAACAACAAATTTTTCCTACTTTTACACCAATGAAAACCAAAGTCTTTCTCATCACGCCGCCATTTACGCAACTGAATACGCCTTATCCAGCGACGGCTTATATCAAAGGTTTTCTAAATACCATTAACGTTGAGGCATTCCAAGCCGATTTAGGAATAGAAGTAATTTTAAAGTTGTTTTCAAAAGACGGATTGACCAACTTATTCCAATCCATCAATCATCAACCAACAACCGACAACGGACAACGGATTTACGCGCTTCAACACGAATACATCAAAACCATCGATGCTGTAATTGCTTTCCTTCAAGGAAAAAACCCGACGCTCGCGCTACAAATTTGTCAAGAAGATTTCTTGCCTGAAGCATCTCGATTTGCACAACTCGACGAAATGGATTGGGCATTCGGAACGATGGGAACGCAAGACAAAGCAAAACACTTAGCGACCTTATACCTCGAAGATCTTTCCGACTTTATTGTAGCATGCATCGACGAAAACTTCGGATTCAGCAGATACGCCGAGCGATTGGGAAGAAGTGCCAATTCGTTCGATGAATTGTATGAAGCGTTAGCGGCCAAACCAACCTACATAGACAACATACTCACTTCACTGTTGCAGGAAAAAGTAAAATCTATAAAGCCAACTTTACTCTTAATCTCAGTTCCTTTTCCAGGTAATTTATACGCGGCTTTTCGTTCAGCACAGTGGGTAAAAAAGAATTTCCCAAAAATCAAAATCGCCATGGGCGGCGGCTTTCCCAATACCGAATTGCGTTCACTTACTGACGCACGGGTTTTTGAATTTCTAGATTATATTACGCTAGACGATGGTGAACTTCCGATTCAATTAATAATTAATAATGAACAATTAATCATTAATAATGAGTACAAAAGAACCTTCCTACTCGAAAACGACCAGGTAGTTTATAAAAATAATTCAACTCGGAACGACTACAAACAAAGCGAAGTCGGCACACCAGATTATTCAGATTTACTTTTAGACAAATATATTTCCGTCATCGAAATTGTCAATCCAATGCACAAAATGTGGAGCGACGGCCGATGGAACAAACTCACCATGGCGCACGGTTGCTATTGGGGAAAATGCACGTTTTGCGATATTTCTTTAGATTATATCAAAATCTATGAACCCATCGCCGCAAAATTGATTGTAGATCGCATCGAGGAGTTGGTAGCACAAACTGGCGAAACTGGTTTTCATTTCGTAGACGAAGCTGCGCCGCCAGCATTGATGCGTGAAGTGGCTTTGGAAATTATTCGGAGGAAAATAGTAGTGACTTGGTGGACCAACATCCGTTTCGAAAAAAGCTTTACCAAAGATTTGTGTTTGTTGCTCAAAGCTTCGGGTTGTATTGCGGTTTCTGGTGGACTTGAAGTTGCGTCCGATCGCTTATTAGCATTAATTGACAAAGGCGTTACCGTTGAACAAGTCGCCAAAGTAACCCGAAATTTCACCGAAGCTGGAATTATGGTGCATGCCTATTTGATGTATGGTTATCCAACGCAAACGATTCAAGAAACGATTGATAGTCTCGAAATGGTGCGGCAACTATTTGAAGTTGGTGTCTTACAATCGGGGTTTTGGCATCAATTTGCCATGACAGCGCACAGTCCAGTGGGATTGTATCCAGAAAAGTTCGGCGTGGTCAAAGAGTCCGAAGCAATAGGAACTTTTGCCAATAATGATATCAATTATACCGATGCCACAGGAATCGATCATGATCAATTTAGCTTTGGATTAAAGAAGTCGTTGTACAATTTTATGCATGGTATCTGTTTCGATTATCCTTTGCAAGATTGGTTCGATTTCAAAATTCCCAAGACAAAGATCCAACCGGACTTTATTTACAATGCACTGCATCAAGGCGAAGAACTTAAAGTCAAACCTACCGCTAAAATCATTTGGCTCGGCGGAAAACCGGCTATTGAAACCTTCACCAAATCTAAAAAAGGCAATTCTTGGGATATGATGTCGTTGACTTTTCATGACAAGAAGGAAACTTTTGCCATTCAAACCAATCACGGAGAAGGCGAGTGGCTAGTAGGTGCGTTAGAAAAGACTTCCATTTCAAATGCAAAAATCACAACATTTCAGGAACTCAAATCAGACTTTGAAACTCATTTTCAAGATTTTGAGTTGTTTTGGTTTTCGAAACCGCTGATGACTTTACGAGAATTTGGTTGGCTCGTTTTGTGATTTTTTTAAAATAGTGCTTATTATTTTACATTAATATGATTTTTATGTACAATTAGAAATATTTTTATCTCTAAATTTACATTTCAAAATTATCATTTATGAGTACTGATTTTAAAGTAAAAGTGAATGATGCGTATACTTTTGATTTTAATAAAGATGCCATCTCACAACTCGATGCCGTAAGCGTGGAAGCCAATAAATTCCATATTCTTCATCAAAACAAACCTTTTCATGCTGAAATTATTCAGTCCCGTTTTACTCAAAAAAGTTATAGCGTCAAGGTCAACAACAACACTTATGAAGTGGTGATTTCCGATGCGTTAGATCAACTTATTGCTGAGATGGGCTTTGAAAAAGGAAAATCAAAACACATCAATTCCATCAAAGCACCGATGCCCGGTTTAATCCTAGAAATCAGTGTTGAGGTTGGACAATCCGTCAAAGAAAACGACAATCTCATTATCCTTTCCGCCATGAAAATGGAAAACAGTTTCCTTTCTCCTCGAGATGGCGTGATCAAATCGATTGCAGTCAAAGTAGGCGATGCGGTAGATAAGGGACAATTGATGATTGAGTTTGAATAAATAAAGAGAAAAGAAGTAAAAAGAAAGAACCAAGACAGCTTCAGGGAAAATTATCTTGACGCTTGAAGCGTAGTGGTCATGTCACTTTTATCTAAAACAAAAAGAATCAAGAGTCAAGAACCAAGAAATTGTTAAGCATAAAGTATCTTTCCTCTTTCAGTGCAACGGTCTTGTCTCTTTTATCTAAAATATAAATAATGAAAAAAATATTAGTAGCCAATCGCGGTGAAATTGCCATTAGAGTAATGAAAACTGCGCAAAAAATGGGGATCAAAACCGTCGCTGTTTACTCTACAATCGACCGAAATGCGCCACACGTAAAGTTTGCCGACGAAGCCGTTTGGATTGGAGAAGCGCCCTCAAATCAGTCGTATTTATTAGGCGATAAAATAATAGAAGTGGCCAAATCCTTAAACGTTGACGCCATTCATCCAGGATATGGATTCCTTAGTGAAAATGCTGATTTTGCGGAAGAGGTCGAAAAAAACAACTTGATTTTTATCGGACCAAAATCGAAAGCCATTCGCGTCATGGGAAGTAAATTGGCGGCGAAGGAGGCGGTCATGCATTATAATATTCCGATGGTTCCAGGTGTTGACCATGTGATTATCGACATTGATGAAGCGAAGAAAACTGCCAACTCTATTGGTTTCCCAATCTTAATCAAAGCGTCAGCAGGTGGCGGTGGAAAAGGAATGCGCGTGGTTGAAAAAGAAAGCGACTTCGAATCACAAATGAATCGTGCCATTAGTGAAGCCACAGCGGCTTTTGGTGATGGTTCGGTGTTTATCGAAAAATATGTGACCTCACCACGACATATCGAAATTCAAGTCATGGCAGACAACCACGGAAATATCTTGTACTTTTTTGAAAGAGAATGCAGCATTCAACGTCGTCATCAGAAAGTGGTCGAGGAAGCACCATCGTCTGTCCTCACACCAGAGTTGCGCAAGAAAATGGGAGAAGCTGCTGTTATGGTGGCGAAAGCTTGTGATTATTTGGGAGCAGGAACCGTTGAGTTCTTGTTAGATGATAAACACAATTTTTACTTCCTCGAAATGAACACCCGTTTGCAAGTGGAACATCCTGTAACTGAATTGATTTCGGGCGTAGACTTGGTCGAGTTGCAAATTAAAGTCGCACGTGGAGAAGCCTTGCCTATGAAGCAAGAGGATTTGGTGATTCGCGGTCATGCGATGGAATTGCGCGTATATGCAGAAGATCCAACAAATGATTTTCTTCCGAGTGTTGGGCATTTAGATGTGTATCAATTGCCGACAGGAGAGGGCGTTCGTGTGGATAATGGTTTTGAGCAAGGCATGGATATTCCGATTTATTACGATCCGATGTTATCCAAATTAATCACTTATGGAAAAACGCGTGAAGAATCCATTCAATTGATGTTGAAAGCCATCGACGATTATAAAATCGAAGGCGTTCAAACGACTTTACCATTCGGAAAATTTGTTTTCGAACATGAGGCGTTTCGCTGTGGGAATTTTGATACGCATTTTGTTAAGAAATATTACGATGCTGCGATGTTGAAAAAGCAACGCGAAGAAGAAGCTCAAATTGCGGCTTTGGTTGCCTTGCAGCAGTATTTAGAAGATCAAAAAATTGTTCGATTACCAATTCAATAAACTATGGAATCCAAAATAAACATACTCAACGATAAAATCGCTCAAGCCAAATTAGGTGGCGGCGAAAAACGAATTGCCAAGCAACACGAAAAGAAGAAACTTACGGCAAGAGAGCGCGTCGAATACTTAATGGATGAAGGTTCATTTGAAGAAATCGGAATGCTCGTTACCCACCGAACTACCGACTTCGGAATGGAGAAAGAAATGTATTATGGCGACGGAGTCATCACCGGCTACGGCACGATAAACGGAAGATTGGTTTATATTTTTGCTCAAGATTTTACAGTTTTTGGCGGTGCTTTGTCGGAAACACATGCAGAAAAAATATGCAAAGTCATGGATATGGCGCTCAAAGTGGGTGCTCCGATGATTGGACTCAATGATTCTGGTGGCGCTCGAATTCAAGAAGGTGTTCGTTCGTTGGGCGGTTATGCTGACATTTTTTTTAGAAACGTACAATCGTCCGGTGTCATTCCGCAGATATCTGCGATCATGGGACCTTGCGCTGGTGGTGCCGTTTATTCGCCTGCGATGACCGATTTTACTATGATGGTCGAGAACAACAGTTATATGTTTGTGACGGGGCCGAATGTCGTGAAAACTGTAACTAACGAAGAAGTGACTTCTGAAGCTTTGGGTGGCGCAGTAACCCATTCGACCAAATCTGGTGTGGCGCACACAACCTCGCCAAATGGTGTGGCTTGTTTAGAAGATATAAAGACTCTTTTGAGTTACATTCCACAAAATAATAAAGAAACGACGCCAAAATTAGCGTACGTCTTGAATGACGAAATGCGTCCGCAACTTAATACGATTGTTCCAGATAATGCGAACAAACCTTACGATATGCACGAAGTCATCAAAGGAGTTATCGATGAAGATTCGTTTTTTGAAATACATAAAGATTTCGCCGAAAATATCATTGTTGGATTTGCCAGAATTGCCGGTCGAAGTATCGGAATTGTAGCCAACAATCCGATGTTTTTAGCAGGTTGTTTGGATGTGAAAAGTTCGATTAAAGCGGCGCGATTTACCCGTTTTTGTGATTGCTTTAATATTCCGTTATTAGTACTGGTTGATGTTCCTGGTTTCTTACCTGGCACCGACCAAGAATGGAACGGAATTATCGTTCACGGCGCAAAATTACTGTATGCTTTGAGCGAAGCTACCGTGCCAAGAGTGACTGTGATTACAAGAAAAGCGTATGGTGGCGCGTATGACGTAATGAACTCCAAACACATTGGCGCAGATATGAATTTTGCGTGGCCATCTGCGGAAATTGCAGTAATGGGAGCCAAGGGCGCGAGTGAAATTATCTTCAAAAAAGAAATTAGTGAAGCGGCAAATCCAGAGGCGAAATTGTTAGAGAAAGAAGCGGAATACGCCGATTTGTTCGCCAATCCTTATACTGCGGCGCAAAGAGGTTTTGTAGATGAAGTGATTTTACCGCAAGACACACGAAAAAAATTAATCAAAGCTTTTAGCATGTTGGAGCATAAAGTGAGTATTCGTCCGGATAGAAAGCACGGGAATATTCCGTTGTAGAATAATTTAGATTATTTGATTTTTAGATTGCAAGACTGTGAGACTTTAGGATTGTACAAATTGTTTTTAAGTTGAAAAAGATCTTCCACTAAAAAACCTCCGCTATTGTAACAATCTAATAATCTCAAAATCTTACAGTCTTACGATCCTATAATCTAAAATAAAAGTGTCAATCATGTCCTTGATTGGCGCTTTTTTTATTGACGTAACCCAATTTATACCTTAAGTTTGAGTCAATTGAGCCGTTAAGAACTTACTACAAACTTAAACCCAATTCCATGCAAGTTTTCAATCGCGATGCCTTTTTCATCGACAAGTATTTTTCTTAAACGAGAGATAAAAACATCCAAACTGCGCCCCATAAAATAATCATCGTCTCCCCAAAGTGATTTAAGAATTACTTCTCTCTTTAGCACTTGGTTTTGATGTTCGATAAAAAACTTGAGAAGTTCTGATTCTCTTTGAGTCAAGCTAATTTTTTCGTTTTCAGAAATCATCAAGTAATTTGTTGGGTCGAATTTGTATTTTCCAAGTTGAAAAGTATGCTGTTCTAAAGCCTTATTTTTAAGGGAACGTTTTAGAAATATTTCAATTTTCAGCAGCAGTTCCTCAATGCTAAATGGTTTAACCAAATAGTCATCAGCGCCCAATCGCAATCCCTTTATTCTGTCTTCTTTCAAGGTTTTGGCCGAAAGAAAAATAATCGGAATATCGGCATTGCGTTTTCGAATTTCGGTTGCCAATTCAAAGCCATCCATTTTCGGAAGCATAATGTCAAGAATGCAAATATCGAAACTACCACTTTTAAAATTTTCCAAACAATTTAATCCATTTGCGCAATGCGTCACTTCATAATGGTGTAGTTCCAAATTGTCTTTGGTTAAAAAAGCTAAAGTTTCGTCATCTTCTGCATATAAAATCTTGTAGTTCGACATAACTAAAGTGGAATTAGGATAGAAATGGTGATTCCGTTGGTTGGATTATTTTTCGCTATTATTTTCCAATGATGCAAAGTGCAAATTTTCTTGACATAATACAAGCCAAGACCGAAACCGTTTACCTCGTTGCTTTTTGTACTCGGAATTCTGTAAAATTTATCAAAAATAAACGGCAAGTTCTTGCTCGAAATTCCGATGCCGTTGTCTGTGATATCTAACTGAATTTGATTTCCTTCCTTCGATATTGTAATAGAAATTTCAGGTATTTTCTCGCTGTATTTGATTGCATTATCAAGAAGATTGTAAATAATATTTGTGAAATGGAAAGTATCGGCTTCGAAGACAATTTCCTTTTCTGAAGCCACAACTTTAATTTTGCTTTCCGGATATTTTAATTGAATATTCTCAATTACATCGGCGAGAATTGGGAGAATATTAATTTCTTGTTTGTCGAGTTGTATAGGAGAATTATCTGATTTTGCACTATTTAAAATCGTTTCGATATGCGTATTAAGCTTCTTGCTTTGAGCGATGATAATATTGGTGTATTTTTCTAATTTTTCGTCACTTTTAATGGTTGGTTGTTGTTTCAAATAGTTCGATGCAATAAGAATAGAAGACAATGGAGTTTTGAATTCGTGAGTCATATTATTGATAAAATCTCTTTGCAATTCAGAGTATTTTTTTTGTTGCAGTATTGTAAATATGGAATACACGTAAACTAAAAGAATTACAATCAACGCAAACGAAAGAACAAACCAGAATTTCAATGAACTAAACAAAAAACTCGTTTCATTAGGAAATCTAATAGCAAAATAATAAACTAGATTCTTGTGTTTGGGAAAATATACAGATGGTTTTTGTTTGTTGATATTGTTCATAGAAACGTAGTTGCCATAGACCATTTCGTCGCTTTCGCAGTTGTACATGGCATATTCGTAATCCGTATTGATGTTTACTTTTTCAAATTCCGACTTCAAATAGAAGTCCAAGATTTTAGGTTCAAAGTCATTGTCAATATTGACGATATAATAATCATTGGATATCTTTTGAACCGGATTTTCAGCAGGTAATTCGTGATTGGTTCCTTCATAGAGTTTTTTGGCAACTTCTAATAAGGCGATATGCGCTTTTTGGCTAAATTTCTTTTCCTCAATAGAATACGCTTGTTTGGTCCATAACAACTGTGCTACTAATATTCCGATGATGGCTACAAGTCCAAGAACAATGATGCTGTTTAGTTTGTTTTTCTTTATCATATTGCCTCTATCAAATTCCAAATTCCATTTATAGAAATCAGATTTCAGATTATCATTCAAAGTGTAATATTACTCAAAAATACCTTGTGATTTTGTCATTAACAACTCATTAACAATCATTAGAGAGCGGTTAACAAGACCCATCGTGTATTCAATCTACTTTTGGAGTGTTCAAAAAAATCAACCTTTACTAATCATTAAAAATTATCATTATGAAAGCAATTAAAATGTCAATCGTTGTTTGTGTTTTGGGACTTATGTCTTTTACGGTTTTGCCAACATCAAACAGAACAATCAAAAAAGTTGCAGAAGCGACTTCCATCACTTGGAATAGTGAATCGATCGATTTGGGTGAAATTCCGCAAAATAAACCAAAAGATGTGAATTTCGAATTTAAAAACACCGGAAAGACATCAGTAGTTATCATTAGTGTCAAAGCATCTTGCGGCTGTACGGCTACCGATTACACAAAAACGCCAGTGCAACCCGGCGAAACAGCGACGATAAAAGCAACCTATAATGCAGCAGCGAAAGGAGCATTTTCAAAAACAGTTACAGTAACAACTAGTGTTGATGACACCCCAAAAGTACTGTCATTTAAAGGAACGGTTATATAAATTGAGTTAGTTAGTTAGAAAACTCCAAGCGAAAGTTTGGAGTTTTTTTTTGGCTGAAAATCAAAGTCATCAATTAATTTTTATATTTATCAAAAATTAGCTTTCTATGAATACAAATTTGATTCTATGAAATCGCCATTAATTACAAGTTTGCGTATGCAAAAACCAAAAAATAAGAAAGCGATACCATATGTGACCGCTACTAAATGAAATTTACACATATGAAAAAACTCGTTGCCCTCAACACCTACTTTAAACTCTTATTGCTAATTGTCGGAACCAGCGTACTTTTTCTGATTTTGTATTTGTCTCTTTACGTCTATACGATTCAACAAGAGAAAGAAGTATATAAAACAACCTACAATCAATATAACAGTGAGGTTTCTTCATTGTTTGAACTAAATTCAAAAACCCATATTGCAACTATAAAGGATGTTACTTATTGGACTGAATTAGTAAGATTCATTAGTACAAAGGATAAAAAGTGGTTTAACAACTATATTGTAAAAGAATTTGAGTCCTACGAAGTTGATTATATTGGTGTTTACGGGTTAGACAATGTGCTGATTAATAAAGTGGCGACTACCAATATCAAGACTGCTGATTTTATTCCAAAATCTGTTTTTGAAAAATTGTATAGAGACAAGTTATCGCGTTTCTATCTTCAAATGCCGGAAGGGATTGTTGAGGTTTTTGGTGCAACTATTCATACTTCGGACGATCCTAAAAAAACAAAAACGTTACCTTCTGGATATTTTATTATGGCACGATTAATCAACGAGCCGTTTATTCAAAATCTAGATAAGATTAGCAATTCAAAGACAAGTCTTTTGCCTTCAATAGTGCAGCCCTCAGATGATTTTGAATCTGTCGTCATTTATAAAGAACTAAAAAACTGGAAGAATGAAAATGTTTCACAATTGGCATTCAAACGACCGTTTAATCTCGATTTTAGAAGTACAAAAAAGATTTTAACTATCATCATTATTGCATTTATCATAAATGTAATTGTCTACCTGTATTTTTCAAAGCGTTGGGTTTATGCGCCACTAAAAATCATTACTAAAGTTTTAGAAACTGGTAATCAACGTGCAATTGAAGAGCTTAAAGTGCAACCAGGTGAATTCGGTTACATTGGAAATTTATTTGAAGAGAACAGCAATCAACGAAAACAACTCGAGATTTCTAAAAAGAAAGCGGAAGAAAGCGACAATCTAAAATCCTCATTTTTAGCAAACTTATCGCACGAAATTCGAACGCCGATGAATGCAATTATTGGATTTAGTGATTTACTGAATGACAAAAAATTGAGTGAAAGTGACAAAAGCGAGTATATCAAAATTATAAGGAATAGCGGCAGTAATCTTGTTTCGATTATCGAGGATTTGATTGAAATGTCAAAAATTGATGCACAGCAAATTACACCGAAAATGATTGGTTTTGATGTTAATTCGTGCTGTCAAGAGTTGTATGAGTCAATTCGTGTGACGATTCCAAAAGAAAAAAAGATAGCATTTAAATATCTAAAGGACACTACTGTAGTTCCGAAGCATATCATTTCTGACAAAATCAAATTGCGACAAATTATCACGAATCTTCTAACAAATGCTATTAAGTATACCGAAAAAGGAACAGTAGAATTTGGATATCAGATTGATGAGAAAAAAGGAAAAATTGTTTTTAGAGTGCAAGATTCTGGTGTTGGAATTGACGAGAAAAACCTGAAGGTTATTTTTGATCGTTTCCGCCGCGTTGAAGATGATTTTTCTGTAGAGTTGAGCGGCTTAGGTTTAGGGCTGGCAATTAGTAAAGCATATGTGGAGATGCTAGGAGGCACTATTTCCGTCAAATCTAAAGTTGGAGAAGGTTCGGAATTCGAGTTTTCGATTCCGTTGCAGTATGATACGACGAAAGTAGAGGAGGAAATAGTAGCAACAACAACGGATTTAGTAGCCAATCATGACAAAGTTATCTTGGTGGCAGAAGATGATAATATCAATTTCTTACTTCTAAAGAAAATATTGCAACTGCGAAATTACACCATAATAAGAGCAGTCAACGGTCAAGAAGCCGTGACTATTTGTTCAACAAATCCAGCTATTAATTTAGTTTTTATGGATATCAAAATGCCAATCATGGATGGCTATGCTGCATTTGAAAAAATAAAGATGTTTTTACCTAAGTTGCCAGTCGTTGCACAAACCGCTCATTCATCGATTGAAGATAAGGAGCGTGTTATGCAAGCGGGATTTACAGACTATATTACAAAGCCTCTAGACAAAGAGAAGATATTTCAAGTAATCGACAATGTCTTCAAGAATATAGAATTGTAAGATTGTTGAAAACCTCTTGATTAATTTCTTGTGTAGAATAAAAATCAGTATTTTTTTGACTTACTTTTCACGTTATATTGCATTTAGCTTTTGAAGTTTTAAAATGAACGTAAAAAAGACCTACCCCAAAATATTGCTTTTGATATTCTCGTCGAGTCTGTTCTTTGTTTTGTTATATCTTTCTCTTTTTTATTATACCAAACAAGCGGAGTCAAAAGTGTATTCTAGTTCAGAAAAGCAGTTTGATAACGAAATTAATAAACTGATTGAATTAGACAACAAACCAATTAAGGTCGCTATTAATAATGATACAAATTGGGACGAGTTTGTCAATTTTACTGAGACAAGAGATTCATTGTGGTATAATGAAACTATTGGTAATGAATTGAATATTTTCAATGCTGATTACCTTGGGACTTATGATAAAGATTTCAATTTTATTATTCGTACGCCTTCTACGAAAATGAAATCTAAGGACATTATTCCGAAAGAAGCAATGCTACAATTGAAGCGGCTAGGAATAAGTAAGTTTTATTTGCATATTCCTGAAGGATATGTAGAAGTGACGGGCGCGTCAATACATCCATCTGACGATCCATTGAAAAACAAATCGACGCCATCTGGTTATTTCTTTGTTGCAAGAATTCTTGATGCTTCTTATGTTGATTATTTTCAAAAGATATCCGAGTCTAAAGTTAGGTTTGTCGACCAAAACCACAGTAATGTTGTAGGTAAACATTCCATATTTTCAAAGTATGAATTGAAGGATTGCAATGGGAAAGTAATAGCAAACTTGCTGTTTGAGCGAAAGTTCGACGTGTATTTTGGACATATGATGACGATCTTGTATTTCATTATTTTCGCCTTTGTGGTCAATCTTATCGTCAATATTTTTTACACTAGAAAATTGGTTTATTCGCCACTAGATTTGATGACACGTGTTTTAGAAACTGGTAACAAGAAAGCGATTCGAGAATTGAAAGAGACAACGGGTGAGTTTAGCTATATCGGGAATCTTTTCGAAGAGAATGCAAATCAAAAGATCGAGTTGGTCAAATCGAAGTTAAAAGCTGAAGAAGGAGAAAGACTAAAGGCTTCGTTTTTGGCGAACTTATCGCACGAAATCCGAACGCCAATGAATGCAATCAATGGTTTTACGGATTTGATTATTAACACAAAATTGAGCAAAGAAGAGCAAGGTGAGTACCTAAGAGTTATTGAAAAAAGCGGAAAGAATCTCGTTTCAATTATTGATGATTTGATTGAAATGTCAAAAATTGATTCCAATCAGATTCAACCAAATTATACAGATGTTAATATTGAATCATGTATTAGCGAGTTGTATGAAACAATAAAAATTACGATTCCAAAAACGAAGAATATAGATTTCTTTATTATTCCGAATGAGAAGCCAGCAGAGTTTAATATTGTTACAGATGAGGTCAAGCTAAAGCAGGTCATAGTCAATTTGGTTACTAACGCTATAAAGTTTACTGAGGAAGGTCATGTCGCATTTGGATACCGCATAGATGACAAAAAAAAGAAAGTCATTTTCACCATAAAAGACACCGGTCCTGGGATTGACAAAAACAATCATCAACATATTTTTGATCGTTTCAAAAGAGTTGAAAATGACGCCACAATAAAAGCTGGTGGTTTAGGTTTAGGTCTTGCTATTTCGAAAGCATATGTCGAAATGATGGGCGGGATGATCTCCTTAGAATCTAAAGTCGAAAAAGGATCAACTTTTTCCTTTTCCATTCCATTAAAGTACAATGAAATTCATAATATCACTGTAAAACCAATAAAGAATAAGTCCACGCAGGCTCATGAAGACAGCATTACTATTCTAATTGCAGAAGATGATAATATCAATTTTCTGCTTTTTCAAAAAATCATTCAATCGAAGAACTATACGATTATTAGGGCTGAGAATGGATTGGAAGCGGTTGAGATTAGTATCAATAATCCAGATATTGATTTGGTACTGATGGATATTAAGATGCCCGTAATGAACGGATTTGAAGCGTTGGAGAAAATCAAAATGATTCGCCCCGAATTGATAATTATAGCGCAAACTGCCTACGCATCAAATGAAGACGAAGCAAGAATCTACAAAGCAGGATTTTATGGTTATTTAACCAAACCGATAAACAGGGAGAAATTGTTTGAAGCAATTGACAACGTCTTAAAAAACAAGAATTAATTATGAAAGTTGCTATAAGAATTGTCATTGCAAATTTGTTTATTATGTTTAATGCAAATTTGTATGCCCAAACCGTAGTAGCAGCAAAAGATTCTATTGAAAGTAAAAAAGAAAGCAAAT
>CANGTL010000049.1 GCA_947456815.1 Flavobacteriaceae bacterium
AGCGGCGTTAAGAATGCTTATGCCATCCAAGCCGGAAGAGAATTGCGCGTCATTGTTGAAAGCGAAAAAGTTTCCGATGATAACGCAGCACAATTGTCTTTCGAAATTTCGCAGAAAATACAAACAGAAATGACGTATCCAGGACAAGTTAAAGTCACAGTTATTAGAGAAACTAGAGCGGTGAATATCGCTAAATAGGTTCAATTTAGATTAAAAAAAAGCCCTCATTTTGAGGGCTTTTTTTATTAGAATATTTTCTTTAGGTCATCTAAGCTCATGGGCTTAAAGAAGTAATCTTTAACTTGATCTTGGTATTCCTTGGCGCGATTGATGTCGGAAATGCTGTCGGAGGAACTCACTAAATAGATGATGGTCTTTCCGCCCTCTGTGGGATTCCTTGTCTTTCTAAATTCATCCAAAAATTGCCACCCATCCATAATCGGCATATTGATGTCTAATAGAATTAAATCAGGCATCGTTACGCCATTGCTAATTTTATCTTTGATTTCTTCTATTGCTTCTAATCCATTCAAATAAAAAGAGGGATTGATATCAATATTATTGTTCGAAAATAACTTCTTAATGATAAAGTGAAAAACCTTATCGTCATCTATTACAAATACATCTTTAAACTTGCTCATAGAAATATATATTAAAAGTTGCACCAACTTTTCCTTGACCTAATACAATTACCTTTCCAACCATGGCTTCCATTTGATTTTAGCGAAAAAAACTGAAATACGCGACACACCAATTGAACATTTAAAGTAATAAACATACAACTAAAAACCGATTAAATCACACTTCAATTCGATAAAAAAAGATCTTTTTTTCACAGTATTTCGTTTGCTGTATATTATTTTCTAGGATGAAACCGATTCATGATTTGCGTCAAATGAGAACGATCCAAATGCACATAAATCTCGGTGGTAGTAATAGACTCATGTCCCAACAATAATTGTATCGATCGCAGATCGGCACCATTCTCTAACAAGTGGGTAGCGTAGGAATGTCGGAAGGTATGAGGGCTTATTGACTTTTGCAGGTTGATTTCGACAGCCAAATTCTTGATTATTGTAAAAATCATGGCTCTTGTCAGCTGCTTTCCCCTTCTATTAAGGAACAAAGTATCCTCGTAACCTCTTTGTATAGCCTGGTGATTGCGATAAGTTGTCTTATACCAATCAATAATATTCTGCGTATAAAGCCCTATTGGAACAAACCTTTGTTTATTACCTTTCCCAGTAATCTTAATAAATCCCTCTTCAAAAAAAAGATCAGAAATCTTCAAATTAACTACCTCAGAAACACGAAGGCCACAGCTATAAAGCGTTTCTATAATTGCCTTGTTGCGTCCTCCTGCATTAGAAGTCAGATCAATTGCGGCTATGAGGTCATCAATCTCCTTAGTAGATAATGTATCCGGAAGCTTTCTACCAATACGCGGGGTTTCAATCAACTCAAGTGGATTATCGTTCCGAAATCCTTCAAAAATAAGATAAGAAAAAAAGCTCTTTAAGCCAGAAATAATTCTCGCTTGCGATCTAGCATTCACTTCTTTCGCAACGAAATAAATAAAATCTTGTATGATATCTACTGTTATGGAAATCGGCGAAACGACCATTTCATTAGACTCTAAATATTGACAAAGTCTTTCTATATCAAAAGTATAACTCTCCACTGAGTTCGCAGACAGACCACGCTCGATCCTTAAATAGGATTGATAATTTTTGATATACGTTTTCCAATTCATTCAACAAAGTAACATCAAATTAAAACAAAAAAAAACCTCTCCAATGAGAGGTTTTAATATAATAAAGAATCAATTCTTAGAATTTGTAACCAACACCAATCAATAAGTGACTAACTTTCGCGTCTCCAGTTAGACCGATAGCGTATCTTGGCTCAACAAAGAAATTTTCAGTAATTCCATAAGAAGCACCCAAATCGAAGTTAAATCTAGTCTTGTCATCATCGTCTGATTCAAGGCTATAGTACAAAGAAGGACCTGCCATTAAATTAAATTTCTCAGCAATTTCGTACTTAACAAGCACTGGGATACTAAGATAATTAAATTTATACTTAACATCCTCAACAGTCTTTGATGCTGTATGATAATTAAGACCTGGCTGCAACATAAACTTGTCTGCAATACCAAATTCTGCAAAACCACCAATAAAAAAACCCGTTGCGTTTTCAGATCCAGCGTCAGTTTTTACTGAAACCAAATCAAGACCACCTTTAACTCCGAACGAAGCTCCATCTTGAGCATTTGCAAAACCAAAGGCAAAAATTGCCATCATTGATAAAATAATTTTTTTCATTTTCTTTGTTTTTAAAATTAGTTAAACAAATATAGGATAAATTTTTAGCTACAATGAATTCGCTTTATTTAATAATAGCCATTTTTCAACCAAGTTATAAACACATCTATTTTATTTACCGAAAATTTACCGCAAAAAAAAACCTCTCATGTGAGAGGTTTTAAATTTCTTTCCTTTTCAGGTATTAGAACTGCCAACCCAATCTGAAAGATGGAGTAATACCAGGAGCTAATTGTGATTTAGTAACACCATCTCCACCATCAGGCTTAGTGCTAGTAATTGCCAAACCGTAAGAAACCTCAGCTCCTAGATAAATTTTTGGCATAATGCAGTAATCAAAACCTGTGAACAGATTTGCACCAAGACCAATTTTAGTTGACTTATCTTCAGTAGCAACAATCGGCGCAACAGTTGTCGGAATATTTAAGACCTTATGATGTAACTTTAAAAAATTAAAAGTATATAACCCGTTGGTTCAATTTAAATTTAATGTAAAAAGTAGCTTAAATATTATTTATTAATGGATAGTAACTTCTCCTAAATACATAGTAATGTTTTGACTCTGATCTTGCTGAGCGACAATCCCCAGTCCTTTTCCAAAACAAACATAATCGTAATCCCCATTTGAATCTGTCACTTTTACTTTCAGCAAATTATTATAGGAGCATATTGGTGTTGTTAATGAGTAATTCAAAGAAACGACCTTCCATTCTTCTCCTTGACGTGTCCACGATTGATTTACAACAGGATTATTTGGCAAATACAACCAACTTGAATTAGTATCTGGATCGTATTCATGCAAATCTCCATTCGTCATACGAAATCCATAAATCCAGCAAAAATCATTAAAAAATGTAAGAAATGTTCCTCCAACAAATGAGGAAGTAATATATGTGTTGCCATTAATGACCGTATCTTGACCAATCCGAACTCGAAAATCTGTTGTTTGCCCTGGTAGAGTAGGTACAATCCATTTCCATTCGTCAGACAACTCAGTAGGATACCAATAATTACATCCACTTGCACCACGACAAGGGTCTGTTGTTGCACAATCACTTGAATTTGGATTGGAATTATTGGAATTATCGTTACTACATCCATTTAAAGAAATAAATGCAATAATAGAAAAGATGAATTTTAAAAGATGTTTCATTTAGAAGATTATTAATTAGTGATAATTTTACGTTATTAAATAATAAGCAACTACCTTATTTTATTTTTAATCTGGTGTTAAACAAAATAGAAAATTAAATATATCCTAAATTGCACAAAAGGTATTGATTAGTTAAAAAAAAACCTCTCAAAATTGAGAGGTTTTAAATTTCTTTCCTTTTCAGGTATTAGAACTGCCAACCCAATCTGAAAGATGGAGTAATAGATGGAGCTAACTCAATTTTTGTTACGTTGTCAGCATCTGAACCAGCTTTCGAACTTGTAAATGCAAAACCGTAAGAAACCTCAGCTCCTAGATAGATTTTTGGCATGATGTAGTAATCAAAGCCTGTGAAAATGTTTGCACCCACACCAAGCTTAGTTGATTTGTCATCGAAAATAGTACCAGTAGTTTTGTCTTCAGAAGCTTCGCTTTTGTAAGCTAAAGTACCTTCGTAACCCCAGTAAGTAGACAATCTTTCAGCGCCAGCCATGTGGTTCTCAATACCAACAGAAGCAGCGATTACTAATGATGGAGCAGCTTTATCATCAGTTCCAGAAATTAATCTTTCACCATCAGCCACGTAGTTTAGAGTTCCTGCAATTCTCATTGCTTTTTTATCAGAGCTAAATTTTCTAGCTTTGATACCTACTACTCCCCAGTCAGAAGAACCTACACTTGATAATGTGAAGATACCTCCACCTGTTAAATCTGGAGTCATAGTAGCTTCCATCATCCAAGTTCCAGCAGCTGGTTTAGTAAAAGTTCCAGCATCAGTTTTGATTTGTGCGCTTGCTACTCCGAATGCGAAGATCGCTACAGCAGATAAAATAATTTTTTTCATGTTAATGTTTTGTTTAAAATTAATGACGCAAATATAGCAACTTTTGTTAACAAAAAAATTTTTAACACTTTTTTTCTAGATTTGAGCGTAAAATTGAACTTTCACCATTCCTCTATCTTCTTGTTTAAATGAGTTTCGTTCTGAATACACAACAATTTAAATCTGAATAGAAACTTTGTAAAAAAAACAAAAAATCCAGTATTTTCAATGCTTAAGGCCGTTTTACAATCGCCACTACTTTAGATCCGAACATGCTGCTTGTTCGTAATAAGATCAACGTCATCCTTCATGATTACTGTCTTTTTGATTTATTAACTTTTTTATTAACAATCAAGTAATATTTTGTTAATAACTTCTATTTATTTGCCTTTTTATCACCGTTCTAACTCTAAACGCCTGATTTAAAAATATTTATATTATACGCAATGCAATTCACAATTTGTGAAATAAAAATACTTGACTATTTCTGTACACAAAAAATACTACCTTAAGAAAATAGATTTTGCCTAAATTTACTAAAAAATCAAAATGAAGATCCTTATTATTAATGGCCCGAATCTAAATTTGCTAGGGAAACGAGAACCTACAGTGTACGGCACCGAAACTTTTGAAGCATTCTTCCAAAAGCTAGAAAATGAATTTAAAGATATTCAATTAAAATACTTTCAAAGTAACATTGAAGGCGAGCTAATCGATAAAATTCAGGAATTGGGTTTCGACTATGATGGAATCATCCTCAATGCAGCTGCGTACACACATACTTCCATTGGAATTGGAGATGCAGTTAAAGCAATTTCAACACCAGTTATCGAAGTGCATATCTCGAATACTTTTTCTAGAGAGGAATTTAGACACCATTCGTTCATCTCCGCCAATGCCAAAGGAATAATCATTGGATTTGGTTTAGACAGCTACCGATTAGCTATATTATCCTTTCTTAATCCAAAATAATCCATTTAAACATGAGAAATTTTATATTACTGTTGATCGTAACAATGTCTTGTGTAATCAATGCGCAGATTAAAGGAAAAGTCACAGACGAAAATGGCAATCCTTTACCAGCGGTAACCATACACATCCAAGATACCTATAAAGGAACAACAACTAATGATTCCGGAGCTTATTATATAGACATAAAAGATCAAGGGAAATATGTCATTGTTTACCAATACTTGGGATACAAGAGCCAGAAAGTAAACTATGAGCATGAAAACACATTGAAAACAATAGATATTCAACTTGCCGAAGAAAATATCGAATTGAATACAGTTGTCATTGATCGCAAAAATAATCCAGCAAATGAAGTCATTCGCAATGCAATCGCTCATAAAAAGGAAAACTCGGCTTTCACTGAGAAATACAATGCGGACTTTTATTCACGAGGCATATTCAAAATAAAAGATGCACCCAAGAAAATAATGGGACAAAAATTCGATTCATTTGACGAAGTTTTAGATTCTACTCGAAGCGGAATTCTATATTTATCGGAAACCGTCTCTAAAATCACTTACAAAAAACCAGATAAACTGAAAGAAGTTATCGTTGCGTCTAAAGTAAGCGGAAACGACAATGGCTTTAGTTTTAACAATGCGGCTTCAGCTGACTTTGATTTCTATGAAAACTATATTCCTTTTCAAATCAATGTCGTATCACCAATTGCTGATAATGCCTTTAACTATTATAAATACAAGTTAGAAGGTACATTCTTTAACGAAAATAATGTCCAAATTAATAAAGTCAAAGTAATTCCGAAACGAAACAACGAACCGGTAATGGAAGGCTACCTATATATAGTAGACGATAGCTGGGCAATTTACGCGGTGGATCTGGCTGTAAAAGGAGATCAAATTCAAATGCCTGCTATAAATACGCTGCAACTGAAACAGAACTTTAGTTTTAATAATCAAAACAAATTATGGGCAAAGCATACGCAAACACTCGATTTTGTCGCTGGCATATTTGGCATAAATCTCTCAGGCAGATTTACCTATGTGTATTCCAATTATGTATTTGAACCTAAATTTGACAAAAATACCTTCACAAGAGAAGTGCTGACTTTTGAAGAAAATGCCAACAAAAAAGACAATGCCTTTTGGAACCAATTTCGTCCAGTTCCTCTAACAAATGAAGAAACCACAGACTACCTAAAGAAAGACTTGCTACAAACAAAAAAGAAGTCGCAAAAATATCTTGATTCTATTGACGTCAAAAGCAATAAGTTCCATGTTAGCGATGTCGTTTCGGGATACTCCTATAAGAATTCATTCCAGAAATGGGAGCTGTCGTATGACGGCTTAATAAAGGGAATTAGTTTCAATACGGTGCAAGGTTGGGATTTAAATACTGCGATAAGTTTCATCAAACGAGATGACGACAAGAGAACATATACACAAATGAAGTCTTATTTCGATTATGGATTATCAGAAGAGCGATTCCGGTCCTATTTTACTTTCATCAAGAAATTCAGCAATCTAAACCAAAGTGAACTGCGACTGGCTATGGGAAGTAAAGTCTATCAATTTAATGCTGCGGATCCTATCAGTAAAATAGTCAATACAGTAAGCACCTTGTTTTTTAAAGACAATTATATGAAATTATACGAGCGCAATTTCATCAATGCAAGTTACGGACGAGAATTGTTTAACGGATTTAAAGTAAATGCAGAACTCGCTTATTCTGAGCGAAAACCTTTGTTCAATACCACAGATTATGTTGTGATAAAAAAAGATAAAGCATACACTTCCAATAATCCGCTTGTGCCTGAAAATGATAAGACTCCAGCAATCATCAAGCATAATTTAGCAAAGGCGTATTTGAGTACAAGAATAAATTTTGCGCAGGACTACTTGTCAAGACCCGACGGAAAATTTAATGTGCCGAATGACAAGTACCCTGTGCTTTACCTAAATTACGAAAAAGGATTTGCCGGAAATGAATCCATTTACAACTTCGACCACCTCAACGCCAGGATTACTTATGATCTTACGCTGGGAAATAAAGGAAATATTGCAACAAACATAAAGGCTGGTAAATTCTATCAGGCCGAAAATATCGCCTTTGTTGATTACAAGCATTTCGATGGCAACCAAACGCATGTTGGTACCGATGATCGTTATTTAAACGTTTACAATTTACTACCTTATTATAGTAGCAGCACCAATGATTCTTATCTAGAAATCCACGTCGAACACGATGATAGCGGTTACATTATGAATAAAATTCCGCTTCTGAAAAAACTAAAATCGACGCTTGTGCTTGGCTATCACAATCTTTCTATACCAGACAGAAGTCCATATCACGAATACACCGTAGGCTTAAATAACCTTGGTTTTGGAAAGTTTAAAATATTTAGATTGGATTATGTGCATGCTTATCAAAACGGATGGCAAGCCGATGGATTTATCTTTGGATTGAAGATTTTGAATTTCCTTGAATAAGGTCTATAAATTGTTTAGCCACGAATGCTTAAACCTTTCTTTTTAAAATTCGAGCATTCGTGGCTAACTATTGTAATCAAAAACTAGCCTTTATTCATTCGGTTCAATATGAATCAAAACATGGCCTAACTCTGGAATTTCTTTTCTCAAAGTATCTTTCAAAAGATGGGCAATATCGTGTCCTTCTTTCACAGTTAAATTCGCATCAACGATCGCGTGCAAATCAACATGGTACTTCATTCCAGCTTTTCTGATGAAACACTTTTCAGTATCGATAATTCCAGAAACTTGGTAAGAAATTTTTCTAATATCTTCAATTAAATCATCGTACAAATGTTCATCCATAATTTCTCCCAAAGCTGGACGAAAAATCAGATAACTGTTGTACATAATAAAACCAGCAGCAAATAAAGCGGCCCAATCATCTGCCGATTCGTATCCTTGACCAAGAAATAGTGCAACCGAAATCCCAATAAATGCAGCGACTGAGGTAATGGCATCGCTGCGATGGTGCCACGCGTCTGCCCGCAATGACGAACTATTAGATTCTTTACTTCTTTTCATCACCAAACGAAACGAATATTCCTTCCAAAGTATAATGATTCCCAAAACAATAAGTGTCCAAGGTTTGGGTAATTGATGTGGAATTTGAATATTGATAATGCTTTCATAAGCGATAATAGTAGCAGAAGTAATCAAGAATCCCACGACCAAAAAAGTAATCAATGGCTCTGCCCTTCCGTGTCCATATGGATGATTGTCATCCGCCGGCTTATTAGAATATTTGATGCCAAACAAAACTAAAAACGAAGATAAAATATCGGTTGTCGACTCAATAGCGTCGGCAACCAGGGCAAACGAATTTCCGAAAATACCAGCAGTCAATTTGGCAATGGCAAGGCAAGTGTTCCCTATGATACTAAAATAAGTAGCTTTTATTGCCGTTTGTTCGTTTGTCATGAGTCTGTAAATTATTTATAGAATTCTCCCACATGCCAAAGTACACCCGATGGATCATGAATAAAACATTCCTTTCCCCAATCGTATTCTTTGATTGGAATGATGCGAACGTGTTCATACTTAGTAGACAAATCTAACTTTACTAATGTTTCCCAAAAATCATTTACATGGTCTACTTCCAAAAAGATCATTGCATTGTCTACCCAATCTTTCACATAAGCATCCTGCAAATAGAATCCCGTTGCGCCGCATTGAAACAAGGACAGGTTTGAAGCAATTATTACTTCTTCAAATCCTAAATCGCAATAAAATGCTCTGGAAGTCCTGTAATCTTTCGCTCCAATAAAAGGCCGAATTGATTTGGCTTTAAGTTCCATAACAATAGTTTTATAAAAATAAAAAGGCGCAAAGTCAAAAATATTTTCTTTGCGCCAATTCGTATCTTTTCTGAGATTAAACCCGAACGATATTAGCACCCAAAGCACGCAATCTTTCGTCGATGCGCTCGTATCCACGATCAATTTGCTCGATATTTTGAATGGTACTCGTTCCTTTTGCAGACAAAGCAGCAATCAATAAGGAGATTCCAGCTCTAATATCTGGTGAAGACATCGTTGTTGCTTTCAACTGAGATTTAAAATCGTGCCCCATGACTACCGCTCTGTGCGGATCACATAACATAATTTTCGCACCCATATCAATCAACTTATCCACAAAGAACAAACGGCTTTCAAACATTTTTTGGTGAATCAACACATCACCACCAGCTTGGGTTGCAACAACCAAAACGATACTCAACAAATCAGGAGTAAATCCTGGCCATGGCGCATCTGCAATAGTCAAAATTGACCCGTCGATATCTGTTTTGATTTGATAATTTTCGTGCGTCGGAATGTATATATCATCGCCTCGGCGCTCTAAAGTAATTCCCAACTTTCGAAAGGTATTAGGAATGACGCCTAAATTATCCCAACTCACATTCTTGATGGTAATTTCACTTCTGGTCATCGCCGCCAATCCAATCCAACTTCCAATTTCAATCATATCCGGAAGGATTCGATGCGTGCAACCACCTAGTTTTTCTACACCTTCAATAGTCAGTAAATTCGACCCAACGCCAGTGATATTGGCTCCCATCGAATTCAACATGCGACACAATTGTTGCAAATAAGGTTCACACGCGGCGTTGTATACTGTTGTTCTTCCTTTGGCCAAAACGGCTGCCATGACGATATTGGCGGTTCCCGTAACAGAAGCTTCGTCCAATAGCATGTCCGTTCCTGTAAGACCTTCTGGAGCTTCTACTCCATAGAAATGATCTTCTCTGTTGTATCTAAACTTGGCACCAAGATTAATAAATCCTTCAAAATGGGTGTCTAAACGACGACGTCCAATTTTATCACCGCCGGGCTTTGGAATATAACCTTTACCAAAGCGCGCCAAAAGTGGACCTACAATCATAATAGAACCTCGTAGCGATCCGCCTTCCTTTTTGAACGCTTCGGTTTCTAAATAACCAACATTCACTTCATCAGACTGGAAGGTAATAGAACCCGCGCCATTCTTTTGAATTTTCACTCCGAGATTTCCGAGAAGTGTAATTAATTTATTGACATCAATGATATCAGGAATATTATTGATTGTTACTTTTTCTGAAGTTAATAACACGGCACATAAAATTTGTAATGCTTCGTTTTTAGCTCCTTGTGGTGTGATTTCTCCTTTAAGGCGAATGCCTCCTTCAATTTTAAAAGTTCCCATTTCTCTTTGAGGTTCTAAGGTTCTGAGCAATTAAGGTTCTGAGAAATTAAGGTTTTATTGAGAATAACTCAGGACCTTAGCATCTTAGAGCCTTAGCGCCTTTATTTCGGATTATTATTCTTCTTTTGAAAAGGCTTAGCCTTCCCGTTTTTATTCTTATTGTTTTGAATTTTCGGTTGACCAGCAGGCATGATCTTATTAGACATGCGTTTGTTCGTACGCATCAAATCTGTTGTATTCAGTAATTCCTCAGAACTCTGAATAAGGTTAATTTTTCCATCAGATAATTCGTAAAGATGTTCAAAAATTACATCATCCTTCACGGTATCTTTGTTCCAACTCAGATAGGATTTTTTCATATGATTTGCAATCACTTTTACCAAGGCACTTTTGAGTTCACCTTCTTCCCACTGATTTGCCACATCAATCATGTACTTGATATTGTTACCATAAAACCGGTATTTGGGAAAATTCTGAGGATAGCTCAGCGCGTCTGGTCTCAACTGCAACACTTCTCTTGAAGGAATCGGATAAGGTGAATCTACATCCAATCTAAAATCAGACATGATGAAAATTTGATCCCACAATTTGTGCTGAAAATCTGGAACGTCGCGCAAATGCGGATTGAGACTCCCCATTACTTGAATGATATATTTGGCGATTTTGTTACGTTCTTCTCGATCTGGAATATCTGTCGCTTGATCAATTAGTTTTTGCAAATGGCGACCGTATTCCGGAATAATTAAGTGCTTTCGTTCGGAATTATATTCCAAATGATGCACCACATCATTTGCATTTTCCTTGATGTATTTTGAATTCATATGTTTAAAGGGAAATTATACCTTCTACTGTTGAAACTTCTATATATTTATCAATAATCTCTTGCGCATCTTTCATCTGAACATCAATCGAAATACTTGTAAATTTACCGGTCTTTGATTTTGTAGTTTTGATTACGGCACCCATGCAGTCAAAAGCTTCTTCCACTTTCAAAATTTTCTCCTTATCAGTAGGTACAATAAACTTGAATAAATATTCCGCGGGCCATGTATTACTTAGATCTAACTCTGCTTTCAGCCTCTCATAGAATTCTTCTGTCTTCTTATCCATTCTAATTCTTAAAAATAAAGGCAAATATACAGTATTGAATTGGGATTTTATTAATTCGTATTTTTAACTTATTACATTTTTTTCAAATCCCAATTAGATTGAGTAAGTTTGCCGCTTATTGCGAAAAAAAGTGCAAAAAGAAATAGTTGTCATTATCGGCGGTCCAGGCACCGGCAAAACCACTATTATTGATGGGTTGCTATCGATGGGTTATTGCTGTTATCCTGAGATTTCTCGAGAAGTTACCATGGAAGCTAAGAAACAAGGCATCGAACAGTTGTTTTTAGAAAACCCGTTGCTTTTTAGTGAACTACTTTTAGAAGGTCGAAAGAAACAACATCAAAACGCGATTTTAGAGTCGCATGAAGTCGTGTTCCTAGATCGCGGCATACCTGACATCCTTGCTTATATGCATTATATTGGCGATAGTTATCCTGCATTTTTTGATCTGGCTTGCAAAGAACACCAATACACCAAAATATTTATTCTTCCACCTTGGGAAGAAATATACGTTAGCGACGATGAACGTTACGAAAATTACGAACAAGCCAAACTGATTTACAACCATTTAACGGAAACGTATCAAAATTACGGATATTCACTAATTGAAGTGCCTAAAGATATTGTAGAAAATCGGATTGCTTTCATCCTTAAATCATTATCAAAATAGAATTTTCTGATTAGACCTAACTTCTACACTCCAAATTTGCATAAATTTGTCTATGTGTTTAATTTCTAATCCTTAAGTCATGTCCGAAGCCATACAAATACTCCAGAAATACTGGAAACACGAATCTTTCAGAAAGCCCCAAGAAGAAATCATCAATTCTGTACTTAGCGGAAAAGACACCTTTGCTTTGCTGCCAACTGGAGGCGGAAAATCAATTTGCTTTCAAGTTCCTGCAATGATCAACCGCGGTATTGCGCTCGTAATTTCACCGCTTGTGGCCTTGATGAAAGATCAAGTAGCAAACCTACAACAACGGGAAATCAAAGCAATTGCATTAACCGGGGGAATCAGTACCGAAGATACGATTGACCTACTTGACAATTGTCAATTCGGGAACTATAAATTCTTATATCTTTCGCCAGAACGGTTACAATCTGAGTGGATTTTAGAACGAATCAAAAATTTACCCATCAACCTAATCGCAATCGACGAAGCGCACTGCGTCTCGCAATGGGGTCATGACTTCCGTCCATCGTATCTTAAAATATCCCAATTAAAAGTACACTTCCCAAAAGTTCCTTTTATTGCGCTGACAGCATCCGCGACACCACGGGTGAGAGAAGATATCATTTCTCAATTAGGGTTAGAAAAGCCCAATGTTTTTCAAAAGTCATTTGCGAGGGAAAATATTGCTTATATGGTTTTTGAAGAAGAAGACAAACTATTTCGCACGGAGCAAATCCTAAGAAAAAATCCAGAGCCTTCTATTATCTATGTTCGAAATCGAAAGTCTTGTTTAGATACGATGCTCCAATTACAACAATTAGGATTTACAGCAACATACTACCACGGAGGACTTTCTTCTAAAGACAAAGACAAGAATATGCAATTGTGGATAAAAGAGGAGGTGCAGGTTATTGTTGCAACAAATGCGTTTGGAATGGGAATAGATAAAGCAAATGTAAAAACAGTCATTCATATTCAACTTCCTGAAAACTTGGAAAATTACTACCAAGAATCTGGACGCGCAGGCCGAAATGGCGAAAAAGCATTTGCAATAATCTTGACAAGTCCTTCTGATATTTTTCAAGCAAGAGACCAATCAATTAATACACGCCCAGACAAAAAGTTCCTTTTGGAAATGTATGTAAAACTGTGCAACTATTTCCAAATTGCCTATGGAGAAGGAATCGATGAAAAGTTTGGTTTCAATTTGAATGCATTTTGTGTTCGATATGGCTTTCCAACACTAAAAACCTATAATGCTTTAGTATTTCTGGACAACCAAGGTGTTTTGACTTTATCACAAGAATTTTCTGAGAAAGTAAGTTTACAGTTCATCATCCCTTCAAAAGAAGTGCTGCGTTATATGAGTTTGAATCCCACAGAGGAAGAAGTAATAGTCACCATTTTGCGAACCTATCCAGGGATTTATGAAATGGCTATTCCTTTTAATCTTTCATTAATTGCAAAGAAATCAAATCATTCCGAAAGCGACGTAAGCCAAATGCTGCAGAAGCTTAAAGAAAAGGAAATTGTTACATACAATGCAAAAAATAATGACGCCGCTTTAGTTTTTAATGAAATTAGAGAAGACGAGAAAACCATTAATAGAATCGCAAAATATCTAGAGCATCAAAATCAACTAAAAATACTACAACTGGAGTCGGTTTTGCAATACGTCAATGATTCAAAGCATTGCAAGAGAAGTTTAATACTTTCGTATTTTGAAGAAAAAGACTCGGTGGCTTGCGGTATTTGCTCATTTTGCCTTTCACAAAAAAAAGGTAAAAAAGATATTAGTTCAATAACACAGCAAATCTTAGAGCAATTGCGAACTTCAGACTTATCATCAAGAGAGATTGAAAAAAAAACCTTAATTGAAACGAACGATCTTATCTTTGCATTGCAAATGTTATTAGAGAATAACATTATCAGTTTAAAATCTAACAATAGCTACAGCCTAAAAAAGTGATGAAAAATTTACGAATTGTATTTATGGGAACACCCGAGTTTGCTGTCGGAATTTTAGATGCGATTCTAAAAAACAATTATACCGTTGTTGGTGTAATCACAGCGCCAGACAAACCAGCGGGAAGAGGACAGAAGATAAAGTATTCCGCAGTCAAAGAATATGCACTGCAAAACAACCTGCCACTTCTGCAACCAACAAATCTAAAGGACGAAAATTTCTTGGAAGAGTTGAAAAGTTTAAACGCAAATCTTCAAATTGTCGTTGCTTTCCGGATGTTGCCAAAAGTAGTTTGGGAAATGCCATCATTGGGTACGTTCAATCTACATGCTTCTCTGCTTCCAAATTATAGAGGAGCAGCTCCAATTAATTGGGCTATTATAAATGGCGAAACAAAAACCGGAGTGACAACTTTCTTTATAGATGAGAAGATTGATACAGGCGCAATGATCGTGAGCGCTGAGCTTCCTATTTCAAATGAAGAAAACGCAGGACAATTGCACGACCGACTAATGGATTTGGGTTGCAAAACCGTAGTCGAGACCCTGTCATTGATAGAAAGTGAGAAAGTCAGCACAACAATACAGAGCAATACTAGCGAATTAAAAACTGCACACAAACTAAATAAAGATAACTGTAAGATTGATTGGTCAAAGTCTGGTGCCGAAATCTACAATCTAATCCGAGGGCTTTCTCCGTACCCAGCAGCTTGGTGTATCATAAATGATGGGGCGCAAGAATGGAATGTAAAAATTTATGAGGCAGTATTTCAGAAGGAGAAACATCCATTTAAAACGGGGAAATTGATTGTGACTAAGAAAGAAATGAAAATTGCAGTATCAGATGGATATATTTTCCTACTTTCTATACAATTCCCAGGAAAGAAAAAAATGACCGTTTCTGAGCTACTTAATGGCTTTCATTTTAGTGAAAGTGCTTATGCTTACTAGGTTGACAATACTTTCCCGATGGAAAAAACCGACAAAACACCTTCCTTTATCAACAAAAGAGCCGATTTATCAACAAATCGGCGAAAAACACCTCAAATCTCTTGTGTGGTTAGGAATTCCTATTAAATTTGTTTCAATTAAAATAATGTTTAACCAACAATTAATAACTTTTATTATGAACAAATCAGAATTAATCGATGCTATTGCTGCAGATGCAGGAATTACAAAAGCGGCTGCTAAATTAGCTTTAGAATCATTTTTAGGTAATGTAGGTGGTACTTTGAAAAAAGGTGGAAGAGTATCTTTAGTAGGTTTCGGATCTTGGTCAGTATCTAAGAGAGCTGCTAGAGACGGAAGAAATCCACAAACTGGAAAAACAATCAAAATCGCTGCTAAGAATGTTGTAAAATTCAAAGCTGGTGCAGATTTAGAAGGTTCAGTGAACTAATCAAAATTGCAATAATATAAATTAAAAGTCTCCAAATTGGGGACTTTTTTTTTACTTAAAGTGAAAATTATTTGTTTATTTCAAATTTTTATTGCTAAATTTATTTAAAATTGTGAATCGAATGATATCAGAAAAATTAAAAAAAGGTCAATTGCTTATTGCTGAGCCTTCTATAATTGGAGATTTATCTTTCAATCGTTCCGTCATTTTATTAGCGGACCACAATCAAGAAGGTTCTGTCGGATTTATTATCAACAAGCCTTTAAAGTACACCATCAACGATTTGGTTCCCGATGTAGAAGCCAATTTCAAGATCTACAATGGTGGGCCAGTCGAGCAAGACAATCTATATTTCATCCACAATATTCCAGAATTAATTCCAAATAGCGTTGAAATTTCAAGTGGTATTTTTTGGGGAGGCGATTTCGAATTGACCAGAAACCTCATTAATAGTGGTGAAATAAAAAAAGATAATATTCGATTTTTTCTTGGATACACAGGTTGGGAAGCACAACAGTTAGAAAACGAAATGAAATCAAATTCATGGATACTAACCGAAAACCTCTATAAAAATAAAATTATCGGAAAATCAACCACTGATTTTTGGAAAGAAAAAATCCTAGAACTTGGGGGCGAATACATAATTTGGTCAAACGCTCCAGAGAATCCGCTTTTAAATTAATCTTCTGCAATTCTAGCATTCAGTTTTTCAACTAGTTTAGAAGCCAACTCAAACGTGTACTCTTTCTTCCGGTATTTCGTGATTGGTTGTATTCCTTGTATAACGTTGGTGATAAAAAGCTGGTCTGCCTTCTGCAGATCAAATGGCGAAATAGATTTTTCTATTACTTCAAGTTCATCTAGCTCTTTAGCAATTGCAATGATATTCTTTCTCATGACACCATTTAGACATCCGTCAGAAATAGGAGGCGTAATTAGTGTCTTATCCATCAACATAAATATATTTCCTTGTAAAGCTTCGACCACATTCTTTTCCTCGTTTAAAAGCAAACAATTCTGCAAGTCGTTTTCCTTAGCAAAAATACTACCGGTGATATGAATCATCTTGTTGGTAGTCTTCAGCGTTGAAAGCAAATGCTTACCAATATGAAAGTCCTTGTACAAGTCCACTTCATAAGAAAAGGATTGAATTGTATAATCATTTCTTTCTAACGGAATCGCTTGGATGACAAAGCCAACCGTGTTTGTATTTGGCAAATAAAATCCACCTTCATATCTAAAAACGGTTATTCTCGCTCTAGCAGCATTGTCGCATTTATTAGAATTCGCAGTTGATAGAATCTGCGCTTCGAAATACTCCATAGTAAAATCCATTGGAATTTCCATTCTGACAATTCGCATACTGGCCATTAATCTAAAGTAATGATCCTCCAAAAACAAAACTTTACCGTCGCGGATTTTTACAGTTTCAAATATAGCATCACCAAATAAGAATCCACGATTATCCGTTCCAATCAAATCACTACTTTCTACTAATCTACCGTTACTATTAACCATAAAAAAACCCTAATTAAAATTAGGGCAAAGATAGTTTTATATCCGTAATTTTATACTGATCCAATGACATGTTTAAGGTCGGAAATTTGGTTCTCCCAAAGTAACTTGGCTTCGTCTAGTTCATTTTCATAAGCAAAGTCTATAATCATCAGAGATACGTCTTTGGTTATTTCATCTTCCAAAATTCGCAACTCAAAGAAATAGTCTGTATCTTTTTTATTCTCGTCAACCCATCGAAATTTGATTTTCTCCCCTGTCTTCTTTGACGATAATCGTGCATTTTCTTCTGAATCATCCCAGATAAATGTAAAATATTCTCCTCTAGAATTGACATTATCTGCAAACCACTCAGACAATCCAGAAGGTGTTGATATATACTGATATAACAGCTGTGGAGAAGAATTGATTGGAAATTCTAGTTCGTATCTTGATTTTAGTTCCATTATTAAGTACTAATTTTTTGGAAATATATATAATAATACCTCAAAAAAAAAAGGAATTCTAAAATAATTTTTTTCTACTCATAAATTTGCAACCTATCATTTAAGTTTTATATTTGCACCCGCATTCAGGAATGCAGAATAATAGTTTTGGCGAGGTAGCTCAGTTGGTTAGAGCGCAGGATTCATAACCCTGAGGTCGGGAGTTCAAATCTCCCTCTCGCTACGAAAATCTTCACAGAAATGTGAGGATTTTTTTTTGGAGTAAACTCACTATAACTATTGAAATTCAATGTCTTACAGAAATTAAAAAACT
>CANGTL010000050.1 GCA_947456815.1 Flavobacteriaceae bacterium
CTTTCTTCAACGAGAAAGGTTATCTTGAAGTAGAAACGCCAGTTTTGCAACCTATTCCTGGAGGCGCAGCAGCTCGTCCATTTATTACACATCACAATTCGCTTGACATTCCTTTATATATGAGAATTGCAAACGAATTGTATCTCAAAAGATTGATTGTTGGTGGATTTGAAGGTGTTTACGAATTCTCGAAAAACTTCCGCAACGAAGGAATGGATCGTACGCACAACCCCGAATTCACAGCGATGGAAATATATGTAGCCTACAAAGACTACAACTGGATGATGACTTTTACTGAAAATCTTCTAGAGTATTGCGCTTTGGCGGTCAACGGAACAACGCAAGTTACTTTCGGTGAACATCAAGTTGATTTTAAAGCGCCTTATGCGAGAGTTACCATGACCGACGCCATCAAACATTTTACAGGTTTTGATATTTCTGGTAAAACGGAAAACGAATTATTCGATGCAGCCAAATCGATGGGAATCGAAGTAGACGCAACCATGGGCAAAGGAAAACTTATTGATGAAATTTTTGGAGCGAAATGCGAAGGCAATTACATCCAACCTACTTTTATCACCGATTACCCAAAAGAAATGTCGCCTTTGTGCAAACAACATCGCGATAATCCTGAATTGACCGAACGTTTCGAATTGATGGTTTGTGGAAAAGAAGTAGCCAACGCCTACTCTGAATTGAACGACCCGATCGATCAACGCGAACGTTTTGAACATCAAATTATACTGTCTGAAAAAGGCGATGATGAAGCATCTGGACTAATAGACGAAGATTTCCTTCGTGCGCTGGAATACGGAATGCCACCTACTTCTGGACTCGGAATCGGAATGGATCGATTGATGATGTATCTCACCAACAACAGCTCGATTCAGGAAGTATTATTCTTCCCACAAATGCGACCAGAGAAAAAACAAGTGCAAATCGAACTCGAAGCAGAAGAAAAATTAGTCATAGCATTATTGCAAACCAACAACAACCAAATGGATTTGTCAGCTTTAAAAGTCAAATCGGAACTCAGTGGCAAAAAATGGGATGCCGCCATGAAAGGTCTATCGAAACACGGTTTGGTAAAAGTTGTGGTTAGTGGCGAATTGAAAACTGTTGAATTGATTGGATAAAAAATTAGCCACTAATTCACGAATTTATATATTAAAAATTCGTGAATTAGTGGCTAAAAAATATTTGTTTAACTAGCTATTCGCCGCCATGGCTGCCGCAAAAATAGATCCGAAAAGAATCAAGCAGAATATCACAATGGCAAATACTATAGCCAACATAATCAATTGTGCTTTGGCCCAGTTTTGCTTGTTGACGTTTTCATTGTTTCCGAAAGCATAAACAAACAACAAGACAATCCCAACAACAGGAATCGCCATCAGCAATAAAGTAATAAGCCAGTCTTTAACCGACATCGGTTTTTGGTTTGCATTTTCAATAGTTTCCATGTTTTGTTTTATTGGTTATTAGGCTAATGTAATAAAAAATTACAAACTGTAATTCAAATTTACCGACCAACGATACTGAGCTTCAACATTTCCACCCGCAAGATTTTGATGTATAGGCAGCATGGTATTGATCCCAAAAGAAAATTTGTCTTTCCCTACTTCAATCCCAATTTTACTAAAAACAATATCGCCTGATGTATTTTTCAACTTTTGTTTTCGCAAGTAATTGCTATCGTATACTTCTCCCGCCAAACCAATTTGTGGAGCAAAAGAAAAACTATTTTTCTCATACAAATAGAAGAAAGTTCCTGCATAATTGAATTGATTTCCAAAGCGATAAAACTTCTGGTTTTCAGATTTTACAATATAGTTGAGCATGGTGTTGAGTCCGAATTGCTTTCTTTTTACCGTGTATTCTGAAGCCAAAATATAATCCCAACTACCAGTCCCGACTTGAAAACTGGGATTGATACTTCCAGAATTGGTTTCATTAAACTTGCCTGTGGGCGCTTTTAAACCAGCTCCAACTTGTAACGTATGCACTAAAAGCGTACTGTCTTTATGGGTTTGATACAAACGATACATCGCTAAAACCGTGGCATCGCCAAAACCTTGTATGTCTTGTTTACCAGTTTTGGTATCTCTTGAATGAAAGTGATAGGGCAACAGCACCGAGAGCTGGACCTCTTTTAGAATCGGAATTCTAGCCCAAACCTGGGCCGTATTGAAATTTTCTTTATACCAAGGCGAATTGCTATACAAGCCATCGGAGCTTTTGTATTGCTGGTTGAAATAACGAATCCCAACAAAATTGGCGTTCAACATCGAGGCAAAACCCATGCTGCCGCCACTAGCAGAACAACCGCAAGCATCGCAATCATCATCGTCTTCTATGATGAAATGGTATTTCAAAAATGGATTTTTTCTTTGTAAACTATCTTTTTCAGTAGCATATCCCAGTTGGAAAATGGCTAAAAAAACTATTAAATATATTTTCACTTTTAGTTTGTATTATGTTTGCGACTTTGCGGCTTTGCGAGCCAAAAAATAAAATCTCGTAAAGACGCGAAGACGCAAAGTTTGATTGACTTAAACATAGCCAACCCAATGATTAGTATTCAGAAAACCTGCTGTCGGTTAGGAATTGCTGGTCGGTTAATGTTTTTAAGAAAGCGACAAGTTTGGTTTTTTCATTAGCGGTTAATGGAATTCCGAGTACACCATTGGTATTCAAACTCGCATCTAAATTTTGGGTATTGGCAACTCCTGAACTGTAATGATTCAATACTGCATCTAGTGTATAGAAGCGACCGTCATGCATATATGGCGCTGTTTTTTCGATGTTGCGCAAACTGGGCACTTTAAATTTATAGCGGTCTTGTTCTAATTTGGTAACGCGAAAACGACCGATATCATTGACTGCTGGATTGATTGGCAAACCATTGTTGCGAAACGAGTTGTCCGTAAAAATATCCGTCGCGTGACACGAAGCGCATTTTTGGTTGAAAATAGCATAACCATCCAATTCGTCTGTTGACAAAGTGCCACCTGATTCATTTCTGCGGTATTTATCAAAACGTGAATTGCTCGAGGTAGCCATCACCATAAATTGCCCTATTGCTTTGAGCATGTTCTCGGAATTGATTTGACCATCTGCAAAAGCCAATTTATATAACCGTTGGTATGCTGCATCGTTTTTCATCATGTTGATTGCGTTGGAGAAATTGCCATTCATTTCAATCGGGCTTGTGAATGGAATAATCGGCTGCAAATCGAGATGCGTTGTGGCGCCGTCCCACATAAAAGTGGTTTGATACGCTAAGTTTTGAATTGGCGGCGTGTTTCTGGTTCCTATCGCATCGCCAACACCGTGACTTACCGAGTGACCGTGGTGCGTGAAAGCATCTTCTTGGATGTGACAGAAACCGCAAGAAACGATTCCGTCAGAAGCCAGGCGACCATCGTAAAATAATTTTTTTCCGAGTTCAAATCCTTTTTCGGTGAGTGCATTGTTGGATAAATCATAGGCCAAAGGCGGAAAGTTAATGGGTACGCGATAATCAATCGGCAAGTTTTGATAGTCTTCAGAATCGTCTTTGGTGCAGCTCCAAAGCAAGGAAAGTGTCGCTATAAAACAGAGTAGTTTTTTCATGACTGAAATTTTTAGCCCAGATAGCAATGAAAAGCCCGGAGCACTTACGCCCTACCCTTGTTGGCGAAAGACAGCGACCAACGGAAGCTTGCTTTTGTTTTACAAGGGTTGGCGTAAGTGTGAGGACTTGTAATGTATAGCTGGATTAGCTTCTAATGAAATTAATCGTTGTGCACGTGGTTTACGGTGAACATACCCGATAGATTGGCTGTAATTAGTGGTAAATTAGCACCACCCATAATCATCGCGCCCATGCCGCCCATGTTGTTGTCGGTGAGTTTGATTTTGTTGCTGCCATCGATGATTTTGGCTACATCAGCAAAAATGTGGACGTCTGGAGTAATTGTAGTTCGCACGGTGGCTTGTTCTGGCAAATTGAGTGTGATTTCGGTGTAGTTATAATTGGTTCCCGTTTGTCCAGTGTGTACCATAAATTCGGTGTCGGTAGCCACGGTGGCTGAAGTGAATGTGCCTTCGAATTTTACAAATTTGTAGCCTGCGCTCCACGACCACATCATGCCTTTGGCTTGTGCTAACGTTAAAAAGTCGCCTTGCCCGGTTGCTCCTAAGTTAAACTGCTCTTGATCTACGCCGATTCCGAATTTTACTTTGGTGTAATTTCCAGCTGGAATGTTGGTTAGTTCGATCATTTGACTGGCTTCGTCTGATTCGTCAACGATAAAATAGCTTTCGCTTTTAGGCACAGTGTAGGTTGAATTGTCGGCTTTGGTCAATACGATGTTACTCACGATGTATTTGGTCTCAGAGATTTTTAGATTTTCGCCTTCAGAAGTTGTGTTTACTTGCGTGTTGAGGATAAGGTTATCACTTCCAAAAACGTTGTCGAATTCGAGGCCGATAGATCCTTCACCGGTAATGGTGTTTGCGGTATCGTCGTCGTCGTTTGAACAAGAAGCGAATGAGAAAGTGATTGCTAAAGCAGCAATTATAGTTTTGAATTGAAATTTCATTTTTGTGTTTTTTATTTATTAATGTTTATATGACTATTGGGCTTGAAAAATAATTTTTCAAACCGGTTGGATGTAATAATCCAGTTCATTCAACTGTATTTTTAGCTGAATAAACGAGTTGAAACGAATTGATTTTCGTTTCTAAAATAAAACATTAGGAAATAAAAGTGGGCGGATGCTCGACGACACAGCTATTCAAGAAGCAATACAAATTGGAATAGTTGGCGTTTATTTTTTGAGTTGGATTGGTGAAAAAATCGGCACAAACAAAAGATGGGATGGTTTCTAGAAATAAAACTTCAGATTCTTGAACCAGTTGCTTTTTATCTGAAGAAATGGGTTTTTCGCTTTCGGCTGCTTTGGCGAGCTCTTTCATCAAATGACATTTTCCGTTACATTGCATTTTGGGTTTGGCCTTGTTGACGCAGAGTGTTTTGGTAATGTAGTCGTAATTAATCGCATATTCCAAAACAGGAAGGATTGGTCTTAGAAAGAAAACAAGTGCTATGACAATTACGAAATTTTTCACACAGCAAATTTAGATAAAAATTATTCGTATTAAAGAGAAATTAAGGATCCATTTATCCAATTAAGTTAAAAAAAATAATATATTTCGCCTCAATTAAACCATGTGAGTACATCGTGGTCAAACAGCGGTAAATTTTAAAATTTGAAACAAATGAAAAAAGTATTTTTAGCGGCGCTTTTAGTTGTTGGTTTGACAACTTTCGCACAAGAAGAAAAAAAAGCAGGGTCAAAAAGAGCGGAAATGGAAAAAATGACGCCGGAACAAAGAGGTGAACTTCGGTTGAAAAGAGTTACAGCGATGTTGGCCTTAACTGAAAAACAACAAAAAGAAATTGCTCCAATTTTAGCTGAGCAACAACAAAAAAGAGAAAAAGCTGTGGCAGAATACAAGGCATTGAAAGAAAAGGGAACAAAACCAACAGCAGAAGAGCGTGCAGCTAGAGTAAAACAACGAGAAGATGATCAAAAAGCAATGACTGAAAAACTTCGAAAAATTCTTACACCCGAGCAAATGCAAAAATGGGAAGAGAAGAAAGAACAGAATAAAGAGCGTATGATGGAGAAGAAAGCAGGTTTGCGCAAAGAAGAATAGACCGAAAAATTTTGCGGAATCAAATAAATCAATTAGATTTGATTTCAATTATTAAATAATTCACACTATGAAAAAAATTATTGCTCTAGCGACGCTCTTGTTAGCTTTTACAATTAATGTGAGCGCACAAGAAAAGAAAATGTCTCCTCAAGAGTCGGCAAAAAACGATATTACTGCTTTAGCAGCTAAAGTAAAAATATCAGAAACCTTGCAACAGGATTTGATTACGCTGATGACTATGAAATACGAAACAATGTCTGATGCTTCTTTATCAGCTGAGAAAAAAGAACATGCTCTTAAAGCTTACGAACACAAATTGATGAGTGGTTTAACTGAAGAACAAAGAAAGGAATTGATGAAATATCCAAAATTGGTGAAGCAATTGACCCATTAATAAGAACAATAATAAATTAAAAAAACTCACTAGAAATAGTGAGTTTTTTTTTTATAAAGTTGAAGCAACTTTTCTAATTGCTTCTATTGTAAAATCTAAATCTTCATACGTCAACGCATCTGTGATAAACCAAGTTTCATAGGCTGATGGGGCAATGTAGACTCCTTCTCGTAATAAACCATGAAAGAATTTCTTAAAAGTTTGATTGTCGCCTTTTGCAGCTGATTGAAAGTCAACAACGGGCTCGGAATCAAAATGCACGGATATCATAGAACCCACTCTATTGATTGTATATAAGATATTTGTATCAACAAACGCATTTTGAATACCTTCTTCTAAATACGCAGTTTTTGCATTAAGTCTTTGAAACAATTGATCATCTCCATTTATTGCTTGCAACATGGACAATCCAGCTGCCATTGCTAGTGGATTCCCTGATAAAGTGCCTGCTTGATAAACTGGTCCGATTGGCGCTAAATAGTCCATAATTTCGGCTCTGGCAGCAAAAGCTCCAACCGGCAAACCTCCGCCAATGACTTTTCCAAAAGTCACAATATCGGCATCAACGCCATATAATTCTTGTACACCGCCTTTTGCCAGCCGAAATCCGGTCATTACTTCATCAAAAATCAACAAGATATTATTAGCGGTACAAAGTTGACGCAAACCTTCTAAAAAGCCTTTTTTTGGCGGAATACATCCCATATTCCCAGCAACAGGTTCGACAATAATGGCGGCAATTTCATTTGGGTTGGCGGCTATCAATTGTCTAACATTTTCAAGATCATTATAACGCGCCAATAAAGTATCTTTTGCAGTTCCAGCCGTTACACCTGGACTATTTGGCGTTCCAAATGTACTAGCCCCACTACCCGCCTGAATCAAAAACGAATCGGAATGCCCGTGATAACAACCTGCAAATTTTATGATTTTATCTTTCTTTGTGTATCCTCTCGCTAATCTAATGGCACTCATACACGCCTCTGTCCCTGAATTCACAAATCTAATCTTTTCAATATTTGGCACCATCGAGATCGCTAGTGTTGCAATCTCCGTTTCTAAGGCAGTTGGCATGCCGAAAGAAGTGCCAAGCTTTGTTCTTTCAATAACGGCTGAAACAACTGGTTCGTATGCATGTCCAAGAATCATAGGTCCCCATGAGTTAATATAATCAATCAAACGATTGCCATCCTCATCAAACAGATAAGCTCCTTTGGCACTTTTGACAAAAATCGGGGTTCCTCCTACTGATTTGAAAGCTCGTACTGGTGAATTAACACCGCCTGGAATCACTTGCTCAGCTTCGGCAAAAAGCTGACTACTTCTTTGGTATAACATGAATTATTTAACTTTTAGGTTTTGACCAATGGAAAGGGCATTGTCTTGAATATCGTTATACCGTTTCAAGTCTTCTACCGATATATTGAATTTTTTTGAAATAGAATAAAGCGTGTCTCCGGGAACTACTTGATATAAATCTGCATTAAATGAAACGGGTTTTACGTTGGACGCCTGCGCTACAAAGTCTTTTCCCAAAACTTCCGCATCATATTGATTAAGTTGATATCTTTCAATGATTGCAATTAATTTATCAGGATACTTCGGGTCTGTGGCATATCCGGCATTCTTGAGTCCTTTTGCCCAAAGTTTGTAATCGTCTTTTTCCAAATCAAATAACGGCCGATACCATGGTCTGTTTAGCAAAAAAATGGCATGATCTTGATAGGATTCCATCGATTTATCATATTTCCTAAAACATTCTTGCTCTGTATCATCGTCATAATTTACGCTCGGACCAGTCCAATCTTTATGACATTTAATACCAAAATGATTATTAGCCAAAATACTAAGCGGCCCTGTGCCAGCGCCTGATTCCAAAATACCCTGTCCCAGGATAATGCTCGAAGGAATTCCATATTGACGCATATTGCTTTTTGCAACTTCCTTATAGGTATTAATATAATCTAAGACCATTGCGGTTGTTACCTTTACTCGCGTGGTTGCTTCCAATATTTCAGTTTTTGAATAGACTGTTTGGTTTTTGTTCGATTTATCGTTTTCTTTTGCAGATTCGTAATTTTCTTCAATAGCTTTCAATTCCACAGAAGTGGCGGCACCTGCTGTTTTTTTAACTACCGCAACAGCTGGAGGCATTGGATTTTTTTTCGCTGAAGAAACTGCAATTGGCTTCGAAACTGGTTTCTTTTTAGGCACAGTTGCAACTTTTGACGCCGGCTTTTTATATACTGGCTTGGTAGTCCTAACAACAGGTTGTGAAGTCGAACAACCAATTAGTAGTACCGAAACTAGAAAAAACACAATTTTATAAAACATCTTTTAGCAGTAAAGGTGAATGTCGTTTTTGTAATTTCATATTCATCCCTTCAATTCCTTGAAGTCCTCCCGTGTGAATCATCAATATCTTCGAATTTTCTGGAAAATAATTTTTCTGAATCATATCAATAACGCCAAAAACCATTTTTCCCGTATAAATTGGATCTAAAGGAATTTTTGTGGTTATAAAAAAACTGTTTATGAAATCAACTAATTCCTTTGAAATCTTTGCATAACCTCCAAAAATATAATCATCTATCAACTCCCATCTATCATTGGCAGCAAATTTACGAATTTCTTCCATTAAAAAATCTCCTTTGAGTGCAGGAAATCCGATAATTTTCTGATGGAGTTCAGAACTATTAATTAATCCTGAGATAGTCCCGCCAGTGCCCACACAGCAACATACAAAGTCAAATTGCATATCATTCTCTGTTAATATCTCCTGACAACCCAACACCGCTAGTGCATTTGTTCCTCCCTCCGGGATTAAGTAAAAACTTCCCCATCTTGCTTTCAGCTTTGAAATGAAGTCGACATCTGACTTTTTTCGATAATCTTCCCTTGAAATAAAATCGAATTGCATCCCGCATTCACTGGCAAATTTTAAGGTTGGATTTTCAAGATATTCTATACTCAATTCGTCACCGCGAATAATTCCTATCGTCTTAAATCCATGTTCTTTTCCTGCTGCCGCAACTGCTGCGATATGATTAGAATAAGCACCCCCAAAAGTGAGCAATGTATCGTGATTTTCTATTTTTGCTTGCTGCAAATTGTATTTCAATTTCCTGAACTTATTGCCAGACACAAATGGATGTATCAAATCCTCCCTTTTAATTGTTAAGGTAATATTTGAATAAGGAATTGGGATTGATTGATTCAGGTCGTTCAAAACACATGAAATTTGGTGCTATTCTTCACAAAAAAAGCAGCCTAATTAGACTGCTTTTTTAATGCTTTTCAAAACTACCGCCCATTGTAAACGGTAATTTTCTTATTGTATACTTGGTTGTCAGAAGTGGTAATTTTTACGATATAGATGGCGTCACTATATACCGATGTTGGATATTGATACTTATCTTTCGCTCCTACTCCGGTAGTCGTGAAAACCAATTTTCCTGCAATATCAAACAATTGTATAGATTTGACAGACTTCATATTTGGATTGACTACTGTGAAAGATTTTATCGAATTGTTCTGCAATACTGTAAAATCGTTCGCTGAAAATGTTGGGTTACTTAATAATGAATTGACAAAAGTTAATTCATACTGTGTATTGTTTACGCCAGCTGGCAATGAAATTTCATATTCATTATTTGTAATTTCATAATACAAATCCGAAATTTTGTCATGCAAATAAACATGTTCAACTTCATTTAGATTAGCGATTTCACCAACCGCCATTTTAAATACGGTCGGAGCGGCATTCTTAAATCCTATTGGGATTCTTTTGTTGATATCAAACTGCACTACATTGATGATATATTCCTTGTTATCAATCACAAAATACATATCCATATCTGCTGTTGAGTCCGGAGATTTAGCATCTAAAGCAAAATCAACGCTATCTGTTGCTCCTTCTTGAAAAACCAAAGCAGACTGTCTTACTGCCAAATTGTTCATCAAAGTATTTATTCTGATTTGGGGAGCAGGTTTTGTACTCACTGTAGTATAATCAAATCCTGATACTGAAGGTATTTCTGGCAAGAAACCTTCTGCCTCTTCCATCCTATTTTTAATGCTATCATCAAGACTGGTAGTAATTCCTCTTTCAAATTGCGAAAAATTAGCAGCACCTTCTTTTTGGTAAACGCGATAACTATTTTGCATTGTTACAGTACCGGTCGAAGCACCTTCTAACATAAATCCTTGTCCAATTGGACAAAAACGTCTTTCATAATTAGAACCTGCACCAACGACTCCGAGTTGCGTTCCTGCGCCATCATAGGCATAAAAAACCGCAGGCACATAAGTTCCCATTGGACCAGCAGTAGAATAGGTTCCATAGCCTCCTTTATAAGCGGCAAGTACATGAGAATTAACCGTTTTGTCGTGCTCCCAAAAATAAGCAATACCTGTTGAATTGGTCGCACCCAACAAAAATGCCCTAAGATCAATTGCTGAAGGATATGGATTTCCTGTCAATGTACGCATCCCAGTGGCAAGATTTATTGTAATATCTCCATCATTTGGACGACCTCTAAAATCATATCTTTGTTTGCTACCTGGATTATTACTGACACCAGCATCCGTGAAAGTTGCATCTGTTCCTGACGTACCTTTCATTGTAAATCCTTCTCCAGGATTTAAAGTTGAAGCGGAATAAACACCAAACCATTGCGAATATAATGACGAAGACAAATATTTAAAAATCCAACCTTGAGAAATACTCAAAGGATTTGATATACCATCATAAGTACTCATGGACAACATCGTCGCTGGCGTACTTGCGGTCACCGATGTTGGTTGGTTCAACATCGTGATGCCAAAAGACTCATTTCCCGAAGCAGTTACCGAATTCCCAACTGGGGAACACCAATAATTGTAAGCATAATTGTTTACTGTTCCTTCCTGAAAAACAGATAATTTTCCTGCACCCGCATTCGCTGAGCTTCCTGTCTTCGCTTGCAACAATTGCGACTCGTTTCTGAGAAATAGATTTCCAGAATTTTGAATATTTACATCTTGTTTGACATACAAATATTTGTCAGCGACATACACATAATTATTGCTCACATAAAGCTGTGCTTTACAGATTTGCCCGAAGAAGGAAAAAAAGCCTAGGGTTGAAATAAGTATAAACTTCTTCATAATCTTATAATTAGCTGTTAAAAGTAAAAAGAAAAAATTAATAAGTAATCAGTTTTGCATTTATAAATTCTAAAATAAATCGCTCGTCGAGAAAAAAAGTAGTTTATCGAGAAAAATTTAAATTTGAATTGGATATCAAGTACTTATTCTTATTTTTAGAGGCAAAAGAATTGAGTTATGAAAAGAATGAATTTAAAATTGCTAAATGTAGTTTGTGCAATACTGCTGATAAGTTCAGCACAAGCACAAATTGGAATTGGAACTACGTCTCCTGACCCATCTTCCTCACTAGATATTACTTCAACAAACTCTGGAGTATTAATTCCTCGCGTTGGATTATTAAATAATACCGATGTAGCAACAATTCCGTCTCCTACAACTTCTTTATTGGTTTACAATACCGGTTTTGCTCCCAATGGTTACTATTACTGGAATGGTGCAATATGGGCACAATTAGCAGTTGCTGCAGCATCGACAGACTGGTCTTTATCGGGCAACTCCGGAACCATTGCAGGAACTAATTTTATAGGAACTAATGATGCTGTCGATTTTAGAATTAAAACTGGCGGAAATGACCGATGGAATATTTCTAATGCGAATAGTGGTCAATTGCAATCCTATTCTTTAGGAACTTCCTCGCTCCCAGCGTACTCTTTTCAAAGTGATACCAATACAGGGGTATTCAGCCCAATTCCAGATAATTTGTCAATTACAACTAATGGATCGGAAAAAGTGAGAGTTACCGATGCAGGTCAAGTCGGTATTGGAACTACTTCTCCGAACGGTTCTCTAGAAATAACCTCTGCTAATGATGGTTTACTAATTCCTAGAATAGCTTTATCAGCTACGAATGTGGCAACAGTAATTACACCAACAACTTCCGAATTAGTTTACAATACCTTTACTTCCGTCTTAGGTCCCAATCAAGTGTCTCCTGGTTATTATTATTGGGATGGTGCAGCTTGGATAAAACTTGCTACAGGAAATACCAATAATGATTGGTCTTTAGTCGGTAATACAGGAACTACAGCTGGAACCAATTACCTCGGAACAACAGATGCCGTCGATGTGCGTTTCAAAACAGGAGCAACTGACCGTTGGAATATTTCTCATGCCAATAACGGACAATTGCAATCCTATGCTCTAGGAACTGCAGCTTTACCTACTTATTCCTTTCAAACGGACCAAAACACAGGTCTATTTAGCCCCGGAGCTGATGCACTTGATATTACGACCGGAGGAACTGCTCGATTTAGATTTCCGAATGCAGATCAAGTTCATGCATTAAGTATAGGAACAGCTGCTTTGCCTTTCTATTCATTTAGTGCCGACACAAACACAGGCTTATTTAGTTCCGGTGCTGATGCACTTGATTTTTCTACCAACGGAACCGCTCGACTTAGAATTCCTAATGCAGATCAAGTTCATGCATTAAGTATAGGAACAGCAGCATTGCCTTTCTATTCATTTAGTGCCGACACAAACACAGGCTTATTTAGTTCTGGTGCTGATGCACTTGATTTTGCTACAAACGGAACCGCTCGACTTAGAATTCCTAATGCAGATCAAGTTCATGCATTAAGTTTAGGAACAGCAGCATTGCCTTTTTACACTTTTAGTGCGGACACTAATACTGGTATTTACAGTCCAGGTGCAGATATCTTGAGTTCTACAACAGCAGGTACTGAAAGGATGAGAATCGAAGCAGATGGAGACGTTGGAATTGGTGCAACTCCAAACGCCTCGGCAAAATTAGAAATCAATGCAACCAATCGCGGTTTATTAATTCCTAATGTGGCATTAACTGCAAAAAATGTTGCTGGACCAATTGCCGCGCCTGCCACTTCCCTACTCGTTTACAATACTGCTACTGCTGGGGTATCGCCAAACAACGTTATTCCGGGTTACTATTACTGGAATGGAGCGGCTTGGGTAGGTTTTACCGGTTCCAATTCGAATGATTGGTCGATTACAGGAAACTCAGGGACTGGAGCAGCTAATTACGTTGGAACTTCGGATGCTGTTGATTTCAAAATATCAAGCAATGGAGCAGAAAGAATTAGAGTACTTTCAAATGGACAAGTAGTTGTCAATAATACTGGAGCTCCTTTTGCTGGAGATAGATTTAGTGTTTACAATACTGCTACTAGCGATTTTGCTATAAATGGGTATTCTACTTTAACAGGAACTGGCGTATTTGGCCAAAATACAGGAACTGGATCTGGTGTATATGGCTTCAACAGTAGTTCAGGACAAGCTGTCAGAGGCGCCAACACTGGTACTGGGATTGGCGTACTTGGAACGACTGTCAGCGCCACTGGTACAGGAGTTTTTGGTCAAGCCAATGTTGCTTCGGGAGTTGGCGTGTACGGAACTTCCAATGGTACTTCAGGTACAGGAGTTTTTGGAAATGCAACTAACTCAACTAGTAGTGGAGTTTATGGACAATCTTCTGGTACATCGGGAGTTGGGGTTGAAGGATTTGCCAACAACACAACAAGCATAGGAACTTATGGTGAGTCTACTGGCACAAACGGAACTGGAGTATTTGGATATGCAAGTGCCTCAGGCGGTGATGGAGTATATGGACAAGCCACTCAGCCAGCAAGATATGGAGTATGGGGTGTTAACAACAATGCTACTGGAATTGGAGTCTACGGCTCATCAACAGGGTCTAATGCTACAAGTGTTTTTGGATCATCTACAGGAACTAATGCAGACGGTGTATACGGACAAGCAACTGGCTCAACGGGCTATGGAGTTTGGGGACTTAACAACAATGCTACTGGAGTTGGGGTTGCTGGTACTACAACCGGAGCTACCGCAAACGGAGTATTAGGAGCTGCTACTGGAGTTAGTGGTTATGGTGTATATGGATCCGCTTCAGGAGCCTCTGGATATGGAGTATTTGGTGTGAATAATAACGCAACTGGAAATGGGGTCGTAGGATCTTCTTCGGGGGCAACTGGTACAGGCATTTACGGAACAACAACAGGAAGTGACGGAACGGGTGTTTGGGGAAATTCAACTGGTGCAAATGCAGATGGTGTATACGGTCAAGCGTCAGGTGCTAATGGAAATGGAGTTTGGGGTGTAAATAATAATGCGACTGGAACTGGTGTGTACGGCTCAACAACTGGAACAACCGGAACAGGAATTTGGGGAAACGCAACAGGTAGTTCTGCAGATGCAGTATTCGGTTCTGCTAGCGGAGCAACTGGTTTCGGTACTTTTGGAATCAATTCAAATTCCTCTGGCACCGGCGTCGTAGGAGCAGGAAATAACGTCACTGCTAGCTATTCTGCCAGCGGGAGTGGCGGTGCTTTTACAGGCTCATTATTCGGAACTCTATCCTATAGCACAACCGCTGCTAATGGAGTTGGAATTGCTGCAGCGGGAAACAATTCGGCAATTACAAGCTTTGATGCTAATGGCGCAGGTGGTGCTTTCACAGGTACTCGTTGGGGAACAACCAGTATTGCAACAATAACTGGCGCTGCAAACGACGGCGTAGATAGAGCAGTCTTAGCAGGCACTTATATTTCTGGCGGCTCTACTTCTGATAATGTTTATGTAGGTGCGAGAATAGCTGGTGTTAATTACAAAATTCTTGGCACAGGTGGCGGTTCTGTTTCCACAACCATGAAAACTTCCCAAGGAGAGAAAATACTTTTCGCTCCTGAAGCTCCAGAAAACTGGTTCTTCGATATAGGTGAAGTCGAATTAGTAAACGGAAAAGCAATAGTCCAATTAGATCCTACTTTTGTAGAAACTATTTCAGATTTCAAACCATTCAAAGTTTTTGTTCAAGGTGGAGAAAACACACTCGGTTCGATTCGTATAACAAGAAACCAAAAAGACAAGTCCTTTGTTGTGGAAGATCTAGGTGGACCAAGCAACGGAACTGTTCAGTATAATATTTATGCTATTTGGAAAGGAAAAGAAAACCTTCGCTTCCCAGAATTAAAAGAAGAAAATAAACCGAAACCTATTCAACGCGAAAGTGTTACTGCAGTTGACAACACAAAAATTGTTTCTTCAATTCAATTAGCAAAAGGCAAGAAAGTTGCTCAAATGAATTCTGATATCGCTTCAAAACAACTTGCTTCTAATTCAAGCAAAAAAACAAACAAAGTTACAAGTTCTAATAGTTCCGAAAAGATAAAAAATCGTACTTCAAAAGCCATTCGTTCGGAAAAGGAAAATCCTAATTTAGAAGAAATTCCCGAGGAAAAACTAAAATAAATCAAACATACTTCAAAAACTTCCAAAACGACCTTGACTTCAAATAATCAAGGTCGTTTTCATTTTGATACGCCTCTCGCTCAAAAACAACATTTCGATACGCCTTATCTTTATCACGATAGCGAATCAACTTCGCCAAATAATCCAATCCATAAAGCACAAAAAACGGCAACACCAATAACTCTAATTGCTGCCTTAAATGAATTCGTTCATGATTCATCAATGCCAAATAATCTTGCGCATTTTGATCTCGCACCACGACAAACGGAAACACTGTCATCCCGCGAAAACCCTTCGGTATTAAATATTTGCTAACGATCAGAATCATTCCTCTTAAATTTCTATTTTTGCCCTATGTTCGACCAAAATAAAGAAAATATACCAATCGAAGGCGAAGATTTCTACTTTACACCCGAAGGCTACAAATGTTTCACTGAAAACTTCCACCTCAAACGCGGCTATTGCTGCAAAAGTGGTTGCCGACATTGCCCTTACGGTTTCGATAAAAAAACTGGAAATATCAAAAAATAGTGGGGCGTTCCCCTGCGGGTCGGGCTTTCCGCAGTACACGGTACTGCTTCCAATCCCTAACGCAACCTTGCGAAAACCAGAAAAATCTCCTTAACTTAGCGACTCAGAATCTTAGTCACTCAGCAACTAAAAAAATGACATTCAAAGAACAAATACAACAAGGAATCCCAACCATTCTGCCACAGCCAAAGGCATACGACCCGGCCATCAATCATGCGCCAAAAAGAAAAGAAATTCTTTCTTCCGATGAAAAAAAATTAGCGTTAAGAAATGCACTACGCTATTTCGAACCAGAACATCACGCCGTTCTTATCAAAGAATTCTCATATGAATTAGAAACCTACGGACGTATCTATATGTATCGATTCCGTCCTGAGTATAGCATGTACGCTCGACCAATTTCTGAATATCCCGGAAAATGCGAACAAGCCAAAGCCATCATGCTCATGATTCAAAATAATTTGGATTATGCTGTGGCGCAACATCCACATGAACTCATAACTTATGGCGGAAACGGAGCCGTGTTTTCCAATTGGGCGCAATATCTGCTCACAATGCAATACTTGTCCGAAATGACCGAAGAGCAAACGTTAGCGATGTATTCTGGTCATCCAATGGGATTATTTCCCTCACACAAAGATGCCCCGAGAGTGGTCGTAACCAACGGAATGGTCATTCCGAATTACTCCAAACCAGACGACTGGGAAAAATTCAATGCACTAGGCGTTTCGCAATACGGACAAATGACGGCGGGAAGTTATATGTATATCGGTCCACAAGGCATCGTACACGGAACGACCATCACGGTTCTCAACGGATTTAGAAAAATAAAGAAATCTCCTAAAGGTGGTTTGTTTTTAACTTCAGGTTTAGGCGGTATGTCAGGTGCGCAACCCAAAGCAGGAAACATTGCTGGCTGTGTAACCGTTTGCGCCGAAGTCAATCCAAAAATTACCCACATTCGTCATTCACAAGGTTGGATCAATGAAGTCATTGAAGACATCAACGAATTGGTGCCTCGCGTTCAAAAAGCCTTAGCCAATCACGAAGTTGTTTCGATTGCCTATCTTGGAAATGTAGTTGATGTTTGGGAACGATTCGATCAGGAAAACCTCCACATCGATTTGGGTTCAGATCAAACATCATTGCACAATCCCTGGGCGGGTGGCTATTATCCAATCGGATATTCCTTCGAAGAAGCCAACGACATGATGGCGAATAACCCTGAAAAATTTAAAGAAGAAGTGCAAAAAACACTCCGTCGACATACCAATGCCATCAACAAACACACCGCAAAAGGAACGTATTTCTTTGATTATGGCAACGCATTTCTCTTAGAAGCTTCTCGCGCTGGCGCAGATATTATGGCTGAAAACCACATCGATTTTCGTTACCCAAGTTATGTGCAAGATATTATGGGACCAATGTGTTTCGATTTCGGATTCGGTCCGTTTCGTTGGGTGTGCGCTTCTGGTCAACCAGAAGATCTAGCCAAAACAGACGCGATTGCATGTGAAGTTCTTGAGGAAATGATGAAAACGGCGCCAGAAGAAATACAACAACAAATGGCCGACAACATCCAATGGATTAAAGGCGCACAGGAAAATAAGTTGGTCGTAGGCTCGCAAGCAAGAATCTTATACGCTGATTCCGAAGGTCGAATTAAGATTGCTGAGGCATTCAATAAAGCCATCGCAAAAGGTGAAATTGGTTATATTATTTTAGGTCGTGACCATCATGATGTTTCCGGCACCGATTCTCCGTACCGCGAAACCTCAAA
>CANGTL010000051.1 GCA_947456815.1 Flavobacteriaceae bacterium
TAAATATAAAATATTTTAATGAAAATATAAAAACTTGTACTTGTTAGGTAAGCATTTCAATCTATAACGTTTTTATTTTTTTTATTCAATCGACAAGAAGTATTAAAGTACCGTCGAACGAATTGATGCAAGTACTTCAACGAGTTTTCAAGTTGTTGATAGACTAATTTTAGGCACAAGTAAATCGTGGATTACCTTTGTCTAATACCAAGAAATATTCAGAACAATTGTAGATAAAATACCATGAAGAATTCATCCCCAATTTTCATAATGTTTGCCGGTTTTTTTTCCATTTGCGTTTGCGCTCAGACAAGTAAAGAGCTTTTGCCTAGTGCATTGAATGAAAACAAGGAATTACTTGCAGATAATACTGACTTTACCGCTGCGGATATAAAATCTTATGCAGTAGAGGAGAGAATTAATATGAATTTTGGTGGTCGAATTACGACTTATGAGGTTTCGTCTTTGAGTTTAGTGAGCACAAACGATTTAGGGCCCAACAATGTTCGGGTGGTAAAACCCAAATATATTAAGGCAAAACCAGTAGTTAATAAGAATTTGACAGTAAAGCCGCTTAAATTGAAAGCTAGAAGTTTGATCCCAATAAGTACAGATTTGGTTATTCCTCCAAGGAAAAAGAACTACGTTGAAATTGATGTCGCGCGATCTTATGAAAGGATTTTAGAAAAGGGTTACCTATCAGTCGATATGATGCACATTGTGGCAAATCGACTTTTCTTTGACGGTGATTTAGCAAAAGCTGCTAAATGGTATGAAAAGCTGTTTGAGTTAAGTAACAATTTAGAATCTGTTTATTATTACCGTTTTGCGCAGTGTTTGAAGGCAATTGGACAAAACGAAAAAGCGAACGAAATGATGACCATTTTTGAAAATAGCGGTATTTCTAAATAAACGTCGCGAATAATCTTCAATAAGTTGGGCTAGGTTAATTGGTGCTAATTCGTAGCAAAAAGGCAGTTACTTTCCGATACAAAAGTTAGCAAAAATATTACCTAAAAGCTCTTCATTGGTGACTTGCCCAGTAATCATTCCGAAGTGATATAATGCTTCTTTAATGTCGATTGCCATCAAATCGGATGATAAGTTGCTTTGCAAACCAAACTTCACTTTTTGAATTTCTTCCAAAGCTTTTAGGAGCGAATCGTAGTGACGTGTGTTGGTTACAATCGTTTCGTTATTGCGCAGCGCTCCAGTATTGACGAATGAAAGCAATTGGTTTTTAAGTTCATCGATACCGATTTTGTTTTTGGCGGAGATGGATATCAGTTGTCGGTTGTCGGTTGTCAGTTCTCGGTTCTGGGTTGTCGGTTGTGTGTTGGGAGTTTTGAGTTGGTCTACGATAGCCTGTAATGCTTCTTTCGAAAGCGTATCGATTTTATTTAAAACAATAATAAGCGGTTTCAAAGGAAACTGATTTCTGATTTTCTCAATCTCAATTTTCAGACTGTCAACTGACAACTGAGAACTGACAACCGACAACTGTGAACCGTCAACTGTCAACCGTGAACCATCAACCAAAAATAAAACCACTTGCGCTTGTTCCATTTTCTCAAAAGTGCGTTGAATTCCGATACTTTCTACAACATCTTTTGTCTCACGGATTCCGGCGGTATCAATAAATCTAAATCCAATGCCGCCAATAACCAATTCATCTTCGATGGTGTCGCGAGTCGTTCCTGCAATCTCCGAAACAATCGCTCGTTCTTCATTCAACAAGGCATTGAGTAGTGTCGATTTTCCGACGTTTGGTTCACCAACAATGGCTATTGGAATTCCGTTTTTAATCACATTACCGATGGCAAATGAATCAATGAGGCGCTTAAGAACCAATTCAATCCGTTCCAGCAAAGCATTAAATTGCGTCCGGTCTGCAAACTCCACATCTTCTTCGGCAAAGTCTAATTCTAGTTCAATTAGGGATGCGAAATTCAACAATTCGTTTCTCAATTGTGCAATTTCATTAGAGAATCCACCGCGCATTTGCTGCATGGCGATCTGGTGCGACGCTTCGTTGTCTGAAGCAATCAAATCGGCGACAGCTTCTGCTTGTGATAAATCGAGTTTGCCGTTCAAAAACGCTCGGAGCGTAAATTCACCTGCCGTTGCCATGCGACATCCTTTTCGCAACAGTAGTTGTATGATTTGTTGTTGAATAAAAGTCGAACCATGACAAGAAATTTCTATGGTATTTTCTCCCGTATAGGAGTGAGGTCCTTTAAAAATAGATACCAAGACTTCGTCTAAGGTCTTATTGTTATCAACGATATGCCCCAAATGTAGCGTATGCGATTTTTGTTGCTTAATTGCTTTCCCTTTTACAGATACAAATACTTCGTTGGCAATTTCAATTGCTTTTTCTCCCGAAATTCTTATGACAGCAATCGCTCCAGCTCCAGATGGCGTGGCAAGTGCGACAATGGTATCGTGGTGCAACATGGGTGTTTAATTTTTGCAAAAGTAAGTAAAAATGCCTTGATGTTTTTCGGATCGTTAAAGTTCGAGGTAATTCTTTTTGATTTCGATTTTGTTAAACTCTAAAATGATAATTATCATTGAATTATGACTTATTCTAGCGTATCTTTAGCATACAATTTCTAGAAAACCAAAATCATAATAATATGAAAAAGATTATTTTTCCGACGGACTTCTCCGATATATCTAAGAATGCATTTTTGTATGCTTTGCATTTGGCAAAAAATACACATTCTGAGATTATTACTTTGCACACCTACCAGTATCCGACTATGAATTATATGGATGTACCCATTTATTTGCCGGAGATTTATGAGGTAACAGAGTTAAGTCAATTTGAGAATTATAAAGGACACATTCCAGTTTTGCACGACATTGCTGTAAAACATCGATTGGATCACGTAAAAATTAGTAATGTACTAGAAAGTGGTGACTTGATTGATAATATTATCAACTTGACAAAAAAGGAAGGTGCAGAATATGTTGTTATGGGTACGAAGGGCGCAACAGGTCTTGCGGCGACATTTTTTGGATCAACCACCGAGAAGGTAATGAATGATTCTAATTCGGTAGTTATTGCTATTCCAGAAGATTGTCAATACGAACCGATTAAGAAAATCCTGTTTATTACGGAGTTTAAAACGGAAGAAATCGAAGTTCTAAAAAAAGCGTTAGCCATTGCCAAGGTTTTTCATTCTCATGTGGATTGCTTGTATGCAAAACCGAAAGAAAATCCGGTTGATGATGCGATAATCCACGATTGGAAAGTGATGTTTAGCAATCATGATGTGTCATTTCATTGTATTGAAAGCGACGATAAAGAAGGACTTATTTTAGAATTTATTCCGTTATATCATATCAATATGCTGGCGATGACTACACATCATCGAAATTTCTTTCAACGTATTTTTGACGTTAGTTTGTCTAAAAAGTTGGCATTTCATACAAAAATTCCGATTCTGGCATTTCATCCATAAAAAAAACCGCAACATCGTACAATGTCGCGGCTTGGAAATATAATTGGGTTACTAGGGTTAGTTGTTGAGCATAACTGGCATGACTAACATCGTTACGGTTTCGCCTTCATCTAATCCATCTGCTGGAGTAAGGATTCCGGCGCGGTTTGGCAACGACATTTCTAATACAATCATGTCCGATTGCAAGTTGGTTAGCATTTCTGAAAGGAAGCGTGAATTGAAACCAATTTGCATGTCATCACCTTGATAGTCACAAGTCAAACGCTCTTCTGCTTTGTTTGAGTAATCGATGTCTTCTGCAGAAATATTCAATTCAGCACCTGCGATTTTTAAACGAATTTGATGCGTAGTTTTGTTAGAGAAAATAGCGACACGTCTTACAGAGTTTAAGAATTGTGTGCGATCAATCATTAACTTATTTGGGTTTTCTTTTGGAATAACCGCTTCGTAATTTGGGTATTTTCCATCAATCAGGCGACACATCAGGATGTAATTGTCGAAAGAAAAAGTGGCGTTAGAATCATTGTATTCAATCTTGATTTCAGAATCGGATGCTCCTAGAATACTTTTCAAAATATTCAGCGGTTTCTTTGGCATGATGAAATCTGCCACTTGAGACGCTTTTACATCTGTTCGTGCATACTTCACTAATTTATGCGCGTCAGTGGCTACAAAAGTCAAACCTTCTGGCGAAAATTGAAAGAACACTCCAGACATCACAGGGCGTAAATCGTCATTTCCTGCTGCAAAAATCGTTTTGCTGATGGCAGTTGCCAATACTTCTGCTGGAACCAAAGTCGTTGAAGGATTGTCTAAATTGACTGATTTAGGAAATTCTTCTCCTGGCGCATAGGCCAACGCATATTTTCCAGAGTTAGAGCTGATTTCAATGGTGCTATTTTCTTCAACGGTAAAAGTCAAAGGTTGTTCTGGGAATGTTTTAAGTATTTCCAACAATAATTTCGCTGGAACGGCAACACTTCCTTTGCTAGTAGAATCGATTTCTAATGTGGCTGACATGGTAGTTTCTAAATCTGAAGCGGAAACGGTCAACGTTTTATTGTCCAATTCAAATAAGAAATTATCTAAAATAGGCAAGGTGTTGCTACTATTAATAACACTTCCCAGCACTTGTAGTTGTTTCAATAAGTACGAACTCGATACTATAAATTTCATTTTTTCTTGTTTAATCGTTGAATTGTTTGATCGTTGAATTGTTTAATCGTGTAATCGTTGATTTGTTTTTTAGAAGCTAATCCTGCTATCATTCCAATCTTTTTTGTTTTAAAGAAAAACAAAAAAGGATTTTCCTTTCTATCAGGGCTAGGGCATCATCTTCAGTCGAGCAGCCGATTCAACGATTACACGGTCACACGATTCAACCTTTTATTCCAATCTACAGGGGCTAAGAGAAACATTTTCCTCAACACATCCATTTTACAAATATATCCTAAACTGCGAAATATCAAAAAGAATTTTATTAACATTAAGCGCTGTATTTTCTTTTTCTCAAATAAGTAAAAAGGAAGCCAAAGATACCTAAAATTAGAATTGGAAGTCCGACAGTTATCCATTGTATGAAAGAATAATCTTGGTAGACTTTTTCTTTATCCAGCAAAGGCAAATTGACCTCTTTGCTTCGAATGTTAATAAGTCCACTATCGTCTAATAGGTAATTCACGCAATTCATCAAAAATTCTTTGTTGCCATACAGTTTATTTGTCCATTTATCATAACCCAATTCTAAAGGCTGGTAATTTTTGTCCAATTGATTTCTGATGATATCTCCATCGGCCACCACAATCATCTTATTATTTTTTCCAGCTGGCTGAAACGTTTTCTCCGCAAAAGGCAACACTCTGTTTTTGTAAACAGAAGTAAATTTTCCCCGTAATAAGAGCGCTAAAGGAATGTTTCCGGTATTTTTAAAATCCGATTGCTCAGGTCTTTCGGTTACCATGTTTAGATTAATATCTACGGGTGCTCCGACTAATTTTGAGTACGGTGACGATTGTAATAATACGGTTTTCTTGATGTCATTTTTTAAGACTTCGATGCCGTTTGTAAATTCAAATTTAAGTGCATCTACATTTGACACGATGGGGTTTTTTCCGGCGGGATAAACGAGTGGCGAGTAGAACCATGGATATTGGGTATATTGTGTCGCACTTCCTTTTTCTCCAGTCGCGAGCGCAATTGGTGTCGCCATGACATCTTTGACCAACGTTGGATTGATTCTAAAACCGTACTTAAAGAATTGATCATTCAGATTTAAATCAAAAGGATACGCTAAAGTTGCACCCGAATCATTGTACAAGCTATCCATTTCGATATTCACTTGGTCGATGAGCCACAAGGTTTTTCCGCCATTCATAATAAACTGATCGAGTACTAATTTCTCTTCATCAGAGAATTTTTCTGTTGGTTTTGCAATTATCGCCAAGTCGTATTTTTTGAGGTACGCGAGACTTTCATTCGGTTTTTTCGCCACAGAATCTAAAGTAAAGGTTCCGATAAAATAGTTCTCACGTACTTGTTTGATAAAATCCGCCATTTGTAAATCATGCAATTCACCGTTGCCCTTGATAACAGCGACTTTTTTCTCTTTTGCTTTTGCGATTGTGTTGAAGGCATTGGCGAAAGCGTATTCTAGATGTTGCACCGAACTCACTACTTTCTCAGCTGTTGAAGCACCCATGATGTTCTTGAGTAAAGGCACTTTCGTACTTCTGCCATTATAGGTTGCGATTGCCCAAGGAAAAACTACTTCTTGGGTTTGCTTGCCTTTATCCTCAACAGTTACATTTACAGGCGTTAAGCCACGTTCTAAAAATGATTGTATAATAGTGTCACGTTCTTCTTCGTTTTCGATAGGATTGACAAATTGAAAGGTGATATTTTTGTTATAGGCTTTGAACTCCTCTAGTATTTGTTGCGTTTCTGTTTGTAATTTTTTGAATTCACCGGGAAATTGCCCTTTTAGAAAAACATCAATAATCAATGGCTCTTTGACTTCTTTCAATATCTGAAGAGAAGTTTTCGAAAGTGTATAACGATGGTCTTGCGTTAAGTCGAATCGATAAAAGAACTGGCTTCCGATACCATTAATCAATATCAAAATGGATATTGTAAAAAGTACTGTTTTGAAATTTTTATTTTTTACTGGTACCATTAGCTTCTTAACGATTTTAATTTGAAAACAGTAAAAGACAAAAATGCAATGGTAATACTAGCAAAATATATGACGTCTCTAGTGTCGATAACGCCTCGGCTCATACTTTTAAAATGGCTGTTCATTCCCAATGAAGTAATGGCGTTTTCAAGACTTGGAAAATAAGTCGCTAATCCATCGAAAGCAAAGTATAAGAAGAAGCACAGAAATACCGCGAGGATAAAAGCTACAATTTGATTTTCGGACAGTGTTGAAGTAAAAATTCCAATAGATGAATACGCTGCAATGACGAATAGAAGTCCAAAATACGAACCCAATGTACTTCCCAAATCGATATTTCCTGCGGGCATACCATAAACATATAAAACATAAACATATAATATAGTGGGCACTAAAGCCAATAAAATCAGAACGACTGCAGCCATAAACTTTCCGTTGACAATTTGCCAAATACTAATTGGTTTGGTTAAAAGCAATTCTAAAGTACCTTGCTTTTTTTCATCAGAGAAGCTTCGCATCGTAACGGCTGGAATCAAAAAAAGGAAAACGAGTGGTGCGATGGTAAAAAACGGACTCATATCGGCGAATCCGCTATTCAAGATATTGTAGTCTCCTTCAAACACCCACAGATATAAACTGCTGATAATCAAAAAAACTGCAATGACTAAGTAGCCGATTGGTGCGCCAAAAAAAGACTTTATTTCTTTTAGAAGGATGGCTTTCATTTGTTGTGTATTCGTTTAATCGTTGATTTGTTTAATCGTTGATTCGTTTGGTTACGAATTGTACTTATTGACTTTTTTTCGGTTAAATATTGCCAAAGGTATGATTATAAGTATAAAATAAATAATGCTGAAAAGGATTCCTGTAAAAGGCGCCATCGATAGTCCTGTATCATGGACGGCTTTATTGCTGGCTTCTACTGATTCGGGAGTAACTTCATTGCGATCTATGAATCCGTTTCCATCTAAATCGAAAGATTCCAGTTCTCTTTTTGTTAGAAAGCGTATAATAACTACCATACCGATAATTGAAACATAAAAAAAGAGCGTTGAAAAAAATGCGATTGCGAAATTACTCAGTCGATTTTGGTAGTATTTTCTATTCCAAAAAGCCAACAGAAAAACGAACATAAATTCAAAGGCTAAAAACGAAAGGAGTTTTATCATATCACGCAGTTATTGCAATAATTAACAATTTCACCATCGACTATTTCAGGCTAACTAACTTATCGACGCTCCACGCTTCTGGTTTGGCGTTGAAGAGTTTTTTGGTAAACGTCCATACATCATAAAACAACTCCGACTGTCTATAATTTTCCAGATCATCTTCGGTTTCCCAGTAGCTATAAGTAAAGAAAATACAAGGGTCATTTTTGTCTTGATACAGTTCTAAGAAACGATTTCCTTCGGCATTTCTTATCTTGGTTTTCATCATTTCGAAGTTTTCCAAAAATGCTGGAATATTTTCTTGATGGAAGCTCATCTTTACAATGCGTACAAACATAATTTAATTTAGGATTTAAGATGTAGGATTTTAGGATTTTCGAATATTATAAGAAATGAATTGTAATGCTATCGCGATAGCCCAATCCTAGTAAGCTAGAAGCGCTTCCGACACTCATTGGATTACTTCTAAAAATGGCAATTTCTAGATAGCCAGCTTCATTAAAAATCGCCAGTTTATCTCCTTCATAGTTTTTCAATGCATAGTTCGTGCTTTTGGAAATATCAGAATATTTGGCCCAGATGTTCTTAATTGGATTTGATTTTTTTTGACTTTTCCCTTGCATTAATGGGATTTCATAGGGTCGTCCTTTGGCAATCTCTAGGAAAAGTTTTTTGGTAATGTTTGTAACCACATTTCCAAAATGATCGATATAAATGACGTTTCCTTTAATCGTGTTCTTATCGGCTGAAACAGTAGCCTGAAGCTCTGTAACTTGTTTGAGTGTTTTAATTTCTTTTCCAACAACGTTTAAAAGTCCACCTTTTGCCAAGTGGCAGGCAACGGTTACAAATACATCTAAGTCAGTAGCATCCGTTGGCAAACGATCGTGAATGGTAATGGCTACTAGTTTCTGTGGCACTTGATGTTGCAAAAGCATCGATAGAATTCCATTGTCTGCAGCAATAAAATAGTGATCATTCCATTGCATTGCAACGTGTTGGTTTTCTTTGTTGAATTCGGCATCGATGCCAATCAAATGGACAGTTCCTTTAGGAAAGTGAGCATAGGCCGCGCCAATGATGTAACTCGCTTCAGAAGTATTGAATGGGTCGATATCGTGCGAAATGTCGATGATAGTGGCGTTGGCAAATTCTGAAACTATTTTTCCTTTTAATGCACCTACAAAATGGTCTTTTAAGCCGTAATCCGTCGTAAGTGTAATTATTGACATAAAATTGTTTATAAATAAAAAGAAAACCGAACTAAAAACTCACTAAATTTGAATGCAAAGCTACTAATTATAGTTTCAATTTTTAACTTAAAACTACTTCAATTTGAACGAAAGAATTATTGAACTCGATGATATTGCTCCAAAAGATTTTTGGGGCGCCCAAGATACCCATCTTGAAACCATAAAAAAATACTATCCCAAATTAAAAATTGTAGCTCGAGGCACTACATTAAAAGCCTTCGGAGAAAAGGAGGTTCTTGATGAGTTTGAAGTTCGATTCAATCGTTTGATGCAACACTTTACCCGTTATAACAGAATCGACGATAATGTTATTGAGCGTGTTATTCAAAGCAATTCGCAAGATGAACAACGCATGCCTGATCATGACAAGATTTTAGTGCATGGACTTGGAGGGAAAATTATCAAAGCGATGACGCCAAATCAGCAATTGCTTGTCGACCATGTGAATAAAAACGATATGGTTTTTGCGATAGGGCCTGCTGGTACTGGTAAAACATATACTGGCGTTGCCATGGCAGTAAAAGCACTTAAAGAAAAACAGGTCAAAAGAATCATCCTAACTCGTCCTGCAGTAGAAGCGGGAGAGAATCTTGGTTTTTTGCCAGGAGATATGAAAGAGAAACTCGATCCGTACATGCAACCGCTATATGACGCGCTGCGAGACATGTTGCCGCCTCAAACTTTAGAAGATTACATATTGAAAGGAATCATTCAGATTGCGCCATTAGCGTTTATGCGTGGAAGAACTCTAGATAATGCCTTTGTGATTTTAGATGAAGCGCAAAACACGACGCATTCTCAAATGAAAATGTTCTTGACTCGTATGGGGAAGAATGCTAAGTTTATGATAACTGGCGATCCTGGTCAAGTCGATTTGCCTAGAAGAACAATTTCAGGATTGAAAGAAGCGATTTTGGTATTGAAGGATGTTGAAGGTATCAGTATCATCTATTTAGACGACAAAGATATTGTTCGTCATCGTTTGGTGAAGAAAGTAATTGATGCTTATAAACAGATTGAGAACAATGATTAATGTTATTTTCTCTCAATAATGTAACAATAAAATGGGATATTTAATCAAACAAATTCTTTAAATCTAGATAGTTCATCTTTAGTGTCCCTCTAATGTTTAGTTCTTTTTCTTCATTAACTAGGCGGTTTCCGTCATAGACAAAATAGTATTTTTTGTCGATTTTTTGAATATCTATATGGTGCATTCCTGCTTCAAATTCTTTGATTTCACTAAGAGGGTGCAGGAATAAGTGTTTTTCCTTTTTAAATTCGTAGGTGCCATTTTTGGTAGACAGCTGATACATAGAAACGCCATATCCATATCCATGTGTGCAATTTTGAAGTGGCAGTAGCAACTTTTTATTGTAAGGAATGAATCTTCCACCGCAACGGGCTTCCGAACCATTAGTCATTAGAGGGTCTTTGTGGAATCTCCAGGTACCAAATAGGGAGTCGGCTTCGTATAGATACAAGTTCAAATTTTTGTCAGAAACTGCCATGATATTTAGCGTGTCTGAAAGATAAATTGAAGGGTCTGTATAGGCAACATTTTTTATTAATGTATCGCAAATATTCCATCCAAAAGGAAATTTCTTGGCTTTGTAGAGTAAAACACAATTTGATCCTTTTGCCTCAGGAATCATATAATATTCGTTTCTGTAGCAAAACACTTGCGGATAAGATAGGTGAAAAGGCTGCTCTAGGACAGTTCCTCTATACTGATAGTCAACCCCATTTGTAAAGGTCATTACACCAATTTCGGCTTTTGAGTTCAATAGTTTATGTTCAAAGAAGATATAAAAGGTATCCTTGACTTTCAGAAAAAACGGATCTGCTAAAAACTGCGTTTTTGAATGATTCTCTTTTAATTCTTCTAATGAATAAATGGTGTTTTTATTAAAATCAACACTGTGCGGAAAATTGATTGACGATCCAAAACCAATTGACCATGGCCCAGCATTATTACGCAGAAAAGGCGTTCTGTAATTTATTATTGCTAAAAGTACAATAAAGCTTATTGAAATAACTGCAATTTTTTTTTTTTCATCGTCAGGAGTTTTTGCTAATAATTCTACTACTAAAGTAAATGATGAAGTTGCTTCAATTGGTAATTAATTATATTTGCGAAAATTATGAAATACAACAATACAACAAAAATGAACACGATTACAAATACCAATTTCAATTTTCCTAATCAAATATCCGTTTATAGAGGCAAAGTACGTGAAGTGTATAACATTAACAGTGAACTTTTGGTAATGATTGCCACAGATCGGCTTTCCGCATTTGATGTGGTATTGCCGAAAGGCATTCCGTATAAAGGACAAATCCTAAATCAAATTGCGACAAGTTTTATGAATTTGACTAAGGATATTGTTCCAAATTGGCTTATCGCAACACCTGATCCTAATGTGGCGATTGGGTATTTGTGTGAACCATTTAAAGTTGAAATGGTAATTCGAGGTTATTTGTCCGGTCATGCTGCTCGTGAATATGCAGCTGGAAAAAGAATGCTTTGCGGCGTTATGCTGCCCGAAGGTTTAAAAGAAAATGATCGGCTACCGAATCCGATAATTACTCCGACAACAAAAGCGGACAATGGAGCGCATGATGAAGATATTTCAAGAGAAGCGATTTTGGCAAAAGGAATTGTTTCGGAAGTTGATTATGTGGTTTTGGAAAACTACACAAGAGCTTTATACCAACGTGGATCTGAAATTGCTGCGGGACGTGGGTTAATTCTAGTTGATACAAAATACGAATTTGGAAAAACAAAAAACGGAGAGATCGTATTAATAGATGAAATTCATACCCCCGATTCTTCCCGCTATTTTTACAGCGAAGGATACCAAGAGCGCCAAGAAAGGGGTGAAGAACAGAGACAATTGTCAAAAGAATTTGTTAGGCGATGGCTAATAGAAAACGGATTTCAAGGACAGGATGGTCAAGCGATTCCTGAAATGACTGATGCTTATATCGAATCAGTGTCCGAAAGATATATTGAACTCTACGAAAACATCTTGGGCGAAAAATTCATTAAAGCGGATATTTCCAACATAAATTCGAGAATAGAGAAAAATGTTTTGGAATATCTTTCGAAACAGTAGGTTAAGAATTAGAGCAGAATAGAAGAGACCGCAGATCGATTGATTTGCGGTTTTTTTTGCATGAAATAAATTCTAAATCTTTGTTAAATCTTAAGTGGTGAAGTAACATAAGAAAACTCCTGACGTCTATTTGTTAAAATCATTAATCAATCAAAAATCAAATCTTATGAAAAAATCAGTAGTTTATTTAAGTTTAGCAGTTCTTGCTTTTTCAACCAGTTCTTTTGCTGCAAATGTGAAAGAACAATCTACAGCGTTTGCTGTTGCTGTTTATGCCAAAAACACTCCATTATGCATCGCAATACAGAAAGACGAAGTGGAAATAGTGAAAAAACTAATCGAATATGGCGCCGATGTTAATGAAAAATCATTTGGAATGACACCATTAATGATTGCGGCTCGCTACAATAAAGTTGAGATTATCAAGATTTTGTTAGATAAAGGAGCAAGACAAAAAGACAAAGACGATAAAGGATTTACTGCTTTAAAGTATGCACAGCTATCTTACGCTAAAGAGGCGGAGGACCTGCTAAGATCAGTATAGTATTGTCTTAATGTATTGAAAGCTAGAACGTAACGTTCTAGCTTTTTGCTTTTGTATTGGTTTTTACGCGTTTATTAAATGTTAAAAGTATGTTAAATTTAAGTACTATGCAAAACAAGGTAATAGTTTTTGACCGTATCTTTGTATAAGAAATTGATAGAAACAATAAATCTAACAATATTTAAATACCAATTATCATGAAAACATCAATCATTTATTTAGGACTAGCAATGATGATCGTTACATCAACAATCGCAAGCAATTCAAATTTTGTTGTAGCAAAAACAACCGAAAACAATAATATTACTGTCGAAGTAGAGCAGGGAGATTCTTTCGAATCAAATCCGACATTTATTGAAAACAGAAAACAGGCTCCGGTAGAAGATCAAACAATCATAAATCCAGAGACGATCTTGAATCTTAAATATCAAAGAGATACGATGGAGCTTATAAGAGAAGATAATAAAATTATTGAAAGCATATTGGAAAATGGTAGCTTATTTGTAGTTCAAGAACAATCAATAGAAGAGATTATCAGTGCGAATAGTCAAATTACCGAAGACAACGTTGACACTTCAGTTCGACCTTTGTATTTAGAACGAACTATCGAAGATATTATTCTTGAAAATAATATGATTATTGGGAATGATTGCAATGCGTTGGCTCAACCTTTAGATTTTGAAAAAATCAATCAAGTTAGAACTGTTTCTAAAAAAGATAAATTACTTTTCTAATTTCAAGTTGTTTTTATAATCAAACTAAAACATCATTATTTTTTATAATGATGTTTTTTATTTTGAAACAAAACCACCATTCAGTAGCTGTTGGTCTTGCATTTTAGAAAAAAATAATAAGCCGCAGCAAGCACCAATAGTTGCAAATAGCATGTCGGACTGTGTATCCCAAATGTATCCTTGTGTTCCGAGAAAAGCGTCGCCTTGGTCGCCGGTAGAAATTGAGACAACCCACTCAATCCATTCGTACGCTGCGCTAATAGCAAGGCAAATAGAGATAATCACAAAGTTGAAAAAATGCTTGTTTGAAATTACATTTTTTCGAATAAAGATTTCTCTTATAATTAAAGCTGGAACAAAGCCTTGTGCAAAGTGTCCAACTTTGTCATAGTTGTTTCTGCTTTGGTGAAAAACTTCTTTAAAATAATCAAATAATGGCACTTCAGCGTAGGTGTAATGTCCACCAACAAAGAGGATAATGCAATGTATTAAGATTAGTGAATACGTTAGATTGGTAAAACGAAATTTCTTAAATGTCAAACTCAAAACCACAAATCCGATAAGCGCAGGAAAGATTTCTAGAAAACAAGTAAAGCTCTCCCGCGGTTGATAAATCGCCCAGAAAAAGCAAAGAAAAAAAATACTAATGATGATATAAATGACTTTCATTGTTGCAGCATTTTAGCCCCGATAGAAACGGAAATCCTTTTGTGCCATCGTTTACTTTGTATGTTCACTTTGTACGTCTGGCACAAAAGATTGAAGTGGATAGCGGGAGATAGCTCCTAAAATTATTTGAAATAAGAAAAAGTTTCGTCATTTTCGAGCACCAAAACGGTTTCATAAATCAATTTAATCACGTTTTCCACGTCCTCTTTATGCACCATTTCTACGGTCGTATGCATATATCTTAAAGGCAATGAAATTAGTGCCGAAGCCACACCTCCATTGCTGTAAGCGAAAGCATCAGTATCGGTTCCTGTCACTCTAGAAGAAGCCAATCGTTGAAAAGGAATTTTATTATCCTCTGCAGTTTTTAGAATAAGTTCTCGTAAATTATTTTGAACCGCAGGTGCGTATGTAATCACTGGTCCTTTGCCAATTTTAGTTTCGCCTTCAATTTTCTTGTCAATCATCGGGGTGGTCGAATCGTGGCAAACATCTGTAACAATTGCGACATTAGGATTGATTGTTTTAGTAATCATTTCAGCACCTCTGAGCCCAACTTCTTCTTGTACTGAATTTGTAATATATAGACCAAAAGGCAATTTCTTCTTATTTTCATGAAGTAAACGGGCTACTTCGGCAATCATGAATCCGCCCATTCGGTTATCGATAGCACGACAAACAAATTTATTCTCATTAAGAATCATAAATTCATCAGGATAAGTAATAACACAACCAACATGTACGCCTAAATCATCCACTTCGTTCTTGGTTGCACATCCGATATCGATAAAAATATTATCTAAACGCGCTGCTTCTTCTTTGCCGCGATTTCTCGTATGTATAGCAGGCCAGCCGAAAACGCCTTTAACAATGCCTTTCTTAGTATGAATATTAACTCGTTTTGAAGGGGCAATTTGATGATCAGAACCACCATTTCGGATCACGTAAATAAGACCGTCATCAGTAATATAATTGACGTACCATGAGATTTCGTCTGCATGACCTTCGATTACTACTTTATATTTTGCGTCTTGATTGATTACGCCAACTGCGGTTCCATAAGTATCTGTAATAAAAGTATCAACATAAGGTCGAACATAGTCCATCCATATCTTTTGGCCATCAGCTTCGAAACCAGTCGGCGAAGCGTTGTTCAAATAGTTTTCTAAAAAAGTGATAGATGATTTCTTTAAGATAGATTTTGTACTCATTTTTGTTTTTTTGGCTAATTTATAAATTTGGCATTACAGTTGTAAGTTTAATGTATAATTTTGACACATAAAATTTCAATTATGAAGTACAGCCCATTCTTTTTCGTAATTTTTCTATTTTCAATTGCAACTAATGCCCAAATTATTGAACAAGACACTACAAAAATGGGATATCAATTGAAAGAAACTGACACGCTTTCGCAACCAATTCAATTAGAAGAAATTACAGTTTACCAAAACAATATGGATCCGGAAACGAAGAAGCAATTTATCTTACTTCGAAACAGAGTTTATAAAGTTTATCCCTATGCAAAAATAGCTGCCGAAAGACTTAAAATTTTAAACACTAATATGGCAGCTTTGAAAACCGAACGAGAAAAAAGAAAGTACTTCAAAATTATAGAGGACTACATGGAAAATGAGTTCTCTGCCAAACTAAAAAAACTCAGTAGAAAACAAGGTCAAATATTAGTAAAACTAATTTCCCGTCAAACTGGCTTTACTTCTTACGAATTAATTAAAGATTACAAAAGTGGTTGGAAGGCATTTTGGTCGAATGCTACCGCAAGAGTTTTTGATATCCGACTCAAAGCCAAATATTCACCCTTTGAGGTTAATGAAGATTTCTTAATTGAATCGATTTTATACCGTGCATTTAACAGCGGTCGACTTACTCGACAGGATGCTGCAGACCCAATAGACTATGATGCTTTATCTGATTTTTGGGAAGCTAAAGCTAAGGAAATTAATAAATAAAATATTTCTAAAATAAAATAAGTTTGTTACCTAAAAGGTTTATTTTTACGGTTTAACAAACTTTTTTTATGAAAAAACTCTACTTCGTTTTGACTCTTTTATTAAGCGCAGCTTCTATTCAAGCCAACACTACAATGATTGGATGTCCTTCAGCCGGACAAGACGGATTTATAACAATTAGCGATAATGATTTGTCTACAATTGATTTATTTTCTCTAATTACTGGAGAACAAACAGGAGGAACGTGGATAAGAGTTGCTGGAGCAGGAGGAACATTTGATTCTGTGAATGGTACTTTTACAGTATATGGATTGTCTGGAATAGCTACTACTTCATTTTTTATATATACTATTTCAGGAATTTTCCCCTGCCTCGACGATTCTAGTTCTGCAAATGTGTTTATTTGTCAACAACCCGATGCTGGTCTTGATGGATGTCTTGCAGTGCAAGATACAAATCCAACAATCATTGATCTATATAGTATTATTACTGGCGAAGATCCTCAAGGTGTTTGGACTAGGACTTCAGGAGTTGGTGGAACTTTTTCAGCGGCTGCTGGAACTTACAGCCCTTCTATTGGCGCAACGACAAGTACTTTTACTTATACAACGGTTGGTGTCGTACCATGTATAAATGATACTAGTACAGCGACAATTATTATAAACGGACCGCCAATTGGTCAAGCGGTAGATTTGTTTTGTGATGGTGCAAATTCGACTGAAAATTCTGTTGCTTTCGATTGGAACAATGTGGGACAAATTAGTTTCAATTTTTCATACACTATTAATGGCGGACCTACCGTGTCAGGAAACACTACGATTTCTAATTACCAAGTGCTGAATGTGGATCCAGGATCATCCGTAACTTTCACGGTGCAGCCTGTTGGTGGAAGTTGTTTTCCATCTTCCACGACTACTTGTAGTTTGCTTGCTAACACCGTTTTCGAATCTGATGTCGCAGCATATTATCCAAATCCTTTTCACGATATTTTGAATTTGAAGTTTGCGGAGCCAGTAAAAAGTATTCGCATTACTAATGTATTGGGTCAACAAGTTTTCAGCAGCGTCTATAACGAAAAAGATTTTCAAATCAATCTTGCCCATTTAAGTAGCGGTACCTATTTTGCACGAGCGCAAATGGCAAAAGGGTTTAAAACTTTCAAAATAGTCAAAAACTAGCTAGCTTCCTTTCTCGGAGCTTATCCCGCTGTCCACTATATCTTTAGCGGCGAACAACGCCGCCAAAGGATGCCGTTTCCATCGGGGCTATGGCATTTGTTTTCAGTTGTCACCCCGAGCGCAGTCGAGTGGTATGATTTAGTTCAGTAAAAAAGGATTTCCACTGCCAATTTTCTTATGAGGAGCGAGCTTCCTAGCGAACTTAGCGATCATCCTTCGCGTGCTTTGCGGTTAAATAAAAATTTAAGGTATTCAACAAACGCAACCCCAACGAGTTATAAACAAAGTAAAAAAAAGGTTTCAAAATTTTTGGAGAAAAGTAAGATAAGTGCTTATCTTTGCCCCCCGCGAAAGAGGGATGTTCTTATAAATTACTGAAAACGAGACGCAAGAAAATAAAATTAAAATTTATTTTACAAAAGGCTTGTTTAGAAGAAAAGAA
>CANGTL010000052.1 GCA_947456815.1 Flavobacteriaceae bacterium
AATGCAATTGCCAATAAAAAAGAAAACTCCGAGCCCACCAGCAAGTTTCAAGCAGATTTCTACTCCCGCGGCATTTTTAAGATAAAGGATGCTCCGAAAACGATCATGGGTCAAAAATTTGACAGTTTCGACGAAATACTCGACTCAACCCGCAGCGGTATTTTATACCTTTCTGAAACAGTTTCAAAAATTACCTACCAAAAACCGGATAAACTAAAAGAAACAATAGTGGCTTCAAAGGTAAGTGGTAAAGACAATGGTTTCAGTTTTAATAATGCTGCATCAGCCGACTTCGACTTTTACGATAATTATATTCCGTTTCAAATCAATGTCGTTTCTCCTATTGCGGATAATGCCTTCGCATACTACCGCTACAAAATAGAGGGCAGCTTCTTTAATGAGAATAACATTCAAATTAATAAAATAAAAGTTATTCCAAGACGAAACAACGAACCGGTAATGGAAGGTTACCTATATATAGTAGAGGATAGTTGGGCTATCTATGCAGTAGATCTCACAGTACGCGGCGATCAGATTCAAATGCCGGGCTTGACAATACTTACATTAAAACAAAATTATAGCTATAATAGAACGAATAAGCTCTGGACCAAAAATACACAGACCCTCGACTTCACTGCCGGCATGTTTGGCATTAATTTGTCCGGTCGATATACCTATGTTTATTCTAATTATGAGCTTAATCCAATTTTCAACAAAAAAACTTTCACCCGCGAAATTCTCTCTTTTGAAGAAAATGCAAACAAAAAAGGCGATCTCTATTGGGATAACTATCGGCCAATTCCTCTCACAGCAGAAGAAACGGCCGACTATCTCAAGAAGGATCAACTTCAAACCAAAAAGAAATCAAAAATATATCTAGATTCTATCGATGCCAAAAGCAATAAGTTTCACGTCACCGACCCACTATTGGGTTACGTATATAGAAATAGCTTTAAAAAATGGAAAATCGATTATCAAGGCTTGTTAACCGGACTTAGCTTCAACACCGTACAAGGGTGGAATATCAATACCTCTGTAGAATATCTCTCCCGCAAAGAAGAAACTAGAACATATACTCAGTTTAAAACATATTTCGACTACGGACTTGCAGAAGATCGTTTCAGAGCCTACGCCACATTTGCAAAAAAATTCAATAATAGTAATCAAAGTGAACTCAGAATTTCGGCAGGTAGTATGGTAAGTCAATTTAATGAGGCTAATCCGATAAAGAAAATTGTCAATTCAATCAGTACCTTATTTTTTAAGGACAATTATATGAAGTTGTACGAGCGCAATTTCGCACGAGCTGCTTATCGGAGAGAAGTTTTCAACGGACTTATAATCGATGCCCAAATTGATTACTCAGAGAGAAAACCACTGTTTAACAATACAGATCACGTAACCATCAGAAGAGACAAAGCCTACACTTCCAATAATCCATTGGCTCCTGATGACTATTCAAGTGCGGCCATTGCACGACATAATTTGATAAAGTCGAACATAAGTACCAGAATCAATTTTGGACAAAAATACTGGACAAGACCTGATGGCAAATTCAATATTTCTGATAGTAAATTCCCAGTTCTTCACTTGAATTACGAAAAAGGTTTTGCAGGAAATGAATCAAACTACAATTTTGATCATTTGAACACGAGAATCACGTACGATGTAACGCTTGGCAACAAGGGGAATCTAGAAACCAATATCAAAGCGGGGAAGTTCTACGGGGCGGAAAACATTGCCTTTGTTGACTATAAGCACTTTAATGGAAATCAAACCCATATTGGCAGTGAAGATCGCTATCTCAATGTTTTCAATCTTCTTCCTTATTATAACAGTAGTACAAACGACTCCTATGTAGAAATTCATGCCGAACATGACGACAATGGATTTGTTATGAACAAAATTCCACTACTCAAGAAACTGAAATCGACACTAGTGTTGGGATATCACCACCTATCTGTTCCGAAACGAAGTCCATACCACGAATACTCTATTGGTCTAAATAATCTTGGCTTTGGCAAATTCAAAATTTTTCGACTCGATTATGTACACGCATATCAAAGCGGGTGGCAGTCAAATGGACTTATTTTTGGATTAAAAATTTTAGATTTTATGGATTAATTCTATTCGTTTGGTTCGATATGAATCAATACATGCCCCAAGTCAGGAATTTCTTTTCTCAAAGTATCCTTCAAAAGATGAGCAATATCGTGTCCTTCCTTAACAGTCAGATTTGCATCAACGATGGCATGTAAATCAACATGATACTTCATACCTGCTTTCCGAATAAAACATTTTTCAGTATCAATGATCCCTTTGACATTGTAAGACACTTTTCGGATATCGGCAATGAGATCATCGTACAAATGCTCATCCATTATTTCGCCTAATGCCGGACGAAAAATGAGGTAGCTATTGTAAATAATAAATCCTGCGGCAAAAAGTGCTGCCCAATCATCAGCAGACTCATATCCATCGCCCAAAAGTAGTGCAACCGTAATCCCGATAAAAGCTGCTACAGAAGTAATCGCATCGCTGCGGTGATGCCAAGCGTCTGCTTTCAAAGAGGAACTATTAGACTCTTTACTCCTGCGCATAACAAGTCTGAATGAATACTCTTTCCAAATAATTATCAAACCCAAAACAATCAACGTCCATGGTTTGGGTAACCGATGTGGCGTCTGAATATTTTCAATGCTTTGATAAGCAATTATCGTCGCAGAGGTAATCAAAAAACCGACAACCAAAAAAGTTATCAGAGGCTCAGCGCGACCATGACCATACGGGTGATTGTCATCAGCCGGCTTATTGGAATATTTAATGCCAAACAAAACCAAGAGTGAAGAGAAAATATCGGCTGTCGACTCGAGTGCATCAGCAACTAAGGCAAAAGAATGGCCGAGCATACCTGCGAGTAGCTTTACAATTGCCAGAGCAGCATTCCCGAAAATACTGAAATAGGTAGCTTTTATCGCGGTCTGCTCTTTAGTCATTGTTTCCCTATAATTTGGTAGTAAAACCGAGAATTAAACTACGTTAACCTATCGCAAGATGCTGCAAATAAGAATATAAAAAATGATGAAATTTGAAAATTACTCCTCAATGCGCTATGCGTGCTTGGCAATTAGAATTCGGTAATAAATCACAATCAACGAATGGGCAAAAAAATAAACCGATACGAAAATCGCTATCGGAAACTTAAACCCTAACGATATTGGCGCCAATGGCTCTCAATCGTTCGTCAATGCGCTCATAACCTCGGTCAATTTGCTCAATATTTTGGATTGTACTGGTTCCCTTTGCTGAAAGCGCCGCAATCAAAAGAGAAATTCCGGCACGAATATCAGGTGACGACATGGTAGTTGCTTTCAATTGAGATTTAAAATCATGCCCCATCACCACAGCGCGATGTGGGTCGCATAGCATGATTTTCGCACCCATGTCAATCAATTTATCAACGAAAAACAAACGTGATTCAAACATTTTTTGGTGAATTAACACATCGCCATTCGCTTGTGTTGCGACAACCAAAATGATACTTAGCAAATCAGGTGTAAATCCTGGCCAAGGAGCATCAGCTATTGTCAAAATTGAACCGTCAATATCTGTCTTTATTTGATAATTTTCATGAGTAGGAATGTGAATATCGTCACCTCTTTTTTCTATTGTAATGCCCAGTTTCCTGAATGTATTTGGAATGATTCCTAAATTATCCCAGCTGACATTCTTGATGGTAATCTCACTGCGCGTCATGGCCGCTAAACCAATCCAACTGCCAATTTCTATCATATCAGGAAGGATGCGATGCGTACAACCGCCCAAACATTCCACTCCTTCTATGGTCAACAAATTTGAACCAACTCCAGATATACTGGCACCCATCGAATTCAACATTCTACACAACTGTTGCAAATAAGGTTCGCAGGCGGCGTTATAAACGGTTGTCTTTCCTTTTGCCAAAACCGCCGCCATCACAATATTAGCTGTTCCGGTTACCGATGCCTCGTCGAGGAGCATATCAGTTCCTGTTAATCCTTCCGCTGCCTCAACACCATAAAAGTGATCCTCGCGGTTATATCTGAACTTAGCGCCAAGATTGATAAAGCCTTCGAAGTGGGTGTCCAAACGACGACGCCCGATTTTGTCACCGCCGGGTTTCGGTATATATCCTTTTCCAAATCTGGCTAGTAACGGACCAACAATCATAATGGAGCCACGAAGCGATCCACCTTCTTTTTTAAATGCTTCTGTTTCGAGATAGCCAACATTAACGTCATCGGCTTGAAAAGTAATCGAACCCGAGCCATTTTTTTGAATTTTCACACCAAGATTTCCCAGCAAAGTAATCAACTTGTTGACATCGATGATATCCGGAATATTATTGATAGTTACCTTTTCCGGAGTTAACAAAACTGCACATAATATCTGCAATGCTTCATTCTTAGCTCCTTGTGGTGTGATTTCTCCTTTCAGGCGAATGCCTCCTTCAATTTTAAATGTTCCCATTCTTTTCTTTGCGTTACTGAGTTGCTTCGTATTTGAAATGCTGATTTTCAGGCTAGAGCTTTATGCCCTTTTGCCGATTTACCTATTTCGGATTATTATTCTTCTTTTGAAACTGCTTTTGCTTGCCGTTCTTATTTTTGTTGCCTTGGATTTTTGATTGTCCTGTCGGCATGATTTTGTTTGACGTTCTCTTATTGGTGCGCATCAAGTCTGTTGTATTCAAAAGTTCTTCTGAACTCTGAATGAGATTGATTTTACCATCGGACAATTCAAAAAGATGCTCGAAAATTACCTCATCTTTGACAGTGTCCTTATTCCAACTCAAATACGATTTCTTCATGTGATTGGCGATTACTTTAACCAACGCGTTTTTGAGTTCACCTTCATCCCACTGGTTTGCAACATCAATCATATACTTGATATTATTTCCATAAAAACGGTATTTAGGAAAATTCTGTGGGTACTTTAGCGGATCAGGTTTTAATTGCAAAACTTCCCGCGATGGAATCGGGAATGGCGAGTCAACATCTAGTTTGAAATCTGACATGATAAAAATCTGATCCCACAATTTGTGTTGAAAATCTGGCACATCACGCAAATGCGGATTGAGGCTTCCCATAACCTGAATAATGTATTTGGCAACCTTGTTTCGTTCTTCACGATCTGGAATCTCTGCTGCCTGATCAATCAGTTTTTGTAAATGCCTACCGTACTCCGGAATGATTAATGGTTTTCTTTCAGAATTGTATTCCAAATAATGCACCACATCATTTGCATTTTCTTTGATGTATTTTGTACTCATATGTTAGAGGGAAATTATGCCTTCAACCGTTGATACTTCGATATATTTATTTATGATTTCCTGAGAATCTTTCATCATCACATCAACTGAAATGCTGGTAAATTTGCCGGTTTTTGATTTGGTTGTCTTGATTACTGCTCCCATACAATCAAAGGCTTCTTCAACTTGTAGTATTTTTTCCTTATCGGTGGGAACAATAAATTTAAATAAATATTCTGCCGGCCAAGTATTACTCATATCCAATTCTACTTTAAGTCTTTCGTAGAATTCCTCTGTCTTCTTATCCATCCTCAATCTTAAAAATAAAGGCAAATATACACTATTGATTTTGGATTTTCAGACTTAATTATTGCGTTTTTTTGCTTTTTTTCCGGTCGCTTCTCTTTTTAAAATCATCCATTAAAATCGGGCCAAAACAGACAAAAATAGTAACGAAGTGATTCATAAGCTTGGTTGCCTCTTCCGCTAAGAATTTAGCTGCCATGTTTTTGTATTTCCAATAAAATAGTGATATTTAGCCACTGTTTAGGAGTTGCATCACAAAGTTGAAATAAACTTGCAATCAATAAATAGCTGTGAGAATTTATAGCTTTTGTATAATAAAAATTCAATATTTGGAAACCGGAAAAGAAAAAATAGCAGTAGTCGTTCCTGTGTATTATGGCGAAAAATCATTGGCAGAATTGATCAATCGCCTACAATTGGTTTTTGACCAACTTGGCGTGAGCTACGAAATCATCTTGGTAAATGATGCAAGTCCGGACGACTCATGGGCGATTATCAAGGAACTTCAATTCCAAAACAACAAAATTATTGGAATCAATTTCAGCAGGAATTTTGGTCAACACTACGCCATTACCGCCGGCTTAAACGAAGCAAATGCCGATTGGGTTGTCGTTATGGATTGCGATTTGCAAGACGTTCCGGAAGAAATAATACCATTATACCACAAAGCCAAAGAAGGTTTTGATTTGGTCTTGGCACAAAGAACTGATCGCCAGGATCGATTCTTTAAACGCCTTTTTTCAAAATTATTTTACAGGTTTTTAAGTTATCTTTCAGGAATAAAATACGATTCGAGCATTGCCAATTTTGGTATCTATAAGAATACCGTCATTAATGAAATCATAAGCCTTCCCGAGAAAAACAGATACTTCCCAACGATGGTGAAATGGGTTGGTTTTAACCAAGTTGCCATTCCGGTTTCTCATGCAGATCGAAAATATGGAGAAACATCTTACAATTATCGAAAATTATTCAATCTTTCGCTGGATATTGTCCTATCCTACTCAGACAAACCACTTCGTTTGGCTATAAAACTCGGTATGCTAATTACCTTTACCTCAATAATTTTTACACTTTATCAAATCTATCGTTGGTATAACCATAAAATTGAAGTACTAGGATACGCATCCATTATTATCTCTATTTGGTTTCTATCAGGCATCATCATTTTTGTGTTTGGTATAATCGGATTGTATGTCGGGAAGATTTTTGAAAATGTAAAAGACCGACCGACCTACATCATCAAGGAGAAAATATGAGAATAAAAATAGTCGATTTGAATGCAAAGAATAGGCACATATAGCTAAAATATAAACAAATGAAATTAAATCCGGAACATTTCTTTCCAAGTGCAGTGAAGTTAATTACGCCACTTTTTTTTGTATTGCTTTGCTTCTACCACGCTCTGACACCCGAAGGAGCCGGAGATGAGGGATTATTCATCAGCGATCTAGATTATATCAAATCTTATGGTTGGATCGCAGCAATCGAAAAAGGCATCGCTCTTACTTATCTCATCTTAGCCTATCCGCTTTCGCTTATTGTGAAAAACTATGTGGCGTTACGAATTACAAACATGCTACTACTACTGTTTCTTTTCTTCTATTTCTATAAGTGGGGAAGCATTAAGAACAAACAATTTTACAATTATCTGCTGCTTATATCTGCTAGCGGTTTCTTTTTAGCGGGAACCAATGACACCTTGTTTATAGTCTCAATGGTGATCTTCTTCAACGAAACATATAAATTCCTTGAAAAAGAGGAAAATTCCAATGGTTCATTATTGTTATGCAGCGTAATAATAGCTTTTTTTACACGAGAGTTGATTTACATATACATACCTCTCATTTTGCTTTCTTCTTTTTTAATTTGGAAAATCAAAGGGAAGGTCTGGAATCAATGGTATATTCCTGTGTCACTCCTTATCACTTTGTTGGTAGTCAACATGCCGTGCATAGAAAAGAATCAACATATTTCTTATGACAATAAGAACCCAGATAGTAGCATTAAAGCTACTTGGGTTCAACGGCAGTACTTAGCGCAATTGTTAGTCAATGACAATAAGATACCCAATCAAACGCACCCAAGTTGGGAGGAGACTGATGCTTATTTGCTAAAGCATGGTGAAAACTCGCTGCCTAGGACAACTGCTGAAGGCATTTTTTTTGATTTCAAACTCACCGTGCTGGAATTTTTTAAAGATTTTTCATCGACTGTTTTCTTGTCAATTCGCCAAACAGGAATCATGTACATCTCAGTGATAGTCTATTTGTTTTTCGCGGTTTTCCAAAGAAGAATCAATACCAATTTATTCTTGCCATTTGTAAGTTTGTTTGTCGTTGCTGTCTTTTCATTCATCATTATTTCCTTTGTCGAAGGACGATGGCTATTGGTCTCATACATAGTAGCTATGCTATATTACAGCGATCTGGAGGTCAATAAGAAGTTGCCTCACAACCTTATCCTTTTGAATCATGCTGCTTTGATTTTAGTGATGTTTTATGGGTCATTTAAAGTGCTTTTAAAATTACTATAGTTCCCAGCAGCATGCATTTATATTCCACATTTTGCCCCAATTAATTTAGGGTGTTGGTGTTTCAAATCCCAATTAGAATGAGTAAGTTTGCGCCTTATTGCAAAAAAGTGCAGAAGGAGATAGTTGTAATCATCGGTGGCCCCGGAACGGGAAAGACAACCATTATTGATGGCTTACAAGCTATGGGCTATTGTTGTTACCCTGAAATTTCGCGTGAGGTGACCATGGAAGCCAAAAAGCAAGGAATAGAACAATTATTTCTAGAAAACCCACTACTTTTTAGCGAATTACTCCTTGAAGGTCGCAAAAAACAATTTCAAAATGCCCTACAAGAAACCCATAATATTGTGTTTTTAGATCGAGGGATTCCTGATGTTCTGGCTTACATGCATTATATTGGTGATAGCTATCCTGCCTTTTTTGATTTAGCATGCAAAGAGCATAAGTATGACAAAATTTTTATTCTTCCACCTTGGGAAGAAATTTATGTGAGCGATCAAGAGCGATACGAAAACTACGAACAAGCCAAACTGATTTATGGGCATTTGGTAGAGACCTATCAATATTATGGGTACTCTTTAATTGAAGTACCTAAGGACAGCGTGGAGAATCGGATCAAGTTTATATTAGAGACAACCTCAAAAATGTAATTTTTAGTAGGCGGAAAGGCCGCAACAAAATTTTAACTAAATTTGTTGTTGTGTTTAATTTTACAATCCTTAGCCATGTCCGACGCCATACAAATACTCCAAAAATACTGGAAACACAATTCCTTCAGAAATCCTCAGGAAGAGATAATCAACGAGATTCTTAACGGTAAAGATACATTCGCATTACTGCCCACAGGAGCCGGAAAATCAATCTGTTATCAAGTACCCGCACTTATGATTCCCGGAATGGCACTAGTCATTTCCCCTTTAGTGGCGCTTATGAAAGATCAGGTAGCCACTTTACAAAAACTCGATATCAAAGCACTGGCACTAACGGGAGGAATCAGCTCCGACGATATGATAACGCTCCTCGATAATTGTGAGTTTGGAAATTACAAATTTCTTTATCTTTCTCCGGAGCGCTTGCAATCAGATTGGATTATTGATCGAATAAAACGCTTACCTATTAATTTGATTGCAATTGATGAATCGCATTGCGTGTCTCAATGGGGTCACGATTTTCGCCCTTCTTATTTAAAGATCGGACAGCTAAAGCAGTATTTTCCTGAAGTTCCTTTCATTGCTGTTACAGCCTCCGCGACAAAAAGAGTCAAAGAAGATATCATCGCGCAACTCGGACTGAAAGCACCTGCAATTTTCGAAAGATCTTTCATCAGAGAGAATATCGCATACATGGTATTTGAAGTTGAGGACAAGCTGTTCAAGATTGAACAAATCCTGAAAAAAAATCCAGAACCCTCAATTATATATGTCCGTAATAGAAAATCCTGCCATGAAATTCAACAGCAATTGATGCGCATGGGTTTTGACGCTACTTTTTATCACGGTGGACTTTCGGCAAAAGAAAAAGAAAAAAACATGCAATTATGGATGACCGAAAAAGCACAGGTAATAGTTGCAACCAATGCATTTGGAATGGGTATTGACAAAGCAAATGTAAAGACAGTATTACATACGCAATTGCCGGAAAATATAGAGAACTATTATCAAGAATCCGGTCGCGCGGGTCGCAATGGTGCAAAATCATTTGCAATCGTTTTGACCAGTCCATCTGATCTTTATCAGGCAACAGACCAATCAATCAAAACACTCCCAGACAAGAAATTTCTTCTGGAATGTTATGTCAGGTTGTGTAATTACTTTCAAGTGGCTTACGGAGAAGGAATAAATGAAAAGTTCAGTTTCAATCTTAATACCTTTTGTGTTCGGTATAATTTCCCTCCATTAAAAACATACAATGCACTTCAGTTTTTAGATCGGCAAGGCATTTTGACCTTATCTCAGGAATTTTCCGAAAAGATCAATATGCAATTTTTGATTCCTTCAAAAGAGATAATAAGATATATGAGCTTGAATCCGTTTGACGAGGCAGTGATAGTAACAATACTTCGTACCTATCCCGGTATTCACGAAATGTCAATTCCAGTTAATCTTGCACTGATTGCAAAAAAATCGGACCATAAAGAAACTGAAGTAGAACAGATTTTGCAACGTCTGCATCAAAAAGAAATAATTTCATATCAAGCAAAAAGCAACGATTCCACTATCATATTCAACGAAATTAGAGAGGATGAAAAAACTATAAACAGAATTGCCAAATACCTTGAGCATCAAAATCAACTCAAGGTCGAGCAATTTAACGCAGTCTTGAATTATGTGAGCGACCACAACACTTGTAAAAGAAAGTTGATCTTGAACTATTTTGGTGAGTACAATTCATCAGATTGCGAAATTTGCTCTGTTTGTCTTTCGAAAAAGAAAAACAAAATTGACTTCAGCAAAAATACGCAACGAATACTCGAACAATTGAAGATGGGTCAACGCAGTTCTAAAGAACTTGAAAAATCAACCGAACTAGACAAGAACGATCTTATCTTTGCATTACAAATGCTACTGGAAAATGATATCATCTTGTTGAATAACAATAATACGTATAGCATTAAGTAAATATGGAAAAATTGCGAATAGTTTTCATGGGAACACCCGAGTTTGCCGTTGGGATCTTAGAGACCGTTCTCCAGCATAAATTCAATGTAGTTGGCGTCATCACTGCACCGGATAAACCGGCTGGGCGTGGTCAGAAAATAAAATACTCCGCGGTAAAAGAATTCGCATTAAAGCACCAACTGAAATTGCTACAACCTACTAACCTGAAAGACAATGATTTCCTTGAAGAACTCAAAAGTCTCAACGCCAACTTACAAATAGTGGTAGCTTTTAGGATGTTGCCAAAAGCAGTGTGGGAAATGCCGAAACTGGGAACTTTCAACTTACATGCCTCGCTCCTACCGAACTATCGCGGTGCAGCTCCCATCAATTGGGCAATAATTAATGGTGAGACCAAAACTGGAGTTACTACTTTCTTTATTGACGATAAAATCGATACAGGCGCTATGATTTTGAAGCAAGAATTAGACATTGCTGAAAACGAAAACGCAGGCCAATTACATGATCGCCTCATGGATTTGGGAAGTAAAACTGTTCTGGAAACATTGAACCTTATCGAAAGTGGTGAAGTTCGTACGATTAAACAAGAACAAAATGAAAATTTGAAGACCGCCTACAAGCTTAACAAAGAAAACTGCAAAATCGATTGGTCACGAACTGGACCTGAAATACATAATCTAATTAGAGGCCTATCGCCATATCCCGGGGCATGGTGCTTCTTTAGAGACAACAATACAGAGTGGAACATCAAGATATTTGACGCTGTCTGTAGCAATGAAGAACATGATTTGGAAGTTGGCAAATTAGTTTTGGGAAAGAGAGAGTTGAAAATAGCAACATGTGACGGATTTATCGATATTCTTTCAATCCAATTCCCAGGAAAGAAAAAAATGTCAATTTCAGAGCTGTTAAATGGTACTCAATTTAGCGAAAATGCCTATGCCTACTAGTACTAATAGCCAGATTAGATAGAAAAAACCGACAAAAAACTTTTCCTTATCAACAAAACAGCCGATTTATCAACAAAATAGTGAAAAAGAGCCTCTATCTCTTGTGCGCTGCGGAATTCCTGCTACATTTGTTACTATTAAAATAATGTTTAACCAACAATTAATATTTTTTATTATGAACAAATCAGAATTAATCGATGCTATTGCTGCTGACGCAGGAATTACAAAAGCAGCCGCTAAATTGGCTTTAGAATCATTTTTAGGTAATGTAGGTAATACTTTGAAGAAAGGCGGAAGAGTTTCTTTGGTAGGATTCGGTTCTTGGTCAGTTTCTAAAAGAGCTGCAAGAGAAGGAAGAAATCCACAAACTGGAAAAACTATCAAAATCGCTGCTAAGAATGTAGTAAAATTCAAAGCTGGTGCAGATCTAGAAGGTTCAGTAAACTAGTTTTACCGACATATACATAAATTAAAAGTCTCCTTTTTGGAGACTTTTTTTATTTCAAACAATAATAATTTGCTTTTTTTTAAAAAAAATTTTTTACATTACATCAAAATTGTGACAGAAATGATCTCAGAGAAGTTACAAAAAGGTCAATTGCTTATTGCTGAGCCCTCAATAATTGGAGATTTATCCTTCAATCGCTCTGTCATTTTATTAGCGGATCACAATTCGGAGGGATCAGTTGGATTTATCATCAACAAGCCTCTTAAGTACACCATTAATGATTTAGTACCCGACGTAGAAGCAAACTTCAAAATCTATAATGGCGGACCTGTCGAACAAGACAATCTTTATTTCATCCACAACATTCCGGAGCTGATACCCAATAGTGTAGAAATATCTAGTGGTATTTATTGGGGAGGTGACTTTGAGTTGACCAAGAATTTGATTAATAGTGGAGAAATAAAGAAAGATAACATCCGATTCTTTCTCGGATATACTGGTTGGGAAGCCCAGCAATTAGAAAATGAAATGCGCTCCAATTCGTGGATTCTTTCAGAGAACCTATACAAGAATAAAATCATTGGAAAAGCAACAACCGATTTCTGGAAAGAAAAAATAATCGAACTAGGAGGCGATTATCTGATTTGGTCTAATGCGCCGGAAAATCCGATGCTGAACTAACAAGGGAAAAGTTGGGAGTTTATTTTTGTTATCAGACGTGCCGCAAATTTACTACCGAATTCTCTCTTTCTATACTTACTAATCGGTTGAATCCCTTGAATAACATTGGTAACAAACAGTTCATCTGCCTTTTGCAATTCAAAGGGCGAAATAGATCTTTCATTCACTTCTATATCTGAAAAGTCTCGACAAATTTGCAATAAATTTTTTCTCTGAATTCCATTCTGACAGCCATCTGACAAAGGTGGAGTAATTAGAGTATTGCCACTTAACAAGAACAAATTTCCCTGTAGAGCCTCAACAACATTTTTATCTTCATTCAATAACAAACAATTCTGCAAGCCATTTTCTTTGGCGTAAATACTACCGACTACATGAATCATCTTACTGGTTGTTTTCAATGTTGAAAGCAATTGTTTGGCAATGTGATAGTCCTTGAATAAATCAACTTCGTAATGGTCGGTACTTAGCACATATTCTTTATGTGGCAAAGATTCCGATTGAATGACGAAACTTACCATATTACTATCCGGTAAGTAACGTCCGCCTTGATTTCTAAAAACTGTTAGTCGAACTCGAGCCGAACCTTGAAATCCATTCGCCTTCACTGTACTTAAAATCTGCTCTTCAAGATATTCCATAGTGTAAAACATTGGTATCTCCATCCTCACAATTCGCATACTTGCCATGAGTCTGAAATAGTGATCCTCGAAAAAAAGTATCTTATTATCACAAATTTTACATGTCTCAAAAACACCATCGCCATAAAGAAAACTGCGATTTTCGAACACTTTGTTACTATCCTCTTTAACGAGAGTACCGTTATAATTTACCATAAAAAAACCCTAAATATATTAGGGCAAAGATAAGTTTATATTCAAAACTATTAGACTGAACCAATAACGTGCTTTAAGTCTGAAATCTGATTTTCCCACAACAACTTAGCCTCTTCAATCTCATTATCAAAAGCAAAATCAACCACCATCAATGATACATCTTTTGTAATATCATCCTCAAGAATTCGAAGTTCAAAAAAATAATCGGTGTCATTCTTTTGCTCATCTACCCAACGGAATTTAACTTTCTCTCCTGTTTTCTTCGAGGTTAGTCTGGCTTGTTCCTCAGAATCATCCCAAATAAAAGTAAAAAACTCACCCCGAGAATTCACATTATCAGCAAACCATTCAGACAAACCTGAAGGCGTCGAGATGTATTGATATAACAACTGCGGAGAGGAATTAATCGGAAATTCTAGTTCATATCTAGTCTTGTGCTCCATTGTAAAAGGGTATTATTTTCGGGAAATATATATAATATTACCCCAATAAAAAAAGGAATTCTAAAATAATTTTTTTTATGCCTATTAATTTGCAACCTATCATTTAAGTTTTATATTTGCAGCCGCATTTACTAATGCAGTTTATGACCATCGGCGAGGTAGCTCAGTTGGTTAGAGCGCAGGATTCATAACCCTGAGGTCGGGAGTTCAAATCTCCCTCTCGCTACAAAATTGAAAGTAAGGAAATCAACCGTTTAGGTACTCTAAACGGTTTTTTTTATGTCTAAAATATTTTTACATTTACAAAAAGTACACGATTTAGTACACGATTTAGAACACTATTCCCTAATTAATCACTCAAAAAACTTGTTGAAACAAAAAGACTTTACTGCTCCAAAAATCTTTACAGGCGGTGTAAACATTCTACTATGGAATCAACTTAACGAATCCGAAAAAGCAAACGCATTATCTAAAAGTTGGTATGTCTATTATAGTTTTAGAGATGCAAAAACTGGCAAACTAAAAAGAATGCCTAACATTAAAGGCAATGTCAATAAGCTAAAAACTAAAAAAGAAAGGATTGATTACTTAAATGCAATGGGTGTTGCACTTGAATTTTTACTTGAAAGAGGTTTCAATCCTAATATTACTAATAATATTGAAGAACTACTCGACAGAAAGCAATCCGAAACTTCTAAAGGAAAAAATACTAGTATTGCAATTCCTAAAGAAAACATTGCAATTCCAAGTAAAACCATTGCAATACCTACTGAAAACATTGCAATCCCAAGTAAAACCATTGCAATACCTAGTGAAAACATTGCAATCCCCGAAACTCTTTCAATTAAAGAAGCTTTTGAATTTGCATTAAACTTAAAGAAGAATACTATTAGAGATACTTCATATAAAAACTTTGAACTAAGAATTAGAAAATTCAGAAAGTCATTAGATGAAAACAAACCAATAACTCACATAACTAAAAAGGTTATGAATGATTATTTGAATGAAGTACTGATTAATTCGAGTGCTAGAAATAGAAATAATACTAGAGCAGACTTTAGTTCCTTGTTTCAAGTTTTAGAGGACAATGAAATAATAACGGACAACATAGCTAAAAAAATAAACGTTTTAAAATCCAATCCAGAGCGAAATAAAACTTATACCTCTGAAATGCAAAAAGACATTTATTCTTTTCTCGAAAAAAACGACAAAATACTTTTACTATTCATAAAATTTGTGTCTTATAACTTTTTAAGACCAATCGAAGTTTGTGAATTGAAGATTAAAGACATCGATTTAATTGGCAAAAGGATTTATTTGAGGACTAAAAACAAGGCAGTAAAAATCAAAATCATACCTGAAATATTGATTGATGATTTACCCGATTTGTCAAAATACAATCCCGATAGTTTTCTTTTCACTCCTACTGGTTTCGGTCAAGATTGGATTACAGAGCCAAACAATAAAAGAGACTATTTCTCAAAACGATTTAAAGAAGTTGTGAAAACACATTTTAATCTGAACAAAGATTATGGGATGTACAGTTTCAGACATACTTTCATCACTAAATTATACAGAGAAATGCGTAAAAGTAGCTCCCAATTTGAAACTAAAAGTAAATTGATGCTTATTACAGGGCATTCTACTATGACTGCATTAGAAAAATATTTAAGAGATATTGATGCCGAACTTCCTGAGGATTATTCAAACTTATTAAAATAGTTTTGAGCGTGTTTGCAAACATGTTTAACTAATTTGTAAACTGTTAAAAAATAAAAATAGAATAGATTTTTACAATACTATTCTTCACTAAATTTAGAAATTATAATTACATACTAATATAAAATGCCATTATTTCAAAATTCAGTCGTTGCCAAACAATTACAAAGCCAAGATAAAAACAAATTGGTCAATGGGTGGAATGCTTTCAAAAACCATTTTCACAATACAATCATTCAAGATAATATTCGTTCCAGTAAGGAAGAACAATATCAAGGCGAGTTCCTTATAGATTTGTTTGTAAATGTTTTGGGATATACCAAAAACCCAACGCCTAATTTCACGCTTACTACGGAATACAAAAACGTAAAAGACAGTAAAAAAGCCGATGGTGCTATACTGATAAACGACAAAGTAAGAGCCGTTATCGAACTGAAAGGAACAAACACGACCGATTTAAACAAAATTGAAGTACAGGCGTTTGGATATAAAAACAATCAACCCGATTGCGTGTATGTTATCACGTCTAACTTTGAAAAAGTGCGTTTTTATATTGACAACGCAACAGAATATATCGAGTTCAATCTTTTCACTCTTTCAGAAAAGGAATTTGAGTTACTGTATTTGTGTTTGGCTTTTGAAAATATTACCAACGATGTTCCCAAGAAGCTCAAAGAACAATCGGTAAGCCAAGAAAAAGATATTACCAAAAAATTATATACTGATTATTCGCTTTTCAAAAGGGAGTTGCACCAAGATTTAGTAAAGCAAAATCCTGAATTTGATGCGTTAGAATTATTCCAAAAATCTCAAAAATTATTAGACCGTTTTTTGTTTATTTTCTTTGCCGAAGACAGAAATTTGTTGCCAACCAACCTAATTTTCAGAATAAATAAAGAATGGCGACAGTTGCAAGAAATGCGGATGAATATTTCACTTTATGACCGCTACAAAATTTATTTTAACGACTTAAATAAAGGTGCAAAGGTAGTGCTTCCAGCATTTACTGAAACTACCGCTACACAAAAGGAAGAACACCAAATTTTTGCTTACAATGGTGGATTATTTCAATCAGATGAAATTTTAGACAATATTACTATTGATGATGAACTGCTATACAAACA
>CANGTL010000053.1 GCA_947456815.1 Flavobacteriaceae bacterium
GTGCTCGTTGTAGCTCCTGGAGCAGGAATAAAAGTACCTGCTACTGCATTAAATGTTCCGCCTGTTCCCCCTGGTAATCTTGTCCATGTCCCACCGGCTTGTTCCCCTGTAATTAAATTAAATAAATTAATTGGCGTAATATCAGTATCACAAACCGTGGTGTTACCGTTTGTTCCTGCAGTTGGTTGCGTATTGATGTTTACTGTAGCAATACTAAAGTCATCAATACAAGGTAGAACTCCTGTAATTCTATATTCAAATGTACTTGTAATTGCTCCTGCTGCTGGAGTAAAGGTGCCCGCCGCAGCGTTAAAGGTTCCCCCTGATCCTCCAGGCAATCTTGTCCAAGTTCCCCCGGATTGCTCACCAGTGATCAAATTGAATAAATTTATCACAGCAGTGCTGTCATCACAAACTAATGTAGATCCGTCAACACCTGCGTCTGGCTGCGCATTAATATTCACCGTGGCAACACTAGTGGCATTGCCACAAGGAGCAACACCTGCAACCTCATACTGAAAAGTGCTCGTTGTAGCACCTGGCGCAGGAATAAAAGTACCTGCTGCTGCATTAAATGTTCCGCCTGTTCCCCCTGGTAATCTTGTCCATGTCCCACCAGCTTGTTCACCTGTAATTAAATTAAATAAATTTATCTGCGTAACATCAGTATCACAAACCGTGGTGTTACCGTTTGTTCCAGCATTAGGAGCCGCATTGATGGTAACCGTGGCAATACTAAAATCATCAACACAAGGCGCAACTCCTGCTATTCTATACTCAAATGTACTTGAAGTAGCTCCTGCAGCTGGAGTAAAAGTACCCGCTCCAGCATTAAAGATTCCTCCTGTTCCACCTGGTAATCTTGTCCAAGTTCCCCCGGATTGCTCACCGGTAATTAAATTGAATAAATTTATTACAGCAGTGCTGTCATCGCAAACTACTGTCGAACCGTCAACACCCGCATTTGGAGGTGGTAAGACATCTATTGTCGTTGTTACAAAGCAAGTATCTATTCCTCCTGAAGTTACTTCATAAGTAAAAATATAAGTTCCTGATGTATTTGGAGTTCCCGATATTGTATAGACTCCTGCTAACAAATTACCACTTACGCCCGGTGGTAAAGATCCTGATGTGAACGTAATTCCCGTAATCCCAGCTATAGTTGAATAGGTAATTGGAGTCATAGCCGAATTTATACAAGGTGCTTCTAAAGCCGAAGATGCGATTACCGTACAACTGCAAGCCTGCACTGTAACTGAAGTAGTTGTACTGTAAAACGGACACGAAGCCGTAGCTGCTATCTCGTACTTGACTGTGTATACAATCGCAGGACTACCGAAAGGAGTGATCGCGCCTGTCCCCGGATCAATTACCAAACCTGCAGGAGTCACAGAAAAAACTCCCCCTGGCGTCAACGAGGTCGTTGTAATTGCTTGAGGAGTAGCAAGATTGTTGCAGTATGGACTAGGCCCAAACGAAATACTTCCCGAAGGCGATGGTATTACATTAAGATCAAACGATTCTACTAAAACACATCCAGTATTGACATCCTCAAAACGCACCCAAATCGTCGCACTACTAGTTGCAATGGTGTACGTTGACAAATCAGTGTCGGGAATAATACCACTAGCCGAGCCATTAGTAGCTTCATTACCAGCATTCGTATTATAGTACGTGATTATAAAATCTGCTGGATTTAATGTAGAAGTCATTAAACTAGTCTGGTCTATATTAAACTGATAAGGCCCAGGAGCAGAGGTACATAACGTTAAATCCAGCGGAGGAGTTGCGCCAATAGGAGGTAAAAATCCAATTGTGATATCATCCACAGCTATTCTACAACCAGCAGGTGTGTACTCTTCGAATGTATAAACGCCTGCGACAGTAACATTTAAATTAGGACCTGTTTCAAGCGGCAACAAAGCACCGTCTTGATACCATTTATAATTATTCCCACTTGGAGTTAGCCCAGAAGAAATTGTAACATTCTCTCCAAAACAAACACCGGGATTATTGTCTAACCCAAAATTATCACGCAATACAAGTGGTTGAATTCTAAAATTCTTAATAAAAACGCCAGAATCAAATAAATTGTCTCCAAGACTCCCAGCATTAGCAATGGCTAATTTGATATGGTATGTTTGTCCGCAAATTAACGGTGCGGTTGCTCTCAAAGGGACGGTAAAACCATCATACTGAATACTCAAATTCTGTGGCGTAGCGGCAATTGTATTGTTGACATAATACAAACAGTTTCGGCATGGACCAGCATTTGCAATACCATTATTTACGTTTGCAATAGATACTACATTACTAGCGGTAGTAGTAGTTGGAATCAAAGCAATATTTATGGCTCCCCCTGAATATGGGCCAGCCAAACCAGGACCACTCAAAAAGAAGCCAAATACATCATTAAAAATAGAACTCGTCCATTCCGGATATTCTTCTGATGCAAATACATAATCAAAATTCAAAATTAAACCAGTCGCCACAAAATCAAATTCTAACAGCGCAACATTATTAATATTTTGACCAGACAATAAGGCTAAATCAGGATCACCAGTAACAGGAATAGCAGTTGCATCTTCAACGCCACCATTTGCATTAGGACCTAACGCTACAGTAGCTTTCCCTGTTGTTAACAAAATCCCTCGGTCTAATCCCAAACCAGTTGGATTAAAATTCGAACTAAATTCCGCCGCTTGATCTCTAACAGCCGTTGCTGCAGGTAAAGATCTATTAAACTTAATATTTGTTGGTGCAACACTTGGATCAACCAGGACGTTCTGTACGAGCTGTGCCGGAGTTTTTATCGTATTATTTACAATCAATTGCGCTTTCGCAAAACAACTGAAAAGTAAAAATACAAGGAGTAATTTTTTATTCATGAAGCAATGGGTAACAAAACGTTAAATAATACTTAATTGCCAAATATAAATAAATGCTGAAAATATCTTTGTTAAATTTGCAGAAAATACGCCATCATGCTAAAAATCAAAATCAAAGAGACGCAAAATCCCGCCATCATAAAATTCGAATTTCCCGATTTTATTACCCAAAATGAGAACTTCGAATTCAAAAACATCGACGAAGCTAAAAATGCTCCGTTGGTGCAGCAATTGTTCTACTTGCCCTTTGTAAAATCAGTCTACATCTCTGGTAATTTTATTGCCATCGAACGTTATAACATTGTCGAATGGAAAGATGTCCAAGATGATGTTGCGGAACAAATCGAAGAATTCGTCAACAATGGCGGAATCATTATAAAAGCCGACGAAAATAAATCCAAAAAACAACCCGTTACAGTCTACGGTGAAATGACACCAAACCCATCCACGCTGAAGTTTGTCGTCAATAAAATGGTGACAAAAACCGCCATGGAATTCAAAAATATAGACGAAACCAAACCCTCTCCACTGTCGAAAGAACTTTTTAGTTTTCCATACGTCAAGGAAATTTTTATAGACGAAAACTACATCTCCGTCAGCAAATACGATTCGTATGAATGGAATGATATTACCATAGAATTACGATCATTTATTAAGCTTTTTATCGAAAACGGTGGCACAGTCCTCGACGAAGAATTGGTTGTCGCTTCGCCAAAAATCGAAAAACAAAAAATTGAAAATTTCGATTCATTAGATACTACCTCGCAGCAAATCATCAACATTCTCGAAGAATACGTCAAACCAGCAGTAGCAGCCGACGGCGGAAACATCCTGTTTGATTCTTACGACGATTCTGAAAAACGTGTGAAAGTAGTTTTACAAGGCGCTTGCAATGGCTGTCCTTCATCGACTTTCACCCTGAAAAGCGGCATCGAGAACATGCTCAAAGACATGCTCAACGATAAAGATATCATTGTGGAAGCAATCAACGGCTAAATTTTTTTTAGAAGCTCTTTCCCGCTATCCACTGCAATCTTTAGCGCCGAACACCGGCACCAAAGGATTTCCGTTGCTATCGGGGCTAGGGCAACTGGGTTCTAAATTCGTCAGTCAAAAATCGCCAATCATCAATCAATATGAACGAACTTTCAAAAGAAACCAGTCCATACCTACTCCAACATGCCAACAACCCCGTGAATTGGAAAGCTTGGAACACTCATAGTCTTGCGCAAGCAAAAAACCAAAACCGACTCATCATTATTAGCATCGGATATTCAGCTTGCCATTGGTGCCACGTTATGGAACACGAAAGTTTTGAAGATGATGAAGTCGCGCAGACCATGAACGCTTATTTCGTTAACATCAAAGTAGATCGCGAAGAACGACCAGACATAGACGCAGTCTACATGAAAGCCATCCAAATTATGACGGGTCGTGGCGGTTGGCCCATGAACGTGGTGACACTTCCCGACGGACGTCCAGTTTGGGGCGGAACGTACTTCCGAAAAGCCGAATGGATCAATTCTTTAGAACAATTACAGGAATTATTTCTCACACAACCTGAAAAATTAGAAGAGTATGCGCAAAAACTGCATACTGGACTAAATCAACTTTCTATTGTTCCTTCACCAAGTATTAGCGATGAAATTCCACAAGAAGTAATCGTCCCATTAATCGAAAACTTGAAAAAAAGTTTCGATTGGGATTTTGGCGGTATGGCTCGCACACCCAAATTTATGATGCCGAACAATTATGCATTCCTGATGCGCTACGGACATCAAAATAAAGACCGTGAACTTTTGGATTTCGTTGACTTAACGCTCACAAAAATGGCCTATGGCGGATTATTCGACACCATCGATGGTGGATTTTCGCGCTATTCTGTCGATGCGAAATGGCATGTTCCCCACTTTGAAAAAATGCTCTATGACAATGGTCAACTTGTGTCTTTATATGCTAATGCTTTCAAACGAACGCAAAATCCATTGTACCAAGAAGTAGTTGAAAAAACCTTGAAATTCGTGACCAAAGAATGGCTTACTTCCGAAGGCGCATTCTATAGTGCGCTCGATGCCGACAGTTTAAATTTCGACCAACATTTAGAAGAAGGTGCTTTTTATGTTTGGACAAAAAAGGAATTGCAATCTGTTTTGAAAGATGATTTTGAATTGTTCTGCGTTGTTTTTAATATCAATGATTTTGGACATTGGGAACACGAAAACTATGTCTTAATTCAAAGCAAGTCAATTGCACAAATTGCTAAAGAAAACGCTATTGATGTTGACATATTAATTAATAAAAAACAGGGTTGGGAAAAACTATTGTACGAAGTTAGAGCGCAACGAAGCAAACCGCGTCTCGACGATAAATGCCTGACTTCCTGGAATGCCATAATGCTAAAAGGTTTTGTCGATGCGTACAAAACATTTCAAACACCTGAACATCTTGAAATCGCACTAAAAAATGCCAACTTTATTGTAGAAAAACTATGGTCGGAAGAAGGAAATCTATGGCATTCATACAAGGATGCCAAAGCAACAATCAATGGATTCTTGGAGGATTATGCCACAGTCATCGATGCCTTTATTTCACTTTATCAAGTTACATTTGATGAAAAGTGGTTGCAAGATTCTAAAAACCTAACCGATTATTGCTTAGATCACTTCTATGACGGCTATCAGAACTTATTTACTTTCAAATCAGACCAAGACGAGCCCTTGATTACTCCAAATTACGAAACAGAAGACAATGTGATTCCCGCTTCAAACTCGATTATGGCAAAAAATCTTTATACGTTAAGCATTTATTTCGATCATCGTCACTACGAAGACATTGCAAAAAAAATGACTTACAAAATTGTTCCAAGCATCGACTATCCAAGTGCCTTTTCTAATTGGCTCGACGGATTTTTGAACTATAGTAAAGCATCTTCTGAACTTGCACTCTGCAGTGAAAATGCAAGGAAATATGCCAAAGAAATCAACAAGACGTATCTCCCAAATCTAATAGTCGCCGGAACAAACCGGGAATCATCTTTGCCTTTCCTCAAAAGTCGATTTTTCGATGGAGAAACGTTATTCTATCATTGCAAGAACAAGACTTGTGAACTACCTTCCACTAACTTCAAAGCTATTTTGAAAGAATTACAGCAATAAAGATTCTTTGAACCGTTTTTTTACTAAATTTGAGAGTTAACCAAAAAACTAAAATATCATGGGATTGGGATCATTTTTTAAAAATCTATTTGGATCAGCAAAGAATTCAGCCGAGGACATGGCAGAAAAAGCAGAGCACGTTGTTGATGAAACACTAGCAAAAGCAAAAGAAAGTGCAGCACCGTTACTAGAAAAAGCTGAAGAATATGCAGAAATAGCCAAAGAAAAAGCAGGCCAGTTTTCTGAAAAAGCGGAAGAGACCATTAGCGAAGTAATTGAAACCGTTAAGGAAAAATCGGCTCCAATTATTGCAAAAGCAGAGGAGATTGCAGAAGAAGCAAAAGACAAACTTTCTGAAACAATTGAAACCGCCAAAGAAAAAATTAATTCTTTTTCAAATGACGGTTCACATGATGCAAAGGAGCCAGAAGCAACTAGTACAAATAGAGTTGAAGAAGACGCTGATTAATTCATAAAAAAACTATTTTTGCACAAGAATCACCTTCTCTAATTTGAGAAGGTTTTTTATTACAAAAAACATGAACTTACTTATCGACGCTGCACTATTCAATCAGTATTCAGAGGCTTTTACAAAAGTCCTGATTGATTATTCTCCAAAATTAATTGCCGCTTTAATCCTTCTGATCATTGGTATTTGGTCCATTCGATTTATCAATTCGATGGCTCGAAAAATCATGGTAAAACGAGAAATCGAGCCCACTTTGATTGAGTTTCTTTCAGACATCATCTTCTGGGGACTACGAATTGTATTGTTCGTCGCCGTTATCTCAAAATTAGGTATTGAATCATCATCGTTTCTTGCCATACTTGGAACCGCGGGATTGGCACTTGGATTGTCTTTGCAAGGATCTTTATCGAATTTTGCAGGAGGTATATTAATTATACTTTTTAAGCCATTTAAGTTAGGTGACACCATTGAAGCACAAGGCTCGACAGGAAAAGTAATTGATATTCAAATATTTGTAACGCAGTTGCTGACGCTCAATAATGAAGTTGTATTTATTCCAAATGGAATTTTATCAAACGGTAAGATTGTCAATTTTTCAGAAAAATCATTGCAACGAACTGACCTGACGATTCGTGTATCCTACAAGTCCAACATACAGGAGGTCAAATCAGTAATTTTGGAAGTTGTAAATGCAATTCCAAAAGTTTTACAAAACGAGAAACCATCAGTCTTTGTCAAAGAATTGGGAGAATCAGTTATTTTTATGTCTGTGCAAGCTTGGACAAGAAACGAGGACTACAAAGAAGTTTGCGCGACTATTTTGGAAAATTGCAAAAGTGCATTTGATGAAACACAAATCAAGTTTCAAAATGAATAGTAGTGGATTGAATTAATTTTTACATAAAATTTTTACCTATGAAAAATCTCTTGATGACGACCGCTCTAATTCTAACGTTAGTATCCTCGACATTTGCGCAAGTAGATTTGCAATTTGCAAATATTGATGCAATTATGATGAAACAAGGTGCGAGTAAAATCTTCAGAAATCCAAAAGTTCAAAATGCAGATATTCAAGGCACACCCTATTTGCAAAAATCATTTGGTCTGGCTAAAGTAGAAAACGTAAAGCAAAAATATTATATGCGATATAATGTTTACCAAGATGAGTTTGAATTCATAACGCCAAAAAATGACACTTTAATCTTAGATAAAATCAAGGATTTTAGTAGAATTACTTTCGAAGGGCTAAACAAAAAATACGTCCTAATCGATTACACAAACAGTGCGGGAAAATACACCAATGGATACTTAATTGAGTTATACCTGAAAGGGAGTTTTATATTATTCATGAAAGAAAACATTTCATTTCATTCCGGTAGAATTGCTAAAACTTCGTTAGAAAAAGACATGCCTGCGCGCTACTCTGCGTCGGACAACACCTATTATTTCAAAAATAACGAGAAAGGAATAATTGAATTTCCAGAAAATAAGAAACAGCTATTCAAATTATTTCCCGAGAAAAAACAAGAAATAGAAGTTTTCTTAAAGGAAAGTAAAGTTTCGTTCAGTGAGGATTCTGACAAAGTAAAAATCATTGATTTTCTATCAACCTTATGATTTACTTTTTGGTGTAGTCGCAACGAAGTCTTTTAGGTAAGCCGGTTCAAAATAAGCTACATCTACAAAATCATCTTTTTGATATTTTTCATAACTCAATTTTGCCATTTCTTTGGAGGACGGATACACTATATCTTCTACAAAAATGCAATTAGGTCGCTTTAGTACCTCTTTGCATTTTGCTGCGGAATCTCCAATAAAATATATGGTTTCATCAAATTGACTAAAAGATTCTTCTGTGATAATTTCTGCTTGGGTTTCGATTACTTTTTGATAATCTGCATTAAAAACAGCACTGTAAACCTCCATACGACGCGCGTCAATCATCGGAATAATCAGACCATCCTTTTTTTGAATCTGGTGTGCGAGTATGGAAAGCGTATCCAAAGCAATCATCGGAATATTTAAGGCATAACACAATCCTTTAGCCGCTGAGACTCCGATTCTCAAACCGGTATACGAACCAGGTCCTTGGCTAACCGCGATTGCACTTAAATCAGCAAATTGCATTTGAGCTTCCAATATAACCTCCTCAATAAAAACATGTAACTTCTCAGCGTGTGAGTAGCCCTGTTCTGCAATCTCTCGACAATTTATGACCTTGCCATTGTTGGACAAAGACACAGAACAATTCTTTGTAGCCGTTTCAATATTAAGAATTAATGACATTATTTCTTAGATTCAGTTGTTCCTGCAGAAGCAATCTTGACTTTATCTCCAGAATTTAAATCTTTGGTAACGGTAGTATATGGACCAACAATAATGACATCCCCTTTTTTAAGACCTTCTGTCACTTCTATGTTGGTGTCGTCTTGGATACCTGTTTTGATAATTCGAATTTTCGACTTATTACCAACTTTCACAAACACACATTCATATTTCTTATCGCTGTGCGGTTTCACTTTATTCTCTTCCGAATTCGGATCTTCGACTTCTAACTTCTTTACCGCAGTTGTATCTGATTTTACTACCACTGCACTGATAGGCACTCCCATTACGTTTTCCTTCCTTGTGGTAATAATGTCTACTGTAGCAGTCATCCCTGGTCTAAATGGCGAATAACTCAATGGTTTTCCTGCCAACAAATCTTGATAGGATTCTTTAAGAATTCTAACCTTTACCTTAAAGTTAGTCACCTGATCTGCAGTTAATGTAGTACTTGCTGAATTGGAAATACTGGTGACAATTCCCTTGAATTGCTTCTTAAGATAGGCATCAACTTCTACCTTAGCGGAATCACCTACATTGATTTTTACGATGTCGTTTTCATTGACATCTACTTCAACTTCCATATTATTCAAATTGGCCACACGCAAGATTTCCGTTCCGGCCATTTGCTGTGTTCCTAAAACTCTTTCCCCCAACTCGACATTTAACATCGAGATTGTTCCGTCTGCTGGCGCGTAAATCGTTGTTCTTCCTAAATTATCCTTTGCTTCATTTACTGTCGCAGATGCGCTTTGTACATTATAATACGCGGACTTTTTTGACGCCTGAGCATTTTCAAAAGCAGCAACAGCTTTATCCCACTCCGACTTAGAAATAATTCCTTTGTCGAATAAAGTCTTGCTTCTATCATAATTCGCTTTAGATTCTTTGAAGCTAGCATCCGCTTGACTCAAACCAGCTTTTGTTTGGGATAAACCAGCCACCGTTCTGTTATAACCTGATGTATATAAATCAGGGTTTATTTTTACTAATAAATCCCCTTTTTTTACCACTTGTCCTTCTTTTACAGGTAGTGCTATAATTTCACCTGAAACTTCAGAAGATATTTTTACTTCTATTTCAGGCTGAATTTTTCCTGTGGCAGATACTGTCTCAACAATGGTCATCGTATCGGCTTTTGCAATTTCAACTTCTATGCTAGTGTCCTTATTTCCGATGACCCCTTTTTTGGCAAGCACCAATAAGGTTCCCACTAAAATTACAGCAGCTCCAATTAAATAATAGGTAGTTTTTTTTGACATGACTTAAATTTATTTGATAATCGGTAACCCGAAATAGAATTCAACAATCTTGGTTCTAAATATGAAATCGTATTTAGTGCGAAGCACTTCTGATTGCGCATTGACAAACAAGCTCTGCGCTTGGTTAAAATCGAATGCATTCATCATTCCAACTGCGTAGCGTTCCTTTGCATAATTATAGGCATTTTCCCTTGCTTCTAATGCTTGCTTTGCCGATTCATAAGCTTTCAAAGCGCCATTTGCATCGGTGTAAACAGTGAAGATGGTTCGCTCTAAATCCAATTCGCTTTGATCCAATGCTAATTTGCTTTTAATCAACGAAATCTTATTTCTTGCCACATTATTTCTTGCTGAAAAACCATTTAGAATTGGGACTGTCATTTGCACTCCAAAATTATGTCCTTTATTATCGCTAAACTGATCAAAAACTGGTGCTGCTTTGCCAAAAACAAAGGATCTATTGGGTTGAAAGACATCATAATTTGTACCTCCAACATTCACAAAAGCTCCCGTTGGGGCGGTAGGATTTAATTGATCTACTTGAATTCCTGTAATTCGATCGGCATAGGAAGCTCTAGTACTAAAACTATAAAACCCTTGAATTGTCGGCTGATACGCTCCTCTTGCAATCCTAACATCTTTCTCTGCAATTGCAACATTATTCTTGGCAATCTTAACTTCCATTCTATTTTCTTTTGCTTTCGCTAAGATTGCTTCTGGAGTTTGCAACATGACTTCACTTTGCTTAGCTTCGTTCTTTACTTCAGCGACATCAAAATCTTGAAATTTTTCTAACTGAAGCAATTGCGCTAAACTTAACTTAGAAATCAAAAGCGTATTTTCTGCATTAATCACACGTTGTTTGTCACTTGCAACAGTAGCCTTGCTATCTAAAACATCTCCTCTTGGCAGCGAACCAGCATTTACTAGTTCTTCTGTTCTAGCTAGTTGTTTTTCATCAATGGCCAATTGCTCTTGCTGCACTTTTAGATTTTCAATATTGAAAAGAATTTGTAAATAGGCATTAGCAACATTCAGTGCAATATCATCCTTAATCTTCGACAATTGAAATTGCGCACCAATGATTGAAAGCTGTGCTCTTCTAAATCGATTTTGATTTTGCAAACCATTGTAAATATCGATTCCCGCATTCAACCCTGCAGAAGTAAATTGTGTGGTTTGGTTTTCTAACAAGCCCGTAGTAATATTTTGATTCAATCCAATATTCCATGAATGACTGGCATTGGCATTGATGGTTGGAAGAAAATTACCAATTGCCGTGCTCTTATCCAATTGGCTTATTTCTGAATCTAACTCGGTTTGTTTGATTGTAATATTATGTTCTAAAGCATACTGAACACATTCCTCTAAAGTCCATTTCTTAGATTGGGCAAAAGAATTCGTCTGAAGAATCAATGTAAAAAAGAAACAAAACCCGACAATTTTTTTCATGCTTTTTTCAAATGAAAGTGTTGCAAAGGTAGCACACATAATTAATTTATAAACCCTTTTAAAAATTCTTTTGATGAAAATCAATCCGTCATTGGCGACAATATTCACGATATTTGGATTCTCTCATCAACTGAAGTCGATTAGACAAGTATCGATAATATTTGTTACACTTCATCAAATAATTAGTGCGATTTGAGTAATTTCGCACCCAATAAAACGAACAAAATGAGCGTCTTTCGAACTTCCTTTCTGCTTATAGTAATTTCTTTTCTTTTCTTTGGTTGCAGCACCACACAGAAGATCGCTTCGCTCAGACCGGAACCAGATGATGCCTCGCCTTTGGTTTATGACAATGCTATTTCGTATATCAATATGCCTATTCAAATCAAATTGAGAGATGTTGAGAATAAAATCAATGCTACACTGACAGGTTTGATTTACGAAGATTCTAATATCGAAGACGATGACGTAGCAATAAAGATCTGGAAACTAGCGCCTATTCAACTCGATAATATCGACGGTAAAATAAAAACCCTTTTGCCTTTAAAAGCGCAAGTAAAGTACCGCATTGGCACCAATAAACTTGGAGTTGATTTATATACAACCAAAGAATTTATGTTTAATGGCAATATAAATTTACTCAGTGAAGTGAATTTATCTAACTGGAAACTAAGCACAAAAACCCAATTTAGATCTCTCGACTGGAATGAAAGTCCAAGTGTAATTGTATTAGGAAAATCAGTGCCTATCACCTACTTAGTCAATCCAGCTTTGCATTTCTTCAAGGAGAAAATGGAAAAAAGCATTGATGACGCGATTGAAAAATCGATGGATTTCAAACCTAATGTCCTTGATGCATTGGAAAAAATATGTACTCCATTTCAAATGAGTGAAAGCTATGAAAGTTGGCTTCGTGTTGTACCAGTTGAGCTTTACACCACTGACGCCAAATTACAAAAGGAAACCATTGCTTTTGAAATGGGCATGAAATGTACGATGGAAACGCTTATTGGACAAAAACCACTAAGTCAGTTTAATAGAAGTAAAATAGTTCTTAAAGCAGTTTCAAAAATGCCAGAACATTTTTCAGCAAATATCGTTGCGGTCTCCACTTATACTGATGCTTCGAAGATTATGACAAAAAATTTTGCGGGTCAAGAATTCGGGTCTGGGAGCAAGAAAATACAGGTTCAAAATGTTTCGCTGTGGCACAAGAACGGAAAAATGATTATTGCACTTGACGTTCTTGGGAGTGTAAATGGCACTATCTATTTGAGTGGATTTCCCCAGTACAACGACACAACCAAGGAAATCTACTTTGATCAATTGGATTATTTAATAGATACAAAAAGTACTTTAATCAAAACCGCGAATTGGTTGGCACAGGGTTATATCTTAAAAAAGATTCAGGAGAGTTGTCGTTATTCCATTGTTCCGAACTTGGACGAAGGCAAATCGAGTATGCAAAAATATCTTAAGAATTATTCGCCAATGCCTGGAGTATTCGTAAATGGATCTCTAAAGGACATTCAATTTCAAAAAATTCAACTGACAAATAAAGCGATTATTGCTTTTATAAAAGTTAACGGAGACGTTTCAATTGCAGTAGACGGCTTTAAGTAACCTAAGCTTTTTTCTTTCTATAAATTCGATATACTGCAAAGCCAATCAGCGCAACAAGTATATACGGAATCAGCATCAAATAGACAATCCCATCATTTACTGCTTCTGCTTTAGTTGCATTTCCCTCACCTTCTAAAGCAGCGCGACACATAGCACATTGCGCATTCACAGAAAGTGAAAAGAAGAACAATGCAAGAAAAAAGAAAACAGTTTTAATGACAAGTCTTGACTGTTGTCTCTTGGCGCTATTCTCTTTTTTAATTAACATAATAAGGAGAAATCATAACATAGACAATTACGCCTGTAACCGCAACATATAACCAAATCGGGAAAGTAATTTTTGCGATTCTCTTATGGTTATCAAATTGTTTTGCCAATGCTCTTACGTATGAAATGAGCACCAATGGAATCACTGCAACAGATAAGAAAATATGAGAAATTAATATAAAGAAGTAAATAAATTGAATTGCGCCTTCCCCACCAAATTTAGTGGATTCAGCAGTCATATGATACGCCACATACATTACCAAGAATGCCAGCGACAAAGCAATAGCAGTGGTCATTAATCGTTCGTGTAGTTTCCTTTTCCCATTTTTAATCGCAATCACAGCTGAAACAAGAACAACCGCTGTTAGACCGTTGATTGCTGCGTAAATTGGCGGCAAGAAAGAAAGCGGCTCCACTTGAAATCCAAGATCTTTAAGCTTTACACTAAATAAAACAGCAACCACCACTGGAATCAAAATTGAAACTGCGATAATATATTTATTGTACTTTGTTTCTATGGTACTATTTTCCATTACTCTCTTAATAAAATTGCTATGTCTTGTTGAATATCTCTAACACCCTTTTTTTCAAGGCCATCATAATATAAAATCGGATTTCCGTATTCGTCTCTTCTGCAGCGAATATCGCCGTTTTTGTCTATTAGCGCAAATAAACCTGAATGTTCAAATCCGCCATTAACTTTACTGTTTTCGCCCGCATACAAGTTAAAACCTTTGTTGGCAAGATCGTAAATATACGTTTTATCTCCTGTAAGAAAATGCCAATTTGATAAAGTGGCACCAAGAATTTCAGCATGTTCTTTCAATACTGCAGCTGTATCGTGCTCAGGGTCGATCGAAATTGATGCGATTCCAAAATTTGGATTGCCAAAAAACTTATTCTGAATAAGAATCATGTTTTTATTCATTTTTGGGCAGATTGTCGGACAAGACGTAAAAAAGAACTCAAGCACGTAGACTTTTCCTTTATAATCAGCATTTGTAATTTCTTTGTTGTTTTGATCGGTCAATTTAAATTTCGGCGCAGGTCCAATTTTCATCAATTTTGGCTCAGAAGTTTGATGATTATTGATATTGTCTAAACGATCTCCTTTGACGATTTCTCCGTTATTGATTCTAGAAATTATTTTTGGAACGGCATAGATACCGAAAAGCAGTATAATAAATGAAATCCCAATGTATGACTTGTTTTTTAACACTATGATACTTGATTAAATTTGACGATCTGCATTATTTTTCTTGAGCGCCAGACGATACTCGGCAAGAATCACCTTTACATCATCGGTCATTTCATTATATAAATCAGGATTTGATGAGGCATCATATCCTTCTTTGTATTCATCTTTATCTTTTCTTCCACGAAGATTTCTTTTCTTATCGATAATGAAAACATTAGGAGTACCAAAATGAGAATCTAGCTTCCCTTTTAGTTTTAGGGCATTGTAAAACTCCTGAATTTCATTTGTTGGAGCAAAAACAAACCGCCATTTAGAAGTATCTGTCAAATCATCCAGACCACGAAGAATTTCCCTTACTTGATCTTCAGTTCCAACCGGAGTTACCATGACAAACTGAAAATCCTTAAAGTCTCTATTCTTATTGTAAATTTTCTGATTTAAATTGAAATAATTCCCTTTATTCTTTACAAGTTCATTTCCTGTAAAACCAAGAATCGTAATTTTCTTATTCAGTGTCACAGTCTCACCATTCAATGATTTCCAATTTGCCAAATCTGGAACACTTCGAGTTACCGTCGGAAGAAACATAAAACTATTAACTCCAGTTGCAAAGAACAAATAGGCAACAATCGGAAAAATAAAAAGAATAAATAAGACCAGGTTTTTTTTCATTAAGCGCAATGGATTAATCGTCTACAAAAATAAAAAAAGGCGCGCAATGCGCACCCTTTTATTGAATTAATATCTTGTTAAAAATTCCACTTAATAGTAGAAGTTTTGAATATTTCGAAGACATAATCTGCTTCAACCAATAGAATAAAAAGCAAATATAAAACTAGGAATATCACTGGAGCAACAACTGCCCAACGAAGGCTTGCTCTTTCTCCCTCCATATGCATAAACGCCCAAACAATATAATACGCTTTAAAAATCGTTAAGGCATAGAATATCCAGTTTAATAGATTCATTCCGAAAAGTTCTGTCATGTGCAGTGACTCTGGTTTCAATATACCTAGAATTACCTCAACAGTTGTTACAACTGATAACAAACCAAAAACAAACCAAATTCTTTTTGTATTAGATACGTGTTCGTGTGACATAATAATAACTTAAAAAAATTAAACAAGATAGAATACGGTGAATACAAATACCCAAACCAAGTCGACAAAGTGCCAATATAGTCCAACTTTTTCAACCATTTCATATGTTCTTCTCTTCTCATAAGTCCCCAAAAGAACATTAAGGAAAATAATAACATTGATAATTACACCTGAAAATACGTGGAAACCGTGAAAACCTGTAATAAAGAAAAAGAAATCAGCAAATAATTTACTTCCGTATTCGTTTCTTACCAAGTTAGCTCCTTCAACAACCAAATGCGCATTTTCTAATCTTCTTTCAGATTCCGCTCTTGTTAAGATTGTTTTGTGTTTGTGCTTCGTTAATGTATGGTCAATTTTCGGATCTTTTTTAGCCGCTGCATCATCTTTGTAAATAGATTCTGTTCGAACCAATATTTCTGGATGCGCTTTGAATCCTGCCTGAACTTCAGCAACAGAATACGTTGGCAAAGTTGGCTCTGACATAAACCAACGGCCTTTACTTCTATCCAATTGCTCTCTTTCTTCTGGTAATGTTACCGCAAAATCTTCTAATTTCACTCGCTTTCCAGTGTTATCCACAAATTGCAATAAGCTTCCTCCTTTGGTTTCAATTGCTCCGTATTCTCCATGGATGAAATTCTTCCACTCCCATGCTTGAGAACCAACGAATATTAAACCTCCAATGATAGTTAAGAACATATAAAAAGCAACTTTCGCTTTGTTCATATGATGTCCAGCATCAACAGCTAAAACCATCGTCACCGAAGAGAAAATCAGAATAAACGTCATTAATGCCACATAATACATTGGCGCCGCAACACCATGCATAAAAGGAAAGTGAGTAAACACTTCTTCAGCTAAAGGCCAAGTCTCAATAAATTTAAATCTAGAAAAACCATAGGCTGCCAAAAATCCCGAGAAAGTCAAAGCATCCGATACGATAAAAAACCACATCATTAATTTGCCATAACTAGCTCCTAACGGTTCGTTTCCGCCACCCCAAATTTTTTCTTCACTGTTTGCAGTTGTTACTGTCGCTCCCATAAAAGTTAATCGTTAAAAAGTTCCCAAATTTACATTTTTTTCTTATTTAAAGAAATATAAAAACAAAAACAAATA
>CANGTL010000054.1 GCA_947456815.1 Flavobacteriaceae bacterium
AAGGAGCCACATTTTCATCGACTTCAAAAATAGCTTTAAAAATATGCTCGTTTTCTATTTGTTGATGGCCCAAGCTTTGCGCCAACTGTTGCGATTGTTGAATCGCTTCTTGTGATTTGATAGTAAACTTATTAATGTTCATTGTAATTTGGGTTTAGTTGTTAGTTTTTAATAGTTAACTTTGGCACGCAATCGTCAATTGTTATTCCATCGCGAGAATTACGACAAAGTGTCTGTAATCAAGGGTTTAGAAGCGACAAATTGACTTAAAACACGACAAAATGAGCCTATTTTCATCAATATTTGGGAGTTCAGAAAATCAGGAAGAGAAAACGGCGAAAATGAATTGGACTCCGTTGGAAGATTTGGGACAGTTGAATGAAATTATTTCGCTTTCTTCTGAAAAACCTGTAGTCATTTTTAAACACAGTACCCGTTGCAGCGTCAGCAGAATGGTATTGAAACAATTTGAAAATGAATTCGATTTGGAAGGAAAAGTAACGCCGTACTTTTTAAATCTACTAGAACATCGCGATGTTTCTAATGCTATAGCAGAACAGTTTAAAGTGGTTCATCAATCTCCGCAATTGTTACTGATTAAGAATGGCATGTCGGTGTACGACGTGTCGCATAGCGCGATTGATGCAACCGAATTGGGTGCGAAAATCTAGACCCGCGTTAGGGATGGCAGCAGTTGTTTAGCTTCGCTCAGTTCGGCTTCGCCTCGAGTGAGCTCTTTTTGCTGAACACAGTGGTGCAAAAAAGCGAGTGCGGACAGCCCGCCCGTGAGGGAACGCCAAAAAAACTAATAGTTTTAGAAAATTATTTTCTTACAAACGGTGGCAAAAGTTTACTTGAAACCTCCCCAAAACCAATACGAACTTCGTTGTTTTTGCAAAATCCTTTCATGATCACGGTGTCATTGTCGTTGATAAATTTGCGTTCACTTCCGTCTTTCATCAGGATTGGATTTTTGCCGTTCCAGGTGAGTTCTAGCATCGAACCGAAGCTATTGGGTGTTGGTCCAGAAATAGTTCCAGAACCCATCATATCACCAGAATTGACGCGGCATCCGTTGGAAGTGTGATGCGCTAATTGTTGGCTCATCGACCAATACATATATTTAAAATTGGAGTTGGAGACAGTCGTGGCTTCTGTATTTTCTGGTTCAATTTGCACTTCTAAATTGATATCAAAAGCGTATTTTCCTTTTTGTTGCAAATAGGGTAGTGGCGTTGGATCTTGCTTTGGTCCTTTGGTTCTGAACGGTTCTAAGGCATCCATAGTGACAATCCAAGGAGAAATAGACGTGGCGAAGTTCTTCGCGAGGAAAGGTCCAAGTGGCACATATTCCCATTTTTGAATATCACGCGCGCTCCAATCGTTAAGCAACACCATTCCGAAAATGTAATCTTCTGCTTCGTGAACGGGAATGTTTTCGCCCATAATGTTGGCGTCAGTAGTAATAAAACCCATTTCCAATTCAAAATCTATGGAACGTGAAGGTCCAAAAACGGGCGTAGATTCGCCATTAGGTAACGTTTGTCCCATCGGTCTATGCACTGGAATTCCAGACGGAACTATCGTTGAACTTCTGCCATGATAACCCACCGGAATGTGAAGCCAATTCGGCAATAAGGCATTATTAGGATCGCGGAACATGGTGCCCACGTTGGTTGCATGTTCTTTGCTGGAATAAAAATCGGTGTAATCTCCAATCAGTACAGGCAATTGCATTTCAACTTCCTCTACTTTGAAAACAACGATTTCTTTGTGTTCCTCGTTGTCTCTTAATTTGGGATTTACTGCATCGAAAATTTCTGCAATTCTGTTGCGTACCAAACGCCATGTTTTCTTCCCGTCTGAAATAAAATCATTTAAGGTGTCTTGCATAAACATATCGTCGGTAAGTTCGATACCTTCAAAGTAATTTAACTGTTGCAACGCTCCTAAGTCGATCGCATAATCTCCAATTCTAGTTCCAATAGTAATGACATCATCTTTGGTAATGAAGACACCAAAAGGAATATTTTGTATCGGAAAATCAGAATCTTGTGCTACGTTTAACCAAGATTTTCGTTTGGGATTGTTGGCGCTGATCGGCATATTTACTGTTGATTTATTGTTGAAAATTCAGTTATCAAATATATCATTATATGTCAATTTAACAAACCGTTTTTGTAATTTTGGAAAGTTTTTAACGAAAAAATATAAAATGCGACACGACACTACAATTTTCGATTTAATTAATGAAGAACAAGACCGTCAAATTCACGGAATAGAGCTTATTGCCTCAGAAAATTTTGTCAGCGATCAAGTGATGGAAGCTGCGGGATCTTGTTTGACCAATAAATATGCAGAAGGCTATCCAGGAAGACGGTATTATGGCGGTTGTGAAGTGGTGGATGTTGTAGAAGAAATAGCCATTGATCGTGCCAAAGAATTGTTTGGAGCAGAATATGCCAATGTGCAGCCGCATTCGGGATCGCAAGCGAATACTGCAGTTTACTTTGCTTGTCTAAAACCTGGTGACAAAATATTAGGTTTCGATTTGTCACACGGTGGGCATTTAACCCATGGTTCTCCTGTAAACTTCTCTGGACGTTTGTACAACCCAGTTTTTTACGGAGTAGAAAAGGAAACGGGCCAATTTGATTACGACAAGATTCAAGAAATAGCGACGCGCGAACAACCTAAAATGATTGTCGCAGGTGCTTCAGCTTATTGCAGAGATATGGATTTTGCGAGATTTAGACAAATTGCGGATAGCGTTGGCGCCTTATTGCTTGCAGATATTTCACATCCAGCAGGTCTAATTGCCAAAGGTTTGATGAATGATCCGATTCCGCATTGTCATATTGTGACTACTACAACACATAAGACTTTACGTGGACCAAGAGGCGGGATGATTTTGATGGGGAAAGATTTTGAGAATCCATGGGGATTGACCACTCCAAAAGGAGAAATCAAAATGATGTCTAATCTTTTGGATATGGCGGTATTTCCTGGAAATCAAGGTGGACCATTAATGCATATCATCGCTGCAAAAGCAGTAGCGTTTGGAGAATGTCTTTCGGATGAATTCTTCCATTACTCGATGCAAGTTCAAAAAAATGCCAAAGCAATGGCAGCGGCATTTATGAAACGAGGCTACAACTTAATTTCAGGCGGAACTGATAATCATATGATGTTGATTGACCTTAGAAACAAAGGCATTACAGGAAAAGAAGCGGAAAATGCTTTAGTAAAAGCGGAAATAACAGTTAATAAAAACATGGTTCCATTCGATGACAAATCACCGTTCGTAACTTCAGGAATTAGAGTGGGAACACCGGCAATTACAACGCGCGGTTTGTTAGAAGAGGATATGGAAACTGTTGTTGATATGATCGACCGCGTCTTGATGAATCATACGAATGAAGAAGTAATAGAACAAGTTGCCGACGAAGTCAATGAAATGATGGGAGAACGCGCGATGTTTGTCTTTTAGAAAAAAGTTATAGGTTGTAGGTTGTAGGTTTCTACTATTTACACAAGGCAAGTAACTTAGAACATACAACGTACAACTTATAACTCAACAAGATGTCAACTTTCAGATTGCAATTACCAACCGACCCAAGATGGGTAAATATTGTGGAGAAAAACATCGAAGAAATCCTATCCGATCATGCATGGTGTGAACAAAAAGCAGCTTCTAATGCAATTACAATTATCACCATTAATTCTGAATATCCGGATTTAGTTACGGATATGCTGGAATTGGCTAAGGAAGAAATGGAACATTTTCAAATGGTTCACAATATTATCAAGAAACGCGGTTTGAAATTAGCGCGTGAACGAAAAGACGAATACGTGGGTGAACTAGCTCAATACATGAAAAAAAGCAATACTGGAAGCCGCGTTTCTGGATTTGTAGAGCGCATGTTGTTTTCTGCTATGATTGAAGCGAGAAGTTGTGAGCGATTTAAAGTATTGTCAGAGAACATCCAGGATGAGGAATTAGCTAGGTTCTATCGTGAATTGATGGAAAGTGAAGCGGCACATTACACCACTTTTATTACTTATGCTCGAAAATACGGACAAGGTATTGATGTGGAAAAGCGTTGGAGAGAATGGCTTGATTTTGAAGCTTCAATTATCGCAAACTACGGAAAAAAGGAAAGTATTCATGGTTAAACAACTCTAATGATTAGCATTTGTGAAGCTTCGATGGAAGATGTTGTTTCTATCCAGAATATTGCATTCGAAACTTGGCCAGTTGTTTATGGCAACATAATAACGCAATCCCAAATCAAGTACATGCTAGATTTGTTTTACTCAGAAGCCGTGTTGACTGACAGCATAATCAGCAAAGTTCAAGATTTTCTGCTTTTAAAGGATCAAGGCAAAGCAATAGGATTTGCTTCTTTTGAACATAATTACCTTCAGCAAAAAGTTACACGATTACATAAGTTATATCTTCTTCCTCAGTCTCAAGGAAAAGGGCAAGGCAAGGTATTGATAAATGCGGTCGTTGAAAAAGCAAAAGAAAATTCATCGCTCAACATTTCACTGAACGTCAATAAATTTAATCCAGCACTGACTTTTTACAAAAAAGTCGGATTTGAAATAGTCGGCGAAGAAAAATTACCAATTGGAAACAATTTCTTTATGGATGACTACAAAATGGAGTTAAAAATTCAGTAGTTACTTAACAATAATATGTCCCCAATTTTCGCCTGAAATTATACGGTTAAGATGTGTGTGACTTATTCCAAATTGTTTGGCAATTACATACTTACGTGTATTTCCTTTTGGGTTTAACAACATTTTTTTGATTCTAATTACTGTAGTTACACTCAATTTACGACCATCAGACTTGATGTTGTGTTCTAAAAGGTCCTGCTTGGCTCTAATTACCTTTGGACTTCTTTTGTAATGTGCTAGTCTTTCTGCATAGTTTACCCAACGCAGATTTTTAAAGTCATCATTGTCTCGACTGAAATCTAAATGAATAACATGCAATTGATCTTCAGAGGTTTTGGGAATAAAGTACTCGGCAACTAGTTTGTAAACAAATTTCAATCTGTTTCGCGTGCCCTCTCCCACTTTTTCTTTGTAGCGAAAGGTAACATAACCGTCTGATCTACCTCCTTTTACGATGTCTCCATCTTCAAGTTTGTCTATAAAACTTGCTATCCTTCCTTTATTGGAGATAGCATAACGCTTTTGCATTGCAGTCTCAAAGTTAATTTCTTTGAAAACTTCATTAGGGTATTTTCTGATCATTTTTAATTGTAAAACTAATAGTTAAAATAATGTGGTATATTATTTTGCATATTTGCTTAGATGTGGTATTTCAAGTAATTTGCAATAATTTCTTAGGTCAAATATAGAATTTTTTTCTAAAATATTGTTATTATCAATAAAATGTTAAGCGTACATTAACGCCATTGAAATTAATCATGATTTGCACTAGCTTTATTCGTAAATTTGAGAGGAATAATTGTACAATTTGAATCACTTAAGTATGCGAAGTTTTTTAATTCTTTTAATTGCCATTTTTATTTCCTGCTCGCATAAAAAATCTAATGAACTTCAAGTAAAAAGGAGTGACATTACAGAAAGCGTTTATGCATCCGGCATCGTGAAGTCGATAGGGCAATACACCGTTTTTTCTACTGTAAATGGAGTACTAAAAAGCACAAAAGTAATTGTAGGTCAGCAAATTACTAGCGGTCAAATCCTTTTTGAATTAGATTCCGACAAAGCAAAACTCAATGAAGCAAATTCAAAATTGGTCTACGATTTAAGCCTAAATAGTAGTCGTTATATTCAAGATAAAATCGCTGAAATGGAGCTGAGAGTGCAATCTGCAAAAGATAAGCTAGCGCTCGACGAGTCAATCTACAATCGCAATAAGCGAATTAAAGAATACCAAGTAATTTCAGAAATCGATTTTGAGCGTGTTGAATTGGCCTACAAGAGTTCAAAAGTAGCGTACGAATCAGCAAAAAAGCAACTAAGTCAACTTAAAGCGCAATTGAATAACGAGCAAATTCGAAATGCCAACACCTTACAAATCAGCAAAAAAGCATTAGGTGATTTCGAAATTAGAAGTGCCTTTTCTGGAAAACTTTTTGACGTTTTGGTGAAAGATGGCACGCTCATTACAACCCAAACGCCGCTAGCCATCGTTGGGGAAATGGATTCTTTTTTGCTTGAATTAGACGTCGATGAAAATGATATGGTTCGCGTAGCCATTGATCAAAAGGTAATGGTGACTTTAGATAGTTACAGAAATCAGGTTTTTGAAGCAATAATAGATAAGATTTATCCCATCATGGACGAGCGTTCCAGAACGTTCAAAATTGAAGCGCACTTTGTCAAAAATCCGCCCAAACTATATCCCAATCTAACTGCAGAAGCAAATATCATTATTCAAACGAAAAAAAATACGATAACAATTCCAAAGAGTTACTTGTTGCCTGGAGATTCGGTTTTGATTGATAGCGACAAAAAACGCAAAGTGACCGTTGGATTAAGCGACTATCAAAAGGTTGAAGTTTTGCAAGGATTGCAAAGTGGTGCAACTATATATCAACCTGAATAATGAACTTCAAACTCATTTTAAACATCGCTTTTCACTTGCTTCGGGCAAGGCTCAAACAAACCATTGTTGCTGCAATTGGCGTGACGTTTGGAATTGCTATGTTTATTTCTTTAGTGAGTTTTATGAATGGCTTGAATGACTTATTGGACGGTTTGATGCTCAACAGAACGCCGCATATTCGGTTGTATAACGAAATCAAACCATCCAAAGATCAAGCGGTCAATATTTCTGATCAATTCAAAAACAACGAGAATTTTATTAGTTCCATCAAACCGAAAGATCGCGGAAAATCAATTTACAATTGTAAATCTATCTTGAAAATACTAAAAGAGGATAGACGCGTCATTGATGTAGCTCCAAAAATCATGACACCAGTCTTCTTCAATTCTGGAACCATCGAAATATCTGGAATCATTAATGGTATTGACGTCGCTGCAGAAGAAAAATTGTTTGCGCTGAGTGATTATATTATCGACGGAGAAATAGCAGATTTGTCTAGAAATAACAGCATCATAATCGGGAAAGGCTTGGCAGATAAGATGCTAAAAGTCAAAGGAGATGTAATCAAGATTACCACTTCAAAAGGAAATTTAGCCTCTCTTAAAATTGTAGGAATTTCGCAAATCGGCATCTCCGAAATCGATGATGTTTCCTCTTATACATCACTAGATACGGCACAAAAACTATTGGGAGAACCCACGAATTATATTACCGACATCCAAATCAAATTGTTTGATATGACGACCGCTCCGATAGTTGCCAAAGAAATGCGAGCTACTTTTGATGTCGACGCCATCGATTATCAAACCGCCAATTCGCAATTTGAAACGGGTAGTTCGGTGCGAAGTATTATCTCTTATGCTGTTGGCATTGTGCTATTGATTGTTGCCGGATTTGGCATCTACAATATCCTAAACATGATGATTTATGAGAAAATGGATAGTATCGCCATTCTAAAAGCAACCGGATTTTCTGGAAGTGATGTGAAATGGATTTTCGTGAGTTTGTCTTTGATTATTGGTTTAGTTGGCGGCTTTTTTGGGTTGATATTCGGATATATTTTCACTTCAATCATTGATGTGATTCCTTTTGAAACGGCTGCATTGCCAACTGTAAAGACGTATCCTATTAATTACGATCCGATGTTTTACATCATTGGAATTTCGTTTGCGCTTTTCACAACCGCCATTGCTGGGCTATTTCCTGCTTTGAAAGCAAGTAAGATCGATCCAGTTGAAATCATTAGAGGTAAGTAATATGAATGATCAAGTAATTGCCACCAAAGGTTTGACCAAATACTTTTACGACCCGATTCAATTTCAGGTGTTGAAGCAGATTAATTTGACTATTAATCATGGTGAATTTGTGTCCATAGTTGGAAAATCTGGCTGCGGGAAGTCTACTTTATTGTACTTACTGTCTACTATGGATACCGATTATGAAGGAGAAATCTATATTCATAACCAATTGGTTACCGGTCAAACGGATGTTGAATTAGCTAGAATTAGAAATGAAAAAATCGGATTTGTTTTCCAGTTTCATTATCTTTTATCAGAATATAGTGTATTAAAAAATGTGATTCTTCCTGGTCTAAAATTAGGAAAACTACCAGCTAAAGAGATAGAACATCGAGCGATGGAACACCTAAGAACCCTTGATATGCAAGATCAGGCACTTAAAATGCCAAATCAACTAAGCGGTGGACAAAAACAAAGAGTTGCCATTGCGCGCGCTTTAATTAATGATCCGTTGATAATTATGGGAGATGAGCCAACCGGAAATCTAGACAAGAAAAACAGTGATTTAGTTTTTGATATTTTCAATAAATTGGCGGAAGAAAAAAATCAAACTTTGCTGATTGTTACCCATGACAACGACTTTGCACAACGAACGCATCGCATCATTACGATGGAAGACGGCGCCATTATTTGATGATCAAATCGTGTTTGAACAATAATCCCTTAACTTCAGGAAAGGAAAATACCGCTTTCTTTATTTTCGTTTTTTCTGGGTCGATGGTGTAATTATAGCTGGTTCTAAAATCCGCTTTGTTGGCGATGGCTTTGTTAAATTCACTTCGATATAAATCACAGTGGTCAAATACAACTTCCGTTAAGTCTGTATTCATAAAATCAACTGCAATCAAACTACAGTTGGTAAATGCAGTTCCTTTAATTTTTAAGGTATAAAACTTTGAAAAGTCTAAAATGCAGTCCGAGAAAGAAATGTCAAAAATAAGTTTATCACACATCGAAAAGTTGACTTCTTTGATTTGGCAATGTTCAAAATTGACTGTCCGTAAGGCGACATGATTGATTTTCGCACCATCAAAATTACACTGGTAAAACCTACAATCAATGAAAGTGACACCGATGAAATTACAAGAACTAAAATCGCAATTCCTAAATAGACAACGCTCGAACTCCTGCAAATTCAGTGCATCGGCAGTGTAGGTGATTTTATCAAATTTGACATCAAGCGTGTAGTTTCCCATTGTCGTAAAGTAACGATTTTGAAATGGCATAAAAAATAAAAAAGCTCCCAATCAATCAGGAGCTTTCTTTGTTGTTGTGATCTCGACTAGATTCAAACCAGTAACCTATTGATCCGCAATCAATTGCGGTATTCTGTTGCTCCAACAGGTTAAATTTTAATAATTTTCTCACTCCAAACCGTTGTTCTTGTTACTATTGTTATAGTTAGCGATGGATTTCTACCCTGCGCAATGGCTTCTGCATTAGTTTTTGATTCCCAAACTATTCAGGTACATTTCTGTTTGGTAATGCGTTAATAACGTGATATTTACATTCTGAAGTACTAGAAATAGTATTACTAGATTTTACTGTTCCATTCCAATTAGCTTTTTGGATGATTCCACCTTTTCCACCATCACTATAGATGGTGTTATTAGTATTTCCTAAGCGAAGTAGTGTTTTATCTTGCAAAAGATAACACGATTGTCAAGGTCTATTAGTTCTTGACCAAGTATTTACGAGTTTTCCGCAATTATCAACTAAATAATTAATGGTGCAAGGTATCCCTGAGCAAACAAAACAAAGCCTTTGTCAAGAGTTCCTGAATCGTGCTGCACTAAACCAACAGTTTGCTCTTGTAGTTGCATTACAAATAGAAAAAAGTAGGATTATTTTTCTCATTAATATTTTAGTTACTGGTTCTTAGTAAAAGGATCTTTATTTTGATTTGTATTTTACTTATTTTTCAATTATGACTTTAAATACGCTAGAATCTGTTTGATTGGTAATTCGAACAAAATAGATTCCATTATAAACCGTATCGGTATCGATAATACTCAATGTACTTCCCTGAAGAATTTTAACCGTTTTGATGATTTTACCCAATTCGTCAATCAACTCGACAGTCATATCTTGTTCTGCCATTTGACATTGAATGGCAATAAACTCTTGCGCTGGATTTGGCGCAATAACTACTTTAAAATCTGAATTATTGAATGAGGCAGCCGACAAAGTCGGTGTGTATGTTGTTGCTCCGGCAGGAACGGTTGTGACTGTACCTCCAGTGGTCGCTGACTTATTTCCATAAAAAGTTGGACCGACTACATATGGATATGCAGAGTTATGGTTGGCATCGACGGTTGCAAAATAGCAGTAGATTCCATTCGGATATAGCGAAACAGGATATTCGGGCGTATTACAAACTCTACCATTGTGAATATCCAAATAGGTTGGGTCATCATTATGCGCGACATATTCGTAATCTTCTCTAAAATAGCCATTAAATATTGTCTGTGTTCCAACAACTTGATTAATCGCAGGCCCATTTTGTCTTGTAGTATTAGTTCGCAACTGATAGCTAGATTTCATTCGTGCTATTTCGCCCGTCCCATCAGTATTTGTATAGGCATAAGCGCCATAAATTGGAAAACCATCATATGCAAATCCTAACAGAGGGGAATGTTGTGAAGGGTTAATCACGTACAAACCATCGGAAGGATAGGTATCACATACATTTGAAATCACTGTCAAATCTAAATTGAATGCGCTAGGGTTTTGGTGATGGTGGTAATTTCCCATAGCTGGGTGTGCTTTAGCGCAATCAAAACCTGCTTTTTCCGCAGGAATTGCATCTCTATTCCATGCCTGCGTAGCGCCCGGTCCGCCAGCACATGGTGGATTTCCTGGTCCACCACACAATGCGTTTGTAGTTGAACTCCACGCCACACCATCACGGTAATCGAATAAAGCGACTCCATTCTTGAATATGCCAATATTTCCGCCAGTAGTTGCGACACCAGTCCCAGTATTTTGCGTCGGATTTAATGTAATTCTAAAAATCCTATTTTGAGCTGTCGCTAATGATGGATTTCCGTCTTGAAAAGGACCGGTAATGTATGCAGGAATTCCAGTCGCCGCAACATAAACATAATTGTCATCATATCGTACAGTTTGCACATTAGCCAGTACCGCATCAACAATTGGCGTGGAATTTCCAGCAACATAATGTCGTCCCGTAATTCCAGTGGTGTTTTGTAACCATCCTGTTATAGCAGGGTTGGTTTGGGCAAACGAAAGAGCACCTGTAAGTAGAGCAGCGAAAGTAAATAGATTTTTCATGGTTAGTCTTTTATGATTTTAAGAGGTTGTCTGTTATTGATCATGATCATATAAATCCCTTTGGAAAAGGATGAAATATCAACTGAAATTTGATTCTGGTTTTGGTAAGAATTTTTATAAAGTATTTGTCCTTGCAAATTGTAAATAGCCAAAGTTTCTATGGGATATTGTTTATTTTGTATGTTCAAATTCCCATTCGTTGGATTCGGAAATACAGTTAAGTTTTGATCGAAGTCAAACGCTGAAGCCGCTAAACTTTCATTATTAAAATTAAAAGTTGGTGATTGAATAACAAATGCTCCAGTTCCATTTGGAATTCTAGCATAGCCTAAATCAGCGGTCTGAGCACCATAATTTACGGTCTCGATGATTGTTCCATTGGCATAAGCTAAGATGACACTTTCGCCACTCGCGGATAATTTAAAACTGGCATGCAACCCTTCTTGGGTTCCATCTTCGTCTGCCCATATTGTCAAATAGCCATTGGGTTCAATCGTCGTACCGGTTGGGATTTGCCATTTGATTAGATTGGTTTCGGTATCAGTCATAAATAAATTGTCTAAACTTAAAGTTGTATTGGTATTGTTATGCAATTCAATCCAATCTTCGTATTCTCCGTTTGCGTCTGCAACAGTCGCCGTGTTTTGCGCCATGATTTCATTCACCCCTAAATCTCCAGGACTGATTGTTGGATAGCTCGCATTCAAACTATAGAATTCATGTTCGGCACGCTCCGGTGAGAATTGGCCAACATTATTATTCTCAGCATATACATAATATTGCATAAAGACATTACTTACATTGATGCTGGCACCATAAACGTTATCTCCAGCAGCACCATCACCATGTAAACCGTCGTCTAACATCTGAGTTTTGATAAAGGCAAGTTTTTCATTCGCCCGATGTCCTAAAAAGACACCATTTGTGTTGGTATTAATCACGTTAGCAGTTATAAAAACATCACTATTAATTAATGGCGTTTCAATGACCGGCGCAACGGCAGTAATTATTGGTCTTGTGTTGGTAAAATCGGTTAAATTCGATAAATACGTGTAACGACCATCCATTAAATTTTTGATTCCTGGCGCGGGATTCATACCACCAGTATTATCTACAGTTAAATTACTTTGAAATTGAGCGTAGCTATAAAATTTATTTGTGTCGGCTTGAACTGATGGCGCAATAAGCGTTTGATATGATTGAGCGGTAGCATAATAGCTATCGTTTGAAAAATTTTCTTGAAAAATAGTTCTGCAATGGGCCAAGTACATTCTTTTATACTTCGGAACTGCCAATAGTTTCTGTACCAATGGCCATGCGGCATCGTTGGCATGCAATAAATGAGTCATTTGTTTCTTCGCGGTTGTGTTGCCTAAGCTAATCGTTCCAGTTTGCGTAAAAACACCAAAGGACATATTCAAATCCCAAACAATTGAGTTAAATCGACCATTGTCATCTTTATACAAATAATAATTTTGTTTGAAAGTGCCGATATAACTGTCTATGTTTACCAAAACATTATCAAAAGCCAACATCCACAATGCGCGATCTACATCTAAAATAGATTCGATATTGGTAATGTCATTGGATAAGGTGTTAGTTAGGGTTACTAAATCTTCCCAACCTGCGGTAGAATTCATTTCATAGGCAGTTTGATAACTCGTAATGTTGGTTCCCAAATAGGCGAGATTTGGATAGCTTGAACTACCAGGTCCAGCGCCTCCAATCGGATTACATTTAAAGAAAGCATTGTTGTTCGAATAGAAATGATTGTCTACGAATTTCTTCGAAATAGATTCGGAACTAACGTACAATCCCATCAAAGTCCCATTCACATATACATTTGCATAATTAGACAATGGCGCATGCATGTATTGTCGAAGAATCGAGTAGGAGAGCGTTTCTCGGACAAAAGTAGGATCGAAATAAACATTACTCAATTTGATATCCGTATAACCTTGATAATCTTGATTAACGTAGGTATCTAATTCGATATGGAAAGGATTTTTTACACGATTGGCGTTGTATGTGCTGTTTCCTTTATATTTCACACCGACATTATTAAAAACAACACCGTTGATGGTAACGGATTGCGCAGAAATATAATCTTCTGTTGTGCTGGCTTGCGCGTCTAATAAGGCATCCCAATTGCTTTCTGCAAATACAATTCGAATATCTTGAATGGTGTTGATGTCGTATAAGTCTTGCGAGACTGCGAAGAAACTTATAAGAATTGTAAGTGTGGTAAGGATTTTTTTCATAATTGGAAACTGATTTTGGTTATAGACGATGCTTCTGTATTATTCTTGCGTTATATTAAGATTAATTTTTTGAGTAAGAAAATCGTGGGTTAAATAAAAATTCCGTATCAGTCAATGTTTTTAGAAATGCGACGATATCAACGCGATCATTATCTGACAAATTCATCGGTTCCACTAATTCTTTAGGCAGCAATTTATTCCTTGATAGGCCATTATAGTGCTTGACAACTTCTGTCAAAGTTTTGAATCGACCGTCATGCATATAAGGAAAAGTGAACTGAATGTTTCTCAAAGTCGGCACTTTAAAACGAAGTGAATCTTCTTTTCGTAGTGTCATTTTCATTCTGCCAAAATCATTTAAAGTAGGATCGACGGGCAAACCATTGTATTCAAACTTATCGCTTGAAAATAAAGGTTCTCGATGGCATGAAGCGCAATGGTTCTTAAACAAGTCGTAACCTTTCTGCTCTTGCTCAGTGAATACCATTTCTTTTCGAACCACTTTGTCATATTTAGAATTTGAAGATTGCAGCATTACCACAAATTGTGTTAACGCTTTTAAGGTTAATTGCCCGGTAATTTTTGAGGTTCCAAATGCTTTTTTAAAAAGTTCTGGATAATGAGCCGTTTCTTGCAGTTTTTGTACTACATGTTCTAAGGTTTCATCCATTTCAAGTGGACTTGTAATCGGATTGAGCGGTTGCACTTCTAGATTATTAACGCCGCCATCCCACATAAAATCTTTCGACCATGCTAAGTTTATTAAAGCAAGTGAATTTCTTGTCCCAATTTTCCCATCTATTCCGTGACTTAAATCGTGGTCTACATGCGTAAATCCCGTGGCTTGCAAATGACAACTGGTGCATGAAATTGTATTGTCACGAGACAAAATTGGATCGTAGAATAATTTTCGTCCTAATTGAAAACCTTCTTCACTTAACGGGTTCTTCTTAAAATCATATTGCGGCTTAGGCCAACCTTTAGGTACTTCGAAGTAAATAGGATTTAAGTGGCTTTTTGAAAAAGCATAAATTCCAATTATTGAAATTCCAAAAACCAATGGGACTATTAACTTTTTCATTTAACTGAAAATATTTTCGCAGACAAATCAGCAATTTGCATAGCAGCTTTTCCAGGAATCATGATAGAATTAGTTTCCTTTAAAGATATTTCAGAAAACAAATTCCCTATATCCGCAATGATATTTATTACTCCATTTGGAATTTGTTTTTTTTGAATTGGAATTTCAATTTTCCTTAAGGCATAGTTGGGTTTCAAATAGCCACCCAAATGAAATTGAAATTGATTTTTTCGCGTTTTACAACTGTTGCTTTTTCCTTCAATCTTCATATTGATATAGCCGCTTTGCCAAGCCCAATACATGCCTTTTGACGGATCTAAATCGCCACCCAATGCACCGGAAACGCTAGCGGTACTATCAATTCCAATGTAGAAACTAACTTTATTAATAAGCTTGTTTTGCTTTGCATCAATAGGTATGGCAAGTGAATTTGGATTTTTAATATCAACCAAATGATAGTTGACTTTGCTTTTTTTGACTGTGTTATCTGTATACATAACTTCGATATTAGAAATATAGAATTTTAAAGTTTCTATTTCTAGAGTATCAGAATTTGAAATGTACTTTTTTTGAAGTTCAAGTCGACTTTTCCCATAATTTAAATGGATTTGCATGACCAAAGAATCTTTCTTCTCCTGAGCATAAGTTGCCTGAATAAAAAAGCAAATGACAATCAAGAGATAATACTTTTTCTTATTCATGTCTTGGTTTCGGTGGTTTTCCGAAAATTCGAGAAAGTTCTTCTGTTAGACTTTTGAACTTAATCAATTGTTCGGGTTTGCAAATATTTTTGATGTCTTGAAAATGTTTGAAGTGCGTTTGTTCTATGCGCTTTTGATCATTTGCCAACACTAAAATTAGACTGTCTTTTACTTTGGTATCGACTTTGTTTTGCGCCAATTGTGAATACAATTTATTCTTTGTTTCTCTAATTTGTTGATCAAGGCTATCAATAGTTGAGCGGTGCCAGTCAATTAGCTTCTGATAAGCTTCTTGTTGTGTGGCATCTAAATTCAGTTTTTCGATAATAATTTGTTTTGGGTTGTGCCGCGGTGGTCGACCTTCTTGTTTTGCACCAGTTATAAGCAGAAACCCCAATGTTCCGAAGTTCAGTAATAAAAGTGCAATGACCGCAAAAGTTAAAACTTTGATTTTATCCATGATTAATACAGTTGATTGGATCTTGATATAGATGAAGCGACTTGTTCTGTTTTTTCTTCAGAAGAATTTTTTGACAAGACAAATGCGACATTAAGAGTAACTAAGATAACAATGCTAGCAGCCGCCAACCAAACCCACTGAGGCGCTAGTTTTTTCTGAGATTCAATACTGTTTTGAATTTTAGAAAACAATTTTGCATCAGGCAGAGTGGAAGTTAGACCGTTAGTGCTGTCGAGTATTTCGTTGATCCAGTTTTCTTGTTCCATGCAGGTATAGACGAGTTAAATTATTTTTTCTTGCGGTATTCTTCAAACTTTATTGCTAATTTTTCTTTTAGAGTAGATTTTGCCCTAAAAATAAGCGATTCTACAGACGAAATGCTGATTTGCATAATCTCTGAAATCTCTGGATTGGATAATCCATCAATCTTTGAAAGTATAAAGGCTGTTTTTTGATTTTCCGTCAATTCGTTAATTACTCCGTATAGCACTGCTGCTTTTTCTTTGTTTTCCAGAAGAATTCCAGGATGTTCAAAATGCGTTGCGTTTATGTATTCATTTTCGTTTTGACTCTTACTTCCGAAAATAAAAAATCGTTTTTTACTGTTTTTGTGTTTGATGAAATCGAGACTTTTGTTGATTGTGATTCTATAAATCCATGTTTTTAGAGAAGATCTTTGGTCGAATTTATCAATGCCGGAATGGACTTGAATAAAAACGTCTTGTGTAATTTCTTCCGCGTCTTCGATGTTTTGCAAATATTGCAATGCCACATTATAGACCAATACACTGTATTGATTATAAATCATTTGGAAATTAGCGGCATCATTATTCATGGGCGAAAAGTAAGTAATTTTATCAGAACAATTTTTCTGAGAATCGTTTAAATAAAAATCAGAATTTTTTCAAACCACAAATAGTGTTATATTTGACCGACGTTTAATAGCCCTGATAGAAACGAAAATCCTTTTGCTTTTTTCAAGCAAAAGATTGCAGTGAATAGCAGGAATAGCTCCTAAAAAATAGAACTAAAATGAAATTACTCGAAGGAAAAGTAGCCATTATTAC
>CANGTL010000055.1 GCA_947456815.1 Flavobacteriaceae bacterium
AAAATAAATTCCGCATTTTCATCGAGATCTTTTAGATAATGATATCGGCTTTTACACTTTGAATCACAGTAAAATTTCTTTGGATTTTCAAAGAACGGTATGACCGACTCGCAGTCGGGGTTTTTGCATTTTTTTTCTTCTTTCAACATATATTTTTTTTTAGAATACAAATTTATAAAAAATAATGTTACCTTTGTTAGACGTTTTAACAGAAATACTATGTCGCTAATTTTATTATTACCTAAACTAATCGAGCACAAGGTGAAGGTATCTGTCCTAAAAATCAGTAGAAAATCATTTTTCCATTGGAAAAAAGAAGGCCTGATTGATTATGAACCGTATATAATTGAAGCTGCAAATACAAGCGACGTGAAAAGTAAGGTTGTAAAAAAATGGCTCCACCTAAATGCATTTGACATGCTGTGGTTATTGATGGTAAAAGAACTAAGAAACTTTAATGTCGACTTGAAAACTATTAAACAACTAAAAAACTACTTAGACAAAAGTGTTTATAATATTGGCAAAGATAGTTTTGCGCAGATTCCGGAAGAGAGTTTCAAAGAACAAATGAAAGCGCAAAAAAAATTGATGTTGCCTATGGATGAGTCCAATGAAATCATGGAAGATATTTTTAACGAGGTTACTCCTGAAAAATTAGACAACTGTCTTGCTAAATTTCCTAAGGAATTTCAACCATTTATGAATCGATTTGGGAGCGCCTTTGCAGCGGTGATTTTGTATAACATAAATCCTATAGTCCTCATCAAAAAGAAGGTAGGTTCTGACGAAATAAGCTTTGATATGAAATTGCCAGAAATACAAGCCGAAATTGATAACTTAGGATTTGCTGATGATTTAGTAAACACACTCAATAAAGAGATAGTTTTTAATCTGCCTATTCGTCCTTTCTTTGAGTTTATTTTCACCAATGACGACTACTTTAAATATTGCGTTGATTTTGAATTATTCGATAGTAAAGAGAAAAAATTGTTGGAAATACTAAAGAGTGATGATTACAAGGAAATAAACATTAGCAGAGGTCACAGTGGAACACTAACGATAAAAAGTTCTTTTGAGAAAGAAGTAAAAGAGGAAAAGGCAAAAGAAATCAAAAAGCTTTTGGGTCTCAATCAATATGAAAAAGCGGAGGTAATATTCCGAAACGACAAACATTTAATTATAAATAAAACAGTTACACAAAAAATATAGTCCTAATAGCCAATTAGCACTTCACTACCAAAAGTCAATTAACATGCTAGAAAAGCATCTTGAAGACCTTGAAGGTAATCATGGAATTTGAAAAAGCAAAACAAATTTTAAACAAATACAAAAAGTATAAATACACCGACGAAGAAGTAACAGAAATCTTAAAACTATTAAACGTTTTTGTAGAGGTTACGATTAAAAATTTATTAAAAGAAAAAGCAGATGAAAAACGTAATTCTGTACGTTAGGGTATCTACAGATGAGCAAGCTGGCAGAGGTTATTCACTTCGGGACCAAGAGCAAAAATTAATCAATTATTGCCAAACAAATAATCTAAACATATTGGAGATATTCCGAGAAGATTATTCTGCAAAAACGTTTAATCGTCCAGAGTTCAAAAAACTATTGGATTATTGCAAGAAAAACAGAAAAGAAGTTCATCAACTCATATTCATCAAATGGGACCGATTTTCTCGTAACACCGGAGAATCATACCAAATGATTTCGACATTCAACGAATTGGCTATTGAGGTTAATGCGATTGAACAACCCTTAGATTTGTCGATACCTGAACAAGGATTAATGCTTGCTGTTTATCTGTCAATTCCTCAAGTTGAGAACCACCGCCGTTCCCTAAATGTCATCTCAGGAATGAGAAGGGCCTTTAAAGAAGGAAGATATGTCGGAAGTGCCCCTAAAGGTTATGAAAACGGAAAAGACAGCGCTAAAAAACCGCTATTAGTTCCAGGCAATGATGCTAAATTAATTCAGGAAGCCTTTGAGTTAATAAGTACTGGTTTGTATAACCAAATTGAAGTGATGAACAAACTGAGGAAAAAAGGGTTAAAAATTAGCAAAACCCCATTTTCTAATTTATTAAGAAATCCCATTTATTATGGCGGTGTGCCTATTAAAGCATACAAAGACGAAAAGGAATGTGTTGTAGCAGGAATTCATGAGCCTTTAATTACCAAAGCACTTTTTGAAAAGGTTCAAAACGTCCTAAACAACAGAAGAGGAAAACACCATACAAATCACAAAAAAGTAAACGAAAATTTTCCTCTTAAAGGTTTTCTAATATGTCCCAAATGCAATAACCCACTCACAGGAAGCACTTCTAAAGGCCGTTCAAAATACTATTCCTATTATCATTGTATTAGCCCGTGCAATGGACGATATCACCTTGAAGACGCCAATTTTTGGATTTATGATTATTTAAAAACCCTCTCCTTGAATACTCCTGCAAAAGTATTATTCGAAAATATGCTACAGGAAGCCCTTTATAGCGAAAGAGAAAAAAAACAGCTCGGAGCAAAACACTATGAAAATGTAAAAAATATTGAAGCTAAAATAGAAAGGCTACAAGATATTTATATTGATGGAGATATGGACAAAGAAGAATACCAAATTGCTAAAACTAGATATGAAAATATCTATGCAGAATTAAAAGAAAAGGAAACAGAGGCAACCAACCAAAATGAAGTTTTAGAACTGTATAAAAAAGCAATAAGTAAAACAGAAAATATTGACAATCAATATATTAAAGGCGATATTGACACTAAAAGACGAATAATTGGTTCGATATTTCCAAATAATTTTCAATTTGAAAATAAAAAAGTTCGAACCGCAGATATAAACCCATCGCTGATTAGCATTGCTAGTATTCACAGGGCTTCGCAAGGTTTAAAAAAAAAGGACAAGTCTAAAAAAATAGACTTGTCCTTTACCGTGAGCGCAGAAGGATTCGAACCTTCGACCGCCTGCTTAGAAGGCAGGTGCTCTATCCAGCTGAGCTATGCACCCATTTTTGTTTTAAAACTTAAATGGAAAAGTTTGATTGTCGGGGTGGCAGGATTCGAACCTGCGGCCTCCTGCTCCCAAAGCAGGCGCGATAACCGGGCTACGCTACACCCCGAAAGAATACAAAACAGCGGAGAGTAAGGGATTCGAACCCTTGGTACAGTTTCCCATACGCATGTTTAGCAAACATGTCCTTTCGGCCACTCAGGCAACTCTCCAAACTTAAAGAACGTGTGTGCATTTAAGCGGTTGCAAATGTAACTTTCTATTCTATATTTTACAAATTATTAGAATGTTTTTTTTTCTCCAGTTTTAAAATCATTAACAATCAAATGCATAGCTTTTTTTTGGTAAAAAATAAGGTGATGAAATATACCAGGATATTAAATATTTAATACAAAATGTGGATATTTTTTAACGTGAATCGGAATTCAACACTTAATATTATAGGAAATGTAATTTAGTATTTCTTGAAAATGATTAAATTCGCAGCGAATAAAATAAATAGTACCATTATCATGAATAAAAAAGTAGTTATCGTTTCAGCAGCAAGAACTCCAATTGGAAGTTTTATGGGAGCTTTGTCCACAGTAAGTGCCTCACACTTGGGGGCAGCTGCTATTAAAGGAGCTTTAGAAAAAATCAATTTAGATCCAAACTTGGTTGATGAGGTAATAATGGGAAATGTAGTTCAAGCTAGTGTTGGTCAAGCTCCTGCGAGACAAGCAGCGTTATACGCTGGACTACCAAATACAGTGATTGCGACGACCGTTAACAAAGTCTGTGCATCTGGAATGAAGGCGGTGATGCAAGGTGCTCAAGCGATTATGGCTGGTGATGCTGAAATCATTGTTGCTGGAGGTATGGAAAACATGAGTATGATTCCGCACTATTTACATTTGAGAAATGGCGTAAAATTCGGTCCAACTTCAATGATAGACGGAATGCAAAAAGATGGTTTGCAAGATGCTTATGACAATAACGCCATGGGAGTTTCTGCAGATTTGTGTGCTACTGAATATAAAATAACTCGTGAACAGCAAGATGCTTTCGCTGTGCAATCCTACGAGCGTTCCGCCAAAGCATGGGAAGCAGGCAAATTTGACAATGAAGTTGTGCCGGTTGCTGTGCCTCAAAGACGTGGTGAGCCAATCATGGTAACAAAAGATGAAGAATACACTAACGTAAAATTAGATAAGATTCCATCTTTGAATCCAGCGTTTACTAAAGAAGGAACTGTTACTGCTGCAAATGCGTCAACGATTAACGATGGTGCCGGAGCTGTGATTTTGATGAGCGAAGAAAAAGCAAAATCGATGGGATTGAAACCAATTGCCACGATTGTAAGTTATGCAGACGTAGCGCAAGAGCCAAAATGGTTTACTACTGCTCCCGCTAAGGCATTGCCTAAAGCCTTGGACAAGGCAGGTTTGAAATTGAGAGATGTAGATTACTTCGAGTTTAACGAAGCTTTTTCTGTTGTTGGTTTGGCGAATGCACAGATTTTAGGACTAGATAATAGCAAGGTGAATGTGAATGGAGGAGCTGTTTCTTTAGGCCATCCACTTGGTTGTTCAGGCGTTAGAATTATCATCACGTTGATTAATGTACTGGAACAAAATAATGCCAAAATCGGAGCTGCTGCGATTTGCAATGGTGGTGGTGGTGCTTCGGCAATTGTGATTGAAAGAGTTTAAGAAATTATTTCGAATTATAAATTTTAAATTTTTAATGAGTGCTCTAAGGTTCGAAATGCCCTAGCCCCGATTGCAGCAAGTATCCTCGCAGAGATACTGCGGAAAGCGGGAAATAGCTCATAATAATTCAAAATTCATCATTCAAAATTCAAAATCGTATAAATGTTTGGGATTTGTAATTTAGCTATTATACCATTGCGGGCCGAGCCCAGTGATAGAAGCGAAATCGTTTCTCAAGTTTTGTTTGGCGAACATTTTGAAGTCTTGATGACCGAAAAACAATGGGCTAGAATACGATTGCAGTATGATGGCTATGAGGGCTGGATTGATGTAAAACAATACCAACCAATCCTTGAGGAGCAGTACTTGCAGCTGAGTAAAGATGCCATTATCTTAAATTCTGATTTGGTCGAATACATTACCTCTCCCAATAATTTATTGATGCCGATTCCGTTGGGTGCTTCCCTATCTTTTTTGCATCACAGCGAGATTAATGTTGCCGGTTTTGATTTTGAAGGAATGCGAATTAGTGGCGTGAAGCCTAAATCGAATTTGATTAACACTTCATTTATGTATTTGAATGCTCCGTATTTGTGGGGCGGAAAAACACCTTTTGGAATAGATTGTTCAGGTTTTACTCAGATGGTTTATAAACTCAATGGCTATCATTTAAAACGTGATGCTTCGCAACAAGCCACTGAGGGAGAAGCATTGAGTTTTATTGAAGAAAGTGAACCAGGAGATTTGGCCTTTTTCGATAATGAAGAAGGTAAGATTATTCACGTTGGTATCATCATGGATAACAACTATATCATTCATTCTAGCGGAAAAGTTCGTATTGATCGTCTGGATCATCTGGGAATTTACAACGCCGAAACAAATAGACATACCCATAAGTTACGAGTGATTAAGAAAATGATTTAAAATAGAAAAGCCCATCATATTTGATAGGCTTTTTTTTGACTTGTAAATAATATTCTTATTTACCCAACTTTGCTTTTAGTGCTTTTTTCTTATCGGTCATTTCGAGTGCGCCGTAAACATTCAGCAACGTCGTTCCTACATCAACGTTGTTAGGCTCTAATTCATAAGCTTTCTCTAAGAATGGCAATGCCGCATTGAACATATCGGTTCTTTGTTTCTTCAAGACTTCGTAGCGTTTGTTGTCTTTTTCTGAGTTACCAAGTTTATTCATTTCTTCAATAATCTTTTTATCGGCATCCAGTTTAAGAATCGCTAAATTCAAGTAAGCACTTGTGTAATCTGCTTTGATTTCGATTGCTTTTTTGTAATAAGCTTCTGCTTCTGCTGCATTGGTTTTTGAAGCAATTACACCTAAATTATACAAAAGATCCGCATCGTTTGGATTTTTTTCCAAAATTTCAGAAACGATTTTTTTGTACATAGTAAAATCATTCAATTCCAAGTAAACATTTGCTTCAGTCATCGCAATGGCAGTATCGTCTGGATTGGCCAATCGCGCTTCGGCTAAAGCTTGTTTTGCCTCGTTAATTTTGCCTTGTTGTACCAATATTAACGCAATGTTCTTGAGGATTTCACCTTTTTTAGAAGGAATTTTCTCATCACGTGGATTGCTATAGAGTTTTAGCCGCACTTTTGTATCTCGATCCGTTTTTGACGCTGGCGAGGAACCAAAGAACTCTTCTTGGTCATTCACCGCATTTTTTGCATAATAACTAATTCCTTCTCCAGAGTAGTTTTGTTTTTTCAATTCTTCGTAGTACGACAGTGCTGTATCGTAATCCTTACCATTTAGTGCATAATTACCAGCGTAGTATAGCTTTTCTAAATCGGTTTTGTCTAATTCGTAGGATTGGTAAAGTAATTTGGATGCCGTGGCGTAATCTTCTGCTTTTCCAGCATCGACTGCAGCGTTAATCATTTGATTTTTGACATCAGCAATCGCAGCTTGAGCCTGAGCTGTATACTTAGATTTTCCCGATGTTTTTTCAACCGACAATACTTCTTGATACGCTTTGGCTGCAGCAGAAAGGTTCTTGGTCAAGTCCATTTTTTTAGTCGACATGTCCAAATGAGCATTTCCTTTTACATAATAGTATTGTGCTTTTTCTGCATCAGTGGCTGCTCCAAGGGTTGATTCTGCTTGGGATAGCACTGAGATTGCTTCCGCACTATTGCCGCTTTTTAATGCTTTTTCTGCTGCTTTGATTTGATCTTTCTGAGCAAAATTACTCATGGATACTAGTAAAGCTGCTGTGAGAACTACATATTTACTTTTCATTTAATTTGATTTTAATTGATATTTAATTTAAAAGAAATGCACTTCGATCAAACTTCAATCAAAGTGCATTTAGTTATTTATTCTTCGTCTGTATCGTCTGCATCTTCTTCTGCTTCGTCATCTTCGATCACTTCATCATCGTCTTCGTCATCATCGTCGACAGCACCATCGTCTTCTAAGATTTCCAATACAGGTTTAACTCTTTCGATGGCTGAGTCTTCAATCACGTTGCCGTCCTCATCCAAGATAACTTCAGCTACATCGTCTTTCATTACTTTCGTAACCGCGGCGATAGAGTCGTTGCCTTTGATATTAATCAACTTCACTCCTTGCGTCGCTCTACCCATCACTCGTAGGTCTTCCACAGCCATTCTGATGGTCAATCCAGATTTATTGATAATCATCAAATCATCGTTGTCGGTAACAGCGTTGATAGAGATTAGTTTTCCTGTTTTCTCAGTAATATTGAGTGTTTTCACACCTTTACCACCTCGATTGGTAATTCTATAATCGTCAAGGCTTGAGCGCTTTCCGTAACCGTTTTCTGCTACGACAAGAATTTCACTACTCATATCGTTAACGGTAACCATTCCGATTACTTCATCAGTATCGTCTTTCAAGGTAATACCACGAACTCCTGAAGCCGTTCTTCCCATTGGTCTGGTTTTCGTTTCTTCAAATCGAACTAATTTTCCGGATTTTACAGCTACTATAATTTGACTTTCACCGTTCGTTAATTTTGCTTCTAGCAACTCGTCTCCTTCTCGGATTGTAATGGCAGCAACACCATTCACACGAGGTTTAGCGTATTTCTCTAAAGAAGTTTTCTTCACCTGTCCTTTTTTGGTAACCATGACCAAATTATGACTATTGGTGTATTCTTTATCTTTTAGATCTTGTGTACAGATAAATGCTTTTACTTTATCATCGCTTTCGATGTTAATTAAGTTTTGTAAAGCACGTCCTTTCGCCGTTTTGTTTCCTTCAGGGATTTCGTAAACACGCATCCAGAAGCATTTTCCTTTTTGGGTAAAGAACATCATATACTGGTGATTGGTCGCTACGTACATATGTTCAAGGAAATCTTGATCTCTAGTTCCGGCGCTTTTTTGTCCAACTCCTCCTCTATTTTGCGTTTTGTATTCGGTCAAATTCGTACGCTTGATGTATCCTGCGTGTGAAATGGTTATTACCACATTTTCATCGGCAATCAAATCTTCAATACTTACGTCACCACCTGAATATTCAATAGTGGAACGTCTTTCATCCCCGTATTTATCGCGAATTTCTATAAGTTCGGTTTTAATTAATTCCATACGAAGTTCTTTACTTGCTAATAAAGCTTTCAATTCTTCGATTAATTTCATAATCTCTTCGTACTCTGCGCGTAATTTATCTTGCTCCAGACCTGTTAATTGGCGCAAACGCATTTCAACAATAGCTCTCGACTGAATATCCGAAAGCTTGAAACGCTCCATCAATTTCTCTCGAGCTTCTTCCGTGTTTTTTGAACCTCGGATTAAAGCAATTACTTCGTCGATGTTGTCCGAAGCAATAATTAATCCTTCTAAAATGTGTGCTCTTTCTTCTGCTTTTCTTAAATCGAATTGCGTTCTTCGTACAACAACATCGTGACGGTGTTCTACAAAATAGTGAATCAAATCTTTTAGATTCAACATTTGTGGTCTACCTTTAACCAGCGCAATATTATTTACACTAAAAGAGGATTGAAGTTGTGTGAATTTATAGAGCGTATTTAGAACTACGTTGGCAACGGCGTCACGCTTCAAAATATAAACGATTCGCATACCGTTTCTATCCGATTCATCACGAATGTTGGCAATACCGTCTATTTTCTTATCATTTACTAAGTCAGCGGTTTTCTTGATCATTTCCGCTTTATTGACTTGATATGGAATTTCGGTAACAACGATTGATTCTCTTCCATCGACTTCTTCGAAGTTGACTTTGGCTCTCATCACAATTCTTCCACGTCCCGTTTTGAATGCTTCTCTTACACCTTCATAACCATAGATTACACCACCAGTAGGAAAATCTGGTGCTTTGATATGATTAATTAACTCATCGATTTCTATATCATTATTGTCAATGTAAGCTAAAGTACCATCAATGACTTCAGTCAAATTGTGCGGCGCCATATTGGTTGCCATACCCACTGCAATTCCAGAAGCTCCATTAATCAATAGATTTGGAACACGTGTAGGCATTACTTTTGGTTCGTACAGTGTATCATCAAAATTCAATTGAAAATCAACCGTTTCCTTGTCGATGTCTGCCATAATGTCTTCTGACATTTTTTTCATACGAGCTTCAGTGTATCGCATTGCTGCTGGACTATCACCATCAACTGAACCGAAATTCCCTTGTCCGTCAATCAACAAATAACGCAAACTCCATTCTTGTGCCATACGAACCATAGCATCATAAACGGAGGTATCCCCGTGAGGGTGATACTTTCCTAAAACTTCTCCAACAATTCTTGCGGATTTCTTGTGAGCTCTATTTGAAAAAACTCCTAAATCATACATTCCATAAAGTACTCTACGGTGCACAGGTTTCAAGCCGTCTCTAACATCTGGAAGTGCTCTCGATACAATTACTGACATCGAATAGTCGATGTAAGCTGATTTCATTTCATCTTCAATGTTAATAGGGATTAACTTTTCTCCGTCTGACATATTCTATTTATTTTAAAATTATTTTGTTTAAAAAAATCCTGCTAATATAACGTTTCTCGAGTATTTTTAAGTCAAATAGCACTACAATTTTCCTCGATTTATTAACAAAATAGGTGTTGTTTTCGGTTAATAAGTTAATTCCTGCGTCCTATTTTATTTTAGTTTTTTTTTGTCTATTAGCTGACAGTAGATTTTATCGGGAATGGTTTTTGTTTGAAGGACCATATTCACTAAATTTACACAACCAAACCTATTATTTATGGATGATAATTTTTCACCTAGAGTCAAAGATGTAATTACTTACAGTAAAGAAGAAGCCTTGAGATTAGGCCATGACTTTATTGGGACTGAACATCTTATGCTTGGGATTTTACGAGACGGAAATGGTAAGGCAATAACAATCTTGAATAATTTGTCGGTAGATCTTGATCATTTGCGTCGAAAAGTTGAAATCTTAAGCCCTGCCAATCCTAACGTAACGGTTAGTAATGAAAAGAAAAACTTGCATTTAACAAGACAAGCAGAACGCGCATTAAAAACTACATTTTTAGAAGCTAAGGTATTTCAAAGCACTTCTATTAGTACTGCTCACTTGTTATTATGTATTTTAAGAAATGAAAATGATCCAACAACCAAGCTTTTGAATAAACTTAAAATAGATTATGATTTAGCTAAAGAACAATATCTTGATATGACACCAAACGAAGATAATTACCTAGAAAATTTACCTAAAAACGAGTCTTTTAATGAGGATTCAAGTCAGGATGACAGCTTAAGAGAAGGTAACTTTAACAATCCTGCTAACAAATCTAACAAAAAATCTAAAACACCTGTCCTAGATAATTTTGGAAGAGATTTAACTGAAATGGCCGAAGAGGGAAAACTTGACCCTGTAGTTGGCCGTGAAAAAGAAATTGAGCGTGTTTCTCAAATCTTAAGTCGAAGAAAAAAGAATAATCCTTTGTTAATTGGCGAACCTGGAGTTGGAAAATCTGCTATTGCAGAAGGTCTAGCATTGAGAATTACGCAGAAGAAAGTTTCGCGTATTTTATTCAATAAAAGAGTGGTGACTTTAGATTTGGCCAGTCTAGTTGCTGGAACTAAATACCGTGGTCAATTTGAAGAGCGAATGAAAGCCGTAATGAATGAATTGGAGAAAAATGATGATATCATTCTTTTCATTGATGAAATTCATACCATCGTTGGCGCTGGAGGTGCAACAGGATCTTTAGATGCGTCGAATATGTTTAAACCGGCTTTGGCTCGTGGTGAAATTCAATGTATTGGTGCCACAACTCTAGATGAGTATCGTCAATACATCGAAAAAGATGGCGCTTTAGAGAGACGGTTTCAAAAAATTATTGTGGAGCCTACTTCTGTTGAGGAAACAATTACCATATTGAATAACATCAAAAATAAATACGAAGATCATCACAATGTTAATTACACTCCAGAAGCAATTGAAGCTTGTGTGAAATTAACAAACAGATATATGTCAGAGCGATTTTTGCCAGACAAAGCGATTGATGCTCTTGATGAAGCTGGCTCTCGCGTTCACATTACGAACATTGAAGTTCCAAAGCAAATTCTAGAATTGGAACGACAACTCGAAGAAGTTCGAGAATCCAAAAATTCGGTAGTTAAGAAACAGAAATATGAAGAGGCCGCTAAACTTCGAGATGATGAAAAACGCATCGAAAAAGACTTGGCTATAGCGCAAGAGCAATGGGAAGAAGACTCCAAAAGCAATCGTATTGTTGTTACCGAAGATAACGTCGCTGATGTCGTTTCAATGATGACGGGTATACCAGTAAATCGAATAGCACAAACGGAAAGCAATAAATTAGCTAAATTACCAGAACTTATTGAAAATAAAGTTATTGGACAAAAAGATGCAGTTCTGAAAATAGCGCGATCTATTCAAAGAAACAGAGCTGGACTTAAAGATCCAAACAAACCAATAGGCTCTTTTATTTTCCTTGGACAAACTGGTGTTGGAAAAACACAATTAGCTAAAGTCTTAGCAAAGGAGTTGTTCGATTCTGAAGATGCGTTGATTCGAATAGACATGAGCGAATACATGGAGAAATTCTCGATTTCTAGATTAGTTGGAGCGCCTCCAGGATATGTTGGTTACGAAGAAGGTGGACAATTGACTGAGAAAGTGAGAAGAAAACCATATTGCGTGGTTCTTTTAGATGAGATTGAAAAAGCGCATCCAGATGTCTTTAACATGCTTTTGCAAGTATTAGATGACGGTTATTTAACTGATAGTTTGGGAAGAAAGATTGATTTTAAGAATACGATTGTAATCATGACGTCGAATGTTGGAGCCCGACAATTAAAAGATTTCGGGCAAGGCGTTGGTTTTGGAACTGCTGCCAAGATTGCCCAAGCTGACGATAATTCAAAAAGCATCATTGAAAATGCTTTGAAGAAAACCTTCGCTCCTGAATTCCTAAACAGAATTGATGATGTTATTGTTTTCAATGCTTTAGAAAAAGAAGATATCGACTTGATTATTGAAATCGAATTGAAGAAATTATATGCTCGCGTTGCGGAATTAGGATATCAATTAAGTCTTTCTGATAAGGCAAAAGCATTTATAGCAGAAAAAGGTTTCGATCGTCAATTTGGTGCGCGACCATTAAAAAGAGCGATTCAGAAGTATGTTGAGGATGCTCTTGCAGAAGAGATAATTACCTCAAAAATAGCTTCTGGAGATGAAATTTTCATGGATTTGGATGAAGCTTCTCAAGAACTCACAGTGAAAGTGCATAAAGCAGAAAAACCTACTAAATAGTAGGTTTTTTTTTACTTTACGTGAATTAGTAAAATTAACTACTTTCGATGTTTATTTTTTATTTTAAATCATGCCTCTAAATAAAGTAATATTCGGAAGTGAAGAATGGTTCTCATTTCCAGATTTAGGAATTCCAACTATTAAAGCGAGAGTTGACTCAGGCGCGAAAACGTCGGCCTTGCATGCTTTAAATATTTCTCCGTTTATTAAAGATGGTACGAATTGGGTTAAATTTGATATAAATCCGATTCAGAATAATTTAAAAACGGTTATACATTGTGAAGCTCCATTAATTGATAAAAGATTTGTAAAAAGCTCCAGCGGATATCGTGAACAGCGATATGTCATTCAAACTACGCTTGATATTGGAAATGACCGATGGCCTATTGAAATGACTTTGACTAATCGCGATTCAATGGGCTTTAGAATGTTGCTCGGACGAGAAGCCATGAGTGGTCGTGTTTTGGTAGATCCTGAACAAATTTATTTATTGGGCCAATCTAGCTCAGATCATCTTAAAGAAATTTACAAAAATTCAGAAGTTGCCATATCTGGTTTAAGAATTGGGTTGTTAGCAAGTAATCCAGATTTGTATAGTAACAAAAGAATCATGGAAGCAGGCGAAATGCGAGGCCATGAAATGCATTTTTTGAATATCAAAGAATGCTATATGAAATTAGATGCGACACAACCAGAAATCCATTATCGCGGTGGGAAAATACTCAATGAGTTTGATGCAATTATTCCTAGGATTCGTCCCAGTATCACGTTTTATGGATGCGCTTTAACAAGACAATTTGAAGCACTAAAAGTATTTTGTTTAAATTCATCGATTGCAATTACCCAGTCTAGAGACAAATTATTTTCTCTTCAATTATTGTTGAACCACGAAATTGAAATACCAACAACAGGATTTGCAAACTCTCCTTTAGATACGGATGATCTAATTAAAATGGTTGGAGGCCCACCATTAATTGTAAAATTACTGGAAGGCACACAAGGAAAAGGAGTTGTAATTGCTGAAACAAGAAAAGCCGCAGAAAGTGTTATCAATGCTTTCAAAAGCTTAAATGCAAATATTTTAGTTCAAGAATTTATCAAAGAAGCAAATGGTAAGGATATTCGATGCTTTGTTATCGATGGAAAAGTAGTTGCTGCAATCCAAAGGGAGGCCTTGCCAGGAGAGTTTAGAGCAAATATTCATTTAGGTGGAACCGCATCTATAATCAAACCTACAGCAGAAGAAAAAAAAATAGCAATTAAGGCAGCAAAAGCAATGGACTTAAAGGTTGCTGGTGTCGACATAATTCGCTCTGCGAAAGGTCCGTTACTCCTAGAAGTAAATTCATCACCAGGTCTTGAAGGTATTGAAAATGCTACAAACAAAGATATTGCCGGAGCGATGATACGCGCAATTGAAAAGAATTTTAAAATTAACAATACTTCATTATAGTTATATTTGCAGAAAAGCATTAAAATGCATAACCCATGAAAAGCACAGAAGATATTCTTGAAATCAACAAGAGACAGAAAGAGTTCTACAATTCAGATAGCAAAACCAAAACTAACTTTGCTTCTACTTTGTGGTTTAAATTTAGAAACGGTGCCCTAAATGATTTTAGAAGTAAATTCGATATTAAGGATCGCGTTTATGACGAGCATAAAGTTTGGCTCGGGGATTTAAGTGATAAAAAGGTTTTAGATTTAGGGTGTTTGCGCGGAAATGCGCTTTCTCTTCACATGGCAAAAAACACGAAGGAATATATTGGCATTGATTTGAGCGATGTGGCGATTGCCAGTCTTCAAAAAAGAATAGAAAGTGAAAATTGCCCTAATGCACAAGCTATTGCAGTTGATTTCCTTTCTCCAGAATTTCATCAATCTAATTTTGACATTATTTACGCTTATGGTGTCTTACATCATTTTGAAAACTTTGACTTACTTGTTTCGAAACTAAAAGAAAAACTAAGCTCCAATGGTGTTATCATATCCTATGATCCACTAGAAACAAGTTTTCCAATAAAAGTTCTCAGAACAGTGTATCGACCCTTTCAAAGTGATAAAGATTGGGAATGGCCCTTTACAAAATCGGTGTTGAATAAGATCAATAATAACTTTAAAATTGAGGAAATTCGTGGTGTTTTAGGCAAAAGTAAGTATGGTGTTTTTCTTAATTTGTTGCCATTAAATGATGCTTATAAATCTAGGGTAATTTCAAAAATGGTTGATAATGACTGGAATTGCACTAAAATAAGCGACCTGTATTCTTGCATGCATGCTACGATGGTGCTAAGAAAAATATAACTTCAAAATACTATGAATCCCTATTTAGATGTGGTCGTTCGTTCCGTAATTGTCTATCTTTTTATGGTAATTGCATTGCGAATTTTCGGGAAGAAAGAACTGTCACAACTCAACACAGCCGATATCATTTTGATATTGTTGATAAGCAATTCTGTTCAGAATGCAATGGTCGGAGCAAATACTTCACTGCTTGGTGGCATTACAGCGGCGTTTGCGCTTTTTATCATTAATTTCTTTTTCAAGAAAATTATGCTTAATTTTAAGTTTATTAAAGACCTTGTTCAGGACAAACCAGAGATTTTGATTCATGATGGCAAAATTGAATTCAAAACACTTGCTCGAATTGGAATATCGTCCGATGAATTGCAGGAAGCAATGCGTGAACATGGCGTCGAGTACTACAAAGACGTTAAGTTGGCAATGTTTGAAATTGATGGAAATATTAGTATTATTTCTGGTTCAGAAACATTAAAGCAGACAAATCACAAAAGAAAAATTCATAAATCTTTGGGTAGCCTAGGAAATTAGAACTTACTCAAGTACACTCTCATCCAAGATAAAACTGTTCAAGAAAGCAATCGAATTTTCAATATCATAGTGCAAAATTCGATCTTCTTTAACCAAAGGGACTTCTTCGCGGTATGATTTAAGAAATAACTCGATAAATTCACTAGATTGAAGCGGTCTTCTAAACTCGACTGCTTGCGAGGCATTCATCAGTTCAATCGCCAAAATACGCTCTAAATTCTCCATCACACGCAAACATTTCGTTGCGGCATTTGCGCCCATACTTACGTGATCTTCTTGCCCATTTGAAGACACAATACTATCTATACTTGCCGGTGTTGCTAATTGTTTATTCTGGCTAGCAATACTTGCGGCGGTATATTGTGGAATCATAAATCCAGAATTTAAACCCGGATTGTCTACAAGGAACGCTGGTAATCCTCGAGTTCCACTAATAAGTTGATAGGTTCTTCTTTCAGAAATACTACCCAATTCAGCAAGAGCAATGGCTAAGAAATCCAATGCAATAGCCAATGGTTGACCATGAAAATTTCCTCCAGAAATAATTTGATCACTTTCCCGAAAGATATTTGGATTGTCTGTAACAGAATTAATTTCGGTTTTAAATACCCGTTTGGCGTAATCAATTGCATCTTTTGATGCTCCATGTACTTGCGGAATACATCTGAAAGAATATGGGTCTTGAACATGCTCCTTTTTTTGAGCAATAATCTGACTTCCTTCTAAAAAATCTGTTACTCTTTTAGCAGTTACTATTTGACCTTTATGTGGTCGGATGTAGTGAATTAGTTCATTAAATGGCTCAATTCGACCATCGAATCCTTCCAAGGAAAT
>CANGTL010000056.1 GCA_947456815.1 Flavobacteriaceae bacterium
AACAGCCAAACCAGCGATTGTAGTTGAAGCAGTATCACCAGAAATGTTTCCTGGATTAATAGTCCAAGTTCCAGCAGGCAATCCGCTCAATAAAACAGAACCAGTTGCTAGTGTACACGTTGGATTTGTAATCTCTCCTACAATTGGAGTACTAGGCGTTTCAGGAGATGGTTCGATTGTAACTACTTCAGAAGCAGCAGAAGTACAACCATTCGCCGAAGCAGTAATAGTGTATGTTCCAGCAGGAGCAGTAACCAGTCCAGCAGATGACACCGTCACATCCGTTGCAGGAATGAAAGTATATGTAGCATTCAAATCAAAATTAGAAATAGAGAAGCTACCCGTTGCTACCGTACAAGTTGGTTGAGTAACCGTTCCTGTTAAAGGCACTGCAGGTGTTTGCGGTTGAGGATTGATAGTAACTACTTCAGAAGCTGCAGAAGTACAACCATTAGCCGAAGCAGTAATAGTGTAAGTTCCAGCAGGAGCAGTAACCAGTCCAGCAGATGATACCGTCACATCCGTTGCAGGAATGAAAGTATACGTAGCATTCAAATCAAAATTAGAAATTGAGAAGCTACCCGTTGCTACCGTACAAGTTGGTTGTGTAACCGTTCCTGTTAAAGGCACTGCAGGTGTTTGCGGTTGTGCATTGATTGTAACTGAAGCCGAAGCAGCAGAAGTACAACCATTCGCCGAAGCAGTAATCGTGTAAGTTCCAGCAGGAGCAGTCACTACGCCAGTTCCCGAAACATTTACATTTGTAGATGGCGTAACGGCGTAGGTATTCGAAGCATTATAATTTGTTATAGCAAAACTACCAGTAGTAACGTTACAAGTAGGTTGTGTTACACTTCCTGTAAGCGGTAAACTTGGTGTCGCTTTAATAGTCAAAGTAACAGGAGTACGCGTAGGAAAAGAACAATTTCCCACATTTGCTTGAGCATAATAAGTAACGGTACCAACAGTATTAAGCGTTGGAGAAGCTACAATATTTCCGTTCGTTAGCGCATTGTACCAAACGATTGTTTGTCCAGGCGCTGTCGCGGTAGCAGTTAAAGTTTGAGTTGGAGAAGTCTGGCAAGCCACTTGATCACCTCCAGAAATTGGGGCATTTCCAACACAAATCGTTACTGTTGCAGAATCACAATTGGTAGGTGTTATTTTCTCACAGATTTGATAAACTATGGTGTATACTCCAGCAGGAGTTCCAGCAGGAACAATAATGTTACCTGTTAACAAATCAATCGAGGGAACAAAGCCGCCGTTGATTGGCGTTGCTGGAGTCAGTACTGTTAGATTAACCTGCGTAATAAGTACTAAAGTTCCACCTAAAGTGTCAATTCCACTTCCGTTATTATTGAATATATTTCCTGCATTAGTGCTTCCGGTTGTGCTATTGATTGGACCAATAGAGTCATTAACGGCATCAATTACTTTACATTTTGAAATGGTGAATGGAAAGAAGCATCCCGCAGTATTTGGTGGTAATGCATAATAAGTTGTAGTTGATCCAGCCACCAAAGGAAATGGATTAGCATCAGAGTACTGAATAGAACTCAACGTAACTGGAAATTCATTATAAAAGGTAGAACCAGGTGGGAAATTCGCAGAAATTGCAGAAGTTCCAATAGTCGAACCTGTATTACAGAATCCAAAATTTCTAATTAATGGCGTGTTTTGGCAATTTGCTGCAACATAATTCGATCCATTAATTCCTATTGCTAAGGTTTCAAGTATTGGCTGACCTATACAAGTACCATTATTTGTATATCCTTTGATGGCTCTTGTGCCAGCGAATGTGGTACCAGTAATTGCGCCTGTACCACTTGAACTTGCAGTAACAAAAATTGGACTTCCGCAGGTTGGATTCAATAGAATAGAACAATCTGTCGTAGTTTTTAACTTAAACGAAAGTTTGGCAAGTAATGTACTTGGATTAGCACCTAAAGGCAAGGTTCCGATATTCCAAACGATAGAGCCCGTAGCTCCAAGAGTTGGATCGAAAGTTAAAGTATTTGGAGTAGGAAGTGGTGTAAACAATATAGTACCAACTGCGCTTCCAGGAACATAAGAAGCGTTATATGGAATTGGAACAACTAATCTATAATTATTAATGGCTTCCGTACCTAGGTTTTTGATATCAATATTGAAACCGACATCTTCTCCAGGCAACGAGATATAAGGTTCTGTGGTTACAGGAATATTATTGACCGTAGTTGCAGTCAATATATTTTCAACTTCAGGAATATATGCATCAACTGCCATTGCGATTGCAAAGATGACATAGGTATCTTGTGTTGATCCGTATCTAAACGTAGTTGAAGTCTGGTTATTAGTTAAGACACTATTATTAGTGTTTGGTATATTGAACATACTAATATCTAATCCAGTATTATTAACTAGATTCGGAGTTCTGGCATTTCCTCCTGTTTGTATCGCAGAAGTAAAGAAATTCCCAGTTGAATTTCCAGGATGACTTAATCGAGTAAAGGTGTTGTCACTTTGTCTCCTAATTTCAAAGTAATCCCCAGAAATTCCATTATCACCTTCTCCAGCCATTAAGCCTAATTTTACACCTACAGGTCCAGCTTGAACAGTATTAAAGCCTGCAACTGGAATTTCAAAACTAGCTGTACCACCAGTTACATAGGCATGTCCGTCAAAAATAGTCACATCACGATATTTCATTTTTGAATTTTCGTAAACAACAATAAGTGACCAACCTCCATAAAATCCTGTTCCGCCTCCGTTACCTTCATTTACAGCAAGGTCGGCAGCAGTATATTCTCCAATACCATTGGCGCGAACATAATCGGTTACTTCTTTATAGGCAGAAAACATAAAACCATCCGAAGTTGTTGGATAGTAGATGTCAGTTGCACTGGCTGAGAATTGAGTATAGGTAGTGGCGTTTGGACCTTTCAAAGAAATATTTCGTTTATCGAAGTTCTTTGTTACAGAAGTACCATTGATGTTTTTCGTTACCGAAAAGCTATTGTTACTTGGATTACTATCTGACGCTCTTCCTGACCAATACAAACCAGCATAAATAATATTTGAACATGATGGAATAGCTCCGTTCTCTGTTGAAAATGTCAACGTGGAACGAGAAGAATTGAATGTTGGTTTTCCATCAACCCCATTGCTGGTGTTTCCGTCAACATCCACATAAATCATGCTGTTATTACCATTTTGAGTTTGATCACCATAACTTTGTAGTGTCATATTGGTGTTCCCCATTATAGTAAAATCACCTTTTACATTGTACACTCTCTTGTCTGGAGTATACTGAGATGTTCTCTGTGTAAAAGGAACTCTAAGTTGTGCCGTTGTTGTCAATGAAATTCCCAAAAGCAGGAATACAATTGAAAAATAACCGAAAAATAGGTTATTAGCTTTTGAATTAAAATATAATTTTTTCATCTTGATTTTTTTTTAATTTGGGGAATTAAGAACCTTTGTCAACTTTATAGAAAACTCCAAATCTTGAATTGCTATTTCGAACTAAACCTGAAATAACATTTCCCGAAGTTTCAACAGTAGACATTATGTAGATGTACTTCAAATTAGGGAAATTTGAAAATACAGATAAATCAATAGGATTACTCAAATCTGAAATTTGATTCATTGAAATCGTAACAATTTCAATGCTTTCTTTTAACTCGATTGCTGATGCGATTTCTCTTAATGAACTTGAATTCGTGAATAGAGAAGTAGGGTTTTCTCCATAAGATTTTACTTCTCCACGGAGATAGTAAACAGCAGGTTGGACTTCTTTCAACAATTTTTCCAATCGACTTGAACTTCCGTTCAAATTTCTTGCGGTTGATTCAGAAGAACGCAGGTAAGCCAAGTAGGCATTCACCTCCATCAATGCAGAACCTGAAGTTGTTCTCACTTCTTGCGCACTAGTGTTAGCACAATAAAATGCCAATACTAATAATAGTAGTAGTCGTTTCATAATAAAAATTTGGAGTTTTCCGAACAACAGAAAATTGTTCGAATGGTTACTGAATTGATTTGGGACATTTCTTTCCATAACTTTATAAATTAATGTATTCGTAATTAGGTCTTCGATTTAAACTTCTAGATAGATTTGGGAATCGGCTAAAATATTTTGGGCTAATTTACTTACATAAATATTTTTCCAACCATTTTTTCTACCAACAACACGAAAACTCGTTAAAATGACAGATTTTTGTTTAATACACTTCACTATTTTGAATATTTGTTATTATTGTTTAAATTCATTTTGTCCACTTTGATTATTTATTTTACTGTTTTTTAGTATTTTAGATCACCAAATACACGTAGCCTACTTGTTCCTTAACATTAGAATTCACATCCTCATACTTAATTATATAATAATAAGTTCCTGTTGGCAATTTTTCGGATTCGTTTAACGTGGCACGACCTTCAGAAATGCCTCGAAATACTCGGTTCAAATTATCGTATTGATTTATCTTAAAAACCAATACGCCCCAGCGGTTATAGATTTCTACACTATTCGTCGGGAAGCAATTAATCTGATCAATATTCTCTATAAAAAATACTTCATTAATACCATCATTGTTTGGTGAAAATGAATTATGAACCAACAAATTGCAGGCAGGAGCAACATAACAGTCGTTATTTACCTCAATGGTTACATTGGCCGTTTGGTTACAATTTCCATCGTTGTACAAATATTGAAAATCATAATGGCCCGTCGGCGCTTGGTATGGACTAAAAACCGACCCATCTAAATTTGGAGTGCTAGTCGACGAAGACCAATTTCCTTCGCGATTTGTTCCTTCTGGTAAGTAAGAATTCAGATCAATATTTAGACTCGCATCATTATCGAGATTACAATTGACATAACCATAGCCAGGTACAGCATCTTCACTATTTCTCAGTAATATTCTTTGATTAACATAGGAGCTGTTGTTACTTTCGTCAGTAAAACGCCAATGTATGGTATATTCTCCTGGTATTGAATACTCTAGAGGATCTTCAGTATGACCATTGACGATACCTGAACAAGAATCGGTTGTATTTGGAACTGCAGCAGTAATGGCACAATAATCAACTAAATCAACAAGTAACGGTTGGGCAGGTGGCGTTCGGTCGACAACCTCTATATTAACAGCGGCGACGTCAAAAAGTGCTCGATTTCCCTGTACAGAAATCTTGTATTCCAATAAATAATTTCCCGAATTTAAATCGCCATCGATTAAAATCTCCCCGGTTGCAGTATTGAGTTGAATACTTTCATTTGTATTCGAAACAATAGTTATATCAACTTCATTTGGTTGACAAGTTGCTCCATTCAGTGTGTCATTGTTCAAAATATTGCCAATGATACCAGTGCTCGAACATTCAATTTCAAAATCATTATTTTCCGCAACAATTTGAGTATTAGTGACAGTGAAATTCACATTCGCTTTTTGACATCGTGAAAGATCGGTCAAGTCGCATATTTGGTAGGTTAGTGTATAATGGCCAACTGCTGTGCCGGCAGCAACGAGGATGTTGGCGTTGTTTAATGTGATTCCAGTAGTTGGATTTATAAGTGTGATTTGCACTTGCGATGGCAAGACCTCAAGACCATTTAAAGTGTCATTGGCTAAAATATTATTGTAGGCGATCCCACCAATACCGCTGCTAATTGTATTTCCAATATCGTTATTGGCTATAAGTTCTGTGCACTTCGTTAGTGAAAACGGATAGTAGCAACCAGCGCCTAAATTCATTGGAACTGCAAAATAATTAATTGTACTTCCAACTGCCAAAGGAAATCCCTCAGAATTCGAATAAAGTATTGAATTTTCAGTCACCGGGAAAGCGTTGTAAAATTGACATCCCGCCGGGAAATAGGAAGCAATCTCCGATATTGATACCGCACTTTGACCGTTGCAGAATGTAAAATTTCGAATGATGTTATTCGCGCAGCTACTTTCTACAAAATCTGCAGCATCAACAGCAATTTTTATTGGGCCTTTCACAATATCTCCCGCGCAATTTCCATTCGTATTTTTTCCTATTATAAATGGGCAAGAATCAAAAGTTACATTACTGATACTGCCTGTTCCAGTTGAAAATCCTTCCACATAAATAGTAGAGTCACAAACATTATTTTTGAGAATAAAACAATCCTCCGTTGCTTTGATTTTGAAGCGAAGATTTGCCAAAACTGTTTCTGGGTTTTCACCAACTGCTAAGGTACCGTAGTTCCAAACTAGTGCGCCGTTAGTTCCGATTGTCGAATCAAAAAAGATATTGTTTGTGTTTGATGCCGACGGATTGGAAGCGATGATACCTTGCGCACTTTCATTAACAAAACTAGCATTAAAAGGCATGGGCACGACGATTTTAAAATTAGAAATCGACTCGTTTTCTGCATTTCTGATGGCCACATTAAAGTTTATTTCTTGACCTGGTAAGACTTTGGTATTTGGATCAAATGGAATTCCATCGATACTTGAAACGGAAATTGTATTTTCTACTTTTGGAAGATAGGAATCTACAGCAAGTGCAATTGCAAAAATAGCGAACGTATCGCCAACTGTACCATATCTAAAATTAGTGGAAGTTTGATTGTTGCCAATAACTAGGTTATTTTCGTTTGGAAGCGAAAAGGTGGCAATATCAATTCCTGTATTATTAGATAAATTTGGATTTCTAGTTGCACTTGTATTGGAAGAGTTAAAAAAGTTGTTCTCAGCATTTAATGAATGTTGCAGACTCTTAAAAGTAAGATCGCTATTTCTTTGTATCTGAAAATAGTCTCCATTCAATCCCACATCTCCTTCACTAGCCATAATGCCAAATTTGACTCCGACGTTTCCTGTGCGTAAGGTATTGAAACCATCGACTTCTACGTTATATCCATTTGTTGTCGAATTTAATACAAAAGCATGTCCGTCAAACAAAGTGATGTCGCGATGTTTCATTTTTGAATTTTCATATATTACAATGAGTCCCCAACCACCTGAATAGCCAGTACCGCTTCCGTTTCCTTCAACCAAAGCGAGATCTGCAGCAAAGTAAGTTCCTATACCATGTTGACGAACGTAGTCAGTAACTTCAGTGTACGCAGAATAAATAAAAGCATCAGAAGTATTTGGATAATAAATGGCATTTTCTTGAGCAATGAACTCGCTATAACTTCCAGAATTCGGTCCTTTGAAAAGTATCCTTTTCTTATTAAAGCTTTTTGTGACAGCAGTTCCATCAATATTTTTTGTAATTGTGAATTCATTCGGACTATAAGCGGCGCCATCAGGTGTACTTCGACCAGTCCAATATAATCCAGCATAGCGAATCTCCGTACAAGAATCTAATGAACCATTTTCATGTAAAAAAGAAAGATTGGCAGAAGAAGAATTCCACGTAGAGGGATCATTATCAATATCAACATATTGCATTGAATTGTTATTGTTGTTTCCATTGTTGTCATAATTGACTAAGGTTAAATTGGTATTCCCAATAAAGCTGAAATCGCCATTGATGCTGTAGTTCTTTTGTAATGGAGTGCTTGAAGATGTTCTGATTTTGAAAGGCACGCGCACTTGAGCGTATCCAAAGTCATAATGGCTCAACAAAAAGAGTGTCGCAATGGCGAACCATCGGAACTCTCTGTTTTCCTTGTATGTTGAGTAAAAGTATTTCACTTTTGTTTTATTTTGACATTCAAATCTACTTTTTCTATAGCTTTCAACAAAATAAAAAGACGATTAAATGCATAAAACATCGATGAAATACATTATTATTATATTTAAGAAAGAATTATATTACAAAAAATACAAGTAAAATAGGTCGTTTTTTTGAAATTCAAATCGGAAGTAATTGGAATTGATACTCGTTATGATAATTTATATCAGTACATTGTACCTTTAAACTGTAGGTCATGAAAAATTTAATACTTATTAGACACGCTAAATCAAGTTGGGACGCACCGCTACAAGATTTTGATCGTCCATTAATGCAACGTGGCATCAAAGACGCTCATGATGTTGCCACTAGTTGTATGTCATTTTTGCCGAAACAATTTCAAGTCCTATCAAGTGCAGCAAAAAGAGCGAAGGAAACTGCCATTATTTTTGCTCAGAATTTTTCATATCCTATCGAGAATATTATATTTTCTGAAGCCTTATATACATTTGATGACCGCAAATTAGAAAGCATCATCAAATTATTTCCAAATTCTTATAATAATGTTATTCTTTTTGGACATAACGAGGCAATTACAAATTTTGTTAATAAATTTGGCAGCACTTTTATCGACAACGTATCCACTTCTGGTTTTGTTTCTTTGCAATTTGATACAGAAGATTGGCAATCCATACAAAGCGGTAAAACATTAAAAGTAATTTTCCCAAAAGATTTAAATTAGTTACATGTCGCAGAATACCTATATAGATAGAGAGAAAAGTTGGTTGGCATTTAATGCTAGAGTTTTACAAGAAGCGGGCGATGACACAGTGCCTTTATTAGATAGACTTCGTTTTGTAGGTATTTTTTCCAATAATCTAGATGAATTTTTCAGAGTTCGTTTTGCCGCGATTCGCAGATTGAGTATGTCTGGAATTTCAGGCGAAAAAGTGCTTGGTGGTATTAGCTCTCAGCAATTATTACAAGAAATCACTCAAATTGTGATTCAGCAACAAGCCGAAAGTTTGAGAATTCTTCATGTTATCCAAAAGAAGCTAGAATCTGAGAATATTTTTATTATCAATGAAAATCAGATATTAGAAGAACACGAGCTGTTTATTAAGGACTTTTTTATACAAACGGTGAGTCCTGCTTTAGTTACGATTATATTAAATGATTTGGCGGAGTTTCCATTACTAAAAGACACTTCGGGCTATTTAGCGGTAAAATTGGTGATGAAGCCAAAACCTTCCAAACGAACTATTCTTAACTTAGTCAAACCAAAACAGGAAGTGACATACGCTGTTATTGAAATCCCAAAAACAATCAACCGTTTTGTAGTGCTTCCGCCCAAGGATGGTAAGAGCTATATCATATTATTGGATGATGTCATCCGACATAATTTGCATAGTATTTTTAGCATTTTTGATTATGAGAGTATTTCTGCAAACATGATCAAGATCACCAGAGATGCGCAGCTTGAAATTGACAGTGATATGAGCAAAAGCATGATGGAAAAGATTGCTACCAGTGTGAAAGATCGCAGAATTGGAGAGCCAGTTCGATTCGTTTATGATAAAGAAATTAGCAAAGACACGCTGAAGTTCTTTATTACAAAAATGAATATCCATGAAACGGATAGTATCATTCCTGGTGGGAGATACCACAACAGAAGAGATTACATGAGTTTTCCTAATTTGGGAAGATACGATTTGTTATACAAAACCAACGAGCCACTGCCGGTTTGTGATTTGAGTTTAGAAGGAAGTATTTTAGAGAAAATCAGCAAGAAAGATTATCTCATCAATGCACCTTATCAATCCTTTTCCTATGTAATCAAGTTTCTTCGTGAAGCAGCACTAGATCCGAAAGTTACCACAATAAAAATTACACTTTACCGATTAGCTAAGAATTCGCAGATTATTAGTTCATTGATTAACGCTGCCAAAAACGGTAAAAAAGTAACAGTTCAAATAGAATTGCAAGCGCGATTTGACGAAGCGAGCAACATTTACTATGCAGAACAAATGCAAACCGAAGGAATCAATTTGATTTTTGGAATCAAAGGTTTAAAAGTTCATAGTAAAATTTGTGTTATCGAGCGCATTCATGATGGTAAATTAAAGCGATATGGTTTGGTTTCTACAGGAAATTTTAATGAATCGACTGCAAAAATTTATACAGACGTTACTTTGTTTACGTGTCACGATCAAATTCTCAAAGACGTCAATAAAGTTTTTGATTTCTTCGATGTTAATTTTAGAGTCTATCGATATAAACATCTAATCGTTTCTCCTCATTACACGCGTTCGCGTTTTTATCGATTAATAGATCGCGAAATTAACAACGCTATAATAGGCAACGAAGCGTACATCAAACTGAAAATGAATAGTTTGTCCGATTTTGATATGATTGATAAACTATATGAAGCAAGTAGAGCGGGAGTGAAGATTCAATTGTTGGTGAGAGGTATTTGTTCGTTGATTCCAGGCGTGAAAGGCATGAGCGAAAACATAGAAGCCATTAGTATTGTCGACAATTATCTCGAGCATGCACGTGTTTTTATCTTTGCTAATAATGGTGATCCAGATGTGTTTATTTCATCTGCCGACTTTATGACCAGAAATATTGATTCTCGGGTAGAGGTGACCTGCCCAATCTATGACACAGATATCAAAAAAGAACTCATCGATGCTTTTAATACAGGCTGGAAAGGAAATGTGAAAGCTCGTTATCACTCTGATAAACTTGACAATAAGTATCGTGTTAGGGGCAATGACCCAGTATTCCGAGCACAATTAGAAACCTATAATTACTATAAAAGCAGGTACGCTATTTCTTCAGAGGAAATAAAAGAGTCAACGCCAAATGTGTAAATTCCAAATTTATAAATGATTTTAATTAAAAAATACGCTGCTATCGACATTGGATCCAATGCAATGCGTTTACTTGTGTCGAATATTATAGAGGAAAAAGGGAAGCCAACTCACTTTACCAAAAGTGCTTTGGTTCGACTGCCAATTCGTTTAGGTCAAGATTCTTTTACAGTTGGTGATATTTCCGATGAAAATATCTATAGAATGATCGACGCGATGAATGCATTTAAACTTCTGATGAAAGTGCATAATGTTGAAAAATACAAAGCACTTGCAACTTCAGCGATGCGAGAAGCTACAAATAGCGCGGAAGTGATTCAAATCATTAAGGATAAGACAGAAATTGAAATTGAAATAATCGACGGAAAAACAGAAGCTGCCATGATTGTTTCTGCTGACCTCGACTACCTATTGAATATTGAGAACACCTACTTGTACGTGGATGTTGGAGGTGGTAGCACCGAGTTTTCCCTATTTTCAAACAATACCATAGTAGCTTCTAAATCATTCAAAATCGGAACAGTTAGGCTATTAAACGATATGGTAAATGATGTAGTTTGGCATGAAATAGAAAGTTGGATAAAATACCACACCATCGATTTTGACTCAGTTATTTTGGTAGGTTCTGGCGGAAATATCAACAAGTTATTCAAAATGTCAGGGAAACAGCAAGACAAACCGTTGTCGTATTCCTATGTAAAAAAACATTTCAATTACTTGAATTCCCTAACTTATGAGCAACGAGTTTCGGAATTGGACCTTAATCCAGATCGCGCTGATGTGATTGTACTTGCGACTAAAATTTATTTATACGCCATGAAATGGTGTGGTGCTAAACAAATTTATGTCCCTAAGATTGGATTGTCTGACGGTATTATCAAAGCAATGTACTACGACAACTTATAGTCTAGTTATTCATAAAATCGAGTGATGGTTTTCTTACTATCATCATTACGATGATGGAGTTTGAAATTAATTTACCTCGTAAAGTCAATTGAATAGTACAATTGTATTTTTTTCTATAACTTAAAAGTCAAGTTTGTGGTCAGCGAATAGTTTGTGCCATTATTGAATAATCTTTCTTCAGAGTAATACGCTTTGCCCTCAATCCTGCATTGCATAAACTTAGTAATCATATAATCGAAGTTAGTAGATACGCCAGCCACTCTAAAGCCATCATTTGAGTTTGTTGCTACAATGATTTGATTACCATCGTTGTAATATTCTGCTCTTGCGGCAATTCTTATTTTTGGATTCCATCGGTATCGCACAATGCCAACAGGCGAATACCAGACACCGTAATTTGTTTCGTCATATTTATCTGTTCCGATATCAAAGCCAAGAATAAAGTCAAATTTTGTTTCGGTTTCGTATTGGACATAGAAGTTGTGAAAAGTCCTAAGAGAACTAAATGTATCGAAGGTTTGCTTCCCTACGAAATTACTATAATTGACCACAATTTTATCTGTGGGCTTGTAATTGATTTGTACTCCAACAGCTGGATTGTCTAGAAAACTTGGCGATCGTATGCGTTGCCAACCATTCAAAATCAAAAAGGCAAGATTGAGATTTTCTTTATTATTGCTATAACTCAGCTTTAAACCGGTTTCGTAATAAGGTGAATTTTCGGCTAAAATACTGCGAGTTAGCGTCCAGCAATCGGCGCTAATCGCACTCTCAAATCCGATATGAGAAGGCAAAATTCCAGCATCAATCCAAAGATTTTGTTTTTTGGATATTTTAATTCCAAGATTTGCTTCGTAAAGTATTCGAGCCCATTCTGGTTCTGAAGCTAAATTATAATGCGCATAATTTCCAGTCATTACACCCAAATTGGCTCGAAACCAATCCGCTTCATAGCGCGCTTTAAGCAAAAGCAAATTGGCATTTGCTTCATTGTGTCTTTTGTGATTATATATAAAATCACTTTTCTCCCTATTTACCGGATTGTCAAAATCGTAGCTATAATAAAGCTCACCGAAGCCATTTAAAGTAAGTTTGTTTTTCTTGTCATTTTGTGCGTCAACAGACAAAAATGCATGAGTTAGCAGCACTAGCAGGAAAAAGGATTTATTCATCGTAACGAACATGCAAGGGATTTTGGTTTTTAACATAAATAACTGCGCTGATTTTAGTAATATGAAATTACATATCTAAATCAAAAGTTTTCCGCAATAGTTCCAAATTCGGATTTAATTCATTCAAACGATTGTATTTATCTTGCGCGGTAAAAGCAAACTTGTTTTCAACACTTTCATTCACAACCACTTCAATCTCAATATCATGATTGTGTAAATGTCCTTTCAAATACCCCAACAAGGCTAATTTTTCAGATTCAAAGTCGATTTTGGAACCTTCGTTCGGCAGTTCAATCGTAATTTTGCTTCCCTCTAAAGTGGGATCATTCATTAATAGCAAAGATTCCATAATTCTAGAACCTTTTTCTCCTAATTTTTGCGCATATTTTGTCCAATGCAAAAGCATATCGGTTTCAGAAAATGGCTCAGTCGGTAAATGAATGGCTTCTTGTATATTCCCTTTTGAGGACTCTTGAAGTTCTTTTTTTGCCCTGATACTCGCTAGTGAAAATGCCGAAACTTTCTTTTCTTCTGCAACAAACGAAGCCGCAGTAAGTTCCTGTGCGATTGGTTTTTCAACAGTTGGTGCGATCGCAGAAGGTTCTGGAGTATTGTCGGTTGAGGGTTCAATTTCAGGCAATACTTCCTTTATGATTTCGATAATTTCTGGAGACTCAACGGCTAATTCTAAAACGCGTCCGTAGAAAAATTTAGGTGGAATTATGAATCCGTCAACTTTTTTTTTTCTCCATCAAAAGTGATGGAGGCCAATTGCATCAAGCAAAGTTCGACCAGCAAGCGTTGGTTTTGTGACGTTTTAAATTTTAAGTCGCAATCATTCGCCAAATCAATTCCTTTCAAGAGGAAATCTTGTGGTGCTTTTTGAGATTGTCTTGCATATAACTGTTGCGCTTGTTCTCCCATTTCTAACAACGATAATGTTGAAGGAGTTTTGCTCACTAACAGATCTCTAAAATGCGAAGCCAAACCAGCAATAAAATGATGTCCATCAAAACCTTTAGCAAGAATATCATTGTATGCCATCAACAAATCTGGAATCCTATTCTCCAAAATCAAATCGGTCACGTTGATGTACGTTTCATAATCTAAAACGTTTAGATTTTCCGTCACAGCTTGCCTGGTCAAGTTGTTTCCGCAATAAGAAACTACACGATCAAAAATAGAAAGTGCATCACGCATCGCACCGTCGGCTTTTTGTGCGATAATATGTAAGGCGTCATCCTCAAACGAAACCCCTTGACTTTGCGCCACTTCCGCCAAATGTTCTTTGGCATCTTTTACGGTAATTCTTTTGAAATCGAAAATCTGACAACGCGATAAAATCGTTGGAATGATTTTGTGTTTTTCTGTCGTCGCTAAAATGAAAATTGCGTGCTTCGGTGGTTCTTCTAATGTTTTTAGAAACGCATTGAACGCCGCAGAGGACAACATATGCACCTCGTCAATAATATATACTTTGTATTGCCCGGTTTGTGGTGGAATCCGAACTTGATCAATTAAGTTTCGAATGTCGTCTACGGAATTGTTGGAAGCAGCATCGAGTTCAAACACATTAAAAGCAAAATCTTCATTAGGATCGTCGTAACCCGGTTGATTGATTTTACGCGCTAGAATTCGAGCGCAGGTGGTTTTTCCGACACCACGTGGACCAGTAAACAAAAGCGCTGAAGCCAAGTGATTGGTTTCTATAGCATTGAGCAAAGTGTTCGTAATGGCTTGTTGCCCGACAACATCCTTGAATGTTTGCGGACGGTATTTACGCGCCGATACGACAAATTGTTCCATGTTTTTTTATTGGTGAACAAATATAAGTTTTTTGTTGGTTGGTTGATTTGGATATTGTTGGTTTTGGGGAAAAGTTTTTCACAATTTTTGGGTGGATTATTAGATCTTTAGATTGCTGGATTTTTGGATAGCTTTGATTATTATAAAGTGCGGAATCTAAGAAGTCTAAAAATCTAAGAGTCCAACATTCCAAGCTCGGGCCCTAGCCCCGATGGCAGTGGCATCCTTTTGTGGCGGTGTTTACTTCGTCAGTTCGCTCTGCTCGGGTGCCGCAAAAGATAAAACGGACAGCGGGAACAGCTTATAATCGAATTGAAAATCTTAATTCCTAATACGTAATTACCAATTCCTAATTCCTTACTTTTGCGCCGCAGACCGCCTTATCGCCGTTCGTAAGAAGGGAGGAAAGTCCGGACACCATAGAGAAGCATAGCGGGTAACGCCCGTCCGTCGAGAGGCGAGGACCAGTGCAACAGAAAGCAAGTACAGTTCGGCTGTAGTGAAACCAGGTAAACTCTATGCGGTGAAATTCCAAGTATATCGGCATTTAAGGGTTTCTCGCCCGTTGTCGAAGGGTAGGAAGCTCGAACCAATGAGTAATTGT
>CANGTL010000057.1 GCA_947456815.1 Flavobacteriaceae bacterium
GCGCCTAACACACCGCCTCGTTCCGTAATACGATCAAATTCTTGTAACACCGCTGCTTCCACTAAATCCGTTAGTTCTTCAATAATAAATGAACCTTGAATTGGATTTTCATTTTTCGCTAATCCCAATTCTTTATTGATGATCAATTGAATTGCCATCGCACGACGCACCGATTCTTCAGTCGGAGTTGTAATGGCTTCATCATAAGCATTCGTGTGCAATGAATTACAATTGTCATAAATCGCGTACAAAGCCTGCAAAGTTGTTCGAATATCATTAAAGTCAATCTCTTGTGCGTGCAACGAACGTCCAGAAGTTTGAATATGGTATTTCAACATTTGCGCTCTTTCATTAGCACCGTATTTATTCTTAAGTGCTTTTGCCCATATTTTTCGAGCTACACGCCCAATTACTGCGTATTCTGGATCAATTCCGTTGGAGAAAAAGAAAGACAAATTCGGACCAAAGTCGTTGATATTCATGCCACGACTTAAATAATACTCAACGTAAGTAAATCCATTAGAAAGTGTAAAGGCCAACTGTGTAATCGGATTCGCTCCTGCTTCTGCAATATGATAACCCGAAATAGAAACCGAGTAAAAGTTTCTGACGTTGTTTTTGATAAAATATTCCTGCACGTCGCCCATCAATCGCAAGGCAAATTCTGTCGAGAATATACACGTATTTTGCGCTTGATCTTCTTTCAAAATATCCGCTTGAACCGTTCCGCGAACTTGGGCTAACGTTTTGATTTTAATTTCATTATAAACCGCCATCGGAAGTACTTGATCTCCTGTAACTCCCAGCAACATTAATCCCAATCCGTTGTTTCCTTCTGGCAAATCACCTTGGTATTTTGGTCGAATAGTGCCTTTAGATTTATAGATTTCGTTGATCTTTTCTTCAACTTCCGTTTCTAAATTGTTGGCTTTGATATACAATTCACACTGCTGATCAATGGCGGCATTCATAAAGAAACCTAATAACATTGACGCTGGCCCGTTAATCGTCATACTTACAGAAGTCATAGCATGCACCAAATCGAAACCAGAATAAAGTTTCTTAGCATCATCCAAACAACAAATAGAAACGCCCGCATTTCCAATTTTCCCATAAATATCAGGGCGAATGTGTGGGTCATTTCCGTATAAGGTCACGCTATCAAAAGCGGTCGATAAACGTTTCGCTGGCAAACCCGCACTTACATAATGAAAACGCTTGTTGGTTCGTTCTGGCCCGCCTTCTCCGGCAAACATTCGCGACGGATCTTCTCCTTCTCGCTTGAACGGATACAATCCAGCAGTAAATGGGAATTCTCCAGGAACATTCTCCTGCAAACACCAACGCAATATATCGCCCCAGGCTTGATACTTAGGCAATGCTACTTTTGGAATTTGAGAGTGTGAAAGTGATTCCGTATGTGTTGCAATTTTGATTTCTTTATCGCGAACTTTAAAGGAATATATTGGATTTTTGTACTTGTTGACTTTCTCATCCCAAGTCAAAATGATCTCCCAATTGTAGGGATCTAAATCCATTTTGACGCGGTCGAATTCCTTAAGCAATAAACTTAAGAACGACGCATCACCTTTCGACACATCTACGATTGATTCATCAATTCCCGCTTTGGTCAAAGTTGGAAAAACACCGCCTACACTTTCAATCGTTTTGAAAATACCATATAATTTCTGAGCGACTTGCTCTTGACTTAATGCAATCTCATCATATTTTCTGTTGTTCTCTGCAATCTCAGACAGATAACGGGTTCTGTGTGGCGGAATAACAAAAATCTTTTCGCTCATTTCACGAGTAATTTGAAAGGTCGATTTCAAATCAGATTGGGTTTTCTCTACAATTTTATCCATGATGGCTTTGTAGAGCGTATTCATTCCTGGATCGTTAAACTGAGAGGCAATCGTTCCGAAAACTGGCATGCTATCTGGATTTTCATCCCACAAGTTATGATTGCGTTGGTATTGTTTCTTCACGTCACGCAAAGCATCCAAAGCACCGCGTTTGTCGAATTTGTTTAAAGCCACCAAATCAGCAAAATCAAGCATATCGATTTTTTCCAATTGGGTTGCTGCTCCAAATTCTGGTGTCATCACATAGAGCGAAACATCCGAATGATCCATGATTTCCGTGTCTGATTGTCCGATTCCAGACGTTTCAAGTATGATGATATCGTATTTGGCTGCTTTCAATACTTGAATGGCCTCGGCGACGTATTTTGACAAAGCCAAATTAGACTGTCTAGTCGCCAATGAACGCATATAAACTCTAGGATTGTTAATCGCATTCATACGAATTCTATCTCCAAGTAACGCGCCACCAGTTTTGCGTTTGGATGGATCTACAGAAATCAAACCGATCGTTTTCTCTGGAAAATCAATTAAAAAACGACGCACTAGCTCATCTACCAAAGACGATTTTCCAGCGCCGCCTGTTCCAGTAATTCCCAAAACTGGAATTTTAGACGTTTCATTTTGTTGGTGAATCGAATCAAAAACGGGTTTGGCAATATCTGGGAAGTTTTCTGCTGCTGATATCAAACGCGCAATAGCTGTTGGATTTTTTTCTTCGATGTGTTGCAATTCACCATTGAGTTTATCGCCAATCGCATAATCTGATTTTTGAACCAAATCGTTAATCATGCCCTGCAATCCCATAGCTCGCCCATCATCTGGTGAGTAAATTTTGGTAATGCCGTACGCATGCAATTCAGCAATTTCACTTGGCAGAATTACTCCACCGCCGCCGCCAAAAATCTTGATATGACCCGCTCCTTTTTCCTTTAACAAATCAAACATGTATTTGAAATACTCATTGTGACCGCCTTGATAGGAAGTCATGGCAATGGCATTCGCATCTTCTTGAATGGCGGTATTGACTACTTCTTCAACACTGCGGTCATGGCCCAAGTGAATCACTTCGACACCAGTTGATTGAATAATACGACGCATGATGTTTATCGCAGCATCATGACCGTCGAATAGAGAGGCAGCAGTTACGATTCGAACTTTGTTTTTTGGGATATACGGTAGAACTTGTTCCATTTTTAGTTTTATGTCATTAAGAAGCGTGCAATTTACAGAATTTTCAAAAATTTGCCTATTAATAAAGATAAAACATAATAATATAATAGTCCGATCATTTTGAGAAAATTAATTTTAGATTTGACGCTATAATACAATGAAATGCTCTGGCCCTGATGGAAGGGAAAATCCTTTTTATGATGAACGAAAGCTGGAGCTTGATGATGATTCGAAATGATTTTCAACTCAATTTGAAGAATCGAATTAGAGCGCATCGTTTTGCTAGAGCAATTACGCTGCATGCGGAAAGAAAAACAATGGTTTACAACAATAGAACAGTGATTTTCTCATAATTGATTAACGGTACGTAATTTGCGAAGTGCGACGAAAATTTATAATGATAAAATCGAACATTAACGAATACAAAAAAGCAAATTATAAAAGCATGAGTAAAAAAATATTCTTTTTAATGCTATTGGTTCCTACGATCACTTTTGCGCAATGGCAAGATGTTTTGAACAAGGTAAAAGATGAAATTACGAAAGTAACTTCACAAACCGGACTGGGAACTGGAACCATAGATATTGCAGACGGATTGAAAGAAGCGTTGCAAAATGGAGTTAAAAAACAAGTGACGAACTTAACTGCTGTTGACGGATTTTATAAGAATGAGTTAGTTAAAATCGTACTTCCTGAAGAATTGCAGAAAGTAGATAAGATGCTGCGTAAAATGGGGATGAGCAAATTGGCGAATGATGGTATCAAATCGTTGAATCGTGCTGCGGAAGATGCAGTAAAAGAGGCTACTCCTATTTTTGTGAATGCGATTACGAGCCTGTCTTTTTCAGATGCGAAATCAATTTTGATGGGTAATGAAGTCGCTGCAACCGACTATTTGAAAGGGTCAACTTCTTCAGCATTGTATGTGAAGTTTAGTCCAGTGATTCAGAAATCGATTGGAAAAGTTGGCGCTGATAAGATTTGGGCAACTATTATTAAGAAATACAATGCAATTCCATTGGTTTCGAAAGTCAATCCAGATCTTACGGATTATGTCACCAACAAAGCTATGGACGGCGTTTTTAAAATGATTGCAGTGGAAGAGAAAAACATCAGAACCAATTTCAACTCGAGAACCAGCGAGACTTTAAAGAAAGTTTTTGCACTGCAGGATAAGAAATAATTGCTTTTTTGTTTAATCGTTTAATCGAGGATTCGTTAAATTGAACCGATTAGTTTAAGGACTTACGATTCAACGAATTAACAAATAAACGATTCAACCAAAACACGATTAACCATTATTTCAAATCTTAACACAAGTTCAACAAACAAATAACATAGTGTTAACTAGATGACAACATTATTAAGTTGACATTTGTATCATAATAAAAGGTTTTTATTATTTTGGTTTAGAGTTAGTTTATAAGAAGCCACGTCCTCATACGCGTGGCTTTTTTTTATGCAATTTTTTGAAGAAAAGAAATGACATGCTGATTGAAGATTGCTGGTTGCTCTATATTCACCACGTGACCACATTGTTCGATAACAAATAACTGCGAAAAACGATAATGCTTTTCGACTACTTTTCGTACCGAAGGCAAAAACATATAATCTTCATTTCCCATCACATAAAGTGTTGGTATATTGAGTTCTACTTGGCGAAACCAGCGCAAAACCGGGTTGATTTCAGCGGTGAGTTTGAACCATTTGATAAACTCCTTTTGATATAATTTCTTCGCTTCATTGATAAACAACAATCGCGATTGTTTGTGGTTTTTCTTTGGCATAATTAAGAAAGCGAAAAAGCGGTACAATACCAAATACGGCAAGACATACTTAAAGACATTTCCCAAACGCATTAGGATTTGCGACCGGAAGTTCATTTTAAGAATGGCGCCACCTAAAATCATACTTTGCACTCGACTCGGATACATTTCCGCCAATTGTCGAATCAAAATAGTGCCAAGCGAAATACCAACAAAATGAGATTTTTCAATCTTGAGATGATCTAAAACTTCTAAAATATCATTCGCCAAAGCCGAAAATGTATATTTTTTTTGAAATGCTTCTTTTAGCGTCGGCTGCGAATTGCCATGACCGCGAAGATCTAATAGCAAAACGTTGAAGTGTTTCTGAAAATCTCGAATTTGTTTAAACCAAATAGAAGAACTGCCACCCGCGCCATGGACAAATGTAACCCATTGGTCACTTGATTTGTTTGGATATATGGTGTAGTTGATCAACTTGTTTTTTTTTTTTTTGTAAATGTAGAGAAAGATTTGGGATTAACGATTTACGATTTGGAATTTAGCTTGGCTCCGTTCGGCTGCGCCTCGGGTGGAATTTGGAATTTGGAATTTGGAATTTGGGATTTGGGATTTTAGAATTTACAACTATAGCTTATTACGCAAAGCCTTGAAATAAGAAAGCGCCTTTAGCAAACGACTGCCATACCAAGAAAACATTTCACCATCAACAAAAACGGTCTTGGCATGATGCGTAAATCGACCGATTTCAAAGGCATCTTCTTCTTTGAACGGATAAGGTTCTGAAGAAAGGAAAACAATGTCGGGATCGCCTTCGAGTCTGATTTTCTTAATTTCAATCTCAGGATATCTTCCTAGGTTTTCGTAGATATTATGAAAATGATTGAGCTTCAAAATCTCATTGATATAATTGTCGGAACCAGCAACCATATAGGGATTTTTCCATATAAAGTAGGCTGCTTTATGGACGGGTTTTTCTTTGATAAAACTTTTGAAATCCGTCAAAGCAAATTGCAACTTGTCATTCCATTTTTGCGCTTCTGTGCGACAATTGAAAAGGAGTCCAAAATCGGTGATCATTTGAAAATTGTCATCGATAGTTCGAATATCAGTCACCCAAACTGGCGCAATTTTCCGAAGTTCTTCCGCCATTTCCAGCGTATTTTCCTCTTTGTTACAAATGATAATATCAGGTTGCAATGCGATTATCTTATCGAAATTCACTTGCTTCGTACCACCAACAATTTTCTTGGTTGATTTGAAATGAAAAGGATGCACACAGAATTTGGTAATGCCGACGATTTGCTCCTCTAAACCCAAATCAAAAAGCAATTCGGTTTGTGAAGGAACCAAGGACACAATCCGCTTTGGCGAGGATTCGAAGGTGTGTTGGAAACCGATTTGGTCTGTAAGTGTTTTCATTTTGCCACAAAGGCGCTAAGGCACAAAGTTATTTTTTTTATTTTTAGTTCTTGCAATGGCGTCAAGAATCAAAGTGTTTTTTATTCGTGTTAATTCGTGAAATTCGTGTTAGCAACTTCTTTCAGTATTCCCTCCATTTCACTTTGAATTTTTAGCGCTTCTTCCCTAGCTTTTGCTGTAAAATTTTCTCCACTAGAAGCATAAATAATCGCTCGTGATGAATTGATTAACAAACCTATAGCACTATTCATTCCGTATCTGCAAACGTCTTGTAAGTTGCCACCTTGTGCACCAACTCCAGGAACCAATAAAAAACTATCAGGAACAATTTTTCGGATCTCAGCGAAGTACTCGGCTTTAGTAGCGCCAACTACATACATTAACTTGTGTGCATTTTTCCATGATTTGGACGTTTCCAAAACGTGCTTAAATAACGCCGTTCCATTCGCTTCCAAAGTTTGAAAATCGAAGGCGCCTTCGTTGGAAGTTAATGCCAACAAAATGGTGTGTCTGTTTTCAAAAGCGAGAAAAGGTTCAACGGAATCTTTGCCCATATAAGGCGCAACGGTCACCGAATCAAAATTGAGATCTTCTAAAAAAGCCTTGGCGTACATGCTAGAGGTATTTCCAATATCACCGCGTTTGGCATCAGCAATGGTGAAGATTTCCGGATAGTTCTCATTGATGTAATGAATCGTTTTTTCTAGCGATTGCCAGCCTTTAAGACCATAAGCTTCATAAAAAGCGGTGTTGGGTTTATAGGAAACACACAAATCATTCGTGGCATCGATAATCGCTTTGTTGAATTCGAAAATAGGATCTTCGAGTTGCAGTAAATGCGGTGGAATTTTGGTCAAATCGACATCGAGGCCAATGCAGAGAAAGGATTTCTTGAGGTGGATTTGCTGGGTGAGTTCTTGTGTTGTCATTGATGGGTTGTCTGTTGTGTGTTGCCAGTTTGCCGCAAAGGCACGAAGGCTCAAAGTTAAGGAAAGGTTTTTGGCTCGCAAAGACGCGGAGGCGCAAAGTTATGATAGATTTTTAGACTATTAGATTTTAAGACCTTAGGACTTTAAGATTGTACGATATTTATTTCTAATAATCCTACAGTCTTGCAATCTTATAGTCTTATCATCCAATTGCCCTAGCCCCGATTACCTCACCTAGCGTATAAATTTAATTGGTGTTCGGTGAATGCTTTGCATTTGAAGGGAAAATCCTTTTTTGTCTTACGAAAAGCCCCTCGTCATTCGACTGCGCTCAGGATGACACGCTTCGCGCTCGGGGTGACAAGACAAAAAAGATTGGAATGATAGCGGGAATCAGCTCCTAAAAAAAATGCCACACTGAATAACGTACGGCATCTTAACTATTGCATCTTGTATCTTTTTCCTTTAAAAAACTTCGCTTTCCTTCAATTTCTCCATGTTGTTAACCAATTGGAGTTCATCTACAAATTTTTGAATTTTCCCGTTCATTACTCCATCCATATCGAAAACGTCTAATCCGATTCTGTGATCCGTAACGCGACCTTGTGCGTAATTGTACGTACGAATCTTCGCTGAACGGTCACCTGAACTCACTTGCGACGTACGTTTTACCGCATCTTCCGCTTCTTTTTTCGCCAATTCTTGCTCGTAGAGACGTGAACGTAAAACCGTCAATGCTTTGTCCTTATTCTTATGCTGCGATTTTTGATCTTGGCATTGCGCCACCAATCCGGTTGGAATATGCGTTAAACGAACGGCAGATTTTGTGGTATTTACCGATTGACCACCTGGACCTGAGGAACAGAAAAAATCGACGCGAACGTCATTCATATCAATTTGAACATCAAATTCTTCCGCTTCTGGAAGCACCATTACTGTCGCGGCAGAAGTATGCACACGACCTTGCGTTTCGGTTTGAGGAACACGTTGTACGCGGTGAACGCCAGCTTCAAATTTTAAAGTGCCGTAGACATCCTCGCCGGTTACTTCAAAAATAATCTCTTTAAATCCACCGGATGTTCCTTCGTTCATATCTACGACAGAAGTTCTCCAGCCGCGTCCTTCGCAGTATTTCGTATACATGCGGAACAAATCACCTGCAAATATAGACGCTTCGTCACCACCAGTTCCCGCGCGGATTTCCACCATGACGTTCTTGGCATCTTCCGCATCTTTCGGAATGAGCATAAATTTGATTTCTTCTTCTAATTCTGGCAAACGGCCTTTGGCTTCATCGAGTTGCATTTTGGCCATTTCTACCATTTCAGCATCCGAACCATCAGCGATAATTTCGTTGGCTTCTTCAATATTAGCAACAAGCAAAACGTACTCCTCACGTTTTTCCATTAAACCCTTCAGTCCTTTGTATTCTTGATTGAGTAACACATAACGCTTTTGATCGGCAATCACATCAGGCTGAATAATCAAGTCTGAAATTTCGTCGAAGCGCTGTTTTACGTATTGTAATCTGTCTAACATGGTATGCTAATTTTTTTTAAGTGTGCAAATTTAGAAAAAATAGTTGATAGTTGGTCGTTGATTGTTGGTCGTTTTTTCGGAGCTATTTCCAGCTGTTCGCTATATCTTTTTTGCTTATCAACTTTCAGAAGCTTTCGAACCAATTCTTTAGCAAAAAAGGATACCGCTGCCATCTGGGCTATGGCATTTTTTTACTAATATTGTACTATCTTACAATGAAACAATCATATATCAATGAAAAAAACAATAGTACTTTTTGTAATTGCAATGGCCTCATTTTCGTGCAAAAAAGAATCCAAAGAAAACAAACTCAAAACCATGGATTGGCTCGTGGGAAACTGGGAAAACAAATCCGAATTTGGAGATATGCAAGAAAATTGGGAGAAAGTAAACGACAGTGTTTATAACGGTTACAGTTATTTCATTAAAGGAAAAGACACGCTTCACAGTGAAACTATCGCGTTGCAACAAAAAGAAGATCAAGTCTTGTACGTTCCAACAGTAAAAGGTCAAAACAACGATCAACCTGTGGTGTTCTTACTGACAAAACAAACGCCAAAGCAGTTGGTTTTCGAAAATCCAAATCATGATTACCCAAAGAAAATTGTCTATAATCAAATCACTTCTGACAGTTTAGTTGCCGTTATTTCTGGTACACAACAAGGTAAAGCAAGTTCAGACAGTTTTCCTATGAAGAAGAAAAAATAATATTTCTATGATAAAACTCGCACTAACATTCGTCTCTGTTTTTATGTTTGGATTATTCCAACAAGAAACGCCCAAACTAAATGGAACTTATCGCATTGTATTTGAAAAGAAATACGAACAGCAAACGTTCAAAATGGTGTTTGTTGATTCGATTTTCAAGAAAGTGATGCCCGATGCGGTGATGTATAAAGGGAAAATAAAATACGAAAAATTTCGAGCCGTGCTGCGCTATTCCTCAGATGACAATCCGATTGAGATTGACAAACGCGACTTTGGCAAAGACACCATGAAGTTTACCACCAAAAGCAAAATTGATCTTTCTAAGACTGTTGCTCGAGGTTTTATGGTTAAAATGAATTAATAGAAACTGTTGTTAAAAGCTTTAGCCACGAATTCACGAATATAAATACTAATATTCGTGAATTCGTGGCTAAAAAATTATAATCAATTCTTTGTGTTCTGCTTCTTCATAGGAATATTAGCCAATATCTCTAGCACAAAATTCCAAAATTTCTGAGATGACTTAATAGATGCTCGTTCGTCTGGCGAATGTGCTCCGTGAATCGTTGGACCAAAGGATATCATGTCCATTCCTGGGTAATTCGTGCCGAGAATTCCACATTCTAGTCCTGCGTGACAAGCCACCACTTTTGGTTTTTCACCATTTTGCTTTTCATAAATAGAAACCAAAACATCTAAGATTTCCGATTTGACGTTGGGCGTCCAACCTGGATAGCTTCCTGAAAAATCGACTTCACAACCAAACAATTCATAAGCCGAGCGCAAGGCATTGGCCAAATCCATTTTAGAAGTTTCAACTGAAGATCTTGTTAAATTTTGAATGGTGATTTCACCTTCTTTTACAATCACTCTTGCAATATTGTTAGAGGTTTCAACCAAGTCTTCCATATCCGCGCTCATTCTGTACACGCCGTTATGAGCGGCATAGATCGCACGAAGCAAACCTTCTTGAACGCCTAATTCCATTACTTTGGTTGGCAATTCCGACTTTACAATTTCAATCGTTAGGTTGGGCTCCATCGTTTTGAATTCCGTTTTGATATCGCCGATGATTTCCTGCATATCAAAAACGTAAGCTTCGTCATACATCGCCGCTACAATCACTTTCGCGACACTTTCACGTGGAATCGCATTACGTAAACTTCCGCCATTGATCTCAGCGATTTGCAAACCGAAATTTTCAAATCCGTCAAACAAAAGTCGGTTCATTATTTTATTGGCATTTCCCAAACCTTTATGAATATCCATTCCAGAATGCCCGCCATTCAAACCTTTAACGGTAATTGTATAACCCACAGAACCTTCAGGTGTTTCTTCATCGTGATAGCTTCTGGTGGCGGTGACGTCAATTCCTCCGGCACAACCAATATCAATTTCGTCATCTTCTTCGGTATCCATATTCAAAAGGATTTCTCCTTGTAGAATTCCTCCTTTTAAGTTTAAAGCGCCCGTCATTCCGGTTTCTTCATCAATGGTAAAAAGCGCATCAATGGCTGGATGTGGAATATCGGTACTTTCCAAAATCGCCATCGCCATCGCAACACCTAATCCGTTGTCAGCGCCTAAAGTGGTACCGCGAGCACGAACCCAGTCGCCATCGACATACATATCGATGCCTTGTTTGTCAAAATCAAAATTAGTATCACCATTTTTTTGATGTACCATATCCAAATGCCCTTGCAGCACGACTGTTTTGCGGTTTTCCATCCCTGGAGTTGCTGGTTTTCGGATAATGACGTTTCTAATTTCGTCTTCAAAAGTTTCTAATCCGAGGCTATTTCCGAAATCTTTCATGAATTGAATGACGCGATCTTCTTTTTTGGATGGACGAGGAACTGCGTTCAAGTCGGCAAATTTATTCCACAATGCTTTTGGTTCTAGGTTTCTAATTTCTTGGCTCATTTTGTTAAGGTTCTGAGGTTAGTAAGGCGCTAAGGCTCTGAGGTTAATGTCTACATAAAGTGACTCTATCTTTCAGGCAGCCAAAGTTACAAAGTTTATGTGCTTTTTCGATATATTTACATTCCAAAATTAATTCCGTGCAACGCAAATACTTACTTCCGATTTTCCTAGTTTTTGAAATCATTGCTATGCAAGTCATTTCCTTTTTTCCCGAAGTTGTCGAGCAGTATTATAGCAATGGATGGTATCCTAAAATGGCTGGAATTTGGAGAATGGGATTGGGAAACATTCCCTTTTCATTTGGAGATTGTGTTTACGGCATTGTTATCTTCTTTGCTTTGAAATGGTTTTGGAAAAAACGCAAAACGTGGAAACTACAATGGAAAAACAACGGATTACAAATCTTGAGTTTTCTGGCTGTATTTTATTTCTTCTTTCACTTGTGTTGGGGATTGAACTATTGCCGCCAGCCACTTTTTGAAAAACTAGATATCGAGCGTGATTACACCGATGCCGATTTGTACACATTTACAAAGAAACTCATTGCTAAGACCAATGCCGTGCATCATCAGCTTGTTGCACACGACTCCGTGAAAGTAACTTTTCCTTATTCGCAAAAGGAAGTTTTTGAGATGAACTTAAACGGTTACCAAAATCTTGCACTGACCTACCCTATTTTTGATTACGAGTATTTGAGTGTCAAAAAATCGTTGTTTAGTTTGCCATTAACTTATATGGGATTTGGCGGTTATTTGAATCCATTTACGAATGAAGCACAGGTCAATGACATGGGGCCAATGTATAATTTTCCCACGACAACTTGCCACGAAATGGCGCATCAGTTGGGTTATGCGAGCGAAAGTGAATGCAATTTTATTGGATTTTTAGCTTCAACAAAAAATGACAATTTATATTTTCAATATTCTGGTTACAGCTTTGCTTTGCGATATTGCTTGCACAATTGGGAAATTCGCAATCCAAAAGTGTTGAAACAATTGGTAAAGACTATCCATCCTGGCATTTTGAAAAACTACCAAGAAAGTGAAGACTTCTGGAGACAGTATGAGACTTTCATTGAAACCGGATTCAAGATCTTTTACGACAATTTCTTGAAATTCAACCAGCAAAAAGACGGATTAGAGAGTTATAGTAAGTTTGTCAATTTGATGGTGAATTATTATAAAGGTTGTGAGTTGTAGGTCGCAAGATATCAAACTTCATCACTCGTAAACGTGGTAAAGCTTTTCTTTTTGAATGGACGAATAATCAAGCGACCTTCGCGATCAAATTTGATGTAATTGTAAACCCAATTCAAGAAAACCACTGCTTTGTTTTTGAAACCAATGAGTGAAAACAAATGCACGAACATCCAAACAAACCAAGCGAAAACGCCGCTAAAATGATACTTTGGCAAATCGACTACGGCTTTGTTTCTGCCGATGGTTGCCATCGAACCTTTGTCGTTGTACTCAAAAGGAATCATTGGTTGCTGTTTAATTTTCTTGATGATATTTTCTCCCAATAATTCGGCTTGTTGCATGGCAGGTTGCGCCATCATGGGATGACCTTGCGGATACAAAGTTGTTTCCATTGAAGCAATGTCGCCGATGGCAAAAATGGTATCGTAGCCGATGACTTGATTGTACGCATCTACGCGAATTCGTTCTACTTTTTCTACTAACGATTCTGCACGAAGACCTGGAATCGTAGCTGCCTGAACACCAGCGGTCCAGATGACGGTAGCGGTATCAAAAGTTGTAGTTGAATTGGTGATTATTGTTCGACCGTCGTAACTTAAAACCCGAATATTTTTGTGAACCGTGACTCCCAATCGAACGAGAAATTCCTCCGCCTCTGCAGATGATTTTTCGCTCATGGTATTGAGGATTCGATCGCCACTTTGTATGAGATTGATCTGCATATTCTTGATATCCAAATCGGGATAATCTTTTTGAAGTATGGCGTTTTTCATTTCTGCTAAAGCGCCTGCTAGTTCAACACCTGTAGGACCGCCTCCAACCAGACAAAAATTCATTAGCGCATTGCGTTCTGCTGAATCATTGATTAAGAGCGCTTGTTCAAAATTCTCCAGAATCAAACTGCGAATATTGAGCGATTGCGGAATAGTTTTCATCGACATGCTGTTGCGTTCGATTTCTTTGTTGCCAAAAAAATTGGTTTTAGAACCGTTGGCGAGGACCAGATAATCGTAATGTAGTTCACCAATATCCGCTTTGACGATTTGGTTCTTAGTATCAATTTCGTTTACGCGTCCCAGACGAAAGTAGAAATCATTAAACTCTTGTATGATTTTCCGAATGGGATAAGCTATGGAACCAGCTTCTAGTCCACCAGTGGCGACTTGATATAACAAAGGTTGAAAAGTGTGGTAATTATGTTTGTCGATGAGCACCACTTGTACTTTCTGATTCTTAAGTTTTTTGGCCAAAGCAATTCCAGCGAAGCCACCGCCGATGATTACAATTCTGGGAAGATTAGATTGCGGGATGTTCATTTGGAATTTGGAATTTGGAATTTGGAATCTTTGTTTTAGATATGCTAAGATACGAAGATTTGATTGCTTTAGGGTAAAACGAATTGAGATGGTTTTATGGAAACTGAACGTTCTTTGATAGCCCCGATGGCAGTAGCATCCTTTTTTGTTTCTAAAAATGGCACCTCGACTGCGCTCGGTGTGACAAAAACAAAAAAGATAGAACGAACAGCGGGACTGCACTAGATTGGAAAACAGTTGTTGTGCTCCTCATAAAAAAAGCATTAATTTGTAACAAAATTAGACATTGGTTAACTAACGCAGTTATGAGTCAAGATTTAGAGCAATCTTTTGTTAAACAATTGAAGGAGAACCAGAATATCATCCACAAGATTTGTCGGCTGTATACTTCTGGGGAGGATGCTCATAAA
>CANGTL010000058.1 GCA_947456815.1 Flavobacteriaceae bacterium
AATAAATACTGATGAGATTAACAACTATATTTTCGCTTATGTGAATATGGACAATCGAGTTTTAGTAAGTAGACTTGCTACAAAAAGTTATATAACTGACATAGCAACGAAAAAAAATGAAAAAGTTATTGAGATAACAGATTTTCAAAATTTAATAGAGTTTTCTTCGATTGATGATTTAATATCTAAAATGGAATGAAGCACCGCCTACAACATTAATTTTGGCTGGCGTTAAGTTGTTTAATGACTCGTGATAAAGGTTGAGTATGGAATTAAACTATTGATAATCTAAGTGTACTTTCTAAGTGGCAAAATGCTTAAAAATGCACGATTTTGCATTACTTAAAAAATAACAATCCCAGTAAAATAAGGCATTCTTAAAAAAACAGAATCTCTGGCAGGCAAGAGGTGGTCGGTTCGAATCCGATATTCTCCACAAAAAAGCGCGACACTTGCAGGTGTCGCGCTTTTTTTATCCTAATTGTTTTTTATTTATCATCAGAAATATAAGTTTTATTTCCGTTTGAATTGATGTAGTATCTTCCTCCTCTTGGACCGGTATAAACTTTTTTCCCATTGTACATCCCCGTTACTTTATCCGCAACCTTTGGCGCTTTTTCTGAAGTTTCTCTAACTTTTGGAGTAACTTTTTTGCCTTCTTTTTTCACCTTTTCAGTTACAGATTTACTTTCCTTCTTAACTGCTTCGGTAGATTTTTTTGTTTTCTTTTCCGTTTTTTCAGCTACTTCTTTTGCCTCTTTCTTTTCTTTTGTTTTTGCTTTTTCAGCAGCTTTTTCTTTCTTGTTGGCAGCAGCTTCTTTCTTAGCAGCGGCCTTTTCTTTCTTTTCAGCGGCAGCTTCTTTTTTAGCAGCGGCTTTTTCTTTCTTCTCGGCGGCAGCTTCTTTTTTGGCTGCAGCTTTTTCCTTAGCTACTTTTTCTGTTTTTGCTTTTGAAGCTTTCTTAGGTTTTGTTTCTTGTGCATAAAAACTTGTAGAGAAAACAAACAACAAGCACAATAAAAGGATTTTTTTCATGGGATGATTTTTTTAGTTAAACAAAAATTAAAGTTACAAATATTTAGTAAGCAAAAGGAAAAAATTTAAAAATAGGCTCGCAATTGAATATTACCGTTATGGATGGTTTGGCTTGTTTCGCTTTTTCGACCTTGGTAATTAATATTAATGTCTAAGTATTGGGTCAGATTTTTCTGCACTAGGATTCGCCAAGTCATATTTTCTCCAGGCTGTAATCCCTCCAACATCTGAAAGGCAACTGGTGAATTTGGATCGCCTGTGAAATTGTTCGCGTAAAAGGAAAACTCGCCATTCATCGTTAATTTATTTTCGCTTGCATAAGTAAAAGAGGTTCCCAATCGTGTTTGTTTTAGATTTTCTTCTTGCCCAATTTGATTTACTTTGTTGTATAATTCGTAAAAGACATCCCAACTGGCATTTTGAGAAAACAGATAGGAAATCTTGGGTGCAAGCTGATAGGAATGGATAATATAATTACGGGATTCGAAGTTCTCAACTAATGCATTTGACTTTATTGATTTACCAGAAAGAGCAAATAGCCAGAATTTTTGAAGTAGATAGTCATATTGTATTTGATGCGAACTGTTCGTGTTTTCTTGCGAACCAGATGACAGTAAGTTTCTAGCTTGATTTTTTATGTACGTATAAGTTACCGAGTGTTTTTGTTTTCCGCGATTATAGAAAAAGCTATTTCTGAAACTTGTACTTAATCCAAGCAGGTTTTGCTGCGAAGTAGAAAACGGATTCAAATCGAAGTTGTCGCCACTGCGCTTTATTTTTCTGTCTATAAGATAGGACGTTTGGTTATAAAAATGCGATAGAAATTTTTTAAAACCTTTTTCATTTTGCCATTGATTTGGATTCAAAATTATAGACTCTGAAAATTTATTTTGATGCGTTTTTATAAAGATCTGATTCGGCAAGAATATTCTAATGTATTTCGCTTGGTCAGGAAAGGGTGCGATTTCAAATTCCTGCAATTCCTGAACGCCGTTCGCATTGTAATCATTCCAGGCATAAACTCCTTGTCCTGCATCGACTTCTAGATAGGTAAATTCTTGCTGTGGAATCGTTCCAGAAGCAGTTTCGTAGGCTGTTGTACTTTGAATCAGCTGATTAAAAAAGCGATCATTATATAGAATCCTTGAGTTTAGTGAAGGCTCGTTTTCTCTTGTCTTGTCGTTGTATTTTAGATTTCTATAATTGACAAAAACGGAGAGGTCACTTTTGGCATTTTGAATTAATTTTGATTTTAGAAAGTAGGATTGAGAAGTATTTACCCGTTTTAACATACCGGTTTGTAAACTGTCATTTGTCCGATGTAAATACCCAATTTCCGCATATACTTTTGTGCTGTCTCCACGACCTAATAGACCGCCGTATTCAAGAAAGCGCTGGCTTAACGGAGTCAATAGTCTTGTCGATCTCAGCCTTTCACGATTGTCTTCAAGACGAAGTGAAGAGCCAATCCAGTTCTTGCTAAAATGGTATTTTACTTGTGACTGATTTCTTAGGAATTGAGAACTCGAAGTCGTTGCGCTGCTTTTTAGTAGGCTTCCTTTATTTTGAAAATCCCATTGTTTTAATTGAAATGACGCGTTCAAGCTATGTCTATTACCGTTGAAGTTATTGGTGAAATTCAGGTTTTCAAATTGATAGATTGCTGTTCCTTTTTGAGGTAATTTGAATTCTAGTCCTGAAGTAATAAGACTTTGGTTTCCGCTGGCAGCATTCAAATTCCAATCTCTGTCAAATTCAATGGTATATAAACGTTCAACGGTGCGAAATTCCTTTTGCACAAATTGGTAGTTTGCATATGCGTCTAACAGCCAATTCCTAGTAAACAGTCTTTTTTTTGCATTTATTTTTCCCGCAACGCCTTGATTATCGTTGTCGTTTAAAGAGGAAAATAGATTCAAATCATTATTGCTGATAGCTCCTTCAAATTCGATAATTGTTTTCTCAGAAGGGTTGATTTTCCCAAATACGGTTGCTATCTGAATTTTCGTCGGCGCAACCAACCGAATAATTGGATCATAGTTTCCTTGTTTTACGCCGCCAATTGGCTCAACATACTGGTAAATTTTTCCGATGGCAGCACTATTAATGATGGTGTAATTCCCAAGATTATTTCCTACAAGGCTAAATCTAACATTGTAAAGCACGTCTAATGGATTGGTAGAATATTCAAAAACTTCAACGGAGTTAACTATTGTTTTTTTGTAAAGTATCTTATTGTCCGAATATTCATCAATGTAGGCTGATGGGGCTGTCATTAATGCATTATCATCTCCAGCGTCGACCAATATTTTCGCTTGTTCAGCGGATAAATTTTGTTGCAGCGGTTGATTCTTGATGTCAGTTTCAGAATAGACGTTCGTACCAATACTCCATTTTTCTCTTTCATGCGAAGCTCCGAAATAAGTTACAAATCGACTGTAGTTTCGATCAGTAAATTGATACTCAATATTGATCCGCATTTCCGATGTAATGGGGAAAAGAGAAGTAAAGATTATTTCGCCGGCGTTATAATCAATAATGTAATCATTGTTCTCTCCTCTTTTTAACAATAGGCCGTTCACATACACGCGCTCTGATCCAGAGACTACCAAAATAAAGAGCTCGCCATTCGAACCTCTTAATTTATATGGGCCTTGATTACCTTCTTGCCCAACAAAACTGCTCCGTGCATATTGGCCTCGAACTAAAGCCGCGGAAGCAAATACATTGCTCGCATTTCTTTTTTGTCCAAAATTAAAATTGGTTGACAATCCTTGTACTTTTTTATTAAAATTTAAGAACCTAGAATTCCGATTCTCCAAAAAAAGATCGCCGGCACGAATACTCCATTTGTCGCTAAATAACTCGATAAAGATTTGGTCAAACTCGTCTAATTTTTGAGAATAACCGCTACTTTGCAGCGGAATATTACTATCCTGAATAGAGGCACGAAGACTCACCTTATCGGATATTTTACCGGTTATTTGTAAGTCTAAATTGGAGTTTACAACCGCGTTTTGATTGTTCCCGATACTAACACCTCTAGTGATACTTCCGGAAGTGTTTAAACCTTCAAATGGAACGAATTTTTTGAACGGATTACGAGATACTTTATACAATTCATATAGTCCATTATCGCTTCTTACTACCCGACTCGAATCGTAGATGTTGTATTCTTTTGTCAGAAAATTAGGGAATTTTAAAAAACGCACAGTTAAAGTATCGGAACTGATCTGGTAGTTCTCTTTAAAAACTAGAATGCCCTTTTGGAAATTCATGCGATAGAAGGTAGAATCTACAACCTCGTTTTTAGCATTTAAGATTTTAAAAAAACTAGAATTAACACTAGCAGAGTCTATTCTAATCGTATCACGGGAGGCAATAATTTTTTTTGATTTATATGACGTTTGTACTTCTTGGGCTTGTAGACCAATACAACTAAGCAGCAAAATGTACAATAAGACTCTCGACATAAGTAATAAAACGTGTTGACTTCAAAAGTAGTGTGTTTTATTGAAATTATTGAATTTGTCGCTTTATCGTTGTTCAAAGTAATAATTGTTAACTTATACTTTGTCTTTAATTTGGAGCCAAAAAAACCGCCTAGAACTTAGGCGGTTTATGGTAAAAGAAAAAAGGAAATTAAACCTTATTTCTTGATGATTCTTATAGATTCTTTTTGCCCTTCATTGTTCTGAAAGGAAAAAACATAAACTCCAGTATTGAAGTTAGAAATATCTATAGTGTGGTTTCCAATTCCTGCATTTTGAGACAGTAATGCTTTTCCATTAATGTCATATAGCGTGTATTGAATACTTTTAGTAGTTACTAATTCTAGCTCAGTTGAAACAACATTTGATTTTAAGGTTACGCCTGATTGCTCTAATTGTCCAAAATTAGATACACCCAACGCAGAGGCGTAACGATACGAAAACGTAACAGAATTTCCTATTTCAGTACCACTTGCATTTATTTGATAGAATTTGAAAACATAGGTAGACGGCAAAGATGGATTAATTCCCGGATTTAAATTCAAGAAGTGATCAAAATTCCCGTTTTCGCTATTGCCATCAATCATCGCAGGAAAATTAGGAGGATAAGAACTTCCAACTGCGATTGTATTTAAACAAACATCTCCCAAACACAGCTGAACATTTGTCCCATCTGCATTAGTAATGCTTACTACCTTAACTTTTACATTAATGATATCTTCAGAGGAGTTATAAATCTTAATTCCTAAATAAGAACCTGGTTCTTCGGCAACATCAAAAGTGAAGACATCACCGTCATTGATAATGGTGCCGTCCAATTTTTTTATAGTCATTTGCGCAGAGGCAAACAACGAAAAAAGACCAAATACAGCAATAAAAATATTTTTCATATTGTATTAATTCAAAATTATTTTCTCAGTTGTCATCCCGTTTTCACTAGAAATCTTAGCAAGATAAATTCCTTTTTGTAATCCAGATAAATCTACATTTTGATCTTTAGACACATTAGTTGCAACAAATACAACTTTACCACTAACATCTACAATGCTAAGATCTACAGGTGTTTGAGAATTGATGTTGATGATTCCAGTCGATGGATTAGGGAATAATTTAACGTCGTTAGTTTCAAAAGTACTAACTGCAAGTTGTGTAGTAGTAAGAGAATTTGGCAACGCCAATGTCGTGCCGAAACTTCCCACAGCTTCATTAAAAATAGAAGTATTGTTGGTGTCAAAAACTTCAATTCCGTGTGGTGTATTTCCTAGACCCCAACCATCTCCATAAGAATCTAGCAAATTGATAGAATAACAATTATTTGCCGGTAAAGTTACATTATGAATTTTAGTAGTGTTGGCGTCTGCACCGCCACCATTAGTGTTCCCAACGTAAGGACCTCCAGAAGCGACAATTGTTCCAGCGCTATTTTTAATATTCCATGAAATTTCTGTAGGGTAATTATCAGTATAAACCTTTACAACTACATTTTCTGTTGCTTGTGAAGCAACTCTAATGCCCATTTCTGCCGTTGCCACTGAAGGATTAAAAATAGGATTTGTGTTTGCAGCAACCACTTCAACAGTGTAATTGGCAGCCGGATCATAATTAAAACTATCAAAGGTCAAATTTCTTGTAGTAAATCTTGGCATTGAACCTGTATAATTTTTTGTCGCTACAACTGCGCCATTTTCTTTTAAGTTACAAGTAGCAGCAGTGATTGTGTTTTCACCGTAGTTTCTAAGTTTGGCAACAGCGCTACCAGTAGTAGTACAAAATGAATTTTTGTTATCTAACGTACCAACATTGTTTTGAGTTCCAACCAAAGGAGCACAATTAGTGTTTATGTCAGCTCTAATTGAACTTGCAGTACGACCAGCCATTTCAGTAACCAATCCGTTAGGACAAATTCTAAAAACAGTTGGGAAATAAGTAATTTGGTATAATGAACCAATATTGCTTCCATCGATAATCGGATAAGGCGTACCTGTAACCCAATCTCCTTGTGTATTAGTTCCAGTTCCATTTAAATCATCGCTTGTTGTAGTGCCATCACCTTCAACAAATAAAATTACAACTTCATTTGATCCTTCTGGACCATAAGCAGTATAAAGATCTTCTAGTGCTTTTGCGTTATGCAAATTCCAACATGGCCCGCACCAAGTAGCCGAAACATCAATAATAACGGTTTTTCCAGCCGCTAAATAGGTAGATAAAGTGTGTGAAACGCCATTGATATCAGTTACTGTAAAATCTGGAGCAACACTTCCTGGGGCAATTTGCGCATTGCCTTTGAAGGAAAATAAGACAAGTGCAATTAGTAATGTAATTTTTTTCATGAATGTGGGTTTTAAGGGTTTGGTTTTTAGTTCATTGAATAGCGGGCAATGATAAGAAAAATAATGTGGAAAACAATTTAAAATTTCTTTTTTGTGATTTGTAGCATTAGGTGTTTTCCTAGAGTTTTAATCTTTCGTTACAATCTGCATCGTTTCACGACTGATTTGTTTCAATAAAACAATTTTGTTTTCTGCAACGATTTGCGCTGCTTGATCATTAAAATGGCGAATAGTGTATAACGAAACATTTTCATTGTAAGCGACTTTAAATTTCTTAGACAAAATGTTTTTAAGACTTTGAAAATTGCCAAACTTGTCTTCAATACACACCGAAAAACTGATTGCTGAATTTTGAATCAAATTTACTTTTATCTTGTATTCATGCAGCAATGCAAAGATTTCGCTAATATTTTCTTCCATGATAAAAGAAAAATCAATAGAAGAAAGCGACATCAGAAGTTGATTTTTCTTGACAATAAAGCAAGGCAAATAGGGCTCCAAATCAGCGCCTTTAGAAACGCTGGTTCCAGGCAATAAAGGCTCAACAAAAGACTTAACATACAACGGAATTTCTTTTTTTTGTAATGGCTGCAATGTTTTAGGGTGGATTACACTAGCACCAAAAAAAGCCAATTCAATCGCTTCACGGTAAGAAATTTGGTTCAACAAAATAGCATTTTCAAAATAACGCGGATCCGCATTCATCACGCCAGGAACATCTTTCCAAATTGTTACACTTTGGGCATTCAGACAATAAGCAAAAATCGCGGCAGTATAATCCGAACCTTCTCTGCCCAAAGTCGTTGTAAATCCATTGTCGTCTGAACCCAAAAAACCTTGCGTAATATGCAACACTTTTTTCTTTGCAATTTTCGAAATATTCTTTTGTGTCTGCTCCCAATCAACTTCAGCATCGCGATAGGTCGCATCGGTTTTGATGTAATTTCGAACGTCCAGCCATGTGGCTTTAAGATCGCGAAAGTTCATATAATGACATAGAATCGTCGTCGAAAGCAATTCTCCAAAGCTTACAATTTGATCGTAAACAAAGTTGTAATTGGGTGATTTGTTATGACTTAGGAAATGCTCTAATTCTCCAAACAAATCCGAAACCGCTTTAAAAACCGAATTTTTGTCGTCTTCAAATAAGTCCAACAAAATCTGATTGTGGTATTTCTTTACATCTTGAATTGAAGATTGAAGTGAAGCCGATTTTTCAAAATAATCCTTGACAACAACTTCCAATGCATTGGTTGTTTTTCCCATTGCAGAAACAACAAGCAAGACATCGTCGTGCCCCGCTTTCTGTAATACGTCGTAAACGTTTTTAATTCCGGCGGCATCTTTAACTGATGCGCCACCAAACTTAAATATTCTCATAAATCTTTTATTAAAGAGTCAAGAAGCAAGAGTCAAGAATGCCTTTTTAGTCTTGGTTCTTTACTCTTGTTTCTATTTTCCAAAATTCTTAATTCCCTGCTCATCCATCTGAGCCACACGCCAATCGTCTAGCACTTTTGCGCCCGACTTAACATAAAAGTCAATCGCGGACTTATTCCAATCTAAAACGGCCCATTCTATTCTGCGCACCTGATCTTTTTTGCCCTGCGCTATAACGGCAGCATACAGTTGATATCCCAAGCCCGAACCGCGCATACTTTCTTTGACAATCAGATCTTCCAGATGAATTGTTCTGCCTTTCCATGTAGAATAGCGATAATAGTAAAGCGCCATGCCCACAATTTGACCATCGATTTCTGCAACAAAAGTATAAAACAAAGGATTTTTTCCAAAGCCATCACGCTCGAGGTCGGCTACCGTTAGTACGACAGCGTCGGGTTCTTTTTCAAAAGCGGCGAGTTCTCGAATCAAACTCAAAACGGCGGGCATGTCTTCTTTTTGGCCTTTTCTGATGTTCATTTTTAGGAGCTTGAACCCGCTATTCGTTCCAATCTTTTGCTTTTTAAAGGAAAAAGCAAAAGGATTTCCACTGCTATCGGGGCTAGGGTTTTCGGTTTCAAAAACAAATATACAAATCCAAAGTATAAAATTCGAATGATGAAATTCCAAATTCCAATAATATGCAGTAAAACTTGGAATTTAGAATTTGAATATTGGAATTTCCAACTATATTTGCACCACTAACTACAACGATTTCGTAATGGAAGAACGCAACAAAACACTCGGTGAATTTATTATTGAAAACCAAAATGCTTTTCAGTATTCCTCAGGAGAATTATCTCGAATCATCAACTCCATTCGTCTGGCTGCAAAAGTAGTCAACTATAAGGTCAATAAAGCCGGATTGGTAGATATCGTGGGCGCCGCAGGAGAACAAAACATACAAGGCGAAGACCAGCAAAAGCTTGATGTATATGCTAATGAGGTGTTTATTCAAACTTTAATCAATCGTGAAATTGTATGTGGCATCGCGTCGGAAGAAAATGACGATTTTATTACTGTTTCAGGATCAGATAAGAGTCACAATAACAAATATGTCGTCTTGATGGATCCGCTTGATGGTTCTTCCAATATCGATGTGAATGTTTCGGTAGGAACTATTTTTTCGGTTTTCCGTCGCATTACGCCAGTCGGAACACCAGTAACATTAGAAGATTTCCTGCAACCAGGAGTCAATCAAGTAGCCGCTGGATATGTGATTTATGGTACCTCGACGATGTTGGTTTACACTACGGGTCATGGCGTCAATGGATTTACATTAAACCCGGCAATCGGTACTTTTTACTTGTCACATCCCAATATGAAGTTTTCAGAAGACGGTTCGATTTATTCTATCAACGAAGGAAATTATGTGCATTTCCCACAAGGCGTAAAAGATTATATCAAATATTGCCAATTAGAAGAAGGCGATCGTCCTTATACGTCTAGATATATCGGAAGCTTGGTGTCTGACATTCACAGAAACATGATCAAAGGTGGAATTTATATCTATCCAACCAGTTCTAAAGCGCCTAAAGGAAAGTTACGACTTTTGTACGAATGTAATCCGATGGCATTTATTACGGAACAAGCAGGAGGAAAAGCATCAGATGGTTTTGGAAGAATCATGGAAATAGAACCGACAGAATTGCACCAACGGGTTCCTTTTTTCTGCGGAAGTTTCAACATGGTGCAAAAAGCAGAAGAATTTATGCATTTGGCGAAGTTGAGTAAATATTAGAAAAGTCCAATAAAAAAATTCCAAATTCCATACGTTATCGAACCTTGGAATTTGGAATTTTTTTTATTGGAATTTCTTATTTATTCATATGTTGCATTTCGTAAATAAAGGTGTCTAAATCGACGTTGGCGCCAATCAACACCATCGCTTTGTCTACAATATAATTGTTGTTCGCTGGCGTAAATCCTAATGCAATTCCGAATTTGCGCAATAATTTTATTTGTGCTTCTCCTAAATGGTGATCTACGTATACCATGCGCGCCAAATCATACAAACGCTCTAAACGTTGCGTGTATAAATAGGGCGGATTGATTGGATATTTGAGTGGATTCTCAAGAATTTCTTGGTATTCCGCAGGTGTAATCTCGAGGTGTAACGCTAGTTTATCAAGAAACTTTTTTTCTTCAGCAGAAAATTCTCCGTCGTGCACAGCGACACGCACAATAGCCGAAAAGTGTCCTTTATTGCGGGACTTGAATTCGCTATCAAATAAATCAGAAAAAGACATATATTAGGGTTTAGATTCTGTTGCAAAGATATATTTATTTCGTTTTTATTCTAAACTATTTTGTCATGATTTTATTTAATTTTTTGTCTTATAGTTTTATGATTTTAAATGGATTTGCATTTTAAAATTAATTGTAAGTTTACACTCCCGAATCAGTAAGAGCGAGGCCATGTCAGATTTTTGGATTTATGTTGAGGTCGGATTGAGACACCTGTTGAATGTCAAAGCGTATGATCACGTTTTGTTTTTGATGGCTTTGACTGCATCCATTTCGTTTCAAGAATGGAAAAGGCTGCTGTTTCTGATCACTGGATTTACTGTCGGACACACGTTGGCGCTTATACTATCAGTATTTGATCTGGTGCACATCAACGAGATTTTAGTAGAGTTTCTCATTCTGATGACCATTGTATCTGCCGCGATTTTTAATTTTGTGGCGCTAAAAAAATCATTCAAAAAAAGAACGATAACGACCGTTACGGTAATTACATTGTTTTTTGGAGTGATTCACGGTTTGGGTTTCGCCAACTATTTTAAAACAATATTAGCAGGAACCGTTTCAGACAAGATTGTGCCTTTGTTTGCGTTTTCAATTGGCGTTGAAATAGCGCAATTGCTTGTGGTCATGACAATTTTAGCAATATCATACATAGCACAATCGGCTTTTAAGATATCAAAAAGAGATTTTACGATAGTACTTTCAGCTTTTATAATAGGTGTTGTGGCACCAATGCTTATTGAAAACGAATTTTGGAATACACCAATATGGAATTAAAAAAACGAAACAAATACGACAAAGCCTATCTTCGGATAGCAAAAGAATGGAGCCAATTGTCTTACTGTAAAAGAAAGCAAGTGGGCGCCATCATTGTCAGAGACCGCATGATTATTTCGGACGGTTATAACGGAACACCAACAGGTTTTGAAAATTGTTGTGAAGACGAATCGGGTCTAACGAATTGGTATGTTTTGCATGCGGAAGCAAATGCCATCCTAAAAGTGGCTCGTTCTACACAAACTTGTGACGGCGCAACATTATATATTACACTTTCTCCTTGTCAAGAATGCAGCAAATTGATTCATCAATCAGGAATAAAGCGCGTGGTATATCAGCACGGATATCGCGATACTACGGGTGTAGATTTCTTAATGCAAGCGGGTGTAATCGTAGAACAAATTGAAGATTTAGCATAAGTGAAAAGAAACAAAATATACCTGCCAATCCTCATTTCCTTTGTGCTTGCATTGGGCGTGGTGCTTGGTAGTGTTTTGAATTTTCCAATCCATCGCCCTTTTTCTTCTAAGAATAATCCCAAGAATAAACTAAATAGACTACTTGAGTTTATTGACAGTGAATATGTAGATAAAGTTAATTCAGATTCTATCGTAGATTTGACTGTTACCAATATATTGGCGCAACTCGACCCACATTCTGTATATCTGCCATCGAGTTTACAATCGGATGAAGCCGAAAGCATGAAAGGCGACTTTGTGGGAATTGGGATTAATTTTTATATGTACAAAGATTCGGTTGCAGTGATTAAATCATTAGAAAACGGTCCATCACAAAAAGCCGGAATCAAGTCAGGTGATCGAATTTTGTATGCGGATAAAGTCAAACTTTTCGGAAGAAAATTACCATCAGACAGTTTGTTTTCTAAGTTAAGAGGAGAACAAGGTTCAGAAGTTGAACTTACCGTATTTCGAAGAAGTGAAAACAAAAAATTCAAAATCAAACTGCGGCGCGATGTCGTTCCGATTGTTAGCGTAGACGCAGCGCTCATGCTGAACCAAACAACAGGTTATCTCAAAATCAATCGTTTTGCCGAATCAACTTACGACGAATTTCAACATGGCATGACCAAATTGCGGAATGCGGGCATGAAGAACTTTATTATTGATCTGCGCGACAATGGGGGTGGTTACGTCGAAACGGCAGTAAAAATTGCCGACGAGTTGCTAGTCAATAAAAAGCTTATCGTTTTTACCAAAAACAAGAGAAATGAAATTCAAAAATCAATTGCCACAGATGTCGGTGATTTTGAAGAAGGGAAAGTTTTTATTCTAATCAACGAAAACAGTGCTTCAGCAAGCGAAATTTTGGCAGGTGCCATTCAGGATAATGATCGAGGCATTATCGTAGGCCGGCGCTCCTTTGGGAAAGGCTTGGTTCAACAAGAAATGGATTTTGACGATGGTTCCGCCGTTCGATTAACAATTGCAAGATATTATACACCTACAGGAAGATCGATTCAAAAGCCTTATGTGAAAGGCAATGATAAAGCCTATGCCAATGATTTTTACCAACGATTCCAAAATGGTGAATTGTACGAAAAGGACAGTATCAAAATAGCGGATTCTTTGCAATTCAAGACGCCGAAAGGCAAAACGGTATATGGTGGTGGCGGAATTGTTCCAGATGTTTTTGTTCCGTTGGAAGGGAAAAAAGGAGAAGGAAGTCTTACATATGTGATGGAACAATCTGGATTTGTTGGACAGTTTGTGTTTGAACAACTAGACCAGTATCGCTCGAATTTTAAAGGTTTATCTTTTGAAAAATTTCTGGTAGAAATGAATAGAAACGAAATGTATTATACCAATTTTCAAAATTATCTTTTGCGGAATGGGATTGAAATAAATTTATCTAAGAACAAACCTCTGGTAAAACGTTATTTGTCTGCAGAATTTGCGCGTCAACTATTTGATGAACAAAAGTATTATGAAATTGTTCTAAAACAAGACCCAATGATTCAAGCCGTTTTAAATCGAAAATCTTAAATCGAAAATCTTATATTTTTTTGATGCTATCGTGACTTTGGGAGTCAATGCCATTATTCCACAAGGTGAGGATATCGGTTGCTACAGCAGCGCCACTTCCTGCCGCGATTGACAATTGACT
>CANGTL010000059.1 GCA_947456815.1 Flavobacteriaceae bacterium
AAATTAAAAAAAATCCGATTTTTACCTAGGTACTATGTCATGCGTCACACCAAAGAATCGGAAAGCAAATATGTGTTTACTTTGTTTCTGATTAAATTCAATACCTTTTTTCATGACGATCAACAATACTCTTTCAAAATCAACAAAAGTCGTAAATCAGACTCAAAATAGTTCGAAATAACTCCCCTCTGCTCCACATCACTCGCAATTTGTTTGCGACTTTAAATGACAAAAATCCATCAAGTTCACTTGAATGGATTTTTTCGTTTAAAGACGTCTGTCTTTTCAAAAGACAGCAAATTGCATTTGCAGGAATGGAATACTGGAGTTGAGGGAAGCTACTCTCCCCGACTCCACTTTATCATTATCAAATGAAACTAAAAGCCCGTAAATCTTAGGATTTACGGGCTTTTTCGGTTTTTAACGTTTTCAAAAATTGGCATTTTGTAGCAATTTCTCGGTTAGGAAATCGGTTAGTCGAAATAAGTCAAATCCTGACTAACCGAATTTTTCGGGAACACCAGTAAAATAAGGTGTTCAGAAGATGAACATCTTGACAAAAAAAATGAAATTCAATAGCAAATCATATTTAGATTATACTAAAACAATATTAATCAAAATACAGCTTAATTTAAATTCAAATATTGATTTAATATTAAATCATTGATATTTAACCAATTGCGGACTTCCTATATCAAATTCTTGCAAACCAAAATCATACGTCTTTAGAGAATTTGTCTTATATGACTTGCTGGCATCATCGGGCAAAGTTGGGAAAAAGGAAAAAGAAAATTGGAAATTACTGAAAACCAAATAATCATTACTTATTATTAAACCAACGCCAAATTCTGAGTATAATTTGCTATTTGAAAAACCTGTACCAGCTTCACCCAGCATTCCTAAAGTATAATTAATAAATGGATTTAAACGAAAGCCAAACAGTTGCCAAGGAGAATATGCTTGTGTTTGAAAACTAAGTAGCAACTTTTTTGTTCCAAACAATTGATTGCTCTCAAATCCTGCAATGCCACTTTCGCCATTTAATGTAATTTTATCTGTATTTGAATTTATTCTTTTTGTACCTATAATAGCCTGTGGCTTGATGAATTGTCTAAATTTCCATTTGCCAGTATCTAGCAAGTTAGTAAAATACGTTATGCTAAAATTATAAGCGCTTTGTATTGTAGCATGCCCTTCGAAAAAAGTTCCGTACTCCAAATTTGTGCTTAAATAACCAAAATCAAAATAACTACCAAACGCGGCTCTTGCGCCAAAATACATTTTGTCACTTTTGTTTTTATTCAATGAACCTGTTGTAACGGAAATAATGTATCCTGCAGGGATATCCTCAACAACATTAAAATTGAAGACATACTTGTCCTGCCGGTACTTTCGTGATGATATTCCCAATGTAAAAAGATACAAATTCTCTTTCGAATAAACCCCCAAACTGTCTTTCCCTATTATGGGTTTTTCTGAATACTCCTTTGTCCGAAAGCGTGCCGAAGTAACGAAATTTGTAAATCGGTCAAATTCGTCATTACCTTTAAAAATCTGTATTGAATGACCTCCCCAGAAATCGCTAACTTGTACCTTCGAGTTTACTAAAGTATCGGACTGTACTGTTATTGGTTGTAATTTTTCAAATTGCCTGTCTAAATTAACGCCGCCTGCCCATCTAGCAATAGGGGAATAAAATGGTCGTTCTATATTGATTGATTCCTTGTAATTCTTATTAATGTCCTCTTCATAACTGACCGTAGTTCGAATAAAAGTGTTCTTAATTGCAGGGATGGTATAAATGGCACCAAAACCATTGTCGGAAGATCCTATTCTTTGAGAAACATATGTACTTAGTTCGTGACCAGTTCCAACAAAATTTCTTTCTTTAACAAAGAATACAGATTTTGATCCGTTCAATGTGTAGTCAGGTGCCAAACTCCATGAATCTAGTACACGAATAGAAACGTCTACAGAGTCTGAATTTTTTCCTACCAGCTCGGTGGTTATCGCCACACTTCGAACAAATCTTTGCCTTCTAATTAATCGTTCACTTTCCTTTATTAGCAGAGAATCCAAAGGTCTGTTTTTCCTAAAAAGAAGTAGATTTAAGATTGCAAAATTACGTGATTTGAAATGCAAGTCATTACCTATTTTCGCCCACTTTTTTGTTGGAACTTGATTGGTATCAGTAACAGAATAACTAAATGGGTCGAGCGTTTTAACTTTTATTCTTCTTATTATCTTTCCTTCGAATTTTAGATACTTCTGCTTTTTGGATTTAGAGTTTACCCGTTTCACTTTTTTTTGATCCGCAATAGGTTCAAATAAAAGATTATGCAAATAATTAGTGAATTTACTTTTCTTAGAATACTTTTCGATTGCTCTATAAACCTTTGCGGTATCTTTGGTTTTCTCATTGCTTTGGCAATATCCAAGGTGACAAGTCATCAGGAACAATGCATAAAAAATATATTTAGAGTTTTTCAAAAGCACTAGTCTTAATAATTTAAATTTAAATATATTGCCTAAACGAAGGTAGAGCTATTAACGCTAATAAAAAAACCACCCGTCAGGGTGGTTTTAGTGTCAAAACAAAACATAATTAAATTAAACTCAACTTTAATTTATTTTTTAATGAAAATATTCGTGTAGTATTTTTTACCAGTAGTCTCATCTATTCTGATAGAGATTCCAAAATGCGTAAAGCTTCCTTCTATGTTTGCTTTGTGTCCCGGACTATTAAGCCATGCATTAAGCACTGAATTTGCAGATACAAAATTGTAAGCAACATTTTCATTTACTTTCACCGCTCCTAAAACTTCAATGATGTTTTCAGAACGTTGTGCAAACAAATCGTGGTTTACAACTTTTCTCGCAATCATATAAGCATTGTGCTCCTCTGACTTGTAAGATACGTGATTGATTAATTGTAGTGGATTTAAGCCTAGGCTTACTCGGTGCTCATTGATCAAATCTGCTAATTCCAATTCAGATGAATTGTAATCATAGCTTTGAATTAATTCTGGTTTCGGTGCAGTCGCTTCTTCTGTTTCGTTAGAAGAACAAGAAATCAAAGTGAACAAGAATGCCATCGGCACGATTGCTCTAAGTGCATAAGTTTTCATAAGCTGTAGGTTTAAGTTTAAAGTAGATTGTGGGGCAAACTCCTTTAATATATTTTTTAAAACTCCAGAAGCATGTGGGGCAAACTTCTTTTATTTTATAATGATGAACGTGTTGTTTTTATTTCTTGAGTCAATATTACAGCAATTACCGTTTAAGTGCAAAATAAAATCGTTGAAATACACTATTTTTAATTTTTATAATGTATTTTTCTTACATAAGTAAATAAAAAAAATCACCTAAGCAGGTGATTCTGAAATGACAATTTGAAATAATTTGCTATGGTGCGAGTCTTTCTATTCTCCAATTGTAATCTTCTTGGATCGTATATAGTATTCTATCATGTAACCGGTTAGGTCTACCTTGCCAGAACTCCACTGAAACAGGCCGAATTAAGAAGCCTCCCCAATTACTTGGCCTTGCAATTACCTTTCCTTCACATTCCTTTTCTAACTCAGCAAGCTTCGCTTCTAAAAATTCTCTATTGGGAATAACCGTTGACTGATCGGAAACAATGGCGCCTAATTGGCTACCTACAGGACGTGAAGCAAAGTAATTGTCCGATATCAGTTCACTAGTCTTTTCCGCGTTGCCTTTAATTATAACTTGTCTTTCCAATGAATGCCAAAAAAATGACAAACATACATTTGGATTTTTGAGTATGGACTTTCCTTTTTCTGAATTGTAGTTGGTATAGAATACAAATCCTTGCTCATCATAATGCTTTAATAATACCACTCTTGCTTTTGGAAAGTTATCTAATCCCATAGAAGAAACCGTCATTGCATTTACTTCCTCAACACCGCCAAAATCTTTGACTTCATGAAACCACTTGTGGAATAAGTTAATTGGATCTTCTGGAATCATATGTTCAAGAAGTTCACTTTTTTCATAAGACTTTCTGTAGTTGCTCAAATCGTTCATGCTAACGGATACTATGTTTGTATAATGCGAAGGTACAAAGATTGTCTTCTTTCTCTTTTCTGTACTAGGTTAAAATTCAAAGTTTATCCCATCATCTGCTAAAAGAATATCCGGAAAAATCACTTCAGCTTCTTCTTTAAATAGTGCTATACTATCGTAGCGTGTAGAATAATGTCCCAAAATCAATTGTCCAACATTAGCCTTTAATGCTACTTGAGCAGCTTCTTTGGCGGTACTGTGCATGGTGATGCCAGCTTTTTCTGATTCCGATTCGAGAAAAGTAGATTCGTGGTACAATACGTTGACCTCTTTAATATGGTCGATTATGGTCTCATCGTAAATCGTATCCGAGCAAAATGCATAACTTTTCGGTTTCTCTGGATCAAAGGTCAATAAGCTATTTTCTATTTCCCTTCCATCCTCCAGTGTGATGTTCTTTCCGTTTTTAATTTTTTGGTAATACACCTGATCTATTTCATACTCTTGGACAGCATCGATATTCAACTTTCTGTCGCCAATTTTTTCAATAAAAAGAAAACCATTGGTATAAATCCTGTGCTTTAGAGGAATAGTCTTTACGATTACTTTCTCATCTTCAAATACAACTTCACTCTCTTTTGATTCTAATTCGTGGAAATACAAACCGTAGCTGGTCCATGAATTAGACAGACGCAGTTGCAGCGTAATAATTTCCTTAATTCCTTTTGGACCATAGATATGCAAATCATTCGTTCGATTGAGCAACATAAATGTTGAAACCAATCCGATTAGCCCGTAACAATGATCTCCATGAAGATGGGAAATAAAAATATGATTGATTTTAGAGAACTTAATTTTATGTTTGCGCAATTGTACTTGCGTTCCCTCACCACAATCAATCAAAAACATTCGGTTCTTAATTTCTAATACTTGCGACGTTGGATTGGTGATGGTTCGGGGAGTTGCTGCATAACAGCCGAGTATGGTTAGTTTCATTTGAATTGATAATTGATAATTGATAATTGATAATTATCAATTGTTGATGAAAAGCGAAGGTTTATAGTAGAGATAGACCCTAGCCCTGATGGAAGTGGAAATCCTTTTGTGCCCAGATTGATTTCTTATATATTCTTTACTCGTCTGGCACAAAAGATTGCAACGAACAGCAGGTTCCCGGCTTCTAGAAAAAAATATTAACTAAAATCCCAAATCCCGCTCTATTTCCTCCATATCGATGATATCATGCGCTTCAAGGAGCGTAGGAACGATCGTAATATGCTGTGATACATTGGTAAAATGAACGCCATCAGCGACAATGACAATCGACTTCTTCGCTTTTGAATGTGTCTTTATTAGAGGAAGAAAACTATTGATTTGTTTGATGGTCAAATCTTTATGATGGGAAATATCAAGAATAATATTATACTTCTCAAAAGATTTGTATTCATGCGTGACTTTCATCAAAAATGAAACTAAATCGCCTTGTGTATCTTTGATGGTTACCGTATGTCCTTTTTGCTCAACTTTCATTTCGGAAAATATTAGATGTACGCTAATTTACAACTTTTAAACTTTATTATTGGCTCAGAATGGAATTTTATTGTTGAATTTTAGAAGCTAGCAAGTAGATGACTGCCATCCTAATTGCAACACCATTTTCGACTTGATTTAGGATGACAGATTGATTAGAATCGGCAACTTCGCTGGTAATTTCAACGCCACGATTAATGGGTCCGGGATGCATGATGACAATCTCTTTACATAAGGATTCCAATAGTGTTTTATTGACTCCATATTGCTGCGCATATTCTCTTGTGGAGGGAAAGTAATTTACTTCCATTCGCTCATTTTGCACACGCAGCATATTGGCTACATCGCACCATTCTAATGCTTTTCGAAGATCTGATTCGACCGTCACGCCTAGTGATTCTATATATCTAGGTATGAGCGTCTTTGGACCGCAAACTTTGACTTCAGCTCCTTGCATTTGCAACGCATAAATGTTAGAAAGTGCCACCCTCGAGTGCAGTATATCCCCAACAATCACCACCTTTTTTCCTCCGACATCCCCTAATTTTTCACGGATTGAATAACTGTCTAGTAATCCTTGTGTCGGGTGTTCATGAGCGCCATCTCCGGCATTGATTATACTTGCCTTTACATTTTGTGATAGAAAATGTGCCGCTCCTGGGTTGGCATGTCGCATGACGACCATATCCACTTTCATCGCCAAAATATTATTGACGGTATCAATCAAAGTTTCTCCTTTTTTCACAGAAGATTGCGCCGCAGAAAAACTAATGACATCGGCAGACAATCTTTTCTGTGCCAATTCAAAAGATAATTTTGTCCTTGTGCTGTTTTCGAAAAAAATGTTTGCAATTGTAATATCTCGTAAAGAAGGAACTTTCTTAATCGGTCTGTTGATTACTTCTTTAAAGTGATCGGCAGTTTCAAAAATAAGTTGAATATCCTCGGGTTGAAGATATTTGATTCCTAACAAATGATTGACACTTAATTCGCTCATCCTTCTATTTTATTGATTATTCGTTGTAGTAACTAAATATACAGCATCTTCGCCATCTTGTTCTTGCCATGAAACTTTTACTTTTTCATTATTGATTGCATCTACTTGTCGACCGCGATAATCAGGCTGAATAGGCAAATGTCTACTGAAACGTCTGTCTATCAGAACCAAAAGTTCAATTTCAGAAGGTCGACCAAACGATTGAATCGCTGTGAGTGCCGAACGAATGCTCCGTCCTGTATACAAGACATCATCGATGAAGATGACTTTTTTATCTTCAACGATAAAATCAATCTGGGTGCGATTGGCTTCTATTGGTTTGTCCGTTCTTCTAAAATCATCTCTGAAGAACGTTATGTCTAAAAATCCTAACGAAATATCGTTGATTTTGTATTCTTTTTCTAGTAGTGCTTTAAGTCGTTCCGCTAAATAAATACCTCGCGGTTGAATTCCTATTAGAATAGTATCGGAAAAATCAAGGTGTTTTTCAATCAACTGACAGGCCAAACGATGCAATATTATATCGACTTCTTTAGAGGTAAGCAATATTTTTTGACTCATACTTTACAGCGTTTGGTTTGTAAAAATACGTTTTTATTTAATTCACTTTTCCCGTTTTACAAAAAAACCGCTTCAAAATTAAAGCGGTTCTTTGTTTTTATGAATACATCTTTGCTCTCAATTCTTGAACTTTCTCGTCATCTAAATAATCATCAAAAGTCATGTAACGATCAATGGCACCTTTTGGTGTCAACTCCACTACTCTATTTCCAACAGTTTGCGCAAACTCATGGTCATGCGTCGTGAAAATTACAGAACCTTTGAAATTTTTTAGGGAATTATTGAAGGCCGTAATCGATTCCAAATCCAAGTGATTGGTTGGTTCGTCCAACATCAACACATTCGCGCGTTCCATCATCATACGTGATAACATGCAACGCACTTTTTCTCCTCCTGACAAGACTCGACTTGTTTTCAAGGCTTCTTCACCAGAGAAAATCATTTTTCCTAAAAATCCACGGATATTCACTTCTTCACGTTCTTCTTCTGTCTTCGCCCATTGACGCAACCAATCTACCAAAGTATAGTCGTTTTCAAAAAAAGAGTGATTGTCGAGTGGCAAATACGCTTGATTGGTTGTAATTCCCCAATCGAATGTGCCAGAATCTGCTTTTTGGTTTCCGTTCAAGATCTCATAGAAAGCTGTGGTTGCTCTAGAATCTTTAGAAAACAACACAATCTTGTCGCCTTTCGCCATATTCAAGTCAACACCAGAAAACAAAGTTTCCCCTTCAACCGAAGCGCTTAAGTTTTCCACATTCAAAATCTGATCGCCCGCTTCTCTTTCTTGATCAAATATAATCGCAGGATAACGACGGCTTGAAGGCTTGATTTCGGAAATATTCAACTTACTAATCATTTTCTTTCTTGAAGTTGCTTGTTTCGATTTAGCCACATTCGCACTAAAACGGCGAATAAATTCTTCCAATTCCTGCTTCTTTTCTTCCGCCTTTTTGTTTTGCTGCGCTCTTTGTTTTGCTGCTAATTGCGAAGACTCATACCAAAAAGTATAATTCCCGGAATAATGGTTGATTTTACCAAAATCGATATCGGAAATATGCGTACAAACCGCATCTAAAAAGTGACGGTCGTGCGAAACAACAATTACTGTATTTTCATAATTGGCGAGGAAATTCTCTAACCAAGCGATGGTTTCAAAATCAAGATCATTGGTCGGCTCATCCATAATCAACACATCCGGATTTCCGAACAAAGCTTGCGCTAACAATACGCGAACTTTCAGCTTTCCATCCAAATCGCCCATTAAAGTATAGTGATTGTCTTCTGTGATTCCTAAGTTTGACAACATCGAAGCCGCATCAGAATCGGCATTCCAGCCATTCATTTCTTCAAATTGCACTTGCAACTCTCCTATTCTATCCGCATTGGCATCATTATAATCGAGATACAGTTCATCCATTTCCTTTTTTACCGCGTATAGGATTTTGTTTCCCATCAACACCGTTTCTAAAACCGTATGCTCATCAAACATGTTGTGGTTCTGATTCAACACCGACATCCTTTTTCCAGGTTCTAAGTGAATGTGACCTGAAGTGGGATCGATATCGCCTGCGATGATTTTTAAGAAGGTTGATTTTCCGGCTCCATTGGCTCCAATAACACCGTAGATATTCCCATGTGTAAAGGTCGTGTTGACCTCATCAAATAAGATTCTCTTTCCAAATTGTACCGATAAATTATTAACTGTTAACATGAAAACTGATTTATAAAATTTTTTTGCAAAAGTATAAAAATAGGACTGATAATGAAGTTCTAAAACCAATAAAAATGCCAGTTTTTATTTAACGCTGTGTTAACAGAATAACTCGGCTCAACTGAATATTTTTGTAGACTAGCTTAGTTTCCATGTATAGCACCAAACTACATACACTTCTACTACTTACTTCTTCGGTCATTACCCTATTTTGCTCCTGTGATAAAGCTTATAAAGGCGACAACTATACCGCGTATTTTGGTGGAGAAGTCACTAATCCTAACAACCCATACATTCTATTTTGTCGCAATTCAGAAGTGATAGACAGTGCCAAAATTGATGAAAACAATCGGTTTTTTATCAAATTTGATTCGTTAACTCCAGGTTTATATACGTTTAAAAACGAACCAGAATACCAATACGTTTACTTTGATAAAAACGACAGTATAATGGTACGGATCAATGCCGAAGATTTCGACAACTCGATTATTTTCTGTGGCAGAGGCGATCAAAAGAATAATTTCCTGATGGAAATGTATATGAAAAACGAAGACGATCGAAGCAAATTGTTCGATGCGTTCGATTATTCTATTGCAGATTTCACCAAAAACATCGACTCCTCTTATGCATCCAAAAAGAAGTTCTATTCAACCAAAAAAGAAGCAATTAAGTGGAGTGATGACTTTGACAAGTATGCCAAAGCTACTTTAGACTTTCACCACTACGCCAAAAAAGAAATGTATCCAACGGCTCATATGATGCGCACTGGAGAAGATATTTATGAAAAATTACCGGCTGATTTTTATGAATATAGAAAGAGTATCGACTACAATGATGTGAGATTGAGTGGCTTTTCTCCTTTTGTGAATTACCTCTCTTATATGCTCAACAACGTATCGGCAATTCATTATCACAATCATTACACTCCTTTGGACTTAGCGTTGAGAACCAACATCAAAAAACTAAATTTCGCCGATAGCTTGATTAAAAATAAAGCGGTGAAAAACATCATCTTAAATAATATTGCTTTTACCTATCTTCTCGAGGATCAGAATATGGTTAATAACAAAATATTTCTCGATACCTACCACAAATATTCGACCGACAAAAGCAAGAAAAACGAAATTGTAAAAATTGGTAACGCCATTCAAATGCTAAAGATTGGTAATGTGCTACCAAAAGTAGAGTTAGTAGATTCAAATAATCAGTTGATTTCTTCCGACGATATCTCTAAAAAGAAAACAGTGATTTTTTTGTGGACAGAAAACCTTTCCTCACACATGATTGCTGCTCACAAAAAAATCTTGGCGCTAAGTGCGACACATCCTGACTACCAATTTATTGGCATCAACCTTGACAAAGATCAAGACGTGTGGAAAGCCAAGCTGATGCAACTAAATAACCCAAAGATTACCGAATATCGATGCACGAACTTCGAAGACCTTAAAGCCAATTGGGCCATTATGAAAGTGCACCGAACTATTGTCCTTGACCAAAATGGCACGATTAAAAATGCCTTTACTAATTTGTTCGACGTCAATTTTGAGAAAGAACTTTAGTCAATTGATAATTGATAATTGATAATTGATAATTGATAATTGATAATTGATAATTAATAATGAAAAAGCGGCTTCAAATTGAAGCCGCTTTTTCTATTTAAGTATAGTTCTAACTGTCAACCGACAACTATCAACTAACAACCATCTATTGGTTTCCCTTCGCGTAATCCGCTAAGAACTGCGCCAAACCATTATCTGTCAAAGGATGTTTTAATAATCCTAAGATTGCAGAAAGTGGACCAGTCATGACATCAGCGCCCAATTTAGCGCAATTCACAATGTGCATCGTATGACGTACTGACGCCGCTAGAATTTCGGTTTCAAATCCGTAGTTATCATAAATCAAACGAATTTCCTCAATCAAAATCAAACCATCCGTAGAAATATCATCCAATCGACCAATAAATGGAGAAACATAGGTCGCTCCAGCTTTCGCTGCTAATAACGCCTGACCGGCAGAAAAAACCAACGTCACATTGGTACGAATTCCTTTGTCAGAGAAGTATTTACAAGCTTTCACACCATCTTTGGTCATAGGCAATTTAACCACAATCTGCTCGTGCAATTCCGACAACTCTTCGCCTTCACGAACCATTCCGTCAAAATCGGTCGCAATGACCTCGGCACTCACATCGCCATCCACAATATTGCAGATATCTACATAATGTTTCAAAATATTATTCTTTCCTGTGATGCCTTCTTTCGCCATCAATGACGGATTCGTAGTCACGCCATCTAAAATTCCGAGCGATTGTGCTTCTTTGATTTCGTTTAAGTTGGCGGTGTCAATAAAAAATTTCATAGGATACTGTTTATTTGTGGATTCGTTAATTTGTTTAATCGTTGATATGTTTAATCGATTGGGCGTTTCCCTCCGTAAACTCCGGGTCAGGCTGTCCGCAGTGCACGGCACTTTGCTCCCATCCTTAACGCGGGCGTAAAATTACAACTTATTTTTTAAGTTTCTGAGTACCTGAGTTTCTAAGTTCCTGAGATCTTTACTCAACTGCTCAGTACCTCAGCAACTCATAGCTTATAATGATTCATCAACATCTTTTCATAGACTTTATCCGGTAGAATTTTCTTTAAAACAATCGAGAACTTCTGTAGAAAAAGTCCCACTCTATAATGCACTTTTGGATTTGGATTCTGGATAATAGCATAAATCGCTTCTGCCATTTCTATGGGATTGCTTCCAGAATCGACGTGCTCATCCATCATTTTTAAGGTGGCAGCGTATGGTTTTTCATAAGCCGAACTTTTACTTGGCGCATGATAACGACCCGAAGCGATATTTGTGGCAAAGTCTCCAGGCGCCACATCTGTAATTTGAATCCCGAAAGATTTTACTTCCATGCGTAAGGCTTCGGTAACTAGACTTAACGCGCCTTTCGACGCCGAATAAATACTGCGATACGGCAATCCCATATAACCAGCAATAGAAGAAATATTGATAATTAGTCCAGATTGCTGAATGCGCATCTGAGGCAAAACGGCTTGCATCACGGCAATCGGTCCGAAAAAATTCGTATCAAAATTCGCTTTGATTTCGGCTAATGGAATTTCTTCTAACGGACCTGTAATGCCAATCCCAGCATTATTAATGAGTATGTCCAATCTACCTGAAATAGCGATGACTTTAGCCACGGCAGCTTGAATACTCTCCGAATTTCGCACCTCTAACGCAATCAATGGAAAAACAGAGTTTGTAATTTTCTCCGGATTTCGACTGGTGCCATAGACCACGAATCCTTTGTGATGCAGGAATTCGCCGATGGCTTTTCCGATGCCTGAGGATGCGCCGGTGATGAGGACGACTTTGTTCATGGTGAGTTGTCGGTTGTCGGTTGTCGGTTGTCGGTAAAATAGTTGAAACTGATAACCGATAACTGACAACAGTCAACTATTTTTTACGTTCGTAATAATACATTTCTTGTTTATCTTCCGCTCCTTTTTTGGTAGCACGAATGGTATAGAATCGATCTCCAACGGGTTTAATTTCGTATTCCCAGTCTTTTAAAAGTTCTGGGTTTTTCGTTTTATCATAGCGGTTCAAATCGAAACACAATTTGCGAGCTGGTGGCGTATTGACCAATTGTTTTTCGCCTTGTCCTGTGACCATAAACTTGAGATTATACTGTCCACATGGACCGGGTTTTAGTGTACTGTTATCCGAAGCGACTTCAGGATTGTTGCTATACGCTTCAAAGTCTGCGGCAAAAGTTTGGTATTGCGCCTTCACGTCTGTTTGGGCGAAGGAAAAAGAGGTGATTAATAATGTGATGAGAATGGACTTCATTTTTAGACTGTAAGATTATGTGATTATAAGATTATGTGATTATAAGACTGCAAGACCGTTTGAGGGTAAAGATAATAATTTTTGTTGTCATTTGTGAGTTGTCGGTTGTGAGTTGTCGGTTGTGGGTTGTGAGCTGTGGGTTTGATTTTTAGAAATCGATGGACAATAGTTTTCGATTGGATACTCTTATTTTACACGAATATAACCGTGAACAGACAACTGATAACTCACAACCGAGAACCCTAGCCCTGATAGAAGCGGCAGCCCGGAACGCAGTGAGGACTATAGCGGATAGCAGGTTCCCGGCTCCTAAAAAAATCCAAAAAAAAATCCTCCAT
>CANGTL010000060.1 GCA_947456815.1 Flavobacteriaceae bacterium
AACGCTTGATCCATGCCTAATAAATCCAAAGTCGGCTTTATTTTGTGGGCATACGCGTAGGCTAATTTGTGATCTTTTGTCTTAATTCCTAACTTGATTTGGGTTAAATCTTGCGGAACTTCCGTGACAAATAAGGTGATGATTTGGTTGACGAATTCAGCATCGTTGTCTGAAAGCGCATACACTTTAGATAGGTTGTAATTTAGGGCCATGATTATTTAATATTTATTCTGAATACTTTTTTATTTTCAATGAATCCTTCCAGGACATCATTGGGTTGAACGACTGCAACGCCTTCTGGTGTTCCAGTAAAAATAATGTCTCCTATTTTGAGTGTGAAGTATTGCGAAACGTACGCGATGAGTTCGTCAATTTTCCACAGCATCAGGCTAGAATTACCTTTTTGAACTGTTTTTCCGTTGTTGGTGAGTTCAAAATTAATACTTTCTAACGAACTAAAAAGTTTTTTCGATATAAAGTCGCCAATAACCGCTGAACCGTCAAAAGCTTTTGCTTTTTCCCATGGCAAACCTTTGTCTTTGAGTTTTTGTTGCAGGTCGCGTGCGGTAAAATCTATCCCCACACTGATCTCTTCGTAATACTTATGCGCGAACTTGGGTTCAATATATTTCCCGACTTTGCTGATTTTGACAATCAACTCAATTTCATGATGAATGTCCGAGGAAAAATCGGGAATCACAAACGGATGTTGCTTCAACAAAATAGCAGAATCCGGCTTGAGAAACACAACGGGTTCGTCAGGTCTTTCGTTTTGTAATTCTTCGATGTGTTTGGCGTAGTTGCGCCCGATGCAGATGAGCTTCATTCGTTTGAGGTTCTGAGGTTCTAAGGTTCTAAGGTTTTCTACGAGCTGCTTCCTGCTATTCGCTATATCTTTCCCGCCGAAAACCGGCGCAAAAGGATGCCGCTGCTATCAGGGCTAGGATTCTGACTTAGATACAAATCTTAGTACCTCAGAACCTCAGCACCTTAGTACCTATAATAATTTATTATTGAGTTTCCGCAACTTAATCGCTGTCAACACTTTCTTTGTATATAACGGAAAATCCGCATTTTGAATCCAACCGAAGTAACCCGGTTCGTCTTCTAAAACTTTTTCTACTTTGGCACCTTTGTGCTTTCCGAAAGAGAAAATTTCTTCACCATCTTTGTCATAACCGATAAATCCTGCGAAATCCGCGGAGCGTTTTCTGGTGGTAAACTCAGCCAAGGATTTCATATCATTTTCCAATTCAGGATAACGTTCTAATTGCGCTTTCAATATTTCGTAAGTTGCCATCGTATCGGCTTCGGCGGAATGGGCATTTTCCAAACTTTTGCCACAATAAAACTTCAACGCGGCACTCAAAGTGCGTTCTTCCATTTTATGAAAGATGGTTTGAACGTCAACAGACACGCGACTTTTCATGTCAAAATCGACACCCGCACGCAACAATTCCTCTGCCAACAACGGAATGTCAAAACGATCCGAATTGAATCCACCCAAATCGCTATCCTTAATCATGTTGTGAATCTGAGTCGCCAATTCCTTGAAAGTTGGTTCATTCGCCACTTTCTCATTCGTGATGCCATGCACTGCAACGACTTGCGCCGGAATCACCATTTCTGGATTGACCAACCAGGTTTTGCTTTCTTTATTTCCGTTGGGAAATACTTTAAAAATCGAGATTTCGACGATGCGATCTTTCGCGACGTCAATACCCGTCGTTTCTAGGTCGAAGAAGCAAATGGGTTTGTTGAGTTTGAGTTCCATTATTTTATTTTAGGAAAACAAAGATAGGGTTTGGAATTGATATTGGAATTGATAATTGATAATTAACAATTGATAATTGCAAATTAGAGTGCCGTTAATTAGAAAAGCCTCTTCTTACGAAGAGGCTTTCATTATCAATTATCAATTGTCAATTATCAATTAAAAACTTCTGTTTTCATCAAACGCTTCCATATACTCCGCCACACGTTTTACAAAGCTTCCGCCTAAAGCACCATCTACCACGCGGTGATCGTAACTGTGCGACAAGAACATTTTTTTGCGGATACCGATAAAGTCACCTTCTGGCGTTTCGATCACGGCTGGCACTTTACGAATAGCGCCCAAAGCCAAAATTCCTACTTGCGGTTGGTTGATGATTGGTGTTCCAAAGACGCTTCCAAAGGTACCTACATTGGTAACCGTATAAGTTCCGCCTTGGGTATCGTCTGGTTTTAGTTTCCCGGCTTTCGCACGATTACCTAAATCATTCACCGCTTTGGCCATTCCTAATAAATTCAATTGATCTGCATTTTTAATCACAGGCACAATCAGATTTCCGTTAGGCAAAGCCGCCGCCATACCAAGGTTGATGTTTTTCTTTTTGACGATGTAATCGCCATCCACAGAAATGTTCATCATCGGGAAATCCTTCAATGCTTTCGCCACGATTTCCATAAATATTGGGGTAAAAGTCAGCTTCTCGCCTTCTCTTTTCTCAAACGCATTTTTGTTTTTCTCTCTCCAATCCCAAATCGCGGTCACATCCACTTCGATAAACGATTGAACGTGTGCAGAGGTTTGCACAGATTGAACCATATAACCGGCAATGAGTTTTCGCATACGGTCCATTTCGACGATTTCGTCTTGTCCGTTGACAGAAACTGGGGCTGCTTTAGTGGTTGTCGGTTGTTGGTTGTTGGTTGTTGGATGAGGCACCTCGACTGCGCTCGGTGTGACAACTTGCGCATGAGACACTGCGGGAGCAACTGGCGCTGCCGCCACCGGAGTATTCACTTTATTTTTAATGTAATCTAACAAATCGTTTTTGGTCACGCGACCTTCATTTCCTGTACCTGCAATCGATTCTAATTCGGCAACACTAATGCCTTCTTCTTTGGCAATGTTGCGCACTAATGGCGAAAAGAACTTTTCTGAATGGGTATAATCTTGCGGTTGCCCCTCGACTGCGCTCGGGATGACAGCCACTGGTGCAGCAACAAATTCTCTAGCATTTTCAACGGTTTTGGTAACTGCTTCAACTGAAGGAACAGCAGGTGTTGGAACTTCAACTACGGCTGGAGCTTCTTGTGCTACAGCAGCAGCTCCACCTTCGGTTTCTATAATTGCTAAAGTTTGACCAACCTGAACTAAATCGTCTTTTTGAAACAACTTTTCTACCAAAACACCGGAAACTTCAGATGGAATTTCGCTGTCGACTTTGTCCGTCGCAATTTCAAGAACCGCTTCGTCCACTTCGATTCTGTCGCCGACTTCTTTCAGCCAATTGGTAATGGTTGCTTCTGCAACACTTTCTCCCATCTTGGGAAGCTTTAATTCAAATCTTGCCATATAGTTAACCCCAAGGGATAATTTTAATTTCTGTTTGCGAAAATAATAAAATAAATACTTCTTCTGTGAGAATTATCTAATTTTTCATGCCTAAATTACACTTTGTCTATTTTAAGTGCAATTACTTCACCCCGATCATTACTACTGTTGCTTCCGATAATGAAATCACTTTTTTGAGGTAATATCTTGAAAGTAAACCCTTTATTTCTGAAGCGCTCCAAGGAATTGATAATCGATTTGAAACTCAATTGATTGTTATCAAAAATAATTTCAATGTTTTCGCCTGCTTTGTTCGTTAGCGAATTTAGACTATTTTCCACTGTAGAATCAGTCATCACTACTTTTTTTCCTAACAAGTTTTCAACTTTTAGTACTAGATTCTTATCTGTCGAAAACAAAGAATATCGATCAATTTTTCTTTTGATTGTAACCGCTTGACTTTTCTTAAACAGCGAGAATAAGAAAGCGCCAATACTCATAAAAACATCAAATAAAATGGACTTTTTGAAATGCTTGCTGTAGAAAAAATGCATCGCATCGCGAAACCGCTTCATATACAATCCGTCTCGTACCGTACTTTCGCCCTTATAATGAACGACGACTGATTCGTGGAAATAATAATTTGATCTTCCGGCTTTCAATACCATATAAGACAAATCGATGTCGTCGGAATACATAAAACAATTTTCATCGAAACCTCCAACTTCTAGATACAAATCACGCTTCATGACCATAAATGCGCCGACGAGTATGTCGACTTTGCCGGTTTGATTCTCCTCTAGATGTTCCGCATAATACTTACCGAATCGTCGTGATTTTGGAAATACTTTGTATAAACCAGTTACTTTCGTAAAAGCCACAAATGGCGTTGGAACTCCACGCTTGCATTCGGGAAGAAAATTTCCTGTGCCGTCAATGAGTTTGCAACCTACAATTCCTAAATTGGTTTTGGATTCGGCAAAAGCTAAAATTTTCTCAAAAGTATCTTCCGCAACTACCGTATCCGGATTGAGAATGCACACATACTCGCCTTTCGATTGTGCCACGCCTATGTTATTGCCTTTCGGAAATCCAGCGTTGGTTTTGTTTTCGATGAGTGATACTTCTGGAAACCTTCTTTTCATCATCGCGCAACTGTCATCGGAAGAGTTGTTATCAACGACAATGATTTCACTTTCAATGTTTTCGAGTGCTTTTTGAACACTAAGGACGCAGAGTTCGAGGAAATAGCAGACGTTGTAGTTGAGGATGATTACGGAGATTTGCATAGCGCAAATATAATGGATTACTTCGTCTGTTCGCAAAGCTCGAGTGTTAGATTATTCGATTATTGGATTATTAGATATTTAGAATGGAACGCGGATGAATCGGATTCAGCAGATAATCGCGGATTTGGACGTACAATTATAGCCCCGATTGCAGCGGCATCCTTTTTTGCCGAGTAAAAGCCCCTCGACTGCGCTCGGGGTGACAAGCAAAAAAGATATAGCGTAAAGCGGGAATAGCTCCTATACAAAAATCCAACAACTGACAACCAACAACTGACAACTAAACACTACTTTTGCGCAAAAATCAAACCTGTGAATTACTTATCAGTAGAAAATATTTCGAAATCGTTTGGCGAACGCACTTTGTTTGAAGACCTGTCTTTTGGCATCAATAAAGATCAGAAAATTGCTTTCATCGCCAAAAATGGTTCTGGAAAAACTTGCATTATGAACATTATCACCGGCGAGGATGAACCCGATGGCGGAAAAGTGGTTTTGCGAAAAGACATCAAAATGGCGTTTTTGTCGCAGACGCCGAATTTGCAAGATGAATTGACGATTGAGGAAAGTATTTTCGCTTCGGATAATGAAGTGCTGAAAATCATCGAGCAGTACGAAAAAGCGCTGGAACATCCGGAAGAGGAAGAAGCGTATCAGCGGGCTTTTGACCTCATGGACCAGCACAATGCGTGGGATTTTGAAACGCAATTCAAACAGATTTTGTTCAAATTGAAGTTGGAAGACTTTAAATTGAAAGTGAAAAACATGTCTGGTGGACAGAAAAAAAGACTTTCTTTAGCAATCATTTTGATCAATCGTCCGGACTTGCTAATTCTCGATGAACCTACGAATCACCTCGATTTAGAGATGATTGAATGGTTGGAAAGTTATTTCGCCAAAGAAAATATTACCTTGTTTATGGTGACGCACGACCGTTTCTTTTTGGAGCGCGTTTGTAATGAAATCATCGAGCTGGACAACGGAAAACTCTATCAATATAAAGGCAACTATTCTTATTATTTAGCGAAAAAAGAAGAGCGCATTGCCTCAGAAAATTCGAGTATTGATAAAGCGCAGAACTTATTTGTCAAAGAATTGGCTTGGATGCGCCGTCAACCGAAAGCACGAACAACCAAATCGAAGTCGCGGCAAGATGATTTTTATGTGATCAAGCAAAAAGCGGAAAGTCGACGTAAAGAAAATGTCGTTGAGCTCGAAATCAATATGGAGCGCATGGGCAGCAAGATTATTGAGATGCATAAAGTGTCGAAAAAATTTAAAGACCGTGTGATTTTGGATGGATTTAATTTCGATTTTCAACGCGCAGAACGTATTGGTATTATTGGAAAAAACGGAACGGGTAAGTCGACGTTTTTGAATTTGATTACGGGAACGATTCCGTTAGATAGTGGAAAAGTCATCAAAGGCGATACGATTAAAATTGGCTATTACACCCAAAGCGGTATCAATCCGAAACCTGGACAGAAAGTCATTGACATTATTAAAGAATACGGGGAGTTTATTCCATTGGCCAAAGGAAAAATTATTTCTGCTGGTCAGTTGTTGGAGCGCTTTCTATTTGACCGTAAGAAGCAGCATGATTACGTTGAAAAATTGAGTGGTGGCGAATTGAAACGGTTGTATTTGTGTACCGTTTTGATTCAGAATCCGAACTTTTTGATTTTGGATGAACCCACGAATGACTTGGATATCGTGACCTTAAATGTATTGGAAAGTTTTCTGTTGGATTATCCAGGTTGCTTGTTGGTAGTTTCCCACGACCGTTATTTTATGGACAAGATTGTCGATCACTTATTTGTATTTCGGGGCGATGGCGTCATTGAAGATTTTCCTGGCAATTACTCCGATTTTAGAGCATATGAGGACAGCGCTGACGTGGCTCAAAAAGAAGAAAACAAATCCGAAAAGAAAGATTGGAAACAACAGAACAATACGTCAGGTTTGAGCTTTAACGAGCAAAAAGAATTTCAAAAAATTGAACGTGAAATCAAAGACTTGGAATACGAGAAAAAGCAAATCGAACAATTGTTTTCAGATGGAAAAGTAGCAGACGATGCCATAGCTACCAAAGCCAAAGAACTCGAAGTCATTATCAAAAAAATCGAGGAGAAAGAAGAACGTTGGTTTGAACTTTCAGCGAAGATTGAGGGATAGAATGTTGTAGGTTGTAAGTTGTAGGTTGTAGGTTGTAAGTTCGGAGTTGGTAGTTTTTGGGTTGATTTTTAACTTAAAACATACAACGTACAACCCTAAACAGGCTCTCCATATAAATCAAACTCAGTAGCTTCCGTAATTTTAATCATCGCAAAATCGCCTGTTTTCATATAATGTTTAGAAGCGTCAATCAACACTTCATTGTCCACATCTGGACTATCAAATTCGGTTCTTCCTACGAAATGCGCACCTTCTTTTCTGTCGATGATACATTTGAAAACTTGACCGACTTTCTCTTGATTTAAATCCCAAGAAATTTGCGATTGCAGTTCCATGATTTCTTCGGCGCGGGCTTTTTTCACGTCTTCCGGCACGTCATCTTCTAGTAAATAAGCATGCGTGTTTTCTTCGTGAGAATAGGCAAAACATCCCATTCGGTCGAATTTCATTTCTTGTACAAAATCCTTTAGAATTTCGAAATCTTCCTGCGTTTCTCCAGGATAACCCACAATCAAAGTAGTTCTAATTGCCATTCCTGGAACGGCAGCGCGGAAATCTTTGAGCAATTTTGTCGTTTTTTCTTTGGTCGTTCCGCGGCGCATCGATTTTAGAATCGAATCGGAAATATGTTGCAGCGGAATATCGATGTAATTGCAAATCTTAGGTTCGCGTTTCATAATATCCAACACATCCATTGGGAAACCTGTAGGGAAAGCATAATGCAAACGAATCCATTCAATACCTTCTACTTTGACTAAAGCTTCAAGCAATTCGCCTAAGTTTCTTTTTTTATAAATATCTAAACCGTAATAGGTCAAATCTTGGGCGATTAAAATCAATTCTTTCACGCCATCTCGCGCCAAACCTTCCGCTTCTTTGACCAATTTTTCAATGGGTTGGGAAACGTGTTTACCACGCATTAATGGAATTGCACAAAAGCTGCACGGTCTATCGCAACCTTCTGCAATTTTAAGGTAGGCATAGTTTTTTGGAGTCGTAGTTAAACGTTCTCCTAATAATTCATGTTTGTAATCGGCACCTAGCGCTTTCAATAATTGAGGTAATTCGGTGGTTCCAAAATACTGATCAACGTTTGGAATTTCTTTCTCTAAATCCGGACGATAGCGTTCCGACAAACAACCTGTCACAAAAACTTTATCTACGATGCCGCGTTCTTTTTTATCGGCATATTCCAAAATCATATTGACCGACTCCGCTTTGGCATTGTCAATAAATCCACAGGTATTGATGACCACGATATTGCCTTCTTGTTCATGCACAACGTCTTTTCCGTTCGCACGCAATTGGCCCATCAATACTTCGCTATCATACACATTCTTAGAACAGCCAAGCGTGATGACATTGATTTTGTTTTTCTTTAATGATTTGGTTCTCATAGACTTTCTTTGTTCTCTTTAAGGAGCGCAAAATTAGACTATTTTTATGGATTCTCTTTCGGTTTAGCAGAATTTCATTGGCAGATTGTTTAGATTTGTCCTCACTTTTTAAAAATCATGACGTTGTTTTTTTCAATTCAATCGTATGGGCAATTTCTTTGGAAATCCAAAAATCAACATGGCGTGCATTCACCATTCGTATTTGATTTGGTGACGAAATGTTTTTACGACAAGACTTCAAAGCCAGAGTACTTGCAATTAAAAAAGTACAGAAACGAATTATTACAGAACAAAAGCTCCATTGAAGTAACCGATTTTGGCGCAGGTTCTAGAGTTTTTAAATCAAACAAAAGACCCATTTCAAAAATTGCACAAACCGCAGGGATTTCTCCAAAACGAGCGGAATTACTCTTTCGAATTGTAAATTATTTTCAACCAGATTCCATGTTGGAAATCGGGACATCCCTAGGTTTAGCCACCTCGGCATTATCACGGGGCAATCCAAAAGCAACAATCACCACACTTGAAGGTTGTCCAGAAACTGCAAAAATCGCTCAAAAACAATTTGAAAAATTCCAGCTAAAAAACATTCTTCTACAAACAACAGAATTCTCAACCTACCTCAAAAACCGACAACCAACAACCAACAACCGACAACTGATCTACTTCGACGGCAACCACTCCAAAGCAGCCACACTGCAGTACTTCGAACTACTATTACCAACCATCACCAACGAAACCGTATGGATTTTTGACGACATTCATTGGTCGACCGCCATGACCGAAGCTTGGGAAACCATCAAAAAACACCCGAAAGTAAAAGTCACCATCGACACCTTTCAATGGGGATTGGTTTTCTTTCGATCAGAACAGGAGAAAGAACATTTTGTAATTCGCGTCTAAAGTGCTGTAACAAATTCAATATCTGCTTCACTAATGACTGATTTTAAAATCAATTGTGTACTTTTAAGATCGTAATTCCAAATTCGTAATTCTCAATTTCACATGGCCAATCCATTAATCAAAATTACCAATATCAAGCGCGATTTCCAACTCGGAAACGAAACGGTATATGTGCTTAAAGGCATCGATTTAGAAATCAACAAAGGCGAATATGTCGCGCTTATGGGGCCATCTGGTTCTGGAAAATCAACGCTGATGAATATCCTTGGATGCCTCGACACACCAACTTCTGGCACTTATATCCTCAACGAAAAAGACGTCAGCAAAATGCACGACGACGAATTGGCTGAAATTCGCAACAAAGAAATTGGATTTGTTTTTCAAACGTTTAACCTCTTGCCAAGAACATCGGCTTTAGATAATGTTGCGCTTCCGATGGTTTACGCAGGTTACTCAAAATCAGAGCGTAAAATTCGCGCGACTGAAGTGTTGGCTCAGGTCAATCTCGCCGACCGAATGGATCATCAACCCAATCAATTATCAGGTGGACAACGACAACGGGTTGCGATTGCTCGAGCGATGGTCAACAAACCTTCTATCATTTTGGCAGACGAACCTACAGGAAACTTAGACAGTAAAACCTCTGAAGAAATCATGAAATTGTTCGGTGATATCCACCAAAACGGGAACACCGTGATTTTGGTTACGCATGAGGAGGAAATCGCTGCCTATGCCCATCGGGTAATTCGTTTGCGAGATGGAATGGTTGAAAGTGATACAACTAAGTAATTTTTGTAGGAGCTTTATCCTGCTGTACGCTATATCTTTTTTGCTTATCAGGAGCAGCAGAGTAGAAGTAATTTTTCTTAGCAAAAAAGGATGCCGCTACCATCAGGGCTAGACCACCCCGCCCTTCGGGCACCCCTCCAAAGGAGGGGAAACCAAAAACAATTTTGTCACCTGACTTTGCGACTTCGCGACTTCGCGAGCGACTAAAAACTTTAATAATGAAAATCGCCCTACTCACCTGCCAACGACTACCCGACTTAACGCCAGCTGATCAATTATTGATTCCAGAATTAGCGAAACACAACATCGCTGCTAAAGCCGTGATTTGGGACAATCCAGACGTCATTTGGACCGATTTCGATTATCTCATTTTTAGAAACACTTGGGATTATTACGAAAAAGAATCTCAATTTAATTTGTGGCTAGTGACAATCAAAGAACTCGGAATCAAAACGTTGAATTCAATAGATATCATCGAGCAAAACAAACACAAGTTATATTTGCGGGAGTTACAAAACCAAGACATCGCCATTATTCCAACAGTTTTTATTAAAAAAAAGAAAGACTTGAATCTTGCTGAAATCATTCCACCTCACTGGAAAAAAGCCGTCATCAAACCTGCTTTTTCGGCTGGTTCATTTCTTACCGAAGTTTTTGAAATTACTGACATTAATAAAATCAATATGCAATATCAAGATATCGCTCTCGAAAAAGATTTGCTGTTACAAGAATTCAAACCTGAAATTGAAACGGAAGGCGAAACCTCATTAATCTTCTTCAACAAAAAATTCTCCCACGCCGTAAACAAAAAACCAAAGGCAGGAGATTTCAGAATTCAAGTGCAATTTGGCGGAATATATAAAACCGTCAATCCATGCGCCGAAGTAATTCAGCAAGCACAAACCATTGTCAATACATTCCCAAATCAACTTTTATATGCACGTGTCGACGGAATCATAATCAACAATAAGATCCAATTAATGGAAGTTGAATGTATTGAGCCCGATTTGTATTTCAATTATTCCGAAGGTTCACACCAGCGATTCGTTAATGCTATTCTCGATTTAATAAAGTAAATTTGCGAGTAATTTTTTTGAACAATACAACAATATGAAGGTATATACTAAAACCGGCGATACCGGAACGACCGCCCTTTTCGGAGGAACTCGAGTTCCAAAAGACCACATCAGAATTGAAAGTTACGGAACCGTAGATGAACTAAATTCCTATATCGGACTAATTCGCGACCAAGAAATGAATTCCCATTACAAAGACATCTTGATCGAAATACAAGATCGTTTGTTTACCGTCGGTGCTATCTTAGCCACTCCACCAGAAAAAGAAGTAATGAAAAATGGGGAACTTCGCCTGAAGAACTTGGGGATAGTAGAAACCGATATCGAATTGCTCGAAAACGAAATTGATGCGATGGAAGACAGTTTGCCGCAAATGACGCATTTCGTTTTGCCAGGAGGTCATACAACGGTGTCATATTGTCATATCGCGCGCTGTGTTTGCAGACGTGCCGAGCGATTAGCAGTGCATCTCGATCATATTGAGCCAATTGCACCCATCGCGATTAAGTATCTCAACCGACTTTCTGACTACCTTTTTGTGCTGGCACGGAAGTTGTCTTTCGACCTAAAAGCGGAAGAAGTAAAATGGATCCCTAGAAAATAAATTCCAATTTTTAAAATTTCAAAATCCAATTGCCAACTATAAACTATGTGAATCAGCTGTTTTTGGAATTTGGGATTTGTATTTTTTTGGAATTTAAAATTTACTCTTTTAGAATTTAAAACAACCCAAATTTGGTATTTGGAATTTTCCTTTTTGGAATTTTAAAACCCAAAAATTTGGTATTTGGAATTTTCCTTTTTGGAATTTTAAATTGACGTTCTTAACTTTATTTAAAATAAATCAATTTTTACTTGACTTTTTCAGTAAAAAAATTATTTTTGCACAAACTATAAAATCGAAAGAAGATGTATTGGACATTAGAATTAGCATCGTATTTAAGTGATGCACCGTGG
>CANGTL010000061.1 GCA_947456815.1 Flavobacteriaceae bacterium
ACTCTTGTTTCAATGCTGAAGAAGTCTGCTCTAAATGGTCTATTTTCTTTAATAGTTTTTGGAGCTTACTTTCAAGATTATCAATAATTTCTACAATTTCACTCATTCTAATTATTGGTTCATTACTAATCCGAACAAAGTTAACATTCCAATTGAATTAAACCAATACTTTTCCTAAAATTTTCCTTTTTGCCTCGTTCGACACATTAAACATTTGAAAAATAACAACTTATAAATTTTTAAAAAATAGAATAATTTTGCGCTGTTTTTTTTACCTTAGCCAAAAGCTTTATACGATGAAATTTTTACACGCACTTTTGATTTTTTGTACGCCTATTTTCGCGCAATCTAACTTTCCTCAAGAATTTTTTAGGCCACCACTTAGTATTCCCATGCAATTGGCTGGAAATTTCGGTGAATTACGACCCAATCATTTTCACGCCGGTTTTGATTTTAAGACCCAGCAAAAGGAAGGTTTACCAATTCTTGCGGCCGGAGACGGCTACGTTTCTAGAATAAAGATTTCTACTTTCGGCTATGGTAAAGCAATATACATAACACATCCCAATGGTTATACTACCGTATATGGCCATCTTCAGAAGGCTTATGGAGCCATTCAGGATTATATAAGAACGGAGCATTATAAACAACAATCTTTTGAAATTGAACTGTTTCCAAAACCCGAGGAGATTGTAGTAAAAAAAGGCGATACGATTGCTATTTCCGGAAATACGGGAGGTTCCGAAGGACCACATTTGCATTTTGAAATTAGAGATACGCAATCTGAAAAGACTTTAAATCCGCTTTTTTTTGGCTTTGATAAATTGCTACCCGACACAAAGAATCCGCTTGTTTCGAGTGTTTTGGTTTACCCAATTGATAGTACGAGCGTGGCAAATCAGTCAAGTCGACCAATTGTGGTAAATCTTTCTTTGCAAAAAAATGGCAGTTATATCGCCGAGAAAGTTCTTGCGAAAGGGAACATTGGTTTTGGAATAATTTGTTCTGACTTCGATAATGTATCCTATAATGTAAATGGGGTTTATAAAGTGGAAGCATTTTCGAATGGAGTATCTTCTTTTGGTTATCAATTCGACTCGTTGGTTTTTGATGAAGGTAGGTTTGTGAATGCGCTGATTGATTTTCCTCGATATAGAGCTACAAAGCAACGCGTTCAAAAGTTGTTTATGAAGAGCGCTTATAATTTAAGCAATATCAAGAGTACAGCGGAGAAAGGCGTTCTGAATATCTTGCCGAATTTTTCACAAATGTATCGCATCGTTGTTTCTGATTTCAATGGGAATAGCGTTCAAATTACCATCCCAATTGAGTATGATTCGCAACCAGCTGTTATAGCTAGAGAAACGTCTAAGACTTCTTACTTCTTAAGGTCTTCGACGGACAATATTTATGAAAAAGATGGTATGGAGGTTTTTTTTCCTGCTAATACTTTTTACGATGATTTTTATCTAAAATTCAATGTTGCAAATAAAGTCATGACCGTTCATGATGACAACATCCCAGTTCATAGTAATTTCAGAGTTTCCATTTCTGATTCTACTTTTGCAAATAAGGAAAAAGTATTTATTGCATCGGTTGACGGCAATAGAAAAAAGTACAACAGCACTAAATTCATTAATAATACGTTTACAACGTACACCAAAAATCTTGGGCAGTTTGTGTTGGAAATGGATACGATTGCCCCTAAAATAATCAGTTTAAAGCCAATTGATGGCAAAGGATTTCGGGAAAGAAAAGTAGTATTTAAAATAACAGATGATCTTTCAGGAATCAAGTCTTACAGTGGATTTATAAATGAAAAATGGGTGCTTTTTGAGTATGATGCGAAAACAAATCGCCTGATTTATGAACCAAATAAGGAAGAATTAATGGAAGGAAATAACGATTTAAAATTGATAGTTTCAGATAATCTTGGAAATTCTGCTATCTTTGAAACAACTTTTTTTATAAGTCAACAAAAATAAATTGCAACTATTGAAAACGAAAATATTCAAACTCTCTTTTCTTTTTTTCTTTTTTTCATTAATCAGTTTTGCGCAAACAGCAAGGGTCAAGGGAATCGTACTAGATGAAAATAACCGACCTGTAGCAGAAGTAAATGTGACTTATGAAGGTAAAAGTACAACGTCGAATGAGAATGGGTTTTACCAATTAACGGTTCCTGCAAACAAAAAAATTCAACTGGTTTTTACTCATGTTTCATTGAAGAAAAACGCAGTTACACTGGAGCTAAAACCAAATGAAGACTACGAATTTAATTTGGTTTTGAATGAACGAGCCGAGGGTTTAGGTGAAGTAATCGTCATTTCCAATAATAAAAAACGAGTTCAAGGTGTCACCACGATCGAGCCCCAAGTGATTCGAAAAATTCCAGGCGCTAATGCCGGTGTGGAAAATATTTTAAAATCATTGCCGGGGGTAAATTCGAACAATGAACTCAGTACCCAGTATTCAGTTCGCGGCGGAAACTACGATGAGAATTTGGTGTATGTGAATGAAATTGAAGTTTATCGCCCTTTCTTGATTCGATCTGGTCAACAGGAAGGATTGAGTTTTACCAACACTGACTTAGTTCAAAATGTCGATTTTTCTGCCGGTGGTTTTCAAGCTAAATTTGGTGATAAATTGTCCTCTGTTCTTGATATTACTTACAGAAGACCAACTAAGTTTGGAGCTTCATTAGACGCGAGTTATTTGGGTGGCGCGATGTCTGTTGAGGCCGCTTCAAAAAACCAGAAATGGTCCGCAATTACAGGAGTTCGTTATAGAGACAATAGTCTTTTGGTAAATAGTCAAGAAACACAAACTAATTTTCGCCCAACATTTGCAGACATACAGACTCATGTTACTTTCATTCCTTCAACTAGATGGCAATTTAGTTTTCTAGGAAATATTTCACAAAACAAGTACAATTATCAGCCACTCACGCGCCAAACCAATTTTGGAACTATTTCTGAACCAATCGCGCTACAAGTGTTTTATCAAGGACAAGAAAAAGATCGCTATGACACTTATTTTGGAGCTTTGAAATCCACTTTTAAAGTAAATGATAATTTTACCTTAAAGTTAATTGGATCCGCCTACCACACGTTGGAGCAAGAGTATTTTGACATTTTTGCACAGTATGCTTTGGGAGAAGTTGATGGAAACATCGGATCAGAAACTTTCGGTGATGTGACCTATAGTCGTGCCATCGGTACTCAACTGAATCATGCGCGAAATGACTTAGATGCTTTTATCGTTAATGCGGAAGTGAAAGGATTTCACGATGTAAAAAAACATCAGATCGAATGGGGATTTAAGTATACTCGAGAAGATATTCGAGATCGCATCGTAGAATGGGAAGTTATTGATTCTGCAGGATTTTCTTTGAATCCTCCGATAATTAATCTTCCAACAAATGACCAGCCTTACAATCCATATGTTGGACCTTTGGTACCGTATCAAAGTGTAAGAGCCAAGAATTTTGTAACTATTGATCGTTTTTCGGGCTATGCACAATGGAGCTTAAAAGACAAGCTTGGAAATAGTGATGTGTGGTATAATGCTGGGGTTCGAGCACATCAGTGGCAAGTTACTGGAGGCGATTCGCAATTTGTGTTTAGTCCAAGAGCTCAGTTTGCACTCAAGCCTGATTGGGAAAAAGATATGGTCTTTAGGGTGTCGGGAGGCTACTATTATCAACCGCCATTTTACAGAGAGTTACGGGATCAGTTAGGTGCTGTAAATCCGAACGTGAAAGCGCAATCATCCATTCATTTTGTGTTAAGCAATGATTATAGTTTTAAGATGTGGGGTCGTCCATTCAAAATGGTAACTGAAGCCTATTACAAATCACTCACTGATGTCAACCCCTTTACGATAGAAAATGTTCGTATTCGATATGCCGCAGATAACAATGCCACCGCTTTTGCGCAAGGATTGGATTTTCGTCTCAACGGAGAGTTTGTTCCTGGTACCGAGTCTTGGTTTAGCTTTAGTTATCTCAAAACAAAAGAAAATATAGACAATAGGGGTTATATAGCAAGGCCTACAGACCAACGCTATAAGTTTGCCATATTGTTTCAAGACTATATGCCTAACATTCCTAGCTTGAAAATCTACTTGAATTTAGTATATAATACGGGTTTGCCAGGCGGTTCTCCTTCCTATGCTGATCCTTACGTTTATCAATCGAGATTGCGAGACTACCGGCGTGCAGATGTCGGATTCAACTATGTTTTTACCGAGAAAAATGCCAAGCGCCGCGAGGGTCATTGGATGAAGAAGTTTCAAGATATTTCTTTAGGTTTTGAAATTTTCAATATGTTCAATAACCAAAACGCAATTACCAATACATGGGTGAGAGACGTTTATACAAAGAATCAATATGGTATACCGAACTATCTAACGACACGTGTTTTCAACCTCAAACTATCGGTGAGGTTATAGATTTAATTCTTATTTTTGACTATCAAATCAATGGCAATGAAAAGTTTCTCTAAAATACTAAGCTGTGTGATGGTTTTGTTTTTTTTAAGTTGTAAAAAAGAAGCAGAAAAACCCAAAGTGATTTATGAAAATCCATCAAAAGTTGTCGAAACAACAAAGGGTGACACGACCAAAGTAGCAATTGTTGATTTACCGATTCATATGGATGGCACAAATTATTTGCTCTTTCCGGTTGGAGAATTGAATCGCACAGAGAAAAATTATGATTCCTCCTCACGAGGCAATCAAATAAGCTACAAAGTTTCTAATTATAGCGAGTATCAAATTACTGGCTTTATCAGAAATGTGAAGTTTCAACAGTTGGGGAAAGATTCGATTAAGTCGCTGACTTCAAAAAACATATTGATTCAATCTATAACGTATCTTAAGACAATAGCAGACAAAACAAAGCAACAAATTTTAGTATATGTTGCAGAAGATCTGGATACCAACAAAGACAGTAAGTTGGACGACAGTGATATAAAAGCCCTGTATCTCAGTGATATTTCAGGAGACCGTTTTACAAAAATATCTCTTGATTATCAGGAATTAATCGATTGGGATATTTTGGAGGCAACTAGTAGATTATATTACAGAACCATAGAGGACACTGATAAAAATGGAGCATTTGACAAAAACGATAAATTACACTATTATTTTATTGATTTGTCGAACAAAGAATGGAAAGCTATCGAGTACAATCCGATTTAGTTTCTCTAGATTAGAATATCACTTTCAAGGTCTGATTTTTCTATTTCGAAATCAAATCCCAAACGCTTTACTAACTCAATCACCAAGTTTTTGTACCAATTCTCTGATTTGGGATGGATGTAGATTTTTTCGATGAGCTGATTGATGTCGATGTCTATTTTTAAGCCATTGTCGATCATCAGATTGTGTTGACTCACATCAGAAATAATGCGAATTTCACGTTCATACTGAAAACTCTTTCTCTTGAATAGAAAAGGGAAAAAGGCATTGTCAAAAGGAATATACTCTTTCTTGTAATCGATATAATTTACTTCTCCGATATGTTGTTCGTAGGTAGTTTCTGGTGCCAACGCTTTTTGTAATCTTCCGAGCGTTGATTGAATTGCCAAGCCTTCACTTTTCTGTGTAAATATTTGCCACATCGCAAACGACTCGTATTCATTGATGTGCCAGCTGCTGATCACAACGTTCTTACGGTGAATTTTATAATAGTCTAAGAAATCGGGATTGTCAATAGAAAGTTTTCGTATCTCTTCAAAAGTAGGCTCACTAAAAGTGCCTTCATATTGGTCTTCAAACTTGTCCGACCGCGACATAAAAAGTTTGCGATATAATAGCAAATCGACAAATTTCGACAAGTCTAAGTACTTCCATACGATGGTGTTGGAATCGACGGGTAACTTAATATTATTGTCGATACTATACATGGATCCGTTTTCTTAGTTTTCGAAGGATTGCATATTGACCAGTTTATTATAGGTTCCGTTCAACGCCATCAATTGTTCGTGATTGCCTTGCTCTACAATAATTCCTTTTTGCATCACAATAATTACATCTGCTTTTTGTATCGTCGACAAACGGTGCGCAATTACAATCGAAGTTCGGTTTTGCATCATATTTTCCAATGCTACTTGCACCAATTTCTCACTTTCAGTATCCAACGCTGATGTGGCTTCATCAAGTATCATGATTGGCGGATTTTTCAAAACCGCTCGAGCAATGCTCAATCGTTGCTTTTGTCCACCTGAAAGTTTATTTCCGCTATCGCCAATGTTGGTGTAAATTCCGTTCGGCAAATCTTTTACGAATTCATAGGCGTTGGCAATTTTTAAAGCTTCGATGATTTCGTCGTCGTTCGCCTCTAACTTACCCAAGGAAAGGTTGGCTTTAATAGTATCGTTGAATAGAATACTGTCCTGTGTAACCAATCCCATTAAAGAACGCAATGAATGTAAATCGATGTCTTTGATATCATTTCCATCAATCGCGATACTGCCTGAATTTACGTCGTAAAATCTTGTCAATAAATTGGCGATGGTGCTCTTTCCGCTCCCCGATTGGCCGACCAATGCAACAGTTTGACCTTTAGAAATATGTAGTGAAAAATCTTTCAATACCAATTCCTCTTCATATTTGAATTGGACATTTTTCAAACTAATAGAATCTTTAAATTCTGCAGTTTTGATGGCGTTTTCTTTACTAACAATTGGATTTTCTTGATCTAGAATTTCAAGCACACGTTCTGCTGCCGCATTTCCCCGTTTGACGCCATAGGAAGCTTTTGAAATTGCCTTTGCTGGCGTAAGTATATTATAGGCCAATCCCATATAGGTAATAAACGCCGCACCTTTCAAAGTTTTTTCGATTAAAACCATATGCCCACCATACCACAATAGAATCGCAATGACCATAATCCCTAAGAACTCACTCATGGGCGACGCCATATTTTGTCTGTTGCCAATACTATTGGATAACTTAAAAAAACGATTGGTTGATTCTTGAAAAATTCTATTGAAATATCCCTCCGCATTATAGCCTTTTACGACTTTTAATCCGCCTAAAGTTTCTTCTATTGTCGAAAGGAAAATCCCTTGTTCTTGCTGAGCTCGCGTCGATTTTTTCTTCAGTTGTTTACCAATCAAAGAAATGATATATCCCGAAACGGGAATAAAAATAAATACAAAGATTGTCAACTTTACGCTGATAGAAAACATCGCGATAATCGTAAACAATATGGTCAAGGGCTCTTTGACGATCAATTCGAGGATTGACAACATCGAGTTTTGAACTTCACTTACATCACTTGCAATTCTTGAGATGGTGTCGCCTTTTCTTTTTTCTGAAAAGAAAGCAATTGGCAATTCGATGGTTTTCTTATACATCGCGTTTCGCATGTCACGAAGGATTCCGTTTCTCAAAAAGGTGATAAAGAACATCGCCAAGTAATCGCAGAGGTTCTTCAAAAGGAAGATAGAAATGATGCCTGCTACCAATATCGAAAGCGTTGTGCCGATACCGTATTGCTCGGTAGTCATCGTCAGATAATAATTCAAATAATCGCCCAAATATTTTTTCAAACCGTAAATGCCATCGTAGGTCGGCATCGTGTAGTTTTTGTTGGCTTGACCGAAAAGCACGTCCATCATCGGCATTAATGCCAAAAAAGAAAGTGTTCCGAAAAAAGCATACAAGACATTGAACAAAATATTCAAGTACGCGTACTTTTTATACGGTAGAATAAAAGGAATTATTTTTCTGAAATTATTCATTAAATAATATTTAGGTCTGTGAGGATGTTTTTGATTTTATCATCCAAAATAGCTTCCACTTTAGGAGCATTTTGAACTGAGTCCAATGTAGCATTAACGCTAACATAGAATTTGATTTTAGGCTCAGTACCGCTTGGTCGCGCAGCTATTTTTGCGCCATCTTCGGTGTAATAAATCAATACATCTGATTTAGGCACTTTTAGTGCTTCTTCTTCACCTGTCAACAAATTCTTTGCGATTGATTTTTTGTAATCTTCTAACATAACAACACGCTGACCGTTAATTTCTTTTAATGGATTTTCACGCATGTCTACCATCATTTGATTGATTTCTCGCAAACCGTCGATTCCTTTCTTAGTTAAGGACACTAAATATTCTTTATAAAATCCGTGGTCTACATACAAATTCAACAGCTCTTGATAAACAGAACTTCCGCTCGCTTTTGCCTGAGCCGCAATTTCGCAAATCAACAAAGTCGCTGCAACGGCATCTTTATCGCGAACGGCGTCGCCTACCATAAAGCCAAAACTCTCTTCACCGCCACCAATAAATTCCAATTCAGGAAAATCTTTGATAAATTTCGCGATCCATTTAAATCCGGTTAATCCCACTTTACACTCCACTTCATAAGCATCGGCTAAGGTCAACATCATCGGCGTCGACACAATTGTTGAACCTATAAATTGTTTTCCGGTAATTTTTCCTTGTCGTTTCCATTGTTCGAGTAAAAAGGCAGTCATCAACACCATCGTTTGATTGCCATTCAACAAGGTCATTTTGCCTTCTGTATTTCTTACTGCAACGCCTAATCGGTCGCAGTCAGGATCTGTACCGACCACAATGTCGGCGTTTAATTTTTCAGCCAAAGCCATCGCCATGGTCAACGCTTCTGGTTCTTCTGGGTTTGGAGATTTTACCGTCGGGAAATCGCCATTTGGTTCCGCTTGTTCTGGAACAATATTTACGTTGGTGTAACCCGCTTTTGCTAAAGTTTGAGGAACTGCTTTAATAGAAGTTCCGTGCAACGAGGTGAAAACAATATTCAAATTGTCTTTGGCTGCTTTTGACGTATTGAAACTTGCGTTCGCTACCGATGAAGTAAAAAAGGCTTCATCAACCACTACGTCGATGTATTCAATCAAATCTGGATTCGATGCAAATTTGATTTGATCATAACGAAGCGCTTCAATTCGATTGATAATCTCGCCATCTTGAGGTGGCACCAATTGTCCACCATCTTCCCAATAAACTTTATATCCGTTGTATTCTGGTGGATTGTGAGAAGCCGTCAATACGATTCCAGCTTGACAGCCTAAGTGTTTCAGGGCAAAACTCAATTCAGGAGTCGGGCGCATATCCGAAAACAAATAGACTTTAATGCCATTGGCAGAAAACACATCGGCTACAACTTTCGCGAGCGTGTTGCTGTTGTGTCGACAGTCAAATGCAATGACGACTTTCAAGGATTTTCCTGGAAAAACTTCATGCATATAATTCGATAAGCCTTGGGTATTTTTTCCTAAGGTGTATTTGTTGATACGGTTCGTTCCAACGCCCATGACACCGCGCATTCCTCCGGTTCCGAATTCTAAATTTTTATAAAAACTCTCCTCTAATTCTTTGGGAGATGTCGTCATCATTTCTTTTATCGCTTCTTGCGTTTCCCCATCAAAAGTAGGAGTGAGCCATTCGTTGACTGCTGCAAGGATATTATGTGGAATGTCCATATTATGTTACTCTATTTTCTTTTTTCTATTTTCTTTTTTCTATTTTTTTCGGAGCTTCATCCTGCTGTTCGCTCTTATCTTTTTCGCTTGTCACCACGAGCGCAGTCGAGTTTATTTTTTTTAGCTCAAAAGGATAACCGCTGCCATCAGGGCTAGGGCATCTGTTTCAAAATCACTTTTTGTAGCCAATCTTAGTTCTTTCTTTAGTATTATTACCTAATTTGTCTTTGTCCACCAAATAATTTAAGGCTTTGTAAATATCGGGAAACTGGCTTTCGATTTCCTCAATTCTGGTTTTTAATTCACTATAGCTCAACGTAAATTGTCGCATCGTCACAAAAGCCCTAATAATCGAGATGTTGATTTCGATGGCTTTGTCACTATTCAACACACTCGAAAGCATCGCGATGCCTTGCTCGGTAAAAGCGAAAGGAAAAGCACCGCCAAAATAACTTTTGGATGGTATCACAGTTTGTGATACCAGTTTGTCGATCTCAATTTCAGATAATACAAACATGAAATCTTCGGGGAAACGATGGCTGTTTCTTCTAACAGCTTGCTTCAAGACTCGAGTTTCAACATTATACAACAACGCCAAATCAAAGTCGAGCATGACTTTAAATCCACGAATTTCATATATTTTATGTTGTATAACTTCTAATTCCATCGTCTTAAAAGTTTAAGGTCGCATATTGCGACCTTAAAGAAATAAATTATTTCGAAAAATTAATTTCATTTGAAACTTTATACCGCTCTTCGTTGTTTTTTGTTCGCAAAATAATCTCGCCTAAAAAACCCGCTAAAAACAATTGCGTTCCGATAATCATCGTGGTTAATGCAATATAAAATAAAGGATTGGCAGTAACCAGGATGGTTTCCAAACCCGCGTACAATTTGATCAATTTTAGGGTAATAATGAACGTTGTTGATAGGAAACCAATCACAAACATCAAAACCCCTAGCGCGCCGAATAAGTGCATTGGTCTTTTTCCAAAGCGCGATAAAAACCAAATGGTAATCAAATCTAAAAACCCGTTGATGAAGCGTTCCATACCAAATTTGGTTTCGCCATATTTTCGTGCTTGGTGTTTGACTATCTTTTCTCCAATTTTAGCAAATCCGGCGTTTTTAGCTAAAACAGGAATATAGCGATGCATTTCTCCCGAAACTTCAATGTTTTTTACCACCGCTTTTTTGTAGGCTTTGAGTCCACAATTGAAATCATTCAACTGCACTCCCGAAGTTTGTCTCGCCGCCCAATTAAATAATTTCGAAGGCAAGTTTTTGGACACTACAGAATCGTATCGTTTTTTCTTCCAACCTGAAACGAGGTCAAATCCGCCTTTAACTATCATCTCATTCAACTCTGGAATTTCTTCTGGATTGTCTTGCAAATCCGCGTCCATGGTGATGATAACATCACCTTGTGCTTTGGCAAAACCTGCGTGCAATGCCTGCGATTTTCCAAAGTTTTTTAAGAAACGAATGCCTTTTATATTTGGATTTTCGGTTGATAACTTTTCAATAATCGACCAAGAATTATCGGTGCTTCCGTCATCAATAAATAACACTTCATAAGTGTAATTGTTTGATTTCATAACGGTTACAATCCAATTGTGAAGTTCTTGCAGGGATTCTTCTTCGTTGAGAAGCGGAATAACGATGGATAAATTCATTAATTTAGATACTTTGTGGACGCTCTCTTCGGATGATTAATGCAGTAATTAAACCAATGATACTGTAAATAATAATATTAAATGCAAATCCTTTTAATTGTCCTACAACTCCAAATGAGTCTGTTTTTTGCATTTCTTTTATGATTGCATTAATATCTGCTGGTTTTGTACCAAATTTTTCCATCATTCCAGTCGTCATTTTGATTACATTATCTGTTATTATTTGTTTCGCTTCGGGATCGATGACGTTAAATAGTAAAACCGAAAACACAGTGGAAATAGATAATCCAACCAATACCGTCACTATGAAACTGGTAAAGGTTTCTTTAAAAGTCAGGAAGCCGCCTTGGTTTTTCTTCGATTGCACTGCTGCAAAGGCGCCAAAACCTATAACTATTGCCATATTAAGCATACCGTACCAAGAAGCTGTAAATAGCGAAATGTCTATCGCGTATACAAGCGTTGTTGTTACTACAATAAATAGACCTAGGAATAGTCCGTAGCGCGCTGCGTTTTTTCTTATTTCTTCCATCTGTTTTTTAGTTTTGTTGATTAAGCTACAAATATAACAATTCCCATTTTACAGACTATAAAATATGTTTCAGATATTCATTTAAAAAAAGTAAATAAACATTTGATTTTTAAAAAATAAGTGTAAATTTGCACACTCAAAAATAATATAGTAAAAAGTTATAAGGCG
>CANGTL010000062.1 GCA_947456815.1 Flavobacteriaceae bacterium
ACATAAATAATAATTAATGATTAACTATTCTCACTTTTGCACCGTAATTCTAAAACAAGGAAAATGAATATTAAAATATTAGGTATTTCAATTTTAATAGCACTTTCTATTTTCGCTTTCAACACACTTCAAAAAACTAAGAATAACAATTTTCTATCTATTAACTTCTGGAAAATTAGAGTTACTAAACTTATTTAATACAATCCTATCATTTACAATAAAAACCTTTAATAATGAATTTTAATCTACTCTTAGAAAATTTAACCAATCCAGCATTACTGTTCTTCGTACTTGGTATCATCGCCGTTTATGTCAAAAGCGATCTTGAAATTCCGAACAATTCTTCAAAATTTATTTCTCTATACTTGTTATTTGCAATTGGTTTTAAGGGCGGGCAAGAATTATCACACGAAACCTTTACTAGTGAAATTGGCTGGTGTATGCTGTTTGGTATCGGTATTTCAGTAGTCATTCCCATCTATACCTTTTTTATTCTAAAAAGAAAATTAAGTATATACGATGCAGGTGCAATCGCTGCTGCTTATGGGTCGGTAAGTGCCGTAACCTTCGTGACTGCGGTTTCCTACCTTGAATCTCAGCAATTAGCACTGCACGGTCATATGGTGGCAATTATGGCATTAATGGAGTCTCCTGCAATTATCGTCGGCTTGGTTTTACTCACTTTATTTAATAGAGAAGAAGGTTCAACTAAAATTAATATCCCTTCCGTAATCAAACATTCTGTCACCAACGGAAGTGTACTGCTAATTCTGGGAAGTTTGGTTATCGGGTTTTTAGCAACAACGAAACAAGCAGAAGGCATCAAACCATTTACCAACGATTTGTTTAAAGGCTTCTTGGCAATATTCCTTTTAGATATGGGGCTTACCAGCGGAAAGAAACTCAAATCATTCTTTTCTTTTGGGATATTCCCGTTTGTCTTTGCCGCAATAATACCTCTAGTAAACGGGTGTGTTTTTGCTATTCTGAGTTCATTGGTTACAGACGACATAACCAACCGATTTGTTTTCGCGGTCTTGGCAGCAAGTGCTTCCTATATAGCAGTGCCGGCAGCAATGAAAATAACAGTGCCCAAAGCCAACCCAGGACTATACTTACCAATGGCATTAGCGGTTACGTTTCCAATAAACATAACTATCGGAATGCCTTTATATTTCTTGATTGTCCAAAATTTCTAAATAGCAAAACCATATCAAACTACTGCTAGTAGCGGTTAGTTTAAATGATATAAAAAAAGAGTCGGCATAACTACCGACTCTTTTTCTTTTTAAGCTATTTATTTATTTCCAACCCCCACCCAAATTTCTATAGACGCGAACGACTGCGTTTAGTTGTTCTTTTTTGGTTTCTACCAACTCCAATGTCGACTCGAGAGCGTCACGCTGCGTCATCAAAACTTCAAAATAATCTACACGGGCGGACTTAAATAAGTCATTTGAAACCTCAATTGATTTCTTTAAAGCAGTAACTTCTTGCGATTTCAACCTATAACTTTTCTGTAAGTTATCAATTTTTGATAATTGAGTCGAAACTTCTAAGTAAGCATTTAGCAAGGTACGCTCATAATTAAATAGTGCTTGAAGTTGGCGTGAATTTGCACTTTTGAACTCCGCTTTTATTGCATTTCTATTGATTAATGGCGCAGTCAAATCACCAACCAAGGAATATAGAATTGATTCAGGTAAAGTAAATAAGTACTTTGTGTTAAATGCATTTACTCCATAGCCAGCACTAATATCCAGCGAAGGATAAAACTCAGCGCGTGCGGCTTTTACGTCGAGTTTAGCAGCAACCAATTGGAACTCCGCTTGCTTAACATCAGGTCTGTTGTCTAGCAATTGAGAAGGAATACCCGCATTTACTAACGGAGAAGTTAAACTCGAAAAATCAGACTTATCTCGTTGTATTTCTTGAGGATAGCGACCCAAAAGAAAGTTGATCTTATTCTCCGTCTCTTTGATTCCTTGAAGTATCTGAAATTCCTTTTCTTGAGATGACAAGACCTCAGCCTGAAATTTTTGAACCGCTAATTCAGTGGTACGAGCCGCCTCTTTCTGAACTTTTACAATCTCTAAAGCGTCCTTTTGAAGCTGAACATTTTCACGAACAATTTTCAACTGACTGTCTAATGACAATAATTCATAGTAAGAATCGGCTACTTCAGAAATCAAGTTTGTCAACACAAAATTCTTACCTTCAATGGAAGCCAAAAAACGATTGACTGCCGCCTTTTTCGAATTGCGAAGTTTCTTCCATATGTCTACTTCCCAATTGGCATAACCACCTAGCGTAAAATCCGCCAAAGGATCAGGAAATTCTTTACCTGGCATGATTTCAGTCGTTGCATCACCAGCACCTTGACTGGTATATCTCCCCACTTTTTCAATACCTGCGCCAGCTCGAAGTCCAACAGAGGGTAACAAAGCTCCTTTTCGAACTCGAATATCATTCTTTGCAATTTCAATTTCTTGCAAAGTAATCTGCAACTCTTGGTTATTCTGAATTGCGGCATCAATTAAGTCTTGCAAATATTTGTCTTTGAAGAAATTCTTCCACGACATACTAGCGATGTTCACTGTGTCTTTGCCCAAACCATAGGAATCCGGTACCGTTGATGTGGCTTTGGTGGGTGCAATGGCAGGTGCTTTACAACTTGCCAAAAGAAGCAAAATTGCAACTACACAAATACTATTATAAATCTTCAAATTTCTCATCGTGTTTGTAAGGTTCTGTTTGTTCTGTTAAAGGATATTCGTTTTCATATCTTGATAATCTTGATCTATCGGCGATGGTTGCGAAGATGTAATAAAGTCCGGGAATTACCAACAATCCGAAAATGGTTCCAATCAACATTCCGCCAGCTGCCGCAGTTCCGATGGTACGGTTACCGATAGCACCCGGACCTGTTGCCAGTGCCAATGGAATAAGACCTGCAATAAATGCGAACGATGTCATCAAGATAGGACGGAATCTTAGCGCCGCGCCTTGCAATGCCGCATCTCGAACAGAAACGCCTTCGTCTGCCCTCTTCTGCACAGCAAACTCTACAATCAATACGGCATTCTTACCTAGTAACCCAATGAGCATAACCATAGCAACCTGCGCATAGATGTTATTCTCTAATCCAAATAAATAAAGACTCAAAAAAGCTCCAAAAATTCCTGTAGGTAAAGAAAGAATAATCGGCAACGGAAGAATAAAACTTTCGTATTGAGCGGAAAGAATCAGATAAACAAAGCCTAGACACACCAAGAAAATATATATCGCTTCATTTCCTCGAGAAACCTCATCTTTTGAAATCCCTGTCCAATCAATCCCGAAACCTCTTGGTAGCTTCTTTTCAGCCAACTCCTGAATAACTTTGATAGCGTCTCCGCTACTGTAACCAGGAGCTGGCGAGCCACTTACTTCGGATGAATTATACAAATTATGTCTGGTAATCTCTGACAGACCATATACTTTTTCCAATTTCATAAAATCGGAATACGGAACCATTTGGTCTTTATCATTCTTAACATAAAGTTTAAGCAAATCGCTAGGTAATGCTCTGTATTGTGGACCAGCTTGAACCATGACTTTGTAAGGCCTGTCAAATCGAATAAAACTCGTTTCGTAGTTAGATCCAATCAATGTCGATAGATTATTCATTGCGTTTTCTATCGTTACTCCCTTTTGTTCCGCCAAATCATTGTCGATCTTCAACATATATTGCGGAAAACTGGCAGAATAGAACGTAAAAGCAGAACCTATTTCAGGACATTTTTTCAGTTCTTTTACAAAATCGTTGCTAACCTGTTCCATCTTGTGGTAATCGCCACTTCCTGCTTTATCCATAATACGGAGCTCAAATCCACCAGCAGCACCATAGCCTGGAATAGCAGGTGGTTGGAAGAATTCGATGTTCGCACCTGGAATTTCTTTGGCTTTGTTCTCAAGCTGTTCGATAATTTCCCTAGCAGATTCTTTTCGGTCGCTCCAATTCTTGAGGTTAATCAAACATGTCCCAGAGTTGGAACCAGTTCCTTCGGTAAGGACTTCATAACCAGGTAAAGAGGAAACGGACGAAACACCGTCAATATCTTCTGAAGCTTTTTGAAGTTCCAGCGCAATTTGATTCGTTCTCTCCAAAGTGGATCCAGGTGGCCTTTGAATAATGGCATAAATCATTCCCTGATCTTCACTCGGAATAAACCCAGAAGGAACCTTATTGCTTAACAAAAAGATAGCAAAACAAAAAGCCAAGAGAAAAGGAAGTGTGATGGCTTTTCGACTAATAACTTTTGTCAATAAATTGTGGTACTTGCCCATTCCAATGGTAAACAGATTATTGAATTTATCTAAGAATCTATTAATTGGCGTATTCTTTTTCTCTTTTCCGTGATGGTTTTTAAGAATGAGAGCGCATAATGCGGGAGTCAATGTTAAGGCTACAACTCCCGAAAGTATAATCGACGACACCATAGTAATAGAGAATTGACGGTAGAATACACCCACTGGTCCAGACATAAACGCAACTGGAATAAAAACCGATGCCATTACCAAAGTAATCGCGATAATCGCCCCACTGATCTCATGCATCGCTTCTTCTGTGGCTTTGAGTGGCGAGAGATTCTTTTCTTCCATCTTCGCGTGAACGGCCTCGATGACGACAATCGCATCGTCTACCACAATTCCGATTGCCATCACCAACGCAAAAAGTGAAATCAGATTGAGTGAAATTCCAAATGCCGACATCACGGCAAAAGCTCCTACAAGCGATACAGGAACAGCTATGATGGGAATTAAAGTAGAACGCCAATCTCCTAAAAACAAAAACACAACAAGAGCCACCAAAATAAACGCCTCAAATAGGGTGTGCACTACTTTTTCGATCGATGCATCCAAAAATCGTGATGCGTCGTAGCTCAGTTCGTAATGCATTCCTTTCGGAAAGGTCGTCTTCTGAAGATCAGCCATCAGGTCTTTCACATTTTTGATTACATCACTGATATTAGAACCGTATGATTGTTTGATACTGATGGCGGCCGAAGGCTTTCCGTTTAGCGTAGAATAAATATCATACATGTTTGAACCAAATTCGATATCGGCCACATCTTTTAATCTGACAAATTCACCATTAGAGTTGGCTTTTATGATAACATTCCCATAATCTTTTTCGTTGTTATAACGACCAGGATACTTTAAGATATACTCTATCGACTGCGAACGTTTACCGGAACTTTCCCCGGTTTTACCTGGTGAAGCTTCTAAACTTTGCGAGCTCAGTGCCTCCATCACCTCTTCAGCGGAAATGTTGTAAGCCGTCATTCTATCAGGTTTAAGCCAGATACGCATAGCATATTCTCTGGTTCCGATAATATCCGCATCGCCTACTCCTTTTACCCTCTTTATTTCCGAGAGCAAGTTGATATCAGCAAAATTGAAAAGGAATTTTTGATTGGCTTTCGGGTCGTCACTATAAACGTTTACATACAATAGCATGTTTGGTTCTTCGCGAGTGATTTTTACTCCTTCGCGAACAACTAATGGAGGTAATTTATTGATTGCAGACGAAATGTGATTCTGCACATTAATTGCCGCAACATTCGGATCTGTTCCCAAATCGAAAACAATCTGAATAGTACATTCACCATCATTTCCGGCGTCAGAGTCCATGTACTTCATTCCCGGAATTCCGTTCAAAGCACGTTCCATCGGAATAATTACCGACTTGATTAGTAATTCGTTATTGGCGCCCGGATATTCCGCTGTGATATTCACTTTTGGAGGAGAAATCGTAGGGAATTGCGTTACAGGAAGCTTTACCAATGATAAAACCCCTAAAAATACAATGATCAAAGAGATCACTATAGACAGAACTGGTCTGCGAATGAATTTTTTAAACATAATTTTTCGCTTTTAAGTAGAACTAGTCTGCTTTTAATTTTAATGATTGGAGTACTTTTTTCGGATCTTTAAATTCCGCCTTTATTTTTTGGTCTTCTTTCACTTTTTGAACTCCTTCAAGAAGGAAATTCTCCCCTGCCTTCAATCCAGAATCAACAAGGTAAATATCAGGAAGTTCGTAGGCAACTTTGATGTTTCTGGATCTAGCCACACCATCTTTTCCTACTACATAAACATATTTCTGATCCTGAATTTCGTAGGTGGCTTTTTGAGGAATAATCAGTGCATTTTTTACGGGGAGGCTCATTTGCACTTTTCCAGTTTCGCCATTCTTGAGCAATTTATCAGGATTTGGGAAACTTGCACGGAAAGCTATGTTTCCTGTTTCGCTATCGAATTCGCCTTCTATGACTTCTATTTTACCTTTGTATTTTAAAAGTTCTCCATTTGCTAATATCAAGTTTACGTTAGTGTCGGCTCGACCTTTTTTGTTGTTTTGATAATTGATGTATTCTGGCTCTGATACATTGAAGTAAGCAAACATCTTGCTGTTGTCTGATAGACTGGTCAAAAGTTCTCCCTCGTCTATAAGACTACCTAATTTGTTGGGAAGTCGGTCGATTGTACCCGCGAAAGGGGCTCTAATTTCAGTAAAAGACAAATGCGCTTTTGCCAAAGCAACTTCGGCATTCGCTTGCTCCAACTTGGCTTGAGCAATTGCTTGTTCGCTTTTTGAGACGATATTCCTATCTGCCAACATTTTAGCATTTTTCAATTCAATCTCAGCAGCTTTTGCTTCTGCTTTTGCTTTGAGTAATTCCGCTTCATACAATTTCGGCATGATGCGAAATAAAAGTTGTCCGGCATTTACAAACTGACCTTCGTCCACGTAAATATTTTGCAAAAAGCCTTTTTCCTGTGCACGAATTTCGATGTTTCTTACGGACCTGATTTGAGAAACATACTCTTTATTAAATACAGTATCCATAACCGCCGCGTTGGTGATGGTAAATTTGACTTCGTCTTCCTTTTCCTCTTGCTTCTTAGTGCAATTTGTCAGACAAAACATGGCAATAACGCCTGTGAAAATGATTTTTACTTTCATGGGATACAATTAAAAATGGTAGAAATTAGTTTGTTGAAATAAAAAATTGACTAAATAAATTAGTTCAAGGCGCTAACTGGAGTTCTTGGCTCAAGATAACAAGCGCGAGGAATTACTAATACTTTACAATTAAGAAATTGTAGTAGAATTAGTTAGTCGAAAAAAAATCAAATACGGAAAACCTGCAATCTCAGGTAAAGTGGATTGGTTTGACCTAAATCGGTCGACGAAAATTGCAGATTTTTATGTTGTCTGCTAATAATACTTGGATGTGCGTGATGCAAATACCATCCATTATTTTTCGTTTGAATTGTATAAAGAGACTTGTTAACATTCTTCTTAAGTTCACTGCTGCAATGTTCCTCTTCAACATCAAAATCGTTATCTTCAATAATAAAAGAATTGTGTTCTTTATGGCTAAGTTGACCCTGATGATTCTTTAGGATCTCAAAAGGAGAATCAACTGTTAGAATCTGGTCGATCTTGTTGCCACAGAGGTTATTTCCGCTACCTATCAGAAGTGAAAGCAAAATGATTTTAAATAAAGCGACTCTCATATCGAGGCCGAAATTAAATAAAAAACAAAATTTGTAAGGTTGCTAAACTAAAATTTTAACAAGAAAATAAGACAAAAACGTTTTCATTGAAAGTAATCATAAACTTCATGAGTTACTGCAAAAACAAAAATTCTTATGATATTCGCCTATTGTAATGAACAGTGACTTTAAACTCGCAATTGACAAAGAATATCTTTAAATAAAGCAAAGACAAAGACTGATTTTACAATAGACCTAATCAATAATTAACTTCTTGAAAAGTGATTTAGAATCGGAGGTGATTTTAATCAAATAAACGCCACTTTGCAAATTAATTGGAAGCCTTATTTCATTGCTTACTGTTGTTTCCATCAATTGGGCACCTGTCAAGCTATAAATTATTACTTTGCTTTCATTCTGAATTCCAGAAATCACTACAAAATCATTCGCTGGATTCGGGTAAACCACTACACGATCTTCAGCAAATTGATTTGTTGATAACGTTGAAAACCATGGCTGTCCAACATTTACGCCCCATATATAGTCCGCTAAATTGGGATAATCAATAAACGGATTTCTGTTAACTTGCCAAGTGTAGATGTAATTATTGCGATTCATTTCAAAATCGTCTTTCGGATCGGTTTGATTCCATTGCAATAGCAGCGCTAAATCGCCCAATTGACCTACGGTTGTATTTGCTGGATTACCATTCACAACACTCAACGCATTATACCGAACCGCCATATAAAAAACAGCACGCGCTACGTCGCCTCTCCAACTTCCTTGATTTCCTGTTGGTCCCATATATTCGCCGTAATCTTTGTTGCCACGTGAACTATTTTCGGGTCCATCTTCTGCCCGAATGTGATGCGCATCAGCATGACCAGCCAAAATATCATTAGCATCTGTAGCCGCCCAAAGATTGATGCCGTCTGGAATACTAGAAGTACCATCTGTGTAACCGCCGCGAGATTGCGGATAAATATGCTCGCGATTCCATTTTCCAGTATTAATTCCTGTTTCTTGAATGTCTAACTTTGAACGAGGAATTTCAGTATACATCAACCAAACTTGATTGCTGTTCAATGGGTTTTGATCCGCTTTTTTTATGATGGTTTCAATATCCCCATAATTGTGAGCGTGAACTACCGAGGGATTGGCAATAATATCTTGAACGGCTTGCTTTAATACTGCTCCAGATTTTCCCTCCAATGAAGCATAGTATCCTAAAGGTGCAGTACTAGTTACTAAACCATAAGTCGGATTTAAAGGCGTTCCCCATGGAGACACCACAAAATCATTGTCGAGAATACGAACAATTACATTGTCGTTCATGCGAACATACTGAGAAGGAATCGTGCTGACGTTAATCTTCATATTTTCATCGCCCTCATCGACAGCATCATCAACCAAAGTAATGGTCTTTACTGTCGAATTTGTTCCTGTTGCAATAGTAACAGACAAGCTGCCAGTATAATCTGACGTATTGAAATTGCCATTAGATAAAGAATAATTAAAAGTCAACGCTGAAGTAACATTGGATTGCGTAGTAAAAGTAATATTCATCGTTTGACCTTCTGTATATTCTGAAGCAACCAAATTTATGGTAAGCCCGTTATAAATAAAACCTGTCCCATCATTAGTGGCTCCAGGAGTTGGTGTTTTTACTTCATATGTCCCGTCGTTTTTTCTTTGAATTGACTGCGTTGTTTGTAGATTATTGCTATTCTCGTCTATTTGCGCTGTCACCCCTAAAGCAGCCAACAATGCGGTCGCGTCAACATCACCAGTGTCGTAAACCAAAGCATCAATCAAATTAGTGTTTGTTGCTGCAGTTCCCGCTGGAAAATCAGTTGCATTACCAAGATAAATCGCGGCACCATCTGGACCATTCTGAAAAGTACTGTCGGTAATAATCTTCGCAGGAACTGGTGAAACTAAGGTATTTCCGATGAGCGCCAATCCGTTTAAGTCCGTGGTTATTCCGTCAAGATCTAAAACATAATAACTCAAATTCGCTTGACTACCCGTACCATTAAACAGCACCAAAACATAACCTGTAAGCGAAAAATTAGGTGTGGCAGATTTTATTTCAACAAATTGTTTGTCGTTTGTACTTGGTGTATCAGAATCAAATTCGTTGATGACCAACTGAGCATTAGCCAATGAACCGCAAAGTAACAAGAATGCGAATAGTAATTTTTTCATAGCATTTTTCTGATTTATTCCGCAAATATAACGAATAAGCATAGTGGAAAATGGATTGTTGTTGTTAAAGTGCTGCGACAAAAAAAAAGAACTACAAAATAATTCTTCAAACTCTTACTAAATAATGTACTTTTGCAAAAAATTTGAAAAACGAAGCTATTTTCTAATTGGCTTCTTTTGCAATATCCATCAATACTTACCCTTGTTTATGAAAAAAATTGTTGAATACAGAAAACTGTTAAACGTTGAGAAAACAGTCACTTTAAAAGAATTAAAAACCATCTATCGCAACGCAATGAAAGAAAGTCATCCCGACAAATTTTCCGGAGACGAGGCTGGTTTAAGACAAGCAGAAGAAAACAGTAAAGAAATTATTGAGGCTTATCATTTCTTAGTGAGCATTAATGCCGAAACGATTGAACAAGGACTTCCAGAATACAAAGAAACGATTGCGAATGCTACGATCACCGATTATAAATACGAAAACATTCGCTTGATTGTAAACTTTTCTAATGGTAGCGTTTATGAATACATTAGTGTTCCAAAAGCGACCTACATCAAGATGGTGAATGCCGAATCGCCTGCACGATTTGCAAAACGTCACATCTTCACTGCTTTTCCGTATCGAAAAGTGAGTAACATAGAATAAATGAAAAAGGGTTTGTAAATTACAAACCCTTTCTTTTTATAGTTTACTCAAGTAACTACCAAACTTGTCTTTAAATTGATAGCCATCATCCATACGATCTTTGCTCAATTTGTCATATTCTACCAAACCCCAAAGTAGAAATTCTTTCATAAAATAGATATCTTTCTTGTCTAGTTGCGGTTGGTATTTCTTAATTACTTTATCAAGCGGAAGAATTGCATCTAGCGTTTCTTGATATGATTCGTCGCTGCAATCATCTAGCAATTCAAACCCGCTTTCTGCAAAAAACCATTCGATTAAATCCGAATAGGGCGTTTTCTCGTCGGCCTTTTCTAACTTTTCAATTTTAGGAAAATACGCCGGAAAAAAAGTGTGAATAGCGTCTCCAATAAGATGTTGCGCCACCTGTGCTGCGCCTTCTTGCTCGCCTTCATATACCAATTCGACTTTACCCGTAATCGCTGGAATGATTCCCATAAAATCAGACAAACGAACGGTGGTATGATCTGAACTGTTTTGCAAGGCACGACGCTCTGCCGTACTGACTAAATTTTCAAAGGCGGTTATACTCATCCGCGCGCTAACGCCACTCTTATTGTCAATATATTCGCTTTCTCGTGCTTCAAAACTAATTTGTTCTAACAAATCTTTCGCTAAAGAAGGAACATAAACCAACTCACTTTGGATTGTATTCAACGCAGCTTCCTGTTCAGTGATAGTACGAGCAATGGCAATAGTTTCTGGATAATGGGTGAGAATTTGAGAACCGATTCGGTCTTTCAACGGCGTTACAATACTACCGCGATTGGTATAATCTTCTGGGTTTGCGGTAAATACAAATTGCATATCCAAGGGCATCCGCAATTTGAATCCACGAATTTGGATGTCGCCTTCTTGCAATATATTAAAAAGCGCGACTTGAATTCGAGCTTGTAAATCCGGTAATTCATTGATAACAAAAATACACCGATTCGCACGTGGAATCATCCCAAAGTGAATCACCCTGTCATCGGCGTATGATAGTTTCAAATTTGCTGCTTTAATCGGATCAACATCACCTATCAAATCAGCAACAGTAACATCTGGTGTGGCTAGTTTTTCTGAAAAACGATCACTTCGATGTAACCACGCAATTGGAGTTTCATCACCTTTTTCGGCAATCAAGTCTTTCGCAAAACGAGAAATCGGCTGCAACGGATCGTCATTAATTTCAGAACCAGCCACAATCGGAATGTACTCGTCCAACAATTCGATCATTTTCCGCGCTAATCTTGTTTTTGCTTGTCCTCGAAGTCCCAAC
>CANGTL010000063.1 GCA_947456815.1 Flavobacteriaceae bacterium
CCTTATCTACCGCATCGCCTACTTTGACTGCAATCGATTTGATCACGCCATCTCGAGGAGAAAGGAAACTGTTTTCCATTTTCATGGCGGAAAGGATAATGAGATTGTCATTTTCTTTGACGGATTGTCCGACTTCAACACTGATTTCCAGAATTAATCCTGGCATCGGTGCTTTGATGGAATTGATGTGTTTTGATTTTCCTTTTTCAAAGCCCATCTCCGCAATCAATTGATCTAACGCATCGGAAATCACCACTTCGTAAGTGTTGTTGTTGACCTTAACGCTATAACTTTTTTGAGTAAAATGGGACTGAATAATTTCAGCATGAAAAGGTTTATTTTGATGAAGAATATGGAATTTATTGGTTTCCACTCCTACGGCATCGAGTTGTGAGATGGCATCTTTATCGAAATCAAAAGTATACGCATCATTCACTTTTACTTTATAATCAGTACTCATAAATGATAAATTTGAAATGTAAATTTAGAGATAAAAATATTTCTAATTGTACATAAAAATCATATTAATGTAAAATAATAAGTGCTATTTTGAAAAAATCACAAAACGAGCCAACCAAATTCTCGTAAAGTCGTCAGCGGTTTCGAAAACCAGAACAACTCAAAATCTTGAAAATGAGTTTCAAAGTCTGATTTGAGTTCCTGAAAAGTTACAATTTTTGTATTGGCAATGGAAGTCTTTTCAAGTGCGCCAACCAGCCACTCGCCTTCTCCTCGATTGGTTTGAATTGCAAAAGTTTCCTTCTTGTCGTGAAAAGTCAATGACATCATTTCCCACGAATTGCCTTTTTTAGATTTGGTAAAGGTTTCAATTGTTGGTTTTCCACCCAACCAAATTATTTTTGCGGTGGGTTTGACTTTAAAATCTTCGCCTTGATGTAGTGCATTGTAAATGAAATCCGGTTGAATCTTCGTCTTGGGAATTTTGAAATCGAACCAATCTTGTAAAGGATAATCGAAACAGATGCCGTGCATAAAATTGTATAACGACTTTTTCAAACCAAAGCTAAATTGATCGTGATCGATTCCTGTGGCATCGGTATAATTGATGTCGTTATTGGCAAAAGTTCCGATGACATCCGACTCCTTGACCACACCAAAATTTTCTGGGTACATTCCAACTGGGCTGTGCGCGGTCATGGCAAACTGATGCCAAAATCCAGATTGCAGGACACCAACTTCAAATAGTTGACGTACCATTTCTAGACTATCAATTGTTTCTTGAATGGTTTGCGTTGGATAACCATACATCAAATACGCATGCACCATGATTCCCGCTTCGGTAAAATTTCGAGTTACTGCGGCGACTTGTTCAACGGTAACACCTTTGTCAATTAGCGCTAACAACCTGTCAGATGCTACTTCAAGTCCACCAGAAACGGCAATACAACCAGAAGCTTTGAGCAATAAACACAAGTCTTTGCTAAAACTTTTTTCGAAACGAATGTTTGTCCACCAAGTCACCACTATTTTCCTGCGAATAATTTCCAAAGCCACTTCACGCATGAGTGCTGGCGGCGCGGCTTCGTCTACGAAGTGAAAACCAGTTTCGCCTGTTTGTGCTACCAATTCCTCGATTCTATCTACGATAAGTCTTGCGGCTATGGGTTCATAGATTTTAATATAATCTAAAGAAATATCGCAAAAAGTGCATTTTCCCCAATAGCAACCGTGCGCCATGGTGAGTTTGTTCCATCGTCCATCGCTCCACATTTTGTGCATTGGATTGACAATTTCGATGACAGAAATATATTTGTCTAAGAGTAAATCTGAATAATCTGGCGTGCCGACTTCACTTTGTTTGTAGTCGCTTCGAGCTGAATTATTTTTATAAACTACTTGCTCGTTTTCGAGCAGGAAGGTTCTTTTGTATTCACTATTAATGTTGATCTGTTCATTATTAATTAGTAGTTCTACTGGAAGTTCCCCATCGTCTAACGTAATATAATCGAGAAATTCAAAAACCCGTGCATCAGAAAGTGAACGCAATTCGGTATTGGGAAAGCCGCCTCCCATCGCAATTTTGATTTTGGGAAAATGCTTCTTTACCCATTGTGCTGAGCGAAAAGCCGCGTATAAATTGCCTGGGAAAGGAATTGAGATTAGGAGTAAAGTTGGCTTTATGGATTCGATTTTTTCTTGCAAAAGTGAAATGAGAATGTTGTCTATGTACGTTGGTTTGGCATTTAAAGCTTCATACAATTCATCAAACGAATTGGCACTTCTTCCCAATCGCTCGGCGTATCGACTGAATCCGAAGTTCTCGTCGATGCATTCAACGATAAAGTCTGAAAGATCTTCGAGATATAAGGTTGCCAAATGCTTTGCTTTATCTTGCGTTCCCATAGTTCCGAATGCCCAATCCATTTCGTCAAGTTGTGCAAATCTGGAGGCTTCGGGTAAGAAATCTTCTTGACAAATTTGTAACGCCAAGGTGGGATTTTTTCCTTGAAGAAAAGCGATGACAGCATCGATGGTTTTGATGTATTCGTCGTGAAGTGCGTAAATACGTTGTCCGTTGTCAGTTGTCGGCTGATGGTTGATGGATTGAAACAAATTTGTTAATCCGTCTTTGGAAAATAACTTTAAAATCACTTCAATTCCTAAGTCGGCTTGGAATGCCTCAACGTTGATTGTATTCAAAAAACCTTTGATATAAGCAGTTGCTGGATAAGGCGTATTCAGTTGGGTAAATGGCGGCGTGATGAGAAAGACTTTGGTTTTCATTGGTGTAAAAGTAGGAAAAATTTGTTGTCGGTTGACAGATGTCGGTTGTCGGTTCCCCTCCTCTGGAGGGGTGCCCGAAGGGTGGGGTGGCATAGCCCTGATGGAAGCGGAAATCCTTTTGAACCCTTTCAGAGTTTCGAAATCTGAAAGGGTTCAAAAGATTGAAGCGAACAGCAGGTTCCCGGCTCCTAAAAAAACGCAAGCACAGACACCATGCAAAGCAGCAACTCACAGAAAATTTCGTTACTTTTACCAAAAAATTAAATCATGCCCAGCGACTGTATTAGCTATCAAGATTCCGGCTATTTTATCCCTTTGATTGTGGATTACCTCAATCAAAAATCAGCATTACAGGACCTATACCATCGTTTTCCTTCGGCAGGAAATTTTGAAAGACAGTTTACCGAAAAGCAATCTCAGTTTAGCGACAGCAACCGAAAAGTCTTGGTTTCGGCGTTGGAAAGACAATACGATTCGATCACAGCGAGCGCGTTGACCAAGGAAAATATCGATCAGCTCTTAGATAAAAATACGTTTACAATTACCACTGGTCATCAATTAAATTTATTTACAGGACCGCTATATTTTTTATATAAAATAATTTCGATCATCAACTTAACGAAAGAACTTAAAGCGAAATATCCGCAGCAAGATTTTGTTCCTGTATATTGGATGGCGACCGAAGATCATGACTTTGAGGAAATCAATTATTTTACTTTTCGAGGCAAAAAAATTCGATGGAACACTGCTAGTGGTGGACCTGTTGGTCGATTGTCGACGGAAGGCATTGACGCTGTTTTTGAAGTTTTCAAGAAGGAAATTGGCGGCAGTCAAAATGCGGAATACATCAAGAAGTTGTTCGAAGACACATATTTGAAGCACAAAAACTTAGCTGACGCGACTCGATATTTGGCGAATGAACTTTTTGGAGTTTATGGTTTGGTGATTCTTGACGGAGATGATGCCACGTTGAAGCAAGTCTTTGCGCCTTATGTGAAAGAAGAATTGCTTCATCAAAAATCATATCAAGAGGTGCACCGAACGATTGCGCAGATGAAAACGTATGACATTCAAGTCAATCCACGAGAAATCAATTTGTTCTACATAGAAGATCACCTCAGAGAGCGAATTTTATTTGAAAAAGATACCTATAAAATAAACAATACTTCGTTGCAATTTTCGGAGGAAGAAATATTGGATTTACTTGAAAAAAATCCGGAGAAGTTTAGTCCAAATGTAATTTTAAGACCTTTGTACCAAGAAGTCATTTTACCGAATTTGTGTTATATTGGCGGCGGCGGTGAATTGGCGTATTGGTTAGAATTGAAATCATTTTTTAAATCAGTTGATGTTACGTTTCCGATACTTTTATTGCGAAATTCTGCTTTGCTTGCAACTGAAAAACAAGCTTCGAAAGCTGATAAATTGGGGTTGACATGGCAGCATTTATTTCAGAAACAATCGGAGTTGATTGCGGCAAAGACCAAAGAAATTTCTGAATTTCCTATTGATTTGAGTATTCAGAGAGAACATTTGAAGAACCAATTTCACTATCTGCATGCCTTGGCAAATCAAACCGACCCATCGTTTAGCGGGGCTGTAAAAGCTCAAGAAGCAAAACAATTAAAAGGCTTAGAACATTTAGAAAAGCGATTACTGAAGGCTCAAAAAAGAAAATATGCGGATGAATTGAATCGCATAGTTTCCTTGCAAAATGAATTGTTCCCGAATCAAGGATTGCAGGAACGTTCTATGAATTTTTCTGAGTTTTATATTGAATTTGGACCGACCTTGATTGAAAAATTGATGGATCGATTAAGTCCTTTGGATATGAATTTTACCATTATTAAACTGTAAAGTTATTAGCACTATTACGTTAGAGGTTGACAATGAATTTCATTTCTTTTATAAAATCACAATTTTAGTTTAATTTAGTTCGTTTAAAATTAATTCTTTATGAAAATAAAATTACTTTTCGCACTTACAATTTTTGTTGGATTTTTTACAAATGCGCAAAATATTTCGATCGTTGGAACAGGCGTTAATGGTTGGCCAGGCACGCAAACTACACCTGAAATTTTATTGAATTCGAGCGATGGAATATCTTATGTGATAAACAATCTTCCCGTTTCAAATGGTGAAGTTAAATTTAGAAAAGACCTGTCATGGACCGTCAATTGGGGCGGCAGCACGTTTCCAAGTGGCACTGGAACTCTAGATGGGCCAAACATTCCAACAACTGCCGGAACGTACGATGTGACGCTTAATATTTCGAATGGTACGTACACTTTTATTCCTTCCGCTTCTTTTCCAAGCATCGGTATTTGGGGACCCGCTGTTGATTCGCAAAATGGTTATGCTGGTGCTGATGTTGACATGACAACGACAGACGGCATTATTTATACACTTTCTGGTTTTTATTTCAGTAGCGGCAACGCCTATTTCCGTCAAGACAATGCTAGTAATTTTGTTTGGGGTAGCACGAGTTATCCGACAGGAACGGCGGTTTTAAGCGGTCCAAGTCTATTTATTCCTGGTGGCGAGCATTTTGTAACCTTTAATAGAATTACAGGAGAATACAGTTTTACCTTTCCGAGTGTCGGGATTTTAGGTACAGCTTTAAATGGTTTTGAGGTTGCTGATACTGATTTGAGTACTACAGACGGATTTACTTATACCATTGATGACTTACCTTTAAACAGTGGTGAAGTAAAATTCAGAAAAGACAACAGTTGGACTACCAATTGGGGAGCTTCGGCTTTCCCTTCCGGAACTGGAGTGCAAGATGGCGTTAATATTCCTGTGAGTTTTGCGGGTAACTATTCTGTTTCATTTGATCGATTGTCGGGCCAGTATAATTTCTTTTTGTTGTTAGGAAATGAAAATTTTAGTGAGAATAATTTTAAAGTCTATCCAAATCCAACTGCCGATTTATGGTATTTTAGTTCAGCAGAGGAGAAAATTATTACTCTTGAGGTATACGATAGCATCGGAAAGTTAATAAAATCGATAAGTCCGAGTGAATCTATTTTTTCTATAGACGGTACTGGTTTTTCTAGCGGTTTTTACATTGTGAAATATTTTACCGAAAGGCATTCAGGAAATATCAGACTTCTCAGAAAATAAATTGTTTCCTAGTTATTAGTAGCTTAGACCTTCAAGAGATTGCCATGTTGTCAAAAACATAATTATTCATATCTCAAAAACAACTAATATTTAACAACAAATCCTGCGAACAATCGTTAAAAAAATAATGTTATTAACACGAAAACGTTTTCGTGCGCTTATTTTACAGTACCTTTGAAGCGTATTATCATATTTTATTTTAAATTAGCCTAGTATAAATTTTAACAAAACAATTATGAAAACAAAATTATTTTTATTTTTTACAGTTTTATTGATGTCATTCGGAATGAATGCTCAAGTTACTTCTGTCGCTTTGGTAGGAGAAGCCGCTGGTGGATGGCCTGGATCACCAGGTAACCCTGGACCTATAGATGTTCTGCAAATGACTTCTACAGATGGTGAAAACTGGACACTAAATGCAGTAACGCTTACTACATTTGCAAGTGGTGGTGGTGTAAAGTTTAGAGCTAATAATGATTGGGCTATCAACTGGGGTGCTGTTGATTTCCCTTCGGGAACAGGAACGCAAAATGGTGCAAACATTTTGTGTATAGCGGGAACGTACGATGTAACTTTCAACAGTACAACTGGAGTTTACAACTTTAGCGGAGGTACGCCGTTACCAACAGTTAAACTTGTAGGAGTATGTACAGGTACAGTTGAAGGAATAACAATGACAGTAGCTGGAGCGGACACTTTTAGTGCGAGCAATGTTACTTTGGTAGACGGTGCTGGTCAATTCAGTATCGATGGAAACTTATTTGGCGAAACTACTTTCCCTACAGGAACTTTAACAGGAGCAACAGATAACATTCCGGTTGCTGCTGGATTTTATAGTTCAGTTACTTTGAATATCGCTACTGGAGAATACAGCTTTGTATTAATTCCACCTGTTAGTATTGTTGGTGACGGAGTAGGCGGATGGCCTCCATTCGCAGGTGCAGACCCTAACCAATTAGCTTCTAGCGATGCTATCAACTACTCTTTAGATAAATTAGCTTGTACAGTAGGTTCTGCTAAATTCCGTCAAGACAATGACTGGACAATCAATTGGGGTAACGCAGCTTTCCCAACAGGAACAGCTACACAAGGTGGTGATAATATCGCAATTGGTACTGCCGGTACTTATGATGTAAGATTTAACAGAGTTACTGGAGACTACAGTTTCTCAATTCCAACTATCGCGCTTGTAGGTTCAGCTACTCCAACAGGATGGCCAACTGGAACTCCAGGTGAAATTGATGCTTCTGCTTTGACTACAACAGATGGAGTAACTTACACACTTACTGGAATTACTTTATCAGCAGGAGAATGTAAATTCCGTGCAAACAATGCTTGGGATGTAAATTGGGGTGCTGCTGATTTTCCTTCAGGAACAGCTACTCAAGGTGGTGCCAATATTGTAGTTGGAACTGGTGGGGTATATAACGTAACTTTAGACAGAGTTTCTGGTGCTTATACCTTTACTGATGGTTTATCTACAACAGCATTTAACACTAGCGCCTTTAGAGTATTCCCTAACCCAACCAACAATGCTTGGAATTTTGTTTCTACATCTGCTAAAAACATTACTTCTATTCAAATCGTTGATATGTTAGGAAAAACTGTAATGACGATAAACCCAGCTGCTACATCAGCAAATGTTGATGCAACAAGTATCAACAGTGGTTTATATTTTGCAAAAGTAACAACTGATGCAGGTACCGAAACTGTGAAGTTGATGAAAAACTAAGAATTAGTTTTCTACATATTTTAGATCCCTTACTAGTAATAGTAGGGGATTTTTTTTGAATTCAACTGCCCTAGCCCTGATAGAAGCGGCATCCTTTTTTTATCCGTTACGTAATGGAAAAAAAAGATAGAGCGGATAGCAGGAATAGCTCCTAAAAATGCTTACTTTTGCACGCACTCGAGGCCTTTAGGCCGAACAGAACAAAGTTAAATTTAAATTAAAAAAAATGGCAACGAATAGAACATTTACAATGATTAAGCCCGATGCGGTTGAAAACGGACACATCGGTGGAATTTTGAACATGATTACCGAAGGTGGATTCAAGATTGTTTCTTTAAGATTAACGCAATTGACTGTGGCTGATGCAAAAGCATTTTACGCGGTGCATGCTGCAAGACCTTTCTATCTGGAATTGGTAGAATTTATGTCGAGAGGACCAATTGTGGCGGCTATCTTGGAAAAGGAAAACGCAATTGAAGACTTCAGAACATTAATCGGCGCAACGAATCCAGCAGATGCGGCTGAAGGAACTATTCGTAAAAAATATGCCACTTCTATCGGAGAAAATGCAGTTCACGGATCAGATAGCGATGAGAATGCAGCAATTGAAAGCGCATTTCACTTTGCTGGAAGAGAACAATTTTAGAAAGACACGCCTGCGGCTTTAGACAGTTAGACACGTCCTGCGGACTTTAGACACGCTACGCTATAGACTAATAAGCATATAATAGAAAATCCCGTTTTTATCGAACGGGATTTTCTTTTTCATAAGATAATATAGTGCAAAAGTCCAAAGCGAAGCGTGTCCAAAGGCGCAGCCGTGTTATCTCAAAACCACTTCCTTAACTACTTCCCTCTGCAATTCCTCATTGATCATTTTGATGATTTTGTCTTTGCCGTAATGTAATTCTTCACGCAAAACTGCAGAAGTTAATTCTACATATAAGGTCGTGCCTTTCAAAAGTATGTTTTTAGTGTACGTATTCACCCCGTTTCCCATGAGGCTTTTCCACGCATCTTTCACTGCAACTTCATCGATGCCACCTTGAAGTTTGTTGACTTGTATAATTTCGTTTAGAATGGATCCAATGGTGCCGTCGTTACTTAGTCTTCTTGCCATTTTTCATGATATTGAGTGGTTTTGCTCTTTTGTAGTGATATTCGACTGCCTTGTCATTTTTCAAAACCATTTCATTTTCTGAAATAGCAATCAATTCCTCGGCCCATTGACTGTAAAAAGTAGCGTAATGCACAACAAATTTGTCTTTTCCTTCCTGAATCGTTATTTTCTCCGCATCTAGATTTACAAAATAACTACCATCTAATGCTGGAGTTACTTTCTTTCTAATACCAATAAAGTTCTTTATTTGAAAATAATCATACATTTCGTTGACGCCATATTTTTTCTCTTTCCCATTAGGAAATACAACTTTCTCGATTTCCCAATAACCATTCATTTTGTTGATGTCTGTTGCGTCAACTTTTTTACTACAAGAAATAAAAAAAACCGCGCTAACTATAAAAAATCCTATTTTATTCATTTCTATTATACTTCTAATATCGACTCTAAGTTAAATGAAAAAAGGACAATTCTTCTAAAAAAAATGTCCTTTTTGTCAACTATAATTTTTGATTTATTTGAAAAAAGAATCTACAAATTCGTACTTATTAAAGACTTGCAAATCCTCTAATCCTTCTCCAACCCCAATGTACTTTACTGGTATCTGAAATTGATCAGAAATGCCAATGACCACACCACCTTTTGCCGTTCCATCTAATTTGGTAACCGCCAATGAAGTCACTTCGGTTGCCGCTGTAAATTGCTTGGCTTGCTCAAACGCATTTTGTCCTGTAGAACCATCTAAAACCAATAAGACATCATTTGGCGTGTCAGCAACGACTTTTTGCATCACTCTTTTTACTTTTGTAAGCTCAGTCATCAAATTGATCTTATTGTGCAAACGGCCCGCGGTATCGATAATCACGATGTCAGCGTCATTGGCTACGGCGCTTTGCAAAGTATCAAATGCGACTGAAGCAGGATCGCTTCCCATTTGTTGTTTTACCAATGGCACTCCTACTCGATCTGCCCAAATTTGCAACTGATCAATGGCGGCTGCACGAAAAGTATCTGCCGCTCCTAGCGTTACTTTATACCCTTTCTTTTTGAATTGGTAAGCCAACTTTCCGATAGTCGTCGTTTTACCGACGCCATTGACACCGACCACCATTAAGACATAAGGTTTTACGCCAACAGGAATAACAAATTCTGAAGCTTCACCAAGATTAGTTTCTGAAAGCAAACCAGAAATTTCATCTCTTAGGATTTGATTCAGTTCATCCGTTCCTAAGTATTTGTCTTCCGAAACTCTCTTTTCGATACGATTGATGATCTTAAGTGTCGTTGTAACGCCAACATCTGATGCTACTAAAATCTCTTCTAAGTTATCGAGAACTTCATCATCAACTTTTGACTTTCCTGCAATAGCCTTGGTCAGCTTAGAAAAGAAAGAAGTCTTCGATTTTTCTAAACCTTTGTCTAAAACTTGTTTTTCCTGTTCATTTAGAACTGGCTCCTTCGGTCCGGAAGAGAATATTCTTTTGAAAAAACTCATTTGTATTTATGATTTAAGATTTTGGACGCTTTGTATCTTGTTTCTTTCCAAGCTGAAAATCGATACAATGAGCAAAACAGCCAATTAGTTGGTAAATATAAAAAATAAAAAAGCTACTTCCGAAAGAAAGTAGCTGTTCTATATATTTGTATTGTGATTATTTCTTTTTCAAGAACTCATCTACCAATTCAGGAGCCATAATAGATTCTACGAATGTATAGGCACCAGTTTTTGGAGATCTAACCATTTTGATGGCTTTTGACAATCTCTTTGAAGATGTTTGTAACGATGCAACGGTTTTCTTTGCCATGTCTTATATCTGTATTACTTGAAACTTTTACTTTGTAAAATTTCTAATTATTTAATTTCTTTGTGAACAGTTACTCTTTTCAATACAGGATTGAACTTCTTAATCTCTAGTCTGTCTGGAGTATTTTTTTTGTTCTTAGTAGTTATGTATCGAGAAGTTCCAGCAACACCTGAAGCTTTGTGCTCTGTACATTCTAAAATTACTTGGATTCTATTACCTTTCTTTGCCATCGTATTGTATTATTATTTATTTAGGAATAGATTATTTAATA
>CANGTL010000064.1 GCA_947456815.1 Flavobacteriaceae bacterium
CGTTAGCCAAACGGTGAACATAAACCTTTAAGTCTTTGCTTACTTTAAATTGTTGCCCTGCTATCTCTACGATTGCGTACATAACAATGATGTTTATTTGTTTATAAAATGGATGCAAATATACAACTAAATCCCATTCTCGCAACTAGTTGTGAAAAAAGTTTTTAATTTAAAATTCTTGGCGTGCCGGCGTTAGGCAAATTGATGCCCAATACAACAAAAATCGCACGCCGTCGCGCTGTCCGCTATATCTTTTCCTTGCTAAAGCAGCAAGAAAAAGGATGCCACTCCCATCGCTCACGCAACCCAACATACCAATCGGTCGATTAATTTACTTTGAACTTTCACTCCTTACCAAAAAAACTTACTTTTGACGTAACACAATTTACGAAACCGCTACCTAAAAACATCCTAATTTCACTGTATGAAAAATACGTTGTTCGCTTTATTTACTTTAGCTTTTGCCCATTTCGCATCCGCCCAAAAAGTAGCTTTTGAAGAATTCACTTTAGACAATGGTCTTCATGTGATTTTGCACCAAGACAAATCGGCTCCCGTCATTATTACTTCTGTGATGTATCACGTCGGCACCAAAAACGAAGACCCGAAAAGAACAGGTTTTGCTCATTTCTTCGAGCATCTTTTGTTTGAAGGTACAGAAAATATTGGCCGAGGCGAATGGATGAAAATTGTTTCTGGAAATGGCGGCGCCAATAATGCTAACACTTCTGTAGATAGAACTTATTATTATGAAGTCTTCCCGTCAAACAACCTCGAACTCGCCATTTGGATGGAAGCCGAACGCATGTTGCATCCTGTTATCAATCAAATTGGCGTGGACACTCAAAAAGAAGTAGTCAAAGAAGAAAAACGACTCAAAGTCGATAACCAACCTTACGGCAATGTCATCAAAGTGGTCAAAGAAAATCTTTTCGTAAAACATCCTTACCGCTGGGATATTGACGGATCAATGGAACATATTGATGCCGCTACTTTAGAGGAATTCAAAACATTCAACAAAAAATTCTATGTCCCAAACAATGCTGTTTTAGTTGTTGCTGGAAATTTTGAATCTTCCGATGCCAAAAAGTGGATAAATAAGTATTTCAATCCTGTAAAGAAAGCGCCTCCCGTTGAAAAAATTGCGATTACAGAAGAACCAATTACAAAAACAATACAAGCGACTTTTGAAGATCCCAACATTCAAATCCCTGGAATTGTAGCGGCTTATCGAATTCCATCTATGAAAACAAAAGACGCTAGAATCTTAGAATTGATATCGACTTTACTAAGCGATGGCAAAAGCTCCATATTATACAAGAAAATTGTAGACGACAAGAAAATGGCACTACAAATCGGTGCGTTTACCATGCAACAAGAAGATTATGGCATGTATATTCTTTACGGATTACCATTGGGAGAAAACACGACTTCTTCTATTTTGAAAGAAATCGACGAAGAAATTCTAAAACTCCAAACAGACCTCATCTCTGAAAGGGATTTTCAAAAACTACAAAACAAAATTGAAAATGACTTTGTAAACAACAACGCTACCGTAGAGGGAATTGCAGAAAATCTTGCTTCCTATTATTTGTTATATGGAGATGTGAATTTGATTAACAGCAATATGGACCTATATCGTTCGATTACTCGAGAAGACATTAGAACCGCGACAAGAACCTATTTGAATTCAAACCAACGACTGCTTTTAGATTACATTCCAGCTAATGATAAAAAACAAAACTAATCCTTCGGTCATGAAAAACATATTCCTTATTCTAGTTGGTTTTTCTCTCGCATACTCGGTAAACGCGCAGAACAACACACAACCAAAACCAGGTCCAGCACCTCAAATAAACATCGGAAAACCGCAGTCATTTGTCCTTAAAAACGGCTTGAAAGTCATGGTCGTCGAAAATCACAAACTGCCGCGAGTTTCATTTAGTCTTTCGATTGACAACGCGCCTTATTTAGAAGGTTCCAAAAAAGGCGTGTCAGCGTTGACCAGCGCACTTATTGGTAGCGGCTCGGAGAAAATATCAAAAAGCGCCTTTAATGAAGAAATTGATTACTTGGGTGCATCTATTCGTTTTAGCGACAGAGGCACTTATGCCAGCGGGTTGTCGAAGTATTCACAGCGAATTCTAGAATTAATGTCCGAAGGTGCATTACATACTGTTTTTACAAACTCAGAACTAGATAAAGAAAAGACAAAGTTGATTGAAAGTCTAAAAGTCACTGAAAAAAGTGTTCCTACTGTCGCGCGAAGAGTCGAAAATGTTTTGACTTATGGCAAGAACCATCCTTTTGGTGAATATCTTACAGAAGCAGCGATAAACGCCATAACACTAGACGACATTTTGTTAAATTACAATACGTACTTCGTTCCAGAAAACGCGTATTTAGTGGTAATGGGAGACATAAATTTTGAAACCATAAAAACTCAAATCGAAACATTATTTGAGCCATGGCAAAAAGCAATCGCTCCTAATTTGAGTTATTCCCATGCCAAAGATGTTCAGTACACGCAAATTAATTTTGTGGATATGCCGAATGCCGTACAATCTGAAATCGCCGTGATGAATCTTTCCTCTCTAAAAATGAAAGACCCAGATTATTTTGCAGCGATTTTAGCCAACCAAATCTTAGGTGGAGATTACAATAGCTATCTCATGTCCAACTTACGTGAGAAAAACGCTTGGACCTACGACGCTGGTTCTCGTATTGGAGACAGTAGATACATTTCCCGATTCATTGCCTATACTGCCGTTAGAAATGCCGTAACTGACAGCGCAATCGTAGAAATGCTGAAAGAAATCAAACGCATTCGCATTGAAAAAGTAGCGCCAAATGTCTTGCAAAATGTGAAAGCAAGTTATATCGGTCAATTTGTAATGGAAATAGAAAAGCCAGAAACCGTAGCAGGTTACGCCTTAGAAATCAAAACACAAGGCCTGCCAGAAGATTTCTTTGAAAAATACATTGAAAAAATTAATGCCGTTACTGCAGACGATATTATGCGAGTTGCCAACAAATATATTTTGCCTGATCAAGAGCGAATTGTAGTGGTTGGAAAAGGCGCAGAGATATTGCCTTCATTAGAAAAGCTAAAAATACCGATTTTCTACTTCGACAAGTATGGAACTCCAACGGAAAAACCCAATTACAAAATTGCGATTCCTAAAGAAGTTACCGCAAAGACGGTTCTTTATAATTATATCAATGCAGTCGGAGGCGAAAAAGTATTGAGAGCCGTAAAATCGCTTTTCACCATTTCATCAGGAACGATACAAGGCGCTCCCATCGAATTGACTTCCAAAACCACTTCAAACAACAAGCAACTTCGTGAAATTAAAGTCATGGGCATGTCGATGATGAAACAAGTAGTAAACGAAAAAGGAGCTTACATCATTCAGCAAGGGCAAAAAAAAGAGCTTAGCGGTGAGGAATTAGCGGAATCAAAAATGAGTGCGGTTCCTTTTGAAGAGCTTTTCTTAATAAACAAACCTACAATCGTCTTAGAAGGTATTGAAGTATATAATGATGCTGATGTTTATGTTCTAAAGGATGGGAATTCTAAATATCTTTACGATGTGAAATCAGGCTTGAAAGTGGCTGAGACCAAATCGATGGATGTAAGCGGTCAAGTGATTTCGCAAACAAGTAATTATAGTGATTATCGTGAAGTCAATGGTATTAAAATTCCGTACGTGAATTCTATCAATATAGGAATGGAAATCCTACTAACTACAACAGATGTAAAAATAAACGACGGTGTTTCAGATGCCGATTTTCAATAAGCTCCATTCAACAATTCTTAAGGGCTGTCTATCTGGCAGCCTTTTTTACTTTTTACTCGTCAAATAAACCCCAAACAATATTATTAAGGCGCCGATTAATTGCACAAAAGTCAAAAATTCGTTGTCAAGCATGCCCCAAAAGAAAGCAACAATTGGAATCAAGTAGGTTACAGATGTAGCAAACACTGGTGTTGCCATTTGAATTAATCTAAAAAAGATAATATTTGCAATTCCTGTCCCTACGATTCCCAAAATCATTACAAAAAACACTGATTTTTGAACTTCAACGTGATGAATTGTATCCATAAATCCTGATGAGAACAGAATTACTATGGCGGGAACAAGCATCACAGTAAAATTACCCGTACTGATACTCAGTGGTGACAAATCTGACAAATATCTTTTGATCAAATTGACATTAGTGGCGTAACAGATCGTCGCAATTAATACTAAAATAGCATAATAATAATTTTGATTTGGGTGATGAATGGCGCCATTGAGTATGAGCAGCGAGGTACCGAGAAAACCAATAAAAACACCAATGATTTGTATACGTTTAAACTGCAAACCAAACAATAATGTTCCAATAATTAGAGTATTCAATGGCGTAAGTGAATTCAAAATGGAACTGACCGAACTGTCAATTTGCGTCTGCGCAATGGAAAATAAGAACGCTGGAATAAAGGTTCCGAATAACGCTGTCAAAGCTAAATACTTCCATTGATGCAAAGGGATTTTTGGTAAATTCCGAAAGCCAATAATCAAAAGAAAAATAGCAGCAAAAACAATTCGTAAAGAACCAACTTGCATCGGTTCTAATCCCACCAAACCTCTTTTGATTAGAATAAATGAACTTCCCCAAATAAGTGCAAGTATTATTAAGTAGATCCATTTTAATTGTTGCGCTTTCATTTTGAAGTTTTAGTGTCGTCAAATTTGTAATAATTTTATGAATTGTCCCTACATTTTTTATATATTTTTGTAGCGTAACTTATTAGTGTAGCATTGTCTCAACAAAATTAAAAATCATGACTTTTACCAAACTGTTTTTTGTCGCTTCTATTTCTGGACTGTTCTTTATTAATTGTAAACAAACCGCCAGTGCACCGGCAGAGAAAACTGTTTCAGAAACGAAGACGGAAATAAGTCCAGAGAAATTAGAAAAGGCAACATTTACAATTGAAGGCATGACTTGCGCAATTGGTTGTGCTAAGACTATTGAAAAAGAGCTGTCCGAAACAGACGGTGTTCAAAATGCTACGGTAGACTTTGATAAAAAAGAAGCTACAGTGTCATTTGACAGTTCTATACAAACTCCTGAAACTCTTACAAAAATCGTTGAAGCCACTGCAGACGGGGAAACATACAAAGTTTCAAATATGGTTGCATCAAAATAGTGTAATCGATTGAAAATTAAAAAAGAGACAAGAACCAAGACAAAAAAAATCTTGATTCTTGTCTCTTTTTTATTCTAAACTACTTCCAGCGCAAGCTCTCCATGAGCTGTTGCATATCATTCTTCACATAACTAGCTGCAGGCATGATTGAGTCGAAGTTTGGTTTTGCGTAAAAATAAACGGAGCAATCTATAAAGTGCTTCACACTATCTGTTACATAAAACTGCGCATTCGTAGCGGAGTTCCCATTAACATGATAAAACATACCATAAACTTTATTATCAGTATTGATAAATGGCTGTTCTAGAATATCATCTGCTTTAATTACATGTTCATAAGTTAGTTTTTGCGCGTCTCTCAGAAGAACGTTGATATTATTCTTGACTGGCTTGTAGCTCAAATATATCGTCGCTTTCATCTTAGGATAATGAATCGTAAAGTTACAGTCGGATTTTCCTTTTATGACAGCATCTTCGTTGATATCAAAAACAAATGGGCAGGCATTTTCAAAATGCGCATATTTTGCAATTTTGTAATCTAGCCTTAGTTGACTTGAAGGCTTTGGCAGTGTGTCGTTTTTACAACCAAAAAAAACAAAAAGAACTAGGAACAAAAAAGGAGCGAGCGTTTTCTTAGAAGTCATTTGATGTATTATTCAATGGTTATCTTTATTTGCTTAATCCGTTTTTTATCTAATGTCTCAATCAAAAATTTGCAATTACTAAAAGCAATCTTTTGTCCTTTTCTTGGAAAATTCCCAATGATTTCTAATATAAATCCTGCAAGCGTTTCTGCTTCTCCTTTTCTTTCTTCAAATAAATCCTCGTCTACATCAACGATTCTGTAAAAGTCCTTGAGGTTTATTTTTCCTTCAAAAAGAAAATTCTTGTCATCTATTTGGGAATAATTGAGATTTTCGTCGTCAAACTCGTCGCTAATGTCTCCGACAATCTCTTCAATCACGTCTTCTAGTGAAACCAACCCAGAAGTTCCGCCATATTCATCGACAACGATAGCTAAGTGGCTTTTCATACTTTGAAAATCTTTGAGCAAATTATCTAGCTTTTTGTTTTCTGGAACGAAGAAAGGCTCTCTTGCCAACGAAACCCAATCCAATTCTTTTTTGTTTATGTGTGGAATTAGATCTTTCACAAACAAAACGCCTTCAACATGATCAATATTGTCGCGATAGACCGGAATTCTTGAATATCCTTTTTCTGAGATTTTAGGTAATATATCAGCAAAAGTTTCTGAAATCTCTAACGCAAAAATATCAATTCGTGGACTCATGACTTGTTTCGTATCGGTGTTGCCGAACGAGACAATTCCTTCCAAAATCTTTTGCTCCTCGTGAGATGTTTCTTCGGAAGAAGTCAACTCTAATGCCTGTGACAGTTGATCAACTGAAAAATTGCCTTTCTGTTTCCCTAACTTCTCATGTAAGAAAATCGTTAGCGAACGCATAGGCATGCTTATTGGGGACAATAGCGTATCTAGAATTGATACAGGATAGGCAACGAATTTCGCGAATTTAATATTGTTTCTGTTTGCATATACTTTAGGTAGAACTTCCCCAAATAGTAATATTAAGAAAGTAACCAAGATTACCTCAACGATAAATTTCAATAACGGGGAAGCGATTGATTCAAACAGATTTCTTCCAATAATCGAAAATAAGATTACAACACCTATGTTGATGAAATTATTCGCTACTAAAAGTGTTGCAAGAAGTTTCTTAGGTTTTTCTAATAATTTGGAGATGATTTTTGTCTTTTCTGGATTTTCTTGCGCACATTGGTCTATATCTTTTGGCGTTAAAGAAAAATAGGCAACCTCCGCCGCTGAAATAATTGCAGAACAAAAAAGCAAAATAAAAATGCAAAGAAAGCCAAAGAGTAAATTGGTATCAATCGATGAAAGCAAAGTAAAACTGGGCTCTGTGTCCAAATTGAAATACGTTAGTTACACAATATTAAAACGGCATGTCGTTCTCCGACATTGGACTGTCATGCGAATCAAAATTAGGACTCTTTGCATCTGGCATTCCTCCTTTGTTTGATTCGATTTCTTTCTTAACGGTAAGGAAAGTGAATTCCGTTACTTGAATTTCAGTAGTATATTTTGTAACGCCTTCTTCCGTCTGCCATTGTCTAGATTTTATTCTTCCTTCAACAAATATCTTATCTCCTTTCGACAAGTATTTCTCGCAAATTTCCGCAGCTTTGTTTCGCACAACCAAATTATGCCATTCTGTTGATGTGATTTTTTCGTTCGTCGACTTGTTGATATAGGTTTCGTTAGTTGCTAATGGAAATCTACCGATGCAATTGCCTCCATCGAAATAGTGCATTTTCACATCTTCTCCTAGGTGACCTATTAACATGACTTTATTTAACGTTCCGCTCATTTTGTATGGTATTGTATTTTATCCAAATGTAGTAAAATTTTAAAAACTATAACCAATCCTTTTCGATAAAATTATATAGTATAATCGGAAATGGAAAAGTCAATAAAGTTTCATAATTTATTCCATTAGCAATCCTTCCCGACACCTTAACCCTCCAAAATTTGATATGCAAATGTTGGTGCGTAAGTTTATGTATTTGGCTTTTTGAATTGATTTCTTCTATCGATACAATTGCGTTGTCAACGAATTCTCTATTCGAAAGCTCCTGGTGAAAATCGACAAACTCGATACTTTTGACAGATTCTACCAAGGGAAATTCATACAGATTTTGCCAAATTCCTTTCTGCGATCGTTTATGAATTAGGGTTCTTCCTTCGCTATCCAAAAATACGACGTAATTAAAATAACGATCTCGAACTTTTAACTTCTTCGATTTTACAGGTAATGATTGTACTTTTCTTTTTTGGAGTGCCAAACAGCCTCCACATAATGGGCAGTCGCTGCAATTTGGGTTTTTGGGAACGCATTGTAAGGCTCCAAACTCCATGATTGCTTGGTTAAACAATGCTGGATTTTCCTTTATTATTAACTCGCACGCCAAACTAGAAAATTCTTTTTTAGCATTATTCGATTGAATATCTGTTTCAATATCAAAATACCTTGACAAAACGCGAAAAACATTTCCGTCAACAACTGCTATTACCTCATCAAAAGCAAAGCTGGCTATTGCGGCGGCCGTATATTCACCAACTCCTTTTAATTCCAGCAAATCTTTATAAGATGAAGGAAAAACCCCATCGAGGTCATTTGCGACAAACTGCGCAGTTTTATGTAGATTCCGCGCTCTAGAATAGTATCCCAATCCTTGCCACAATTTCAAAACTTCCTGTTCAGTGGCATTTGCCAAGTCAAACACGGTTGGAAACGCATTCGTGAACGAATAATAATATGGCATTCCTTGCGCAACTCTGGTTTGTTGGAGCATAATTTCAGACAACCAAATCAAATACGGATCTTTCGTGTTTCGCCAAGGCAAATCGCGTTTGTTTTTTAGATACCATTGGGTTAACGAGTTAGCAAAATCCATTGTAAAATTTAGGTTCACAAAAGTAAAAGTTTATGTAATTAAATTTTAGTGAATTAGGTTGATTAATTGTTTTTTAAATTCATATATTTGCAACCTCAAAAAAAATCACAAATCTTAAATTAAGAAAGAAAACGACGAAAGCAGATATCGTAGCGAAAATTTCAGAAAAGTTAGGTCTTGAAAAAGGAGACGTTCAAGCCACTGTAGAATCTTTTATGGAAGAAGTAAAAACTTCATTAGAAACTGGAGATAATGTTTACTTAAGAGGTTTTGGTAGTTTTATCATCAAAACTAGAGCTGAAAAAACAGGAAGAAACATTTCTAAGAATACTACTATCAAAATTCCAGCACACAATATTCCAGCATTCAAACCAGCTAAAGTATTTGTTGAAGGAGTAAAAACAAATAACGAAGCAAAATAAAAATATTTATTAATCACAAAATCACCAACTATGCCAAGTGGTAAAAAAAGAAAAAGACATAAGGTAGCGACGCACAAACGTAAAAAAAGAGCGAGAGCTAACCGTCACAAGAAGAAAAAGTAGTTTAATACTACTTTTTTCTTTTTAAACGTTCATTGAAATGGAAGATTTGACTGCAAGAGGATAAGACAATAAGAGGATAAGACATGAAAACTTTCAGTCTTAAAATCTTAAAGTCCTAAAGTCTCACAATCCAATTTTCACCGGGTACCAATACCTGTTAAAATATTGTTTAATCCATCCTCTTTTGATTGAAGATAGAAGATATTAGATATTAGATGTAGAAACTTTTTTTATATCTAAAATCCAAAATTGAATATCTAAAATTGAATCTGGATAAAAATTTACAGAGTGAATAAAGAATTAATCATCCGATCTAGTTCTGAAGCCGTAGATTTTGCCTTATTAAAAGATGGAAAACTAATTGAATTACACAAGGAACAAGAAGCAAGTAACTTTCAAGTCGGCGATATTTTTATCGCTAAAATCAGAAAACCTGTTGCTGGACTAAACGCTGCTTTTGTAAACGTAGGTCATGATAAAGATGCCTTCTTACATTATCACGATTTAGGTCCAAATCTTGCTTCCCAACTGAAATTCATAAAACTTGTAAGCGCAGGTAAAATAAAAGATTTCTCCCTAAAAAACTTTCAGTTTGAAAAAGAGATTGATAAAGACGGAACCATCGC
>CANGTL010000065.1 GCA_947456815.1 Flavobacteriaceae bacterium
ACTTGCGCAGCTACTTTACCTTTTCTTCCTTCTTCTTCTTCGTAACTTACTCTGTCACCTTCGCGAAGTTCTTCCGCTTTGATTCCTGATGCATGAACGAAAATGTCTTTTCCTGTTTCTTCGTCTGTAATGAATCCGTAACCTTTAGACTCATTGAAAAATTTAACTGTACCTGTACGCATTGTAATTGTAATAATAATTTATAATGCTGCAAATGTAATTCGAAAAACAATACGAAAGTTACAACCGTGTTAATTTTTTGTAAAAATTATTGATAGTCAAGCTTTTCTGTAAAAAAACTGAAAATTACTTATTTTACATCCAGTTTAATATACAATTCCTTTAATTGTGCTTCATCAATAGCAGATGGTGCGTCAATCATAACATCACGCCCAGAATTATTTTTTGGGAATGCAATAAAATCGCGTATGGTTTCTTGTCCACCCAAAATAGCGACCAATCGATCCAATCCGAAAGCCAAACCACCATGAGGAGGCGCTCCAAATTGAAATGCATCCATCAAGAAACCAAATTGATTTCGGGCTTCTTCTTCGGTGAATCCTAAATATTTAAACATCAATTGTTGTGTCGTTTTGTCGTGAATACGAATAGAACCACCTCCAATTTCGTTACCATTTAACACCATATCGTAGGCATTGGCACGAACTGCCTTCGGATTGGTCTCCAACAACGCCATGTCTTCTGGTTTTGGTGAGGTAAAAGGATGGTGCATCGCATGATAACGGCCGCTTTCCTCATCAAATTCTAATAATGGGAAGTCAACTACCCAAAGTGGTGCAAATTCAGCTGGATTTCTCAATCCAAGTCGCGTTGCCAATTCCATTCGCAATGCCGAAAGTTGTGTTCTTGTTTTGTCGGCTGGACCGGAAAGTACAAAAATCATATCGCCAGCTTTAGCTCCGGTAACTTGCGCCCAATTCGACAAATCGTGTTGATCGTAAAATTTGTCAACAGACGATTTATAGGTTCCGTCTTCATTGCATTTTACATAGACCATTCCTGAAGCTCCGATTTGCGGGCGCTTTACCCAATCAATCAAGCCGTCAATTTCTTTTCTGGTGTATTCGCCAGCGCCAGGAACCGCAATTCCTACTACCAATTCGGCGGTATTGAAAACGCCAAAATCTTTGTGTTGCGCGACGCTATTCAATTCGCCAAACTCCATTCCGAAGCGAATATCTGGCTTGTCATTTCCGTAGGTTTTCATGGCGTGGTCGTAGGTCATTCTTGGGAATTTTTCTACTTCGATGCCTTTGATTTCTTTTAATAAGTGGCGCGTCAATCCTTCAAAAACATTCAAAATATCTTCTTGTTCAACGAATGCCATTTCACAATCGATTTGTGTGAATTCGGGTTGACGATCGGCACGTAAATCTTCGTCTCGGAAACATTTTACGATTTGAAAATATTTGTCCATGCCGCCCACCATCAACAATTGTTTGAAAGTTTGAGGCGATTGTGGTAGTGCGTAAAATTGCCCCTCATTCATTCTGGACGGAACGACAAAATCTCTCGCGCCTTCTGGCGTTGATTTGATTAAGTAAGGTGTTTCTACTTCACAAAAATCTAAATCGGACAAGTATTTTCGAACTTCCATGGCTACTTTATGACGGAAGAGCAAGCTGTTTTTCACAGGATTTCTACGAATATCTAGATAACGGTATTTCATGCGAACGTCTTCGCCGCCGTCGGTATCGTCTTCGATTGTAAATGGAGGTGTCAGTGCCGCATTAAGAATCGTCATTTCGGTTACCAAAATTTCGATGTCACCCGTTGCCATGTTTTTATTTTTGGCTTCTCGTTCGATAACGGTGCCTTTAACTTGAATCACAAATTCACGACCCAATGTTTTGGCCAGTTCGAAAACAGATTTTTCCGTTCTGCTTTCATCGAACATGAGTTGGGTAATTCCGTAACGATCTCGCAAATCGACCCAATTCATAAATCCTTTGTCTCGTGATTTTTGTACCCAACCGGCCAATGTTACTTCGGTATTGATATGCGCAGCGGTTAGTTCACCGCAATTGTGACTTCTATACATTTTCAAAAATTTATGCGGCAAATTTAAGGATAATTGTTAATTATAGGAGTGGAAATTCAAATTATAAAATGAAGCGATTTTTGACCACAATTTTTCATTCTAGACGGGTGCGTTAGGGATAGCAGCGGCATCCTGCGCTGCTTTTAGCGCAGATAGAGCGGATAGCCCGACCCGCTTTTTTCAGCGGGGAACGCCCAAGAAATCAAAATCCCAATGTTAAGTTTTTCTCAATGTTACCAAATTGTTAAGCGAAAGTTTGTTTTATGTAAATTAATTTATATATTTGTTGTGTAATTGTTAATAACCTAAAAACCTACACCTATGAAAAAGTTTATGATAATCGGAGCAGTGTTGATTTCAAGTATGATTTTCGCACAAAAAGGAACTCCAAAATTGGAAGTTGTTGATAATATGGTGAAAGCTACTTATTACTATGATAATGGTAAGATACAACAAGAAGGTTTTTTCAAAGATGGTAAATTGGAAGGCAAATGGATTGCGTATGATGCGCAAGGGAATAAACTTTCTGTTGGAGAATATAGCAACGGACAAAAAACTGGAAAGTGGTTTTTTTGGAACGAAGCTAAATTAAGCCAAGTTGATTATTCTAATAATCAAGTGGCGTATGTGACTACTAACTAAGTCTCAAATTCAATAAAAAAAACCCGTCTTCAACAAGACGGGTTTTTTTTTGTTGACTTTAGTCTTTCACGCATCGCACAGAATATCCAAACTGTGAATAACTCGTGCCACCACCAATATCACCCGAATTATTGAATAGCCTGTAGTACCAACCATCACCTCCGAAAGTAGTGGAACTGCTCCACCAGTTTCCTTGCTGCCCGATTGCTATAAAAGCACCTGCATCACCATCTCGCTTTCCGCCAGGCAAAGCTGTAAAAAAACTACTATTATTGGCGCCTGTATTTGGCGCATCCCACGATGTGGTTGACTTCAACTTTCCCCCGGATGAAAAGCCTCCCAAAGTCACAAACAATGTAGTCCACTCATCGTTATTAGGAATATGCCATCCTAGTGGTGCCAATCCCCTTGGGTCTTTGATCGCGCCAAGATTATAAAGTTTTCCGTAGATAGGTCCGTTGGCCGAATTGTTTTCGTAATAGCACCATGCACCATAATTGATATTCGACCATTGACTTGCATTTTGGACTTGTGGAATGATATCACCATTCCTGTATTTGCTAACATTCAGATTTTTCGCCATCCAGATTTGATCGCCAATCGTAACCTCATTACTTAGCACTGGCACAGTAGGCCTAGATGCTGTCGACGACGGAAATGCTTTGTTAATGTCGTCGCTACATCCACTTGCAAAAACAAATCCAGCTAGCAGTACAAATTTTAAGAACTCTTTTTTCATAGTCGAAACTTTATTGATGTAGTAAAGAAAGGAAAAATAAAATGTTAGTCAAATAAATTAACGATTGTTAACCAATTGAATTTAAATGAATGCCTTAAAGCAACAAGCCTAATAGTGCAATACTTATTAGACTTGTTAAACTTATGGCTTTATAAAAGACTACTCTATGATTTTAGCACTATTATTTTTTCGATCTCGCAACCAGTATTTTGTTCTTTTTACTAAGAAGAACATCACTGGCACCATGACCAAAGTCAGAACGGTGGCGTATGTCAATCCGAAAATGATGGTCCATGCTAAAGGCGACCAGAAAATTACGTTATCACCACCCATATATAAGTGCGGATTCAAATCGGTGATTAATCCGAAGAAGTCGAAGTTCAAACCGATGGCAAGAGGAATCAATCCTAAAACCGCAGTCAGCGCTGTTAATAATACAGGACGCAGACGCGATTTTCCACTTTCGATAATGACTTCTTTAATTTCTAACAAGTCAAGATCATCGTGACTTTCGACTCCTTTATCTGCCACTTTCTTGTCGAGAAGCAGAACGAAGAAATCCATCAATACGATACCGTTTTTAACGACAATTCCAGCTAGCGAAATGATTCCCATCATCGTCATCAGGATTACGAAATCCATATTGGCAATGACATAGCCATAGAATACGCCACTGAAACTCAACAACACGGTGAATAAAATCACCAACGTTTTTGACACCGAATTAAATTGCAATACAATAATTATGGTAATACCAGCCATCGCTAGAAACAGCGCGTACATTAAAAAGCTTTGGTTTTTTCCTTGTTCTTCCTGTACACCTGAAAACGAATAGGTTACTCCTTTTGGTAAGTCATAGCCTTTGAGTTCCGTTCCAATTTGCTTGGTAATTTCATCGCCGTTGTAACCGGTCAATACATTAGAATAAATGGTCATTATTCTCTTGTAGTTTTTACGTTTGATTTGATTGTACGTATTGGTTTTTTCTGTCGTTGAAACCGCAGAAATAGGCACTTGCATCATCTGACCATTGGTCTGATTTCGGAAGGTCAAGGCTTGATTGAAAAGCACGTTTTCATTTTTGCGTTGATCATCTTGCATTCGGACTACAATATTATAGTCGTCGTCGCCTTCTTTGAAAGTAGATATTTCCTGTCCATAAACCGAGCGACGCAAATTGAATCCTAACTGACCTGTGGAAACGCCGAGACTTCCGGCATTTACTCTGTCAACTTTTACTTCTAGCTCTGGACTTTGTTTGTTGACGTCGACTGTTAGTTTCTCGATGCCAGGAATTTTTTTAGCATCAATAAACGTGATCATTCTGTCTGCTTCTCGCAACATTTGATCATAATCGGAACCAGTTAACTGAATACTAATCGGATATCCAGCCGGCGGACCATTTGCGTCTTTTTCTACGGTAACTGTTGCTCCAGCAATGCCTTTTACGCGATTTCGAATTTCATCTAAAACATCCTCGGTATTGATGCCTCTTCTAAATTTGAATTCAGAGAAATTAACCGTCACTTTTCCTTTGAAAGGCGTTTCGTTGGCAGAACCAGCATCGACATTTGGATTTCCTGCGCCAACACCGACTTGAGAAACGATACTTTCTGCTAAAAAGTTTTTATCGGTTTTCGGATCGATGTATTTTTTCATAATCTCGATCACTTGTTTCTCGACAAACAAAGTCGCCTTGTTCGTTTTCTCGATGTCGGTTCCTTGCGGATATTCGATATACGTGATGATTTGCCTTGGAATATTCTCAGGGAAAAACAAGATTTTTCTCGGAAATAAGTTAAGAAGAAATACTGATAGGATTAACATTCCTATGATTCCACCTAAGGCAAACCACGAGTTTCTGCCCGTTAATATTTTTCGTAGAAAAAGTTTGTATTTTTCTTCTAAATTTGGGAAGAAACTGTGCTGGAAATCTTGTGTCCATTGATAGATTTTGATTCTGTACAACCACATCAATGTTAAGGCAATCAAAGCAAAATGTCCAATGCCTCGAAGAAATTTGGAGTCGTTTACATTTCCTAACACGACAAACAAAACACCGATGACAACAAAAATTAAGGTGTATTTTTTAGCGGCTTTGATCGACACATTCTTATCTTCAATATCCATCGAACCACCAGTCATTGCTGCGTTTACTACCATCGCGACAAACAAAGATGCCGTGAGCGTAACCGTTAAGGTAATCGGGAAGTAAATCATAAACTTACCCATGGTTCCTGGCCAAAGTGCGAAAGGTAAGAACGCCATCAATGTTGTTGCCGTCGATGAAATAACCGGCCAAGCGATTTCTCCAATACCAATTTTAGAAGCTTGAATTCTCGGCATGCCCTTTTTCATATTGGCGAAAACATTATCGACCACCACGATTCCGTCATCTACTAATAATCCCAATCCCATAACCAATCCGAAAAGCACCATCGTGTTCAAAGTCAAACCAAAGGCGGACAGTATCGTAAACGCGATCATCATCGAAAGCGGAATGGCAGCACCAACGAACAAAGAATTTCGCAATCCCATCGTAAACATCAGTACAATCATTACCAGCACAATTCCGAAAATGATATGGTTAGACAATTCATCCACTTGATGCTCTACACGGTCTGATTGATCGTTCGAAAGTTCAACTTGTAAATTCTTCGGCAAATAATTTTCGTGTGCCAAATGCAGCTTTTCTTTGACTTGTTCTATCGCTGAAATCATGTTTTGACCCGAACGTTTTTTCACATTCAGCATCACCACTTCGGCTCCTTTTTCACGAGCGTATGTTGTTTTTTCTTTTTCTTTGAAGGAAACTTGTGCGATATCTTTGAGGTAAACCGTTCCGCCGTTGTGTTTTACGACGATGTTTTCTAACTCTTTTGGATCTTTGATTTCACCGACAATTCGTATGTTATTTCTAGAACCTTGTGAGATTAAATTCCCACCTGAGAGCGTCATGTTTTCATATTTGACCGCATTTTGAATGTTATCAAAAGAGACTTGAGCAGCGGTCATTTTGTAAATATCGACGGCAATTTCAACTTCTTTATCATCAACGCCTAAGATGTCGACTTTCTTCACTTCAGGAATTTCCTCAAGGTCATCTTGCAATTTTTCTCCGTATTTCTTGAGCTGTTGTGTGGTGTAATTCCCTTTTAAATTGATATTCAAAATCGGCACTTCCTCCGAAATATTGAGTTCAAAAACGTTTGGCTCTACTTTGCTGCCGTTATCTAAATTAGGCCAATCGGTATCTGCTTTTACATTGTCGACTTTGTCTTTTATTTTTTGTTTGGCTGCTTCAATGCCTACTTTGTCTGAGAATTCGGCAACAATCATCCCGTAATCTTGAAATGAACTTGCGGTTACTTTCTCAACGCCGCTGATGTTTTTAATTTCTTTTTCAAGCGGCTTAATGATTAGTTTCTCCACATCTTCGGCTGAATTTCCAGGAAACACAGACGAGATATAGACTTTGTTTTCAATGATTTCTGGAAAATCTTCACGCGGCATGGTGGTATACGCAATCAATCCAGTGATCACAATCATCAAGGTGAAAATATATACGGTAACTCTATTATCGACAGCCCAACTTGAAATGCCGAATTCTTTACTTTGGTGACTCATATTTTTTTGTTTAGAAGGGTTATTAGTGTAGAAGGTTTAGTTTTACGGATGTGTAAGTTATGAAGCTACTAAACATCTTGACCGTCGTTTTTTATTTGTGATTTTCTTAGAGCATCTAACATAAATGTTATCTCTTCTATTTGTCCTCGTATTTCTGAATAATTCTCCTGCTCTATAAATTCTAGGCCTACTGATATAATTAATTGGTTTAGTAATTCTAGAGCCGAAGCATAGGCTATTTCGGTATATCTTGCTTTTTCCTTCGCGTTTTGTCTACCTGAACCTTCAGCTACATTTGAGGCAATCGAAACGCTTGATCTTCGCATTTGATTCGAGATTCCGAATATTTCCTCTTTTGGAAAAGTTCTAGTGATTTTGTAAATATCAACTGTTAACTTTCTAGATTTCTGCCAAACAATTAGTTTTTCAAAGGAATATGTTTTCATATTGGAAGGTTAGAAGGGTTAGAAAGTTTAGAAGTTTAGATATATCTAGATGGCAAGTAACTGGCTAAACCTTCTAAACTATCTATACTCCTAAACTTTTTTAGAAATTTAGTTTCATTCCTTCCGAAATCGCATTAACGCCTTCCGTTACAATAACATCTTCTGCTGACACTCCGCTTAGAATTTCAGTAACATTATCAGAGGATTGACCGAGTGTCACGACCGTTTTTTTGGCGATACCAGTTTTTCCGTTACTATTGTCAACAGTGTACACGTAGCGATTGCCTTTCCCGTCTTCTTGAATCACATTGGTCGGAACTACTGTGGCGTCTTTTTTCACATAATCGATGATCTTAAGTTTTGCCACTTGATTCGGGCGAAGTAAGTTTTCTGGATTTGGAATACTTACTTCAATGCCAAAACTTCTGTTGTTTGGATTGATGAAGTTACCCACTTGACGTACTTTTCCTTTGTATGTTTTCCCTAATGAAGTCAAGAAAACGTCTACTTCGGTTCCGACTTTCAATTTGCCAATATAGCTTTCAGGAACAGAAGTCGAAACAAACATATTTCCTAGATTTACGATACGCATTAAACCTTGTGGACCTGGAGCAACGACTTGTCCTTTCTCTACGAATACCTCGTCAATCGTGCCGGTAAATGGAGCGCGAATCACCGTTTTGGCCAATTGTGCTTTCATTTGCCCAATCGATTTTTGAAGGCTGTTCATTTGAGTTTGCGCCTGCAAATACTGGATTTCAGAACCAATTTTTTGGTCCCAAAGATTTTTTTGTCTTTCGTAGGTGGTTTTCGCCAATTCGTATTGCGTTTGAACTTGCCCCAATTGTTGACTCATTCCAGCGTCATCGATGCGACCTAAAATTTGACCTTTGGCTACTTTTTGTCCCGCTTTGACAGTTAATACAGTCAATGTCCCGCTGAACTCTGACTGAACTATGATATTCTCTTTGGTGTCTACGTTTCCTTGAATGTCTAAATAGTGATTAAAAAGCGTGTCTTTCAAAGTCATGACTGAAACCAACGCTTCTTCTTTCTTGGTATCAAGTGTGGCCAGCGCATCTTCAATTTTGGCGATTTCAGCTTGCAACGCCGATTTTTTTTCGACCAATGCTTTGGCATTTTTGGATTCGATTAAAGCATCTATAGATTGGCTGTTTTCTTTGTTTCCACAGGAATAAATGGCTATGGATAAAACGGATACTAGGAAAATTTTTCTCATCTGTTGTGTTAGTTTTTG
>CANGTL010000066.1 GCA_947456815.1 Flavobacteriaceae bacterium
TTCCAACGGCTAATGCAAGATTCCAATTGCAACAATTGGCAGGAGGAGCAGTAGCAAATACAGCTTACACTATCCGTGTAGATGTATTGTACAACTCTAGTTATGTTGTAGGTACTCAATTGTGTACCATCACAACATCGCCGGCAATGACCAGACAAACAGATGCAGCTTTAGCTATCTATGAAGTGAGCGCTTATCCAAACCCATATGCTGAGACATTCAAATTGAATGTAAACACATCAAGCGAGGATCAAGTAGGAGTAAGAGTATATGATATGTTAGGCCGTGAGGTTGAAGCACGTCAAGCAACTGTTGCTGCTATCACAAACTTAGAAATCGGATCACAATATCCTTCTGGAGTTTACAACATTATTGTAACTCAAGGAAGCAATGTGAAAACGGTAAGAGTTGTTAAGAGATAATTGACAATGGATAATTAACAATTGATAATTAACAATTGATAATTGATAATTAAAACCGCTTCGGAAACGAGGCGGTTTTTTTTTGAAGTTTTATATCATAACGATAAATGGAAACCTTGTATTAAAAACAAAATCCAAAAAACAATCAAGCGATTTGTTACTTAATTCTTCAAGGTTTACATAGTTTATGCAGGAAGTTTATTGTAGAAACAAGAATTATTTTTCAAATGATCCTCTGAGAGGAAACCTTGCACAAAAAAACAGAACCCGAAACAATCAAGCGAGCTTGTTGTTTCGGGTTCTTATTTTTTTGTGGGGAGAGCAGGATTCGAACCTGCGAAGTTCACACAGCAGATTTACAGTCTGCCCTCGTTGGCCGCTTGAGTATCTCCCCGGAGTGGTGCAAATATAAAAACTGTTTTGATGTAAGCAAATTTAATTATGTACAAAATCAAAACAATTTCGTAATGTCATGGTGCTTAATAAAATAAAAAAAAATCTTCCAATTGGAAGATTTTCAAATATCGTAATAAAACTAAATTTACAATAGTGATGCTATTTTAGCTTTCAACTCAGCACCTCTCAAATCTTTTGCAACAACTTTTCCTGAGGCATCAATAATTATGGTCGATGGGATAAGTTTAATTGAATATTGAATAGCAATTGGGTCTTCAAAGTCTTTCAAATTAGAGATGTTAGTCCAAGTTAATTTGTCGCTGGCAATCGCTTTTTTCCATTCATCCGCTTTTTCATCTAAAGAAACACTCACTATATTCAAACCTTTGGCGTGAAATTCTTTATATAAAGCAACCATATTTGGGTTTTCTTGACGACATGGTTTGCACCAAGAAGCCCAAAAATCGATAATCGTAACCTTACCTTTGCTTTCTTTTAAGGAGACCATTTTTCCTTCAGGATTTGGAGCTGAGAACTCCGGTGCAATAGTTCCTATTTCAACTGGAGCAACTGCGGCAACTGGTTTCAATAATTGATCAAGATTCTTTTTTATTTTTTTACCGTGTTTGGTATCTTTTACGGATTTATCTAGCCCTTCATAAAATTTGTTGATTTTCTTATAATCTGGAGCCATTTGATTGAACATCCCTTCTATGATTAAAGCTGAAATAAATGCTTTTGGATGCGAACCTACGTAAGCTTCAGATTGTGTTGTAAACTCATCTTGAAATTTACTGTATGCTTTACGCAATTTATTCATTGCAACAGTATCTTGCTTTTGTTGCGCCACTTGCATAATTGCAGTATTGTCTTTTTGGAATTTCATCATTTTCTTCTGAATTGCCATTCCTTTTTCCTTGTAGCTACTTAGTTCTTCGTTATTGTATGTCCCAGTAACTTTGGTGATGTTAAGGCTGTCTTTGTTGATCACCATTTCAATATCACCATTTTCTAATATGAACGGAACTTTTCCTTCGATTGTTTCTATGCTAATTAAATGCATATCTGGCTCTTTGGAGCTGCCCGTGAAAGTAAATTTCCCTTTTTCAAGTTTTACGGTGTCAATTGGTTTTAACTGTCCAGTTTCATCTTGAACTTCTAAAATCACCGATTTTCCGTCAGCGATACCCTTAATAGTTCCGGTAACAATGTATTCATTTTCTCCAGCTTTGTTACATGAAATCAATACAGTAAGCGCTGTTAAGACTAAAAGAATTTTTTTCATTCGTGTTTTAAATTTTGAAATTAAGTCTGCAAAAGTATCCAAAAAAATAGGTTAGGACTATTTTTAGAACTTAATTTTTTGTTATAGTTGATTACAGGTTATTTTAGTGTCGATGGACAAACAAATTGCGTCAGTGGAATTCCCGCATTGCGAATTCCGTTGATTCCTTTTTCTACATTAACTAAATTATGAATTCCTCTTGATTTAAGAATAGAAGCCATAATCACCGAACGATAACCGCCGGCACAATGCAAATAAAAAGTTTCGTCTTTTGGAACGGCGGCAAAATTAGAATTGATGGTGTCTAAAGGAATATTGATTGCGTTTTCAACATGCTCAGCTTCAAATTCACTTGGTTTTCTAGCATCCACAACCACACTTTTTTCGGAAAGTTCGGTAGCAAATTGTTCCGGTTTTATCGAGTCCACGGAATCAACTTCATATCCTGCTTTCTCCCATGAATCGATTCCTCCTGCCAAATATCCTAAAACATGATCAAAACCTACTCGTGACAATCTGGTAATGGTTTCTTCTTCTCGACCTTCTGGTGTTACCAACAATAACGGTTGTTTTACGTCAGCCAATAAGGCACCAACCCAGGGCGCAAAATTTCCTTGTATTCCAATAAATATAGAATTGGGTATGTGTTTTTTGACAAAATCATCTTCATGACGAACATCTAGTATCACTGCTTCCGCCTGATTTGCTAAAGTTTCAAATTCGGCTGGTGTTAGTGCTTTTTTTGATTTTGCTAAAATGTCATCTAAGCTATCGTATCCTTGAATGTTTAGCATCACGTTTTGCGGAAAATAAGCGGGAGGTAATCCCAATCCGTCGAGCAGTTCTTTGGTAAATTCTTCTCGAGTCATATCGGCTCGTAAAGCGTAATTGGTTTTCTTTTGATTCCCCAAAGTATCGGTGGTTTCTTTGCTCATGTTTTTCCCGCAAGCGCTTCCAGCCCCATGACTTGGATAAACAATCAAATCGTCGGGCAACGGCATGATTTTATTGCGAAGCGAATCGAATAAATACGATGCTAATTTTTCTTGGGTCAAATCATCGACTAACGCTTGCGCTAAATCAGGTCGACCGACATCTCCAATAAACAAAGTGTCTCCTGTAATAATGCCGTGTGGCTTTCCAGTTTCATCTGTCAACAAATAACACGTACTTTCTAAAGTATGTCCAGGCGTGTGAATGGCTTTAATCGTATAATTTCCGACTTTAAATTCTTGGTTATCAGTAGCAATAATGGCTTCAAATTCAGGCTTTGCTGTTGGTCCATATACAATTTGACCTTCCGATTTTTTGGCGAGGTCGAGATGACCCGAAACAAAATCAGCGTGAAAATGCGTTTCAAAAATGTATTTTACATTGGCATTGTCCTTAGCAGCTCGATCTAAATACGGTTGCACCTCTCTCAATGGGTCAAAAATGGCAGCTTCGCCATTACTTTCTATATAATAAGCCGCTTGAGCGATGCATCCGGTATAAATTTGTTCGATTTTCATGAAGTTCGATTTTTGTTTGACAAAATTACATAAAAAAAAGAGTGTCTAATTACTTAAACACTCCTCATTTATAATATTGAAAATTAGGCTTTCTTTTCTTCAGTTGCTTTTTTAGAAGCACAACATCCGCCTTTTTTTGGTGTTCCGCATGATTTCTTTTCTGCTGTAGAACACGATTTTTCTGTCTTAGCTTTTTTCTCTTGTTTTGGTTCCTCTTGAGCTGACAGTGTAATCGAGAATACTAAAGCCACTAAGGTGAAAACCGATATTAATTTTTTCATTTTATGAGTTTTTTGATTAATAATGAGTCAAATGTATATTTTTTTTTAATGTCAAAATTGACTTTAACATTATTTTGTTTTTTCTAGGATTACTTGAAGTATTTGTTCTTTTGAAAGCACTCCAGATTGCCTCCAAAGTTGTTTGCCGTTTTGAAACAAAACCATGGTTGGTACGCCGCGAACTTGCCACCTTGAAGCTAATTCTTGATTCTTATCGACGTCAATTTTGACAATCTTGATTTGATCTCCTAGTTGATCTTTCACTTGTTTTAGCACTGGACCCAATACCTGACATGGACCGCACCAAGTGGCAAAGAAATCAACCAAAACAGGTTTTTCAGCTTGGATTAGCGTATTGAATTCGGTACTCATTCTTTGGTCATTTTACCAATAGCACAACTCACATAGGATTTGGCTTTTTTGACCAATGTGTTGTGGCCTGCTTCGGGATATCCCATGTCATTCAGTTTAGCAATTACCGCATTTCGGTCTGGATTTCCTGTGATGGTAATGGATCCAGCGTCAATATCTACGGTTACATCTTCTACTTTGGGTATCTTGAGTAGGTCGGTTCGGATGGAATTACTACAGCCGCTGCACTTTATGTTTTCGACAATAAATTGTTGTTCCATGGCAGTTAGGCTTTTTTGCAAGTTGAAATTCCAAATGGCACGTACAATGGACAAAAACTAACTAAACTAGTTAATACAAAAACAACGCCTAGTACTAAGAGCACTAAACCGAGAACGCCTGTAATAACGCCGGTGAAGTACAAAATCGCAATTGCAATAGCGACAGTAATTCGTATTTTCTTATCGGTGTATCCCATGTTTTTTTTCATAGTTTGGTAATTTATCGGTTGAGCAATCTATTTACATTGTCGCAAGTACCGCCATTAGTAACATTAGAAAAGCCATTTTTTTCAAGAATTGATTTTGCTTGGCTACTTCTCATGCCGCTTCTACAGAAGACCACGATGTTCTTTTTGTCTTTGAATTTTGACAAGTGATTTGGAATTTGATCTAAAGGAATATTCACCGCGCCTTTGCAACTGCTAGAATCAAATTCAGCTTTGGAGCGTACATCGACTAAAAATGCATCATCGGATAAAACGGTTGAAAGCGCATTCTCGCCTGTTTTGGTAAACATATTTTTTAAGATTTCAAACATATTTTCTAGTTATAATAGTGTGGTTGGACATACATAATTCGTTTTTGGAAGCGTCGTATTTTTGATGCCGACAAAACCGTCAGACACATCAACGAAATTATCCCAGCCTCGTTGTTTCAGCAAAGATCCAGCGATAATGCTGCGATATCCACCAGCGCAATGCAACACAAAATTCTTGTCTTTTGGAAATTCGGCTAGGTGATTGTTGATTTCATTGAGTGGAATGTTAATCGCATCAATAAGGTGTTCAGAATCAAATTCCGATCTTTTTCGAACGTCGATAATGGTCAATTTTTCTTTGGCCATATGGTATTCCAATTCCAAAGAAGAGATACGGTTGATGGTGTCAATTTCTTTTCCGGTTTTCAACCATGAATTGAAACCGCCATTGAGATAACCAATCGCATGGTCATAACCAACTCGAGACAATCTGATCATGGTTTCTTCTTCTTTGCCAGGTTCAGTCACCAACAGAATTTCTTGTTTGATATCGGTAATCATTTCACCCACCCACATCGCAAAACTGCCGTCCAAACCAATATTAATACTATTCGGAATAAAACCTTTTGCAAAATCTGCAGACGGACGGGTGTCTAAAATAAGTACGCTCGTCTCATTCGCAATGGTTTCGAATTCTATTGGACTTAGCGGTTTTTTTCCTCTTGACATCACGGCGTCTAAACTTTCATAGCCGTTGATATTCATCAAGACATTTTTAGGGAAATAACCTGGTGGATTGGTCAAACCGGTCAATAATTCTTTGACAAATTCATCTTCCGTCAATTTTGGATTCAAGGCATAATTGGTTCGCTTTTGATTTCCTAAAGTATCCGTGGTTTCTTTGCTCATATTTTTACCGCAAGCACTTCCGGCGCCGTGATTTGGATAGACAATCAAATGATCCGGCAACGGCATAATCTTGTTGCGTAAGGAATGGTATAGCAAACGGGCGAGTTTATCTTGCGTTAAATCGGCAATGACATGTTGTGCCAAGTCTGGTCTTCCTATATCGCCAATAAACAAAGTGTCGCCAGTGATGATCGCTTGTTCTTTGCCATTTTCATCGATTAATAGATAGGTGGTGCTTTCCATCGTGTGACCTGGCGTATGCAAGACTTTTATTTTGTAATTTCCTACTTCAAATACTTGGTTGTCTTCTGCAACAATAGCTTCGAAATTGGGTTTTGCTGTTGGACCGTACACGATTTGAGCGTTTGCTTTATGGGCTAAGTCTAAATGTCCCGACACAAAGTCCGCATGAAAATGTGTTTCAAAAACGTACTTTATTTTGGCGTGGTCTTTTGCCGCACGATCAAGGTAAGGCTGCACTTCTCGCAGTGGATCAAAAATAGCAGCTTCGCCATTACTTTCTATATAATACGCCGCATGCGCGATACAGCCAGTATAAATTTGTTCAACTTTCATGGTATAAATTTTAAATGATACCGCAAAGTTAAGTTGAGAATCGCCGTAGAACTATGACTTTTGTCACACAAGGCAATTATTTCAGAAAGAGTTCTTTAGTGATAATGTAGAGTCCCATCACAAGGACAAACCAACCAAAAGCAGGTTTCAATTTGGCGCCGTCAATTTTCTTAGACAATTGTGTTCCGATTAACATGCCGACAATGGCGATTCCGGTAACTGTAAAGAGAAGTTGGTAGTTGATGGTAATGCCATTAATCAAATCGCCGGTAAAACCAATCAGAGAATTGATGAAGATGATAAATAAAGAAGTGCCGACCGCCTGTTTCATCGGTAAATTAGCGAAAAAGAGTAGGGCAGGAATAAGTAAGAAACCACCGCCAGCACCTAGAAAACCCGTAACAAATCCGACTAATAAACCTATAAAAGCGAGACGCGGAATATTGAGTGACACTTCCATTTGATCTCCTTTTGATTTTCGAATCATCGACAATGACGCGGCAACCATTAAGATTCCAAATACGAACATGATCAATAGGTTCTTGGTAATCTCTAGTTGCCCGATTGAAAAAAGTGATTCTGGAATATTAGGCAAGACCAGTTTGCGAACAAGAAGGAGTGACAAAACCGAGGGAATGGCAAAGTACAACGCCGATTTTATTTGCAGATTTCCCAATTGGTAATGGCGGTATGACCCAAACATAGCGGTTACACCAACAATAAATAAGGAATAACTTGTGGCGTTTTCAGGGTCGATTTGAAATAGATAAACGAGAATCGGAACGGTAAGAATACTGCCGCCACCGCCTATGAGTCCCAAGGTAATTCCAATTAATATCGACGCTAAATAACCAAAGTATTCCATAATTCTATTTTAATACTTCGATTTGATTTCGATTCAATTTCACAAGACCTCGTTGTTCCATTTTTTTCAATAAACGAGAAATCACTTCACGGGAAGTATTGAGTTCAGAGGCAATTTCTTGATGCGACAATTTGATTTCGTTGCAACCGCAGGCTTCTTGATGACGTTTTAAATAAAATTCTAATCTTTCATCCATGGCGCGAAAGGCAATATTATCGACGACTTCCAAGACTTCTTCAAATCGACTTCGATAGGTTTCAATCACGAATTCATACCAACTCCGGTGTTGCATCATCCAGCGATCCATCAGCGGTAATGGAATCATAACTAATTCCGCATCTTCTATGACTTTCGCCATGATTTGACTTTTTTCATTCTTAGTGGCACAAATCATAGATAAGGCGCATGCTTGTCCGGGTTGCAAATAGTACATTAGAAATTCACCGCCATCATCATCTTCTCGATAAATTTTGATTTGTCCGCTGAGCACCAACACTGTACTTTTAAAATATTGGCCGGTTCGCATGATGACTTCGCCAGCCTTAATCGTTTGATACGAGGCAGTCGATTCTATCTTGCTCAACAATTCTTTTGAAAAATTTGGAAATTGACGCTTTACGGTGGGATTCATGGTGTTTTTGATCAGACTAAGATTGAGTACAAAGCTACATAAACTGCCAAAACAACCCGTCGAAATCTTGGTAAAATTCTTTTAACTAAAAATTAATATTCGTTCTCTCAGTCGACTTTCTCAAATAGATTACTTTTATAAGCTATGGAAAACCAAGCAAGAAAGGGATTTGTTTTCAAAAACTACCAAGCGCCAAATCTGTCGCCGTTTGATAAACTGTTTCCTATTTTTAAAGAATTAATTACCCACACTTCGGGTGATTTTGACGAAGCTATCGATTGGTTGCGACAA
>CANGTL010000067.1 GCA_947456815.1 Flavobacteriaceae bacterium
CTTAGAAAGAACGATTGTCAAAACCGGGCTTTTCATCGAATTACCCATCGGTTACGAAGCGCAAGTCCGTCCTCGTAGCGGATTGGCAGCCAAAAAAGGAATCACCGTACTCAATTCCCCAGGAACAGTAGACGCAGATTATCGCGGAGAAATCGGCGTAATTTTAGTCAATCTTTCCAACGAACCTTTCGTCATCGAAAACGGCGAACGCATCGCCCAACTCATTATCGCCCAACACGAACGCGCCGAATGGATTGAAGTCGAAGCATTGTCTGAAACGTCACGCGGAGAAGGCGGATTTGGTAGCACTGGAGTAAAATAGTTGTAGGTTGTAAGTTGTAGGTTTACAGTTCACTCACAACGCAACAAACAATGTTTAAAACCCTCTAAAAACAATATAAAAACTTTGTGAACTTTGCGAAAAACTTTGCGAACTTTGCGGTAAATTTTTACATATATGAAATCGCCATTAACAAAAAGTTTGTTGCAAACAAACACCGATAAACTAAAAGGCGATAACATATATGACCGCTAAGAAATAAAACTTACATATATGAAAATAATAGTTCCCATGGCTGGACGTGGTTCCAGATTAAGACCACACACACTTACTGTTCCTAAACCGCTAATTCCAATTGCCGGAAAACCAATCGTACATCGCTTGGTAGAGGACATCGCAGGAGTAATCAATCAAGACATCGAAGAAATTGCCTTCATTATTCATAAAGATTTCGGAACCCAAGTAGAAAAAGACTTGGTGGCCATCGCCGAAAAATTAGGTTCTAAAGGAACCATCTATTATCAAAACGAAGCGCTAGGAACAGCACACGCGATTATGTGTGCTAAAGAAAGCATGACGGGACCAATTGTTGTGGCTTATGCAGATACTTTGTTTAGAGCAGATTTTACATTAGACACGTCTGCAGACAGCGTGATTTGGGTAAAACAAGTGGAAGACCCAAGCGCTTTTGGTGTGGTGCAATTAAACGACAATAATCAAATTGTGGATTTCGTTGAAAAACCAAAAGACTTCGTGTCTGATTTGGCAATTATCGGAATTTATTATTTCAAATCGGGCGAAACATTGCGCGCTGAATTACAATATTTATTAGATAATAATGTTGTTAAAGGTGGCGAATATCAGTTGACGGACGGTTTGGAAAACATGAAAGTAAAAGGCCTCAAATTCGTTCCCGGAAAAGTAGACGAATGGATGGATTGCGGAAACAAAAACGTAACCGTAGAAACCAATTCTCGAATGTTAGATTTCTTACATCAAGATGGAGAGAACTTAGTGCATCCTTCGGTTGTCATCGAACATTCGACAATTATCCCGCCTTGTTTCATTGGAGAAGACGTGGTTTTGATTAATGCGACTGTGGGCCCAAATGTGTCTTTAGGGAAAGCCTGTCACGTGACCGACACAACCATCAAAAACAGTTTGGTTCAAAATCATTCTCACATCAAAAATGCCGATTTAGACAACGCCATGATAGGCAGCCACGCTAGTTTTAACGGAAATTTTACAAGTATTAGCATTGGGGATTATTCTGTTTTAGAATAACAATACATGAAAAAAATTGGTTTTACATTTTTCTTTGGAATACTGTTTTCCGCATCGCTTTTGGCTCAGACCGAACCAGACGCTATTGCTTTGGCGGATGACGAGTTTCAAAATTCTTTCTACGAATCTTTATTGCAGAAAGGAATTGAAAATTATGATAAGGCAATCACCGCTTTAGAAAAATGTAAAAAGCTACAACCCAACAACGACGTGGTTTTTTTCGAAATGGGTAAGAATTACTTGGCACAAAAAAACTATAAAGACGCTTATGATTCTTTCGAAAAAGCAACGCAAATCAATCATAAAAATCAATGGTATTGGGTTGGGATGTACGATGTGTGTTACGAAACCAAAGATTTCACTCAAGCAATTGTTATTGTTACCAAACTAATTGAATTCAAAAAAGAGTACCGAGAAGACTTAGTTTCTTTGTACATGAATACGCAACAATTTGATAAAGCACTAGTTTTAATAAATGAGCTCAATGACAGTGTCGGAAAATCCGATCAACGAGAGAATTATAAATTACAAATCCTTAGAGAATCTAAATATCAGAATGCCGAAATAGAGAATCTTATCGCTCAGATTAAGAAATTTCCAAAAGAAGAATCCAATTATATCTCCTTGATTTTTCTTTATTCGGAAAACAATCAAGAGGAAAAAGCACTAGAAATCACCAAACAGTTAGAAAAAGAAATTCCAACTTCAGATTGGGCTCAAGTGAGTTTGTTCAAACACCATTTGAACAATAATGATGGTGTAAGCGGTGTCCAATCGATGAATAAAGTCTTGGCTAGCGACAAAATCGACTCAAAAATCAAGCATCGGATGCTCAATGAGTTTCTGATTTTCATCAAAGACAAACCCGAATTTGACAAAGATCTAGAAAAAGCAGTTGCTTATTTTGATTCGGATAAAGAGGTAAAGGTGGCCAAAGAAATCGGGAAATTTTACCATAATAAATCCGATTGGGAGAAAGCAATCAAATATTATGAAATCCATCTAAGAAGCAATTCAGAAGATTTTGAAACGCAATTGTTGCTGCTGGAAGTTTACACCGAGAAACAGGATTTTGCTACAGTAGTTAAAAAGGCAGAAAATTTACAAGAACTGTATCCTTCTCAACCGCAATTTTATTACTATGCAGGATTGGCGTACAATCAATTGTTGCAGTTTAAAAAAGCAAAAGACGCGCTTGAAACAGGTATCGACTATGTGTTAGACGACAAAGCGCTAGAGATCAATTTCAACATACAACTTGGCGAAGCGTGGGCAGGATTGGGTGACCAGAAGAAAAAGGAAACGTATTTTTTGAAGGCGGACGCATTAATGAAACAAAAAAAATAATGTACAAGTATTTTGCATTTTTAATTGTGGGTGTGCTTTTTTCTTGTAAGTCAAAAGCAGTTTTGGTTGAAGGAAAAGCAAAGGATATTTTGTCTTCGGATCAAATAGTAGCCAGTCATTATCATAATAAAAAAGAATTTTCAACGCTGTATATTAAATCGAGTGCTCGTTATGAGGATGAAAAGCAAAGTCAAAAAGTCACGGCTGAGATTAAAATCAAAAAAAATGAAATGATTTTGATTAGTGTTCGTTTTATCGGAATAACCATGGCAAAGGCACTAATTACACCTACTGAAGTAAAATATTATGAAAAAATAAACAACAGTTTTTTCCAAGGAGATTACACGACTTTGAGTCGCTGGTTGGGAAGCGATTTGGATTTTTCAAAGGTTCAAAATATGTTGCTAGGCGAAGCATTAGACGATCTAAATAAAGGAAAATACACCGCAAACATTGTCAATCAAATGTTTAAATTGGAAGATAGTACAGATGTAAATATGATAAAAGAGTATTTTTTTGAATCGGATAAATACCTAATCAAAAAACAACAGATTACTCAAAAAGCGCAAGATCGTTCCTTAGAAATTGCTTACCCAAATTACGCAGATTTTAATAAAATTCTGATGCCAACAAACATTATCATCGACGCCATTCAAAATAAAGAAAAAACAAACATTACGATTGATTATAACACAATAACGTTCAATGAAGACCTTTCATTTCCTTATAGCGTGCCTGAGGGATATGAACAAATTTTTATAAACTAGCGCTCGATGGTAAGTACTATGTCAAAATATATTTTTAGTCTATTGTTTCTGTTTGTTTCAACAATGATGTGGAGTCAGCTGACACCTCAAGAAAAGTTGGAGCAACGAAAAGCTCAAATTCTACGTGAAATTAAAGAGAAAGAAGATCAATTGCAAAACGTGCAATCGAAGGAGAAAACAGTCACAACACAGTTAAAAATTCAAACAGAGAAGATCAAACTCAAAGAAAATCTGATCAATACCACCGAAAAACAAAAGAAGTTGTTAAACAATGATATGTATATCAATCAGATGAATATCAATCGGCTTAAGAAGGAATTGGCGCTTCTTAAGGAGGATTATGCTAACATGATTCAAAAGTCTTATAAAAGTCGATCAGAACAAAGTAGGGCGATGTTTTTGCTCTCTTCACAAAATTTTCTCCAAGCCTATAAGAGAGCACAGTATATGAAACAGTATGCTAGTTATAGAAAAACACAAGGAGTTGAAATACAGGAAAAATCAGCGGAATTAGAAAACTTCAATCAGATTATTGGCGTTCAAAAAACAGCAAAACAAAAATTAATTGAAGAAAACGAAAAGGAACGAATTGCTCTAGAGAAAGAGAAACAAGTGCAACAAGAGTTAGCTAAGTCAATCAAGAAAGACAAGAAACAAATTATCGCCGAAATCAAGAAAAAACAACAGGAAACAAGAAATATTGATAATCAAATTCAAAAATTATTAAAAGCAGCAATTGCGGCAGCCAACAAAAAAACAGCTTCGGCAGTTGCAAAGGCAAATCCCAAAACTACGACCGCAGCAGCGACAAAAGCTACTGAAACATCTACCAAAATTGTATTGACTTCTGAAGGACAAATAATTGCAAATAATTTTAGAGCAAACAAAGGAAAGTTACCTTGGCCAGTAGAAAAAGGATTTGTTTCTTTGGGCTATGGCGATCAAGCGCATCCAATATACAAGACGCTAGTGGTGCACAATAGCGGTGTTGAAATCACGACCGATCAAGGCGCCAGTGCGAGAGCGGTTTTTGGAGGCGAAGTGATTAGTGTAATGGTTTTGTCTCCAGTAAATAAAGCAGTAATGATTCAACATGGGGATTATTTTACAGTTTATCAGAATTTGAGTAGCGTAAACGTCAGCAAAGGCGATAAAGTGTCGATAAAACAACCTATTGGCAAAATACGAACTAGCGGCGATACAGGAAAAACTGTTTTGAAGTTTACCATATCTCAAAATACCACCTACAGCAATCCAGCAAGTTGGTTGTTTAATATGTAATTCTAATTATCTCATGAGAAACACACTACTTTTGCTTGTCTTACTAATTTCGGTAGGTTCTTTGGCACAAACTTTAAACGGTCCGGAAAGCATCGAATGGGATGGAGCCAATAACCGTTGGCTAATCGGAAACAAAGGCAACGGCACTATTCTTTCAAGAAGTGAATCGGGAACACTAAGTAATTTTGTAACCGGAATACCATCAGGGCCATACGGAATAGAAATCTTGGGAAATGTATTGTATGCGTGCGAAGGCGGATTCATTAGAGGGTATGATCTAACTTCAGGGAATACGGTTTTTACGCTCAATTTGAATGGCACATTTCTGAACGGCCTAACCTCTGATGGTGTCGCAAATTTATATGCGACGGATTTTACAGCCAAGAAAATCTTTAAAGTTGATGTAAATGCTGTAACCTTTTCAACATTAGCTTCTGGATTGGCAAAAACACCCAACGGAATCATCTATGACGGTGACAATAATCGTTGCGTATATGTAACATGGGGAACAAATGCGCCCATCAATGCAATCAATCTGACTACCAATGCGATTTCAACGGTTTTGGCAACCACACTTAGCAATTGCGACGGGATCACGAGAGACTCTTGTGGAAATTATTTTGTGTCGTCGTGGGGAAACAACAAATTAAACAAGTATGACAAATCATTAACCGGAACTTTTAGCGCACTTCCAGGAACATTAAGTAGTCCAGCAGATATTGATACTAAATTCGGAACAACAAGTGATGTTATTGGAAATACCAATAGTAATAATACACTCACTTTCACCACAATTGCTTTGCCTGTAGCTGAGATTGTTTATGGTAATGTAACATTAACAACAACGACAACATTTCAATCGTATCAATGGTATCGAGATGGCGTATTGATTGATGGCGCGACCGATCAAACGTACGTTCCAACAATACAAGGAGAGTACTTTTGTAGTGTTACGGAGAATAATTGTACCGTAAACTCTAATGTAATTACAGCACCTTTCTTAAGTAGTAGTTCGTTTGAAGGTAACAATAGAATCAAACTCTTTCCAAATCCGGCTAACGACGAGATTGCTATTTCTTTCGATGGAAATTATGAAGGGAATTATACGATTATCAATCCGCTAGGTCAAACGATTTTGAATGGAACCGAGAACAAAAACGAAAAACAGATTCGAATCTCAGTTGCGGATTTACAAGCGGGTCATTATGTTTTGCAAATGAAAATCAATGGTGTTGTAGAAAAAATTAAGTTTGTCAAGCGTTAAACAAACAAAGCTTTTAACTCAGTCGCTTCACTCGGCTTCATTTTCCCCGCCAATACCAAACTCAATTGTTTTCGTCGCAAAGCTGCCTCAAAGCGTTCCTTTTCGAGTTCGGTTTCTGGAATCACTGGCGGCACTTCAACGGGTCTTCCCATATCGTCAACTGCAACAAAAGTGTAAATCGCTTCGTTGGCTTTGCTTCGAGTCCCTGATTCACGATCTTCCACCCAAACGTCAAGGTAAATTTCCATTGAACTCTTGAAACTTCTTGACACTTTGGCCTCAACCGTGACTACGCTTCCCAACGGAATTGCTCTGTTGAATGCGACGTGATTTACAGACGCAGTAACGGTAATTCTTCGCGAGTGTCTTCTAGCAGCAATGCTAGCCGCACGATCCATGCGCGCCAGTAATTCGCCGCCAAAAAGATTATTTAACGGATTGGTCTCGCTAGGCAAAACCAAATCAGTGAGAATGGTGAGCGATTCGGAAGGATGTTTTGGATGCATGGTTTTTGACTTACTTTCGGTTCGAACTATTGGACTTGGGTGCAAAGATACTTACACTCCATAAAAAATCCCGTGAGTTACGGGATAAATTTTATAGCGCTTTTACCATCAACCAAGCGTCGGGATTGTTTGCTTTTTGAATTTCTATCATAGCTTGTTGCGCTTCGGCATAAGTGGCGTAACTGCCATATAAGACGGGAAATAAGCCGTGTTTGTTTGGCGCAATTCTTCGTGCTTTAAATCCAGATTTAAGTAAATCGGTGTAAATATTTTGCGCATTTTCTTCATTTCTAAAGGCGCCTGCAACAACATGGTATAACATTTTCTCTTCAGAAACAGTCAATGTTACTGCTGGTATAGGAGTTTCAAGTAAAAAAGTGGCTTCTTGAATTTTGTTTTGAACTTGTTTCTGCACAGCCGTTTCCACTAGTAAAGTTTCTTTTGCAACTTGGTTTTCATACATTTTATAACCAACCGTTGCAGTAGTCGCCAATCCTAATATCAAGATAGCGGCGTAACGAAGATATGGTCGTCCAGTGCGAGCTTCAGGTTCAAGCTGGACGATTTCTTTTTCTTCTACAATTGGAGTTTCCGCCTTAACTGTGTTTTCTATAATGTGCTGGGCAACCTCTCTTTTAATTGCAGGAGAAACAAACGAATTCAATCCGAAAGACTCTTTTAAATAATTCACGCTTTCTACTGGAGTAAACACGATGTTCTTTTCAGAATTCAAATGTAATTCTCCGATATTCTTCAACACAAATTTTTCATTGACTTGCAGAATACTGTTCCAGATAACTACTTCACTTTCAATAGATGCAACGGCTTTTTCATAGCTTGTTTTCTCTATTTGAGCAATGTGATTGGCTAATAATCCGTCATTATTTTTCAAATGCGAATTAAAAGAAATGACTTTCTTTGGAGGATAAAAAGAATTCGTGTTTTCATGCAAATGTGCCGATTGAATTTCGGTCAAAAAGGCGCCAAAACCTGGCACGGTTACACATTGATGGCGATATAAAAGTTGTGAAATGTACTGCTCGATCTTCATAGCAACAAAGTTATACAATGCCCATCAGCATCAAAATTTTATTCACAATTTTTATTAACAATTGGGATAATTTTTATACTTTTCATTTTCA
>CANGTL010000068.1 GCA_947456815.1 Flavobacteriaceae bacterium
ACTCCTTTTGACGCTTTTTTACCAAAGAATTTTTCTACTTCATCCGCAATTCTTGGCATACGAGTAGAACCTCCAACTAAGATTACTTCGTCGATATCTTTTGTAGACAAACCTGCATCTTTCAAAGCTTTAGCAACTGGTTCCATAGAACGTTTTACCAACGCATCTGACAATTGCTCAAATTTAGCTCTAGTCAATTTTTTTACTAAGTGTTTTGGTCCTGAAGCAGTAGCCGTAACGTAAGGCAAATTGATTTCTGTTTCTGATGAAGAAGACAATTCAATTTTTGCTTTCTCAGCCGCTTCTTTGATACGTTGCAATGACATTGGATCCAAACGTAAGTCGATTCCTTCTTCAGCTTTGAATTCGTCTGCCAACCAATCGATGATCGTTTGGTCAAAGTCATCTCCACCTAAGTGTGTGTCACCGTTTGTTGACAATACTTCGAAAACGCCATCTCCTAATTCAAGGATAGAAATATCAAATGTACCTCCACCTAAATCGTAAACCGCGATTTTTTGATCTACTCCTTTTTTATCCAAACCATACGCTAACGCAGCAGCAGTTGGCTCGTTGATGATACGCATTACTTTCAAACCTGCAATTTCACCCGCTTCTTTTGTAGCTTGACGTTGTGCATCGTTGAAGTAAGCAGGAACCGTAATAACGGCTTCTGTCACAGTTTGACCTAAATAGTCTTCTGCAGTTTTTTTCATTTTTTGAAGTGTCATCGCTGACAATTCTTGCGCCGTATTCAAACGACCGTCAATATCAACACGTGGCGTGTTGTTATCTCCTTTTACAACAGAATAAGGAACTCTTTTCGCTTCACCTGTAGTTTCAGAGAATGAGTGTCCCATAAATCTTTTGATCGATCCGATGGTTTTTGTCGGATTGGTTACCGCTTGTCTTTTCGCAGGATCACCTACTTTGATTTCGCCACCTTCTACGAATGCAATGATCGATGGTGTGGTTCTTTTTCCTTCAGAGTTTGGGATTACTACTGCTTCGTTTCCTTCCATTACAGAAACGCACGAGTTCGTTGTACCCAAGTCAATTCCAATTATTTTACCCATTTTAAATTTATTTTAGTTTATTATCGTGTGCTTATTTTAACAACTCGGCGTGCAGTAGTCAATCTTTGTGCCAAGCGAATTGGGGTTTCTAAATTGTCAGTTTTACAGAAAATTAGCTGACATGATGTCATTTTTAGGAGCTATTTCCCGCTATCATTCCAATCTTTTTTGTTTTGAAAAAACCCCTCGACTGCGCTCGGGGTGACAAAACAAAAAAGGATTTTCCCTTCTATCGGGGCTAGGGCAATCGATAAATTTTGCGGCTTTGCGGCTTTGCGAGCCTATTCAGTTTTGCTTTTACGAAACAAAAGTCGCTCATTAAAAACCACAATCGAAATCAATATCAATCCATACGAAAGAATTTGATTCAAATGCACTTCTTCCTTAAAATAAAACACCGCCAAAATAAAATGAATCAACGGATTCGTATACATCAAAATCCCAACGGCAGAAGAATTCATTCCTTTTAATGCGTACAAATTTAAATACAAGGGAACAATCGTAAACAAAATGACAATCACAACCAACAAAACATAAAACAAAGAAGCGGTCGGTAGCAGACCGCTGTAGGTAGGATAAAAAGGAAGAATTACAACTGAGGCAATCACCATTTGCACTGTCAGCACGACAAAGCGATCAAACTGATTGTTCTTCCGTTGACTGATCAAATAGAGCGCAAAAGAAAAAGCAATAACAAGACTATACACTAAATCTGTAATATGTCCGTACGCCAATATCGCACAACTGACAATACAAAGCACTACAGAAAACCATTGCCATCGACTCAACTTTTCTTTCAAAATGAAGAATGCCAAAATCGTCGTGACAATCGGACAAATCATATAGGCAAACGACGCTGACTGCAAACTCACATGGTTAATCGCATAGATAAATAAGAACCAATTTAGAATCAACAGAAAGCCACCCAAACACGTCAAGATAATGGTCCGTCGTTGGGTTGCCTTTTCCATTTCTCGGAAAGCAGCCACATCATTACGCACTTCGTTTCTCCTAAAAACAAGATTGATAATCAACAAGAATATGGTTGCCAAAAAAATTCTATAAAACAAAATGTCTAACGACGCATAGTCCTTTAGCGGTTTTAAAGCCAAGCTAAAAAAACCCCAAATAACAAAAGAAGATAAGGCGGCTAGATAATATTTATTGAATCGCATGGAGTAAATTTTGTTGTAAATGTACTACACCTTAGCGAGTCAAAAAAAATTAACCGCAAAGTTCGCAAGGTGAGTCGCAAAGTTCACCATGAAAATTTCAGCTTAACCTAAAAAACTTTGCGTTCCTAGCGTAGACCTTTGTGTTAATTGCGGTTATAAGAAAATCACAATTTCTCATTTTTACAAACCGATTTTTTCATTTTCCACAATCATTCCGTTATATTTGCTACACAAATCTACTTTTATGGAAGAATGTATCTCGGTTTTTGACATGCTCAAAATTGGTGTTGGACCATCAAGCTCACACACCCTCGGACCATGGCGTGCGGCAGAACGGTTTTTGGGTGAACTCAGAAATCAAGATTTGCTACATCAAACCACCAGCTTCAAAGTCGATTTATACGGTTCACTTTCCCTTACCGGCAAAGGCCACGCCACTGATTTAGCGGTCATGTTGGGTTTGAGTGGGCAAGATCCAGAAACCATTCCCGTAAAAGATATAGCTGGAATCATCAAAGAAATTGAAGATACAAACCAAATCAATTTAGGCAACGAGCACATCATTCCTTTCTCGTTCTTGATGGACATCGTCTTCAACAAAAACTTTCTTCCTTTTCATGCCAATGGTTTGACTTTTACTGCCACATTAGACGGCAAATCAAAATACGAACAAACGTACTACTCCATCGGCGGCGGATTTGTTGTTGTCGAAGAACGCATCAATGCCAAAAAGAAACTAGAAATCAAATGCGCTTTTCCGTTCCCCATTCAAAATGCGGAGGAACTTCTAAACTATACTATTTCCGAAAACAAAACCATTTCTGAAATCGTTTACGAAAACGAAAAATCGATGCGCTCCGAGGAAGATATTCATCGTGAATTAATGCGCATTTGGAGTACGATGTTAGAATGCATGTATATCGGTTGTCATTCCGAAGGCATTTTGCCAGGCGGTTTGAATGTTCGTCGACGTGCTTTCGATATGCATCAAAACCTCATCGGATTAGCGAATTACAATTCACCTCAAGAGTGGCTCGAATGCATTCGAAAAACGGAAGTCAAATTTCGTCAAATTCTCAAGTGGGTTTCTTGTTTTGCTTTGGCGGTGAATGAAGTGAATGCAGCCTTAGGACGTGTTGTCACAGCGCCAACCAACGGAAGTGCCGGTGTCATTCCAGCCGTTTTGATGTATTACTTAGTCATCGAAAATCATGAAGCAGGCGAAAAAGAAATCAAACAATTCCTCATGGTTGCCGGTGAAATTGGCAGCATCTTTAAGAAAGGTTCAACGATTTCCGCAGCGATGGGCGGTTGTCAGGCGGAAATTGGCGTTTCCTCAGCCATGGCCGCGGCAGCTTTGTGTGAAGTCATGGGCGGAACTCCAGACCAAGTCTTGATGGCAGCGGAAATTGCAATGGAGCATCACTTAGGATTAACCTGTGATCCGATTGGTGGACTGGTTCAAATTCCGTGTATAGAGCGCAACACCATGGGCGCTATTAAAGCTATTAACGCCGCGGAACTCGCGATGGAAACCGATGCTAAAAATGCCAAAGTGCCTTTAGACAAAGTAATCGATACGATGTGGCAAACGGCCAAAGACATGAATTCGAAATACAAAGAAACTTCAGAAGGTGGATTGGCAGTGACGGTGAATATGGCGGATTGTTAGTTTGGACACGCTTCGCTTTAGACTTGGCTGCGCCTTTGGACACGCTTCGCTTTGGATTTTTAGACTGTAAGATTTAATCGTGAAAAATAAACATTTCCTTTACTTCATCACCACTGTTTTGGTGGTACTGCTTGGTATCTTAGCTAGAAAAATTGAGGCAATCCCTTCGCTTTTTGGTGATATATTGTATGCTGTTATGGTTTATTTTGGATGCCATTTCCTCTTTTTAAAGATGGACAATTATAGAAAAATCATCATTCCTTTACTCATTTGTTACGGTATTGAATTGCAACAACTTTATAACGCCAAATGGATTATTGAAATTCGAAATACAACTTTAGGACATTATGTGTTGGGGCAAGGTTTTCTTTGGAGCGATTTGCTTTGCTATACTGCTGGCGTTGCAATGGCTTATTTGATTGACTCGCTATTATTAAAGCGTTTCAATCTAAAATCAGAAATTTAAAATCTAACATCGACTGCCCTAGCCCGGATGGAACCGGAAAACAAAACCGCGTCTTGCCTTTACTTTGGTTGGGCTGAGAAAGCGACCAGCGGAAGCTCTTGTCAGTCTTTACCAATGTTGGCAAGACGCGGTTTTTTTTGGAGGGCACAGCCGGACCCGAGCTCCTGAAAGGACGAATTGGCGAAGCATTGGCTTCTGAAAAGGATTATTAGATTATTGGATTATTGGAAAAAATCTAACAATCTAACAATCTAACAATCTAACAATCTAACAATCTAACAATCCAAAAGCGCAGCGCATCTAACCATCTATTTCCTCCTCGTATCGATAATGTAGATGATTTTCCACTGGTCTTTTTCTTTAAACAAAGTAAATGCATTCACGCCGCGATGGCTGAATTTTCCGTTGATGTAGAATTCGTATGGTGTCCATGCGTGTCCCATTGTGCCGTCGACTTGCGTGGTGTAGCTCAAAATTTGTTCGTTAAATTTCAGGTCTTTTGGCATGGAGGCAACCGAACGGTAGAAGAAATGCAGCGGCTCTTCGGTGAGACTGCTGCCGTTGCTGTTTTCCTCGATAGATTGCAATATCATTTTATCGGCGCAAACTTGATGCAACAAAACCGTGTCACGATGATGAAAGCCCTCGAAAAAGGTTTCGATCGTATGTTTGATATCATCATTTTGAGCATTTATTGCGAGTGAAAATAAAACGAATAAAATTGAAATAAAATCTCTCATGATTTAATTTTAAGCAGTTGCCAACAATAGGAAAGTCAAATCGTCTCCCATATTTTCCTGCGCCACCGGCACAAATAAATACCAAAGGTAAAAATCTAACAGATATGATTTATTATGAATTTCAGTTTGAATTCTTGTGACTGCTTTTCCTTCTTTGACGTCTAGGCCATACGCCAATATTTCCTTATCACCTTCTACAATTGCATATTCTGCTAGCGGATTGTTTCGGATGAGTAACTGTAGTTGCTTGTCTTCAAATTCAATAATCGTGGTATTGGCGTACCATTTTTGCGTGCGTGTTTTCAGTACTACATTTCCGTGCGCATCTGTAATTACAATATTATTTTTCCAAAAACCAGTGTGTCTTAGGTTGTACGTTTGATTGTTGCTATCGAGCGTTGCTTTACGTTCAAATAAATTCGTTTGAATGGATAGGCTGCCCAATTTACTTTCATCTTTGTATAGTGCGTAGTTTCCTTCGCCTATCTTTTTCCAGTTTTTAAGATTTGTTTCCATTAGATTTGATTAAAAGTTATACCTCAAAAATTCAGACCATTAGTAAATAATCAAAACGAATTGTTACAACATTATTGCAATTCGAATAGTATAATTTAAAAACCCGAACCGATTTTATTACTTTTACACCACTAAACGAAAAACCTATGTCGGTAGCCAAAAAAGATTACAAAAGAATTACAACGAGATCATTAATTGAAATGAAGGAAAATGGAGAAAAAATTTCCATGCTAACCGCATATGATTTCACAATGGCAAAAATTGTGGACGCCGCTGGTATCGACGTAATCCTTGTGGGAGATTCTGCCAGTAATGTGATGGCTGGACATGAAACCACTTTGCCCATTACGTTAGATCAGATGATCTATCACGCTTCGGGTGTAGTTCGTGCTATTCATCGGTCATTAGTTGTTGTTGATTTACCCTTTGGAAGTTACCAATCGGATTCGAAAGAAGCCTTGCGTTCTGCTATTCGAATAATGAAAGAAAGTGGCGCGCACGCAGTCAAGATGGAAGGTGGCGGTGAGATTAAAGACAGTATTAAAAAAATCCTAAACGCGGGAATTCCAGTTATGGGACATTTGGGACTGACGCCGCAATCAATCTATAAATTCGGAACGTATACGGTTCGTGCCAAAGAAGATGCTGAAGCGGAGAAGTTACTAGAAGATGCGAAGTTGCTAGAAACTTTAGGTTGTTTTGCCATTGTATTGGAGAAAATCCCTGCCCATTTGGCGGAAAAAGTAGCCAAAAGCATCGCCATTCCAGTGATTGGAATTGGTGCCGGCGGTGGCGTAGACGGTCAAGTTTTGGTGATTCATGATATGTTGGGGATGAACAATGAGTTTAGTCCACGGTTCTTGCGTCGTTATCTCAATTTATACGAAGAAATGACAAAAGCCATTGGTCAGTATGTTAGTGATGTGAAGTCGATGGATTTTCCGAATTCGGGGGAACAATATTAGACGCGCTGCGCTATGGACACGTTGTACTTTTAGACGCGCTTCGCTTTTGGATTTTTAGATATACACCATTAAATTATTTTTATATGCACAAATTCAAACAATTAGAAATCTGGAAACAAAGTAGGCAGTTTTGTACTTCCATTTATGAAGTAACGGCGCTATTCCCAAATGATGAAAAATTTGGAATAACTAATCAATTGAGAAGAGCTTCAGTATCAATCCCATCTAATATTGCAGAAGGAAGCTCCAGAAATTCGAACAAAGATTTTTCAAGATTTTTAGAAATCGCAATTGGTTCTGCATATGAAATCGAGACACAATTATTAATTGCTTCAGACTTAAAATTTATTAATACAGAAAAATTAGAATTACTAATTAATTCATTAGAAAATATCATAAAAATGATATCCAAATTTCGCTCAACCTTAAAATGAACTTTCGAATAATCTAAAAGCGAAGCGCGTCTAAAAATCTAATTATCCTTTTGAAAGAAATTTCCACAAAATCCAACCTCCAAATCCTTCACGAAGACAACCATATTATTGTCGTCAATAAACGCGTGGGAGATATTGTGCAAGGTGACAAAACTGGTGACAAACCACTGTCAGAAGTAGTCAAAGAATATATCAAAGACAAATACAACAAACCTGGCGACGTCTTTCTCGGTGTTGTTCATAGATTAGACCGACCGACATCGGGCATTGTCGTTTTTGCTAGAACAACTAAGGCATTAACTAGATTGAACGAAATGTTTAGCGCACGAGAAACGCAGAAAACCTATTGGGCTGTGGTCAAAAACAAACC
>CANGTL010000069.1 GCA_947456815.1 Flavobacteriaceae bacterium
ATTAAGCTACAAATATAACAATTCCCATTTTACAGACTATAAAATATGTTTCAGATATTCATTTAAAAAAAGTAAATAAACATTTGATTTTTAAAAAATAAGTGTAAATTTGCACACTCAAAAATAATATAGTAAAAAGTTATAAGGCGTTTATACCTTTTCAAGAGAGAAGCCGCAAAACTTACTTATAACCATTAAGAAAAATAAAATTTACCATGAAAAAAGGAATTCACCCAGAAAATTACAGATTAGTTGCTTTCAAAGACATGTCGAATGACGAAGTTTTTATCACTAAATCTACTGCTGAAACTAGAGAAACAATCACACACGAAGGCGTTGAATATCCTGTAGTGAAAATGGAGATCTCCAGAACTTCTCACCCTTTTTACACCGGTAAATCTAAACTTATTGATACAGCAGGTCGTATCGATAAATTCAAAACTAAATACGCTAAACACGGTAAATAAGAAATACAGTGTTCAAAATATAAGAAAGCCTTTCCGTTTGGAGAGGCTTTTTTATTGGCTTCAAAAAGACTGAAAGCAGCACTAAGCTAAAAGTTTGTAAATTTTTTTCAGCCACGAATTCTCGAATTCTAATATTTTTAATTCGTGGATTCGTGGCTCAAAATCAAAACTTATCATTGTAATCAATATCCCGCCAAATTAAAACTCATACTAGTTCAACTTTATAAAAATAGAAACTTTGGCATAAGGCTTTGCTGAACGGATTTTTTTCACAAACTTTGAAACAGATTTTTATTTTTCGATTACACGATTAAACAAATAACCGAATCAACACCATGAACTACATACTATTTGACGGAACTGTGCGCAATGCGTTATTACCATTTACTTTCACGCGTCCAGTGGCGGATATTCGTATCGGGATTCTGACCATTAGAGAAAAATGGGAAAAACATTTAGGAACCACCACGACGACACTAACTGAAGAATACCTTTCGGAAAAATATCCCATGGTCGAAATGGAGGAAAATGTGATGATCAACGCCTCTTTCTTACCCAATGATATTTTATCGGAGATGGTCAAAAACCTCGAACCCAATCAAGCCATTTTTAAAGGCGAAGAAGTCATTGCTTTTTATACTCAAGACACGCAAGAGGAAGTTGATTTTGACAAGTATGAAATTATAGAATACCAAAACGATTGCCTGTTTGTTGCGCATCCGTGGGACATTTTCGCAAAAAATGACGCCGCGCTGCGGGAAGATTTTGAATTGTTGACAGAAGACCGCAAGTCGCAACCGATTCCGAAAAGCGTTAATGTGATTTCACCCGAAAATATTTTTATTGAAGAAGGAGCGAAGTTGGAGTTTGTCACGCTAAATGCTTCTACTGGTCCAATATATATAGGAAAGAATTCCGAGATCATGGAAGGCTCTGTCATTCGTGGGCCTTTTGCGCTATGCGAAGATGCGCAAGTCAAATTGGCAACTAAAGTCTATGGCGCCACGACTGTTGGTCCACATTGTCGTATTGGAGGAGAAGTCAATAACTCCGTATTGTTCGGCTACTCCAACAAAGGACACGACGGTTTCTTAGGCAACTCAGTATTGGGCGAGTGGTGCAACATTGGCGCGGACAGCAATAATTCGAATCTTAAAAACAACTACGAAGAAGTCAAATTGTGGAGCTACGAAACCGAGAGTTTCGCCAAAACCGGATTGCAGTTTTGTGGTTTGATGATGGGCGATCACAGCAAATGTGGTATCAACACCATGTTTAATACCGGAACGGTTGTGGGCGTGAGCACGAATATTTTTGGTGCTGGGTTTCCTCGCAATTTTGTCCCGAGTTTTTCTTGGGGCGGTGCCGCGGGATTTTCGACTTACATCACCAAAAAAGCTTTTGAAACCGCAGGGATTGTAATGTCGCGCCGTCATGTGGAGTTTGATGAAAAAGAAGCTAGAATTTTGGAACACGTTTTTGAACTGACGAAAAAATACCGAGGATAATTAATAGTTAATAATGAATAATTAATAATGACCACAATTGTACTGCAGTTGTGGTTTTTTTATTAGAAGCTATTCCCGCTATCCGCAGTATCTCTGCGAGGATACTTGCTGCTATCGGGGCTAGGGCAACTGATTGATTTTGAAATTATAATCTATTGACAGCTAGTTCCAAAATACAACAATGTTATTTTTTCTAATCGATTTTTGTGTGTACTTTTGTCGTCCGTTTTTGAGGATTAATTTCTTTCTCAACGGGATCCGCGATAGGGATAGCAGTGGAAATCTTTTTTTGTTTGACGAAAGCCCTTCGCACCTCGACTGCGCTCGGTGTGACAAGCTTCGCGCTTAGGGTGGCGAAACAAAAAAAAATGGAACGTATAGCCCGACCCGTCTTTTTCGACGGGAATCGCCCCAAAAATCAAACTATGAATACCAAAAAGAAAGTCGCTTTTTATACGCTGGGTTGCAAACTGAATTTTTCGGAAACGTCTACTATTGCTCGGAATTTTCAAGATGAAGGTTTTGATCGCGTTGATTTTGAGGAAGTGGCGGATATTTATGTCATCAACACCTGTTCGGTGACGGATAATGCCGACAAGCAGTTTAAGCAAGTGGTGAAGAAAGCCATGAAGCGCAATGACAAAGCTTTTGTAGCGGCGGTGGGTTGTTATGCGCAATTGAAACCGGAAGAATTGGCTGCGGTAGATGGCGTTGATTTGGTGTTGGGTGCGACAGAAAAATTTAAGATTACCGATTACATCAACGACTTGTCTAAAAATGATTTTGGTGAAGTGCATTCTTGCGAGATTGCCGAAGCTGATTTTTATGTAGGAAGTTACTCCATCGGCGACCGAACCCGAGCCTTTTTGAAAGTGCAAGATGGTTGCGATTATAAATGTACGTATTGTACCATTCCATTGGCACGCGGGATTTCTCGTAGCGATGCTTTAGAAAATGTGTTGAAAAACGCCTACGAAATTTCACAGCAGAACATCAAGGAAATTGTACTAACTGGAGTGAATATCGGTGATTACGGCAAAGGGGAATTTGGCAACAAAAAACATGAACATACTTTCTTAGAACTTGTTCAGGCACTCGACAAAGTGGATGGCATTGAACGTTTGCGAATTTCGTCGATTGAGCCGAATTTGTTGAAGAACGAAACCATCGAATTCGTTTCGAAAAGCAGAACTTTTGTGCCACATTTTCACATTCCGCTGCAATCGGGCAGCAACGACATTTTGAAATTGATGAAACGTCGTTATCTGCGTGAAGTTTATACGGAACGCGTGAGCAAAATCCGTGAAGTCATGCCGCACGCTTGTATTGGCGTAGATGTGATTGTTGGATTTCCCGGCGAGACCGATGAGCATTTTTTAGAAACCTATCATTTTTTGAATGATTTGGATATTTCGTATTTGCATGTGTTTACGTATTCGGAGCGCGACAATACCGAAGCAGCTTTGATGTCTGGTGTTGTGCCGGCGAATGTTCGAGCGAAACGGAGTAAAATGTTGCGCGGATTATCGGTGAAGAAACGCCGGGCTTTTTATGAAAGTCAATTGGGAACCAATCGAACCGTTTTGTTTGAAAGCGAAAATAAGGAAGGTTATATTCACGGATTTACGGAAAACTACGTCAAAGTAAAAACACCGTGGAATCCGGAATTGGTGAACACTTTACACGAAATCAATTTGACCAGAATTGATGATGATGGCAGTGTTCGAATGGAGTTCATCCATATAGAAGTATAAAAAAACAGCTTAGAATTTCTAAGCTGTTTTTTTATGAAATTAGATCTTAATTCCAGGAGGCAATAAATCTCTATATATTGTATTTTTTCTAAAAAACAATGCGATTTTAGGAAGAATAGGAACTACTTTAAGTTTTCTTTCGTAGGCAATATTCATGATGTTTCTTAATAGTTCCGTAATAAAATCTTCATCAGTGAATCCGTCTGGAGTATTTATTTTTGTCAAGAAAATTTTTTTCTCTTGAAAAGAATACTCTACAGAAATCAAACCTTCCGCTACGACAGTTTCAAATTGTCTTGCAAAGGTATTGTCTTTGATTTCTATTGTGATTGCTGCTTCCATAATCAAATTGTAGTATTAATAATATTTAAAATCTTGTGCAAAAATTTCTTTCAAAAGCAAGCATGTATACCTACACTTGCTTTTAATCATTGATTCGATGAGATTTTGATTTGGGAATAAATCTTTAGAAGAATGAGACCACAAATGTAAGTTTTTTTAATGATAAAATATCGAATTTGATAAGAATAATACACAATGAAGAACTAGAAGGCTTGAATTTAACTAACTTGCTTCCAAGTATTGGAGCGATTTAAGAAGTGTCGAATTCACGAGATTATTTTCTCGAGAATTAATTGATTTTTCATATAATCTTGTCCTTGTATTTACGTTACGCATAATATGACAAAAGTACCAGTATATTTCATGCCAGGTTTGGCAGCTAGTTCAGCGATATTCGAGAGAATTCGGTTGGATGAAGCGGTTTTTGAAATCCATTTATTGGAGTGGGAAATTCCGCTTAAAAAGGAAACATTATATTCCTATGCCAAGAGAATGGCAAGTAAAATTAAGGAAGAGGACGTTGTTTTGGTAGGTGTTTCTTTTGGCGGTGTATTGGTTCAGGAAATGGCTGTTTTTTTGAAAGTCAGAAAATTGATCATAATTTCAAGTGTCAAGACAAATTTGGAAGTTCCTTTGCGTATGAAAATAATTAAATCTACAAAGGCTTATAAGTTGGTGCCAACGACTTTGCTTCAGAATATTGACATTTTGAATAATTTTTCGTTTGGTAATGCGGTCAAACAACGGTTGAAATTGTACGAGAAATTTTTATCTGTTCGACATAAGTACTACTTGGAGTGGGCCATTGAACAAATGATACTTTGGGACAGGACAAAACCGGATAAGTCAGTAATTCATATACACGGTGATGCAGATGAAGTGTTTCCGATTAAGAATATCAAAGATTGCATTGCTGTGAAAGGCGGAACTCACATTATGATCTTGAGTAAGTATCGTTGGTTGAACGAAAATTTGCCTAAAATTATTCTTAAAGAATAATCCCCAAACATAAGAAGTTTTGTAAGTTTACAATACAAAAAAAAATATCATGAACTGGACTAAGAGAATTGGAATAATCGCTATTGTTTTTTTTATTAGCGGTGCTTTCGTATACGGGATTTCAACGGAAAAGAAGAATAAAATCACGAAAGAAGGAACGTCTCAGTTTTTCCCCATAAGTATTGATTTTGCTGGAGAAGCGGCGCCACTTCAAATGGCAGATGTTAGAGAAAGACTAGATCGTGAATTGCTAATCAATGCCAATTTAGATGCTACGACTTTATTAATTATAAAAAGAGCCAATCGGGTTTTTCCTCTTATAGAGCCAATCTTAGCGAAGTACGGAGTGCCAGATGATTTCAAATATTTGGCAGTAATCGAAAGTGGTTTGGTTAATGCGGTTTCTCCGGCTGGAGCGAGAGGCGTTTGGCAGTTTATGCCCGCTACTGCTAAAGAAAAAGGAATGGAAGTGAATGATATGGTCGACGAAAGATATCATTTAGAGAAATCGACTGAAGCGGCATGTAAGTACCTTTTAGAGGCTAAGGCAAAATTTGGAAATTGGACTTTGGCAGCTGCGTCGTATAACGGTGGAATGACTGGAGTTACCAAGCAAATCGAAATGCAACAAGTGGAAAGCTATTATGATTTATTGCTCAATGACGAGACTTCACGATATGTATTCAGAATCTTAGCTTTAAAAGAAATCATGAAAAGTCCAGAGAAATTTGGCTTTATAGTAGATGTCAATGAGATGTATGTGAACCTCCCGTCGAAAGTAATTACCGTTGATAGTTCGATTCCAGATTTGGCTTCGTTCGCAAAATCACAAGGAATCAATTACAAAATATTGAAAATTCACAATCCATGGTTGCGAGATAAAAAGTTGATTAACCAAGGAAAGAAACGATACGAAATACAAATTCCATTATCGGGATATTAAAAAAGAAAAGCGCTTAAAAAGCGCTTTTTTTATGCGGTCATCTCTCCGGCCAAATATCTCAAAATTGAAGTCGATTACATCTTCTTCATCTGTTCTTTCATCATCGTAATTTGCTCTTTCAACATATTCTGTTTGTCGAGCTTTTTGGCTTCATTAAGCAAATTCGTCGCTTCCAGTTTTCGCCTTCTAGTAAGCGCTACGCCTGCTAAGTTGAGTTTGGCAACAGCCAAATCCATATCCATATTCAAACCCAATTCGATGGCTTTTTTGAAATATTTCTCCGCTTGAATCAAATTGGTTTGAGAAAGCATAATGCCATGCAAATAATTAAAATAACCTTGTTGCTTTCTTACCAAAGCTGTCTCTGGATTTTTGATATAAGACAACCATTTTTGCGCGCCAGGGAAATCTTGTTTTCGCAATCGAAGAAACGCCAATAAGATAAATTCGTTCTTAAAGTATAAAATAATTGGAAAGGCTGATAGAATAATTAAGAAAATTCCGTTGCCGATATAACCTTCCGTCATCTGCCAAATCCCAGTAATGATAATCAATCCGGCGATTATTAATTTGATAAATTTGTGAAACATAATGTGTGTTTTTATATGTGCCCAAAGATAGTAAAAGGATTTTAAAATATTTTTATAAAACTACTTGCTAGAAAAAAAAGACTTTGTATATTTGCACTCGGTTTTGGAAATACATATTCTCAGAATCACTCGACAAATTAAATCAGATTTTAAAGATACAAAGCAATGAGCAAAAGAACGTTTCAACCATCGAAAAGAAAAAGAAGAAATAAGCACGGATTTATGGACAGAATGGCTTCTGC
>CANGTL010000070.1 GCA_947456815.1 Flavobacteriaceae bacterium
TATTGTCTTGAGAAACGTTTTAAATGGCGAGAAATAATAATCTATCAGATTATCTTCCCGGCTTAGCTTTAATGCGATTCGATCTAACTGAATCTTGAGATCAATTAATCGTTGTTGATCAACAATTGTTTCGCTTGACATTGTGGGTTGCCTACCTTGAGCGTTTAGCGTTTGAAGTTCTGTGCTAATCTTTTTAAGTTCCAAGTGCAGGGGTGCTATGTCTGGGTAGTCCCCGCCTACTTTTGCGCCATTGAGCTTTTTTAGGATCGCTGATACATCACCAGCTAAGCCTTCTAACAGGATTTCTAAATCATCATCTTTCATAGTCTAATTGTTTATTGGTATTAAGTTTATTTTCGATATGAGAAGGGATTTGAACGCTTAAATTCAATTGCTTGGAGAGTCTTTTGTATGAAAATGCTTTATCAATTTCACTCCCCTTTAAGGCAATGTTTTCCTTTTTGAAGCTAAGTCCATTTACTCTCCCAGTGCTTTGGTATTGTACCCTCATTTCAATCCCCTGCTTGGCTAAGAAATTGGTGAGCATCTCTAAAGTTGTAATTCCGGACCTTAAGCCACTATGTATTTCAGACTTGATTAATTCCTTGATTTTATCTTTGTGTTTATCTCGGTGCTTTATGGATGTACTTATTCCATGACCTCGGGCAACGGTTAGGCCATACTCTACCTCAAGTTCGTCACACGTTCTAGCTGCTCTGTTCTTAATAAAATGATCTGAGGCAACTTCTCTGTTATACCCTACTCTATTTATTATCAAGTGAAAATGCTCGTGCTTGGCGTCATGATGCCGAACACATATTGTTTGAAATTCTGATAATCCAAGTCGTTTCTGAAACTTCATTCCGATCTCAATCATTAAATCATTTGTAACGTGTTGTTTATCCTCGTATGCAAAACTGACTGATGAATGAATTACCACATTTTTTAAAGTTGGCCGGAGGTTCCTTATCGCTTCAAAATCCTTCACTGCATTTGAAATAGAATCGTGTCTTATACCATTTGAAAAGAGTATTTCCGCACCCTCTTTTTTCATTACGTAGCTGCAGCATCCGAAAGTTCTACCGATTATCACTTTACTTATCATCTTAGTTTTTTGATTTGAGTATTTATTTCACTCAACACCTCTGAAAGTTCCATTTGATAATGATCGCCTATATGTACCTTTCTTGTGATCGTATTTATGTTATTTGCCATCCCGATCAATGCTCTTAGGAAAATAATTTCCTCTGGATTTAGCCTGGCGTTTAACGTATGATCCAATGCTTTGGCACGAATGAATGAGGATACTGTTATTCCATAGCGTTCAGCATATGATTTAAGAATCCTTCTTTCTGTCGAGGTAAAACGGACTCTAATAACCTCTCCTCTTACAATGGTTTGCTTTGGACGTGCCATTATTTTTTTAGCGGAGCGTTAAGAAAAAATCAAGACTGTTTTGAGACACGATTACGCAGTTTTCGTGGCCTCAAAACACGTCTTGCTAGTGCCTCTAAACAGTTCATCTGTTAGCATCTTGGTTTAGTGCTTTCCATGAGACAAAATACTCTTGAGGCTTTAAACTACCCGGTTCTTTGCCAAGTGCTGAATAGATTTGTTCAATTGATCTTTTTTCAATTTGCACATATTGGAAGGCTATGCCAATAATCTCACTAGCTGGCACCTTCGACTGTTTTTGGGTAACCCCCCTACCATTATCCGAAGATTGCTCTTTAGCGATTGAATTAATTTCCTTCTTTGAAAGTTTAGAATCCCCTCGCAAAATCGCTTGTTTCAATGCTGGATCGCCAAAGCCAATTGTATCAATATTGTCGGCAAACTCAGAATCCCGCTTAATGGTTATCTCGCTAACATTGTATTCCTTACCTAAAATAGCCGCTGTTGACAAACCTAACTTTGTATCATTTTGATCCGAAGTTAAGTCAGTTCTTTTCCCTTGCGATTTTTCTCGATTGTAACGCAAGCCTCGTAAATAGCTTTGCTGTTCCGGAGAAAGATTTCTTCGTCCAAGTTGATTTCGTATCATCCAATCGCGAACCTCTTCTTCATCGTTGAATGAAACAATCTTAAATTCAAAATCAAGTCCATGCTTTTGAGAAATAGAAAATCGATTGTGACCATCGATCAATATGTACTCTGACCCAAATGACCAAACTGTCAATGAATCTCTAATTCCTTCCATTAAAATATTTTCTTCTAAAACTTTTAACTCTTCCTCAGAAAGAGGTGGAATCAAAGCTTTAAAATCTTCCCTGACGATTATTCGATCTTTGATTGATTTATCAATTTGATCCTTTCCGGCAATAGCATTGCCCAACAGATCTTCAAAACCCTTTTTCATAGCAATATTTCTTTAGCGAGGTTCATATAATCGATCGCACCATAGCTATTAGGTTTATAGCTAAAAATATCCTGACGAGATGCACTAGCTTCAGCCAATGAAATATTTTGACGAATCGTAGTAGAGAATACTTTTCCTTGAAAAGACTTTTTAAGAGACGAAACGATGTCCTTGCTTAATCGTGTGTTATTTGTTTGTGTTAATAGAAGGCCTTCAACTTTAAGAGTTGGATTTAGCTTTTCTTGAATGGTTTGAACCAGATTATAAATAGTATTTAGTCCTTTCAAGGATAAAAATTGCGATTGCACAGTAATCAAAATACTATCTGAAGCGATTAAAGCATTCTGGGTTAAAATACCAAGAGAGGGTGGGCAGTCTATTATTATAAAATCATAGTTATCTCTCACCTTGTCCAATAATTGTTTAAGTAAAAAGTAGTTTGTGAAATTTGAGTAAAGCCCCGGCTCTACAGATGAAAGTTCTAGCGAAGCCGGTACGATATGTAAAAAATCGTCAATTACCTTTATCGGGAGATGATCTATCTTGCGACTTAATGCATCCGCTATTGTCATAACCTCTTCGTCAGCTCTAAGAGACTGAGATAAATTGGCCTGGGAATCGATATCCACCAATAAGCATTTCACGTCCGAATTAGAAAGTGCCTTGCCGACATTTAATGTGGATGTTGTTTTCCCAGTTCCGCCTTTATGGTTAGATACAGTTATTATTCGAGAACTTCTCATAAGTTATTATCTTTTGTGTTTAATTGTGAAACAGATCCATGCGGTGAAAACCACTTCGATTTGTACTCGCGGTAAAAATGATGTATTGAGTCAGCCGGATAACGTTTCTGTTCTAACAGGAGATTGAAATAAAAATTCAAATCGCTAAGTGTAAAGAATCGCTTTATGGAATAATCTAGTGCATCTCGATTTCGTTCTCGGGTTCGAACCATGAGCAAATTCTCAATTTCGGAAGATGACTTGCCTGCCCTTATCATGGCATAAAGGCGATTTATCCAATTGAAAAGCTTTTTGTTCTCGGCAGCTTTCTGCGTCCAATCGGGCGCAGCGTAGGTTAAAGAGATTATGCGGTCTTGGGTTTGATTTAAATAATAATCAATCCTCGAAGTTGGGTTAGCAATTGCTTTATCACTTCTCGCATCAAGATAACCACCGATATAGTCTCGCAGAATCCAGTTTGTGAGTCCGTCAACCGGATTTCGCCTCTCGTTATTACCGATTTTTTTTGAGTATCCAGTCAGCTGCTTGCCGTCTGTAAAAGTGATTATACGGACGTATGTACTTCCTTCCCTATCCCATCCATTTTCATTTACTTGTTTCATAATTTGTGAATTTTTTAAGAACGTTCTGAACGTCCATAACATTTAGCACTAAAAAACTGGAACATCTTTTATCCAAAAGATTTCCCTGCACATCCCGCACACACTGAACTGCTTATTTTATGAAAAAAAATGGCAATAAGTTTCTGTGCGGTCACGTAGTGGCCACTTCAAAAAAAAAAAAAAAAACGAATCAGTTAAATCGTGCGCACGACTAAACGGATTTTAGATTTCCGCTTGCGCTAAGAGGAGTTTTGAATTACTTTTGCTTTCATATCCTTGTTTACTTTTTGGCCGGAGCTGGAACTCCGGCCTTTTTATTTAAAAGGTTACTTTGGTTTACCTAGCTGATTGAATTCTGTAAGAGAAATAAATGTTGCGCTTTTTATTTTATATCGTGTAAGCATTTTTTCGCGAAGGAGTTGCTTGAAAAATGAAGTAGAAGAGCCAGTAGCTTCGTGAGCTTTTTTTATGGTGACAAGCTGTTTATCCATTTCATTCATGCATTAAAAAATCGATAAGCTGTTTCTAAAAGTTGCTAATCGACCATGCAAAGAAAAATGAAATAATTATTGACTCACAAAAACTTAGAATCTAAATAACAATCAAAATAGAGTTTTTTTAGAACAAAAAATTGTTGGAATACTAACAATCTAAGTGACGCATTTTTTTTTAAATAAATGCTAGGCCTTTTTAGAACCTTTACTTTTATATAGATGATTTCTAACTCTTGTGGCGTGATTATTTTTAGGGTTGTGGGATTTACTAATTGGGAATACATTTACAATTTCCAAAACCTCAGAAACTATCCTCATTAAATCCTGTGCTTCCATTTTTATACCTGCTTCCGTAAATTTTTTTTCAAGAGAATCGAAAAGTTCTCTGGGTACTGCTTCAGGTTCTTCTAAAAGCAACTGCTTACGGATCTTTTCTTCAATATGAAGGTCTTTGCCATACCCAACCTGTTCCCAAATAGCTAACTCAAAAAAACCTACGATAAAATCACTTTTAAAGACATATTTTTCTTTGCTGCCTTTTACCGAAATTTTAACTTCTTCCAGCAGTTTCGGCCTAAGTTGTGTGCCTTCGGGATCTAAAGGAAATCGGAGCGATGCATATTCTTGCCTCTTTGAATTGATCTCTTTTAATAGTTTCCAGAAATCATCATGATCATTTAAAGACTTCTTAAAGAATCTTTTATCTCGTTTAAAATCCACTACAGCCCTTCGTAATATGTGTTCGCAAAAGAATAAAAAAAAGTCTTTATCACTTAATCCCGCTTTTGTCAGAATAGCCTTTACACCATCCATGATTTCCTCTAGCGACTTTTTCATTCTGCAATCTTCATTTGTGCATAATCCACGTAAACAATAAGTTCCTGATAAATTAAAAATAGTATTTTTTTCGGAATCATCAATTGAAAACGCGGTCGAAATCAAAAACGAATCCTACTTTTCTTTCAAATTAAAGGAAGCTAGAAGGCCCCAAGATTAACTTGAGACATTGAAGTGTGTGTTCTTTATTTGCTTTTAAAACGTTTGACATGTCTTAGGTGCATTACTCATTTTTCTGAATTTTCCACGTTGTAAACATTTCCTAGGCGATATTCATTTTATCGTTGTTTTCCGATCCTAACATCTTTTGCTTTGCGCTTGCAGTGTTCTTTTTGAAATAGTGAGTTAAAAGGGTCTGGATATTTTTACCTGTTATGGCAGCAATCTCATGAGGTTGCATTTTCCAACGTTCGGGGGCCAACGAAATAAATGTTTTTCCCGCTATGTGACTGCTTATTAACTTGTATTTTGGGTAGTCAGTATCGATCTTCATACCACCCCGCTTGGTAGTTATTTTTATTGGTGACGTGATTCCTGCCTCTTTACAAACTTTTTTTATATTGAAGTTCAATAAAGGTTCACTAATAGGAGGAGAGTAGTTCTTGTACTTTTTAAGAATTTTCTCAGTTTCCGGAAGAATTGGAATAGTTAAGTGTTCACCTGTTTTCTTTGTTGTAATTACTATTTCATCATTTTGTATAGTTGAGGGAGTAATACGTTTTAAATCTGATACTCTTAACGCTGTATAGCAGCCAAGCAGGAACATGTCTTTTGCCTTATCTAACAATCTATCATAAGATACGTCCACATTTTCTAACTGCTTTAGCTCAATCATTGTAAGATGTATGATAGGTTTTGTATAGTGTTTGATTTCTATTTTTGATGGGTCAAATGCTAGCCTCAGTGTATTGAGGAATTGTCTTAAATGCTTCATTCTCTTACCGTGGGAGCTGTCGGCAAGTTTTCTCTTATCGCTTAACCATTTACTGTAATCGATCACGATCTCTTGGGTAAGCTCTTTTACTTCTATTCCTGACTGGAACGTGGCTTTAAGAAAATCTTTAAACGTATTAAGGCTGTCATTGACTGTTTTGATAGTTAAAGGTTGATGATTCAGAGAAGATATCCACTTGTCCATTAAGACTGTTACCGCCTTCTCGTTTTCTTTAGATGCAGATTCTTTAATTCGTTCCTTCGCCTCTCTTTTCCTTAGTTTTTTCTCGTATTCGGCCTTGATAGCATAAGCGGATGGTTCAATTTGTTTTTTACGCTTCAATTCAGCTCTACAGGCTTCAACCTCGGCTTTAATGTTGGTAATGAGAGAAGAGACATCTGAGGCATCGGCTGGCAAATTCTTAACATGCCTAACACACTGGTTTGCTTTATCCCAAAAAGAGGGCTGTATTCGTTCCCTGGTATAAATTAATTCGGTATCGTCCTTATCATAAATAGCGACATAAATAGGCGCTTTACCGGACTTTGTAAGTTTGAGCTTTTGAATGAATTTAATGGTAGCCATACACAAATATAAAATGGGTCAAGGTATGGGTCAAGGTTTAGTCGGTTTTAAATAGTTCTAATAAGAACCAAAAATGAATTATTTGGATTTATTGGCACAAATCGCGAAAATATTGATTCCCGTACGGACTACGATAATCGTTTAAAAAGCCTCAATTTGAGGCTTTTTTTGTTAATAGCCGGTTGACCAAAGCTGACTCTGGATAGTGAGTTGTTTGTGACTTATCCTATTACTTCGCATTATCACTTTGTCTGCGATGTAAA
>CANGTL010000071.1 GCA_947456815.1 Flavobacteriaceae bacterium
TTAGCAGTCCTTCTCGGTATCGACAAAAAGGAAATTGCCGAAATCTTAGATCATTGCAACTACTCCGAATCCTTTATCAAAACGGCAAACGACCTTCAAATCATGGATGCCATTAGCGGCTGTTACGAAGATTATAAAGTGTTGAAGAAAAAATAGTCGCTGAGTGCCTGAGTCGCTGAGTTGCTAAGTTTTTTTGGGAGCTATTTCCCGCTTTCCGCTATTATCTTTTGTGCTTGTCACCCCAAGGTAGTTTATGCTGAGCGGAGTCGAAGCACAGTCGAGGGGCTTCTGATCAGCAAAAAAGGATAACCGCTACAATCGGGGCTAGGCTTTCAGAATCTTAAGAACAACTCATAACCTCAAGCAAGCTAATCGGCATTTGCGTTTTACATTTATTCTTTTACATTTGCTAAAGTTAAATGTCGAATATCCCAATGTTCAACTCTACTAAGACGATTTTTTTTAACTACTCAGTTCTGTCAAAAAATGAATTATATCAAACAATTAGACAGCTTACGAGCTATTGCAGTACTACTCGTTATCATTAGTCATTGGATACTACCGACAAATGCAATCAACTATATACCGAATGGTGCTATAGGCGTTGATATTTTCTTTGTTCTGAGTGGATTTTTAATTACAAGAATTTTATTTGAAGCTAGAAATAATGGTGAGATATTAAACATTCCTAAATTAACCATATTAAAGAATTTCTATCTTCGACGTACACTAAGAATATTCCCTATTTACTATTTAGCAATTTTTTTATTACTAATTTTTGCAAAAAGTACAGGGACTAATATTCAATCTTCCTATATTTATTTTTTGACCTATACTTCTAATTTTTACTTTTATAATACGCAACAATGGGACGGAATACTCTCACACTTATGGACATTAGCGGTTGAAGAACAATTTTATTTGATTTGGCCATTAATTATCCTTTTCATAAATAAGAAATATTTACTTCACATAGCAGCCCTCTTCATTTTAACTGGTATCATAAGTCAATCTGTTTTGGACGGTATTCGAATGAATGTCATACTAACTCATACGTGCTTTGATGCTTTTGGACTTGGAGCGATACTATCTTGGATAATTACTTACGCCCCCGAAAAATTAAAAAAGTTCTACTCAGTAATAACATACCCAGCTATAGGCTGCCTTTTATTATTAATTCATGGTATTGTTGAGCATAAATGGATACTACTTCCGCAACGAACTTTGACATCTGTAGTAGCGCTATGGATAATAACCTATATCGTTTTGAATAGTGATAGAGAAACTTTTACATTCAAAGTTTTTTTGAACAATCGAGTTCTTATGTTCTTGGGCAAAATTAGTTACGGTATCTATTTATACCACAACATTATTCCTACGATGGTAAATTTGAAATTCATCAATATTTACTTAAATCCGCTATTGCCAGACCTATTGTTCATTACCTATTGGGAGCAACTATTTTTATTGGAGAATACCATCCTGCTCATTACCATTTCGTGGTTGTCTTATACCATTATTGAGAAACGTTTTCTTTCTTTAAAAAAACATTATGCTCTTCAAAATGAAAAACAATGATTAAAAAAATAAATCAGTACTGGTAATAGACATAAATCCTTTTGGGACAATTGACAAAATAATATAATGTTAGATATTATAATACCTCGCCTCAATTCGCTTAATATCTTTAATCGACTTTCGAGCCCAATCCAATCGTTTTTCTAGTATTTCATCTTCATTCAAAGCCCAGGCGATGTCCGATTTATGCAATCTGCTCATCAAGTTCTGAATAATAATCGCTGCCGAGACTGAGATGTTCAAACTCTCCGTAAAACCCACCATCGGAATTTTCAAAAACCCATCCGCTTGATCTAAAACTTCTTTTGAAAGTCCATCGCGCTCCGTACCAAAAAACAAAGCCGCCGGTTGCCCAATATCAAAATCATCCAACAAACAATCGTTCTCGTGTGGCGTCGTAGCGATAATGCGATACCCTTTTGATTTAAGATTGTGAATACAATCCGAAATACTCTCAAACCTGTTAACATCCACCCATTTCTGTGCACCCATGGCAATTTCTTTATCGATACTCTTACCGAATTTTTCCTCCACAACGTTCAATTGCTGAATCCCAAAAACCTCGCAACTCCGCATGACCGCACTCGTATTGTGCAGTTGAAAAACATCTTCAATCGCCACCGTAAAGTGATTGGTGCGCGTCGCTAGCACTTTTAAAAACTTGGATTTACGGCTTTCCGTTAAAAATCCTTCTAAATATTCTAGATATGCGAAGTCAATCATGCGTAAATAATTTTGCCAAAAATAAATGATTCGCCACGAATTCACTAATTTTATATACTTTGTAAAAAAATAATTCGTGCATTCGTGGCTATAAAAAAGAAACTCGTCATTCTCTCAGGCGCCGGCATCTCTGCAGAAAGCGGAATCAAAACCTTCCGCGATAGCGACGGACTTTGGGAAGGCCACAATGTCGTGGATGTCGCCACACCAGAAGGTTTTCAAAGGAATCCTGAACTGGTACTCGATTTCTATAACCAACGTCGAAGACAATTGCATGAAGTCAAACCCAACCAAGGGCATCATATTTTGGCGGAACTAGAAAATGATTTCGACGTGCATATCATCACCCAAAACGTTGATAACCTGCACGAACAAGCCGGAAGCTCGAACGTTTTGCACTTGCACGGCGAGCTGTTTAAAGTTCGTTCGATGGGAAATGAAAACCACATCATAGACTGGCAGCACGACTTAATTTGGGGCGATGTTGATCCGGACGGCTACCAATTTCGACCGCATATTGTTTGGTTTGGTGAAGCGGTTCCAGCACTCGACGCCGCAATTGCGTTAGTTCAAAAAGCGGAAGTTTTGATTGTGATTGGTACTTCATTGCAAGTATATCCAGCGGCTGGTTTGCTCCATTACACTAAAAACAATATTCCGATATACTATATCGATCCGCATCCAGCAACAATCTCGAATGCGCCGAGTAATCTTAAGATCATTGCTACGAAGGGTTCAAACGGCATGAGAATCGTGGCGAAAGAGTTGGGGAAACTGTTGTGAGTTGTAGGTTGTGAGTTGTAGTTGGTTTGTGGATTTCCCCTCCTCTGGAGGGGTGCCCGAAGGGTGGGGTGGCATAGCCCCGATAGCAGCGGCATCCTTTTTTGTTTTATGAAAAGCCCCTCGACTGCGCTCGGGGTGACAAAACAAAAAAGATAGAGCGGATAGCGGGAATAGCTCCTTAAAAATTGAAAATCTAAAATTCAATTCAAGATATTTCTCGTTATCTTTGGGCTTTCAAAAACAACAACACTACTGCCATGAATCCTTTACATGAACTCAACGCTGTTTCCCCAATTGACGGGCGATACAGAAGCAAGACACAAGCGCTTTCCGCCTATTTCTCCGAAGAAGCCTTAATCAAATACCGCGTTTTGGTGGAAGTGGAATATTTTATCGCACTATGCGAATTGCCATTACCTCAGCTTAAAGGAATTCAAGTGGGCATTTTTGAATCACTGCGCAACTTGTATTTGAACTTTACTAGTGAAGATGCGCAAGTCATCAAAGAAACGGAGAAAATCACCAACCACGATGTCAAAGCGGTCGAGTATTTTATCAAAGACAAATTCGATGCGTTGGGTTTGGCGGCGTATAAAGAATTCATTCATTTTGGTTTGACTTCGCAGGATATCAATAACACTGCGATTCCATTATCGACCAAAGAGGCGTTCCAGGAAGTTTATTTGAAGTCTTTGATTGCTTTAGTGAGTAAATTGAAAGACTTAAGTGACGAATGGAGCGACATTCCACTTTTGGCTAGAACTCACGGACAGCCTGCCTCTCCTACTCGACTCGGAAAAGAAATTGCCGTTTTTGTGGAGCGTTTGGAAGAGCAAATGCGTTTGTTATTCAATGTGCCTTTTGCAGCAAAATTTGGCGGCGCAACCGGTAATTACAATGCACATCATGTGGCTTATCCAGCAATAGATTGGCGCAAGTTTGGGAATAAATTTGTAGAAGAAACTTTAGGTTTACATCACTCGTTTCCAACTACTCAAATAGAACATTACGATCATTTTGCCGCGTTTTTCGATGCGTTAAAGCGAATAAATACCATCTTTATCGACTTAGATCGCGACATTTGGACCTACGTTTCGATGGATTATTTCAAACAAAAAATCAAAGCTGGAGAGATTGGTTCATCGGCGATGCCGCATAAAGTCAATCCGATCGACTTTGAAAATTCGGAAGGAAATTTGGGAATGGCCAATGCTATTTTTGAACACCTGGCTGCGAAATTACCGTTATCTCGATTACAACGCGATCTAACCGACAGTACGGTTTTGAGAAACATTGGTGTTCCTTTTGGACATACTTTGATTGCGTTCGAATCGACTTTGAAAGGATTAGACAAATTGCTTTTGAACGAAGCTAAAATTTCAGACGATCTAGAAAAAAACTGGGCAGTCGTTGCTGAAGCGATTCAAACGATTTTGCGTCGTGAGGGTTACCCGAATCCGTATGAAGCTTTGAAAGGTTTGACCAGAACCAATACAACCATCGACAAAAAAGCGATTCATGACTTCATTGAAACTTTAGACGTTTCCAAAGTGATTAAGAAAGAATTGTTGGCGATTAGTCCGAGTAATTATTTGGGGATTTAGGTTTTTAACCGCGAAGTTCGCAAAGGTCTACGCGAAGTTCGCAAAGGAAATATTCTTAAAAACTAATCGCGTCCTTTGCGACAAACTTTGCGCTCCTTGCGGTAAAATTTCGCAGTAAAAATTTCGCGGTAAAACAAAAAAAGCCCCGAATCACTTCGAGGCTTTTATATCTGCAGCAGAAAAATTATTTCTTTTTCTCGCTTTTTTCCATTTTCGCTTTCAAACCAGCAAGAATGTCATTATTGTCTCCTAAAGTAGCAGCTGGCGCATTAGTAGCGTTGCTTGTACTTTCAGTTACTGCTTTCACATTTTTCTCTTCTTCTTCACGGAAGATTGCTGTGTGAGAAGCAACGACTCTTTTGAATTCTTTGTTGAACTCGATTACTTTGAATTCAGCTTCATCGCCTTTTTTCAATTTCTTACCGTCTTCTTTTTCTAAGTGACGCGTAGGAATGAAAGCAACGATATCATCACCAAATTCAACAGTAGCTCCTTTGTCAACGATTTCAGAAATAGTTCCGGTGTGAACCGTTCCTACTGCGAAAGAATCCTCATACTGATCCCATGGATTAGCAGTCGTTTGTTTGTGACCTAATGACAATTTACGGCCATCAACATCCAATTCTAAAACAACAACGTCTAGTTTTTCACCAACGTTTACGAATTCAGATGGGTGTTTGATTTTCTTAGTCCATGACAAGTCAGAAATGTAAATCAATCCGTCGATTCCTTCTTCCAATTCTACGAAAATTCCGAAGTTAGTAAAGTTACGAACGATACCAGTATGCTTAGAACCTACAGGATATTTCGCTGTAATGTCTGTCCAAGGATCTTGTGACAATTGTTTGATACCCAATGACATTTTACGGTCATCGCGATCTAAAGTAAGGATTTGCGCTTCCACAACATCACCTACTTTTACGAAATCTTGAGCCGAACGCAAGTGCGTAGACCATGACATTTCAGAAACGTGAATCAAACCTTCAACACCTTCAGCTACTTCGATAAATGCACCGTAATCAGCGATGACTACTACTTTACCTTTCACTTTGTCTCCAACTGCTAATTTAGCATCAAGAGCATCCCATGGGTGTGCGTTCAATTGTTTCAATCCTAATTGGATTCTTGTTTTCTCATCATCGAAATCAAGAATAACCACATTTAATTTTTGGTCTAATTCCAATACTTCACTTGGGTGATTGATTCTGCTCCAAGATAAATCGGTAATGTGAATTAATCCGTCAACACCACCTAAGTCAATGAACACACCATAAGAAGTAATGTTTTTAACAACACCTTCTAATACTTGTCCTTTTTGCAATTGACCGATGATTTCTTTTTTCTGTACTTCAATATCCGCTTCGATAAGCGCTTTGTGAGATACTACAACGTTTTTGAATTCATGGTTGATTTTCACAACTTTGAATTCCATCATTTTGTTTACATATACATCGTAATCACGGATTGGTTTCACATCAATTTGTGAACCTGGTAAGAACGCTTCGATTCCGAA
>CANGTL010000072.1 GCA_947456815.1 Flavobacteriaceae bacterium
TTATCAACACCTTCCACATCCATCAACCAAGATTCATAGGTCGGTAACGCTTCTTCGGTAATGGTATCACCAACCATCGCTACCCAAAAATCATAAGGCAAGTCTTTGGCTAATTCGCGAAGTTCTTTCACTTCTTCAAAAAATGTATCACTTTCAGAATTGGGTAAAAAGTCAGTCGGTTGCCAAATTTTTTCAACAGGAATCAAGTACTCTTCCATGAAACCTTCTACTTTGTTTTCTAGAAACTGCATGACTTCTAGACGGATGTTTTTTATAGACATTATTAATTTTAGATTTTAGATGTTGGATTAGCGATTTCTAATGTCAAAATCTATATTTATATCAGTGAATTTACAATTGATGATTCAGTTCTTGTCATCAATTCCTCAAAAGAAAAATCTTTGACTGCCATTGGCTTATGAACTGTAAAGGTAAGGCGATTTCCCAAACCTAAGGGAAAAAATCCAAACTTTACTAATTTCCATGAGCCATTTATTGTGATTGGAACCACATAAGCGGATGGTGCATGTTTGCATAATATTTTCAATCCACTTTGCGCAAATTCCTTTGGTTTTCCGTCTTTACTTCTTGTTCCTTCTGGAAAAATAACTGCGGTACGTTTGTGCAATTCAATATAGTCGGCCAATTTCTTTATGGTTGGAATGGCTTGCTTAGGGTCTTTTCTGTCAATCAATACTGATCCGCCATGATTTAGATTGTAGGAAATACTTGGAATTCCTTTTCCCAATTCTTTTTTGCTAACAAACTTCGGGTGAAACTTCCTCAAAAACCAAATGATTCCAATAATGTCATATAAACTTTGATGATTGGCAACGACTATAAGCGGCGTGTTTTCTGGTATATCCTCTCTGTTTTCAAATTTGAAAGTAGTGCCAATAACATTAGCGACGCGCAACAAACAGAAATTTAAGTAATCAACGCTTTTTTTATGTGCTTGATAACCAAATACATTAAAACAAACCCACTGAATCGGATGAAAAACAATCAAACCCAAAAAAAACAATAGCATCGCTAGAGCTGACAGAGGATATGAAATGATTTTTTCCATTTAAAAAATTTTGCCAAAAATACTAAAATAATTTCTTTTTCAGTTGTTCGCATGAGGAGAGTTGCTTCTCAATTTTAACAATTGATGCAGAAATTCTTCAAAAGTCGAAGCGCTGTTCTTTCTAGTTTTGAATTATAAACGCCAATCTAACATCCACACCATGCCAATCAGATATCTCATTCCTGCCATTCTGCTTTTATACAGTACTGTCATTTTGGGGCAAATTAGAAAACAACCCAATATCCAATTCGAAACAGACTATTTTAACGCCGTAGACCATTGGGTTGTTTTGCCCCAAAAAACTCCTGATCTAAACTATCTATTGGGTTATGTCTACTTAGATGAAATCATTGGATTTACATTTGCCTATTACAGCGAATTGTCTGTCGATTCTTTTTCGAACTGGAAACTACAAAATAACTCCTCCTACTTTATTGTAAAGAGAACATTAGACTCGAAAACGCCACCTTTATATTTGTTGAAAAACGAACAAATAGCCGCGCTCCACTTGCCAGAAAAGCCTCTTTGGCTAAAACTCTTTGATGACCGTCAAAAAACGCCTGAAGAATTAGTGCTTTTAGGTTATCAATATAATAAAGTGCATCAAAGCGATTTGGCTTTACCCATCTTAGAAAAAGCATTTTCTCAAAATCCGAATGCCAAAAACCTGATTTTCGAATTGTCGTTTGCATACAATTCATTAGGATTTTACGAAAAAGCAATTGATCTCTTGAAAACCGAACTAAAGCAAGACCCCAAAAATTATATATTGTATCGTGAACTGGGGTATGCTTTTTTACAGCTTAATAATTTTGAAGAAGCTGAAAAAGTATATGAACTTGGAATGAAAATGTGTCCCAACAACAATCAACAAAGAGAAATGGCGATTGATATGGCTCAAACTTTCTTTGCCATAAAAGACGAAAAACGATTTGAAAAATGGGCAGCAATTCTTCGAAAATAAAGTGATTTCAATGGCAATTTTTGTTACAAAAACAATGCTGATAACTTTTTAAAATCGCCAAATTCTGCCCTTGGAACTTGAGAAAAAAGAAGTATTTTTACGAAAAATAAGTGTATCATAAATGAAGGAAAAGATGAGTTCAGAAAAAGAAGCCAAATTAAAAGCATTACAACTAACGCTTGATAAATTAGATAAAACTTACGGAAAAGGAACCGTAATGAAAATGGGAGACAGAGCCGTTGAAGAAGTAGAAACTATCTCTTCCGGGTCTTTAGGATTGGATTTAGCATTGGGTGTAAATGGATACCCAAAGGGGCGAATTATCGAAATATATGGGCCTGAATCTTCTGGAAAAACAACCTTGACTTTACACGCCATTGCCGAAGCTCAAAAAGCGGGTGGCATTGCTGCCTTTATAGACGCTGAACATGCTTTCGATAGAAATTATGCGGAGAAATTAGGGGTTGATATCGAGAACTTAATTATTTCCCAACCAGACAATGGTGAACAAGCGCTAGAAATCGCCGAAAACTTAATTCGTTCTGGTGCTATTGATATTGTGGTCATCGACTCTGTAGCCGCTTTGACGCCGAAAAGCGAAATTGAAGGCGAAATGGGTGATTCTAAAATGGGATTGCACGCCCGTTTGATGTCGCAAGCATTGCGAAAATTAACAGGAACGATTAGCAAAACACATTGCACCGTATTTTTCATCAACCAATTGAGAGAGAAAATCGGCGTTATGTTCGGAAATCCCGAAACAACAACGGGTGGAAATGCTTTGAAGTTTTACGCGTCGATTCGTTTAGATATTCGTCGTTCTTCTCAAATTAAAGAAGGTGACAACGTGATTGGAAACAGAACGAAAGTAAAAGTGGTGAAGAACAAAGTTGCGCCGCCATTTAAAACAGCAGAATTTGATATTATGTATGGCGAAGGTGTTTCGAAAACAGGCGAAATCCTTGATTTGGCTGTTGAATTTGAAATCATCAAGAAAGCAGGTTCTTGGTTTAGCTACGGCGACACAAAATTAGGTCAAGGTCGCGATGCGGTGAAGGTTTTAATCAAAGACAATCCTGAATTGGCGGACGAACTAGAACAAAAAATCAAAGCTTACATCAAAGAAAATGAAGCATAAATAAGAAACCCGATTCGTTCGGGTTTTTTTATGCTTTTAATAATTGAGCTTGAATTATTGAATGAACCGCTTCTTTAACTTCCTTGATGTCTTTCTTGTTTTCAATGGTTTTTCCAAGAGTGGGAACAAGAGGCAGAATAAAAACTCTCATTAAACCAGGACTGCCGCTAAAAAAGGTGTAGGAAAACCTCTTCTTATTGTCCATAAAAGTTAATGGGATAATTGGAATTTGATGTTCAATGGCAAGGCGAAATGCCCCGTCTTTAAATTCATCTAACAGTATCGATTCGTCAGCGGGAACGCCGCCTTCTGGGAAAATACAGATACTCAACCCTTGATTCAATCGCTTTTGCGCTCGGTTGAACACTTCCATTCTGCTTCGTGAACTGTTTCTATCGACTAAAATACAAGTGCGTTTGTAGAAAAAACCAAAGAGCGGAATCTTCGCCAGTTCTTTTTTGCCTACAAAAACAAACGGATTTTTAACAACGGCTAACATCAACATAATATCGGTCATCGACGTGTGATTCGCTACAAACATATAACTTTCATCCATCGCGATGTCTTGTTCTGATTTGACTTTCCAATAAAAACCAGAGGTAATCAAAATGAACTTTGCCCAAATTCTAGCCATGACAAAAAAGTACCGATACCATTCTTCTTTTAATATGGAAATTACCAAAAACGGAAACATGATTATAATCGGAACTCCCATCATCAGGTAAAACCAAATGCGCCACAGTACCCAAAAAATAATTTTTACGATTTTCATGTCTTCAAAAGTAAGAATTCAATCCTTAATTTTCTTAAATCATTTACCTTTGCCGAAATTTAGTAGACCATGGCCAAAATACTTACCGGTATTCAAAGTACAGGAACTCCACATTTAGGAAATTTGTTAGGAGCAATTATCCCAGCAATCGAATTGTCGAATAAGCCGGAAAACCAATCTTTCCTTTTTATTGCCGATTTGCATGCTATTACCCAAATCAAAAATGGAGACGTATTGCGTCAGAACAATTACAGTACTGCTGCAGCGTGGTTGGCTTGTGGACTAAATATTGAAAAAGTCATTTTCTACCGTCAGTCTGATGTTCCTCAAACTGCAGAATTGTCTTGGTATTTGAGTTGCTTTTTTCCTTATCAACGATTGACATTGGCGCATTCGTTTAAGGATAAGTCAGATCGTTTAGAGGATGTCAATGCGGGGTTATTTACCTATCCAATGTTGATGGCGGCAGATATTTTATTATATGATGCTGAATTTGTTCCCGTGGGAAAAGACCAGTTGCAACATATTGAAATTACAAGAGATGTAGCGGCGCGATTCAACCACCAAATGGGAGAAACTTTTGTGTTGCCAGAAGCTTCAACCCAAGAAGAAACCAAATATGTTCCGGGAACTAATGGTGGAAAAATGAGTAAATCGGCCAATAATATCATCAATATATTTTTAGATGATAAAGCGCTGCGCAAACAAGTTATGTCGATTGAAACCGACAGCACGCCATTAGAAGAACCAAAAGACATCGAAACTTGTAAAATTTTCGCCATCTATAAACTGCTTGCTACAGAAGATCAAATTGCAGTCATGACTCAAAACTATGCAAACGTCAATCGGGATTACGGTTATGGTCATGCCAAACAAGCACTATTCGAATTGATTTTGGATAAATTCAAAACGGAACGTGAAACGTATAACTACTACATGAGCAATCTGCCAGAAATTGATACGGCTTTACTAAAAGGTGCTGCAAAAGCACAAGAAGTTGCCAATGGTGTGTTGGCACGAGTTCGAGAGAAATTAGGGTTTCGCTCTTAACTAAATAGCTTCGTATTGTTTACCTGGCAACGGACGAATCACGCCTTTCAATTCCATATTGAGCAAAATACCTGAGATTCTAAAAATCGGAAAGTCGCATTCTAACGCAATGATGTCCAGCATTTCTTTTCCTCTTGCGATAAGGAAATCGTAAATTTTTTGTTCTTCTGAATTCAGTTCAACGAAAAGCTGCTTTTGAATCGGTTTTGCTTTGGTTTCAATATCCCAATTCAGTTGAAAGATCAAATCAGCCGCACTCGTCAATAAATTCGCTTTTTGCGTTTTGATCAACGTGTTGCAACCTTGGCTGTAATAATCACCCACTCGTCCTGGCACTGCAAAAACATCTCGGTTGTAATCGTTCGCTAGATTTGCGGTGATAATCGAGCCTCCTTTATCGGCAGATTCGATGACAATGGTGGCTTCTGAAATTCCAGCCACAATGCGATTTCGACGTACAAAATTCTCCTTTTCTGGATTAGAGTTGCTCCAAAATTCGGTCATAAAACCGCCGTTCTCTTCTATCCGATGCACGTACTTTTTATGAATCTTGGGATACACTTGGTTCAAACCATGCGCAACAATACCGACGGTTTGCAATTTGTGTTCTAAAGCGGCTTGGTGCGCAATAATATCCACACCGTAGGCAAATCCGCTTACTATTATTGGGTCTAAAGGCGCTAAATCTGCAATCAGATTCTTGCAGAAGTTCATGCCATAGGAACTAACTTGCCGTGTTCCAACAATGCTAATCGTTTTTCTGTTTTTAAGTTGGATTTTTCCTGATGAAAACAAAAGCACTGGACCGTCAATGCAATGCTTCAGTCGATCGGGATAATTATCATCTAGGAAATAGGAAACCTGTACTTGATTCTTCTCGATGAACCGCAATTCAGCTTCGGCTTTTAGAAAAATAGACTTGTCCTTTAGATTTTTGATCAGAACAGTTCCTATTCCATCAATCGAATTAAGAAGAGAAGCTTTGGATTTAAAAATCTGGGCGGGTTCGGAACAGTGAGAAAGTAGTTTTTTGGCGACAATATCGCCCACACCTTCTACTTTTAGCAAGGCTAATACATAAAATAAATCTTCGTGGCGCATAGTAAATAATTGAAAATGAAAAGTATAAAAATTATCCCAATTGTTAATAAAAA
>CANGTL010000073.1 GCA_947456815.1 Flavobacteriaceae bacterium
CGATTTTCTCTAAGTATTTACCGTCTCTTTTTGAGCGAGCATCTGCCGCCACAACCCAGTAAAAAGGTTTCCCTTTTTTACCATGTCTTTGTAATCTAATTTTTACTGACATAATCGTATGATTAAATTTTGAGGTACTCGACCTCGGTTAATTAAGGGCGCAAAGATACACTTTTATTTAAAAAATACTAATGCAAAAAATGATTTTTAAAAAAGAAAATACCGGCGATTTAATTGTGCTTGACAGTAAGCGATATTTTTTTTCAATTTTAATTCAAAAATATGTTTTAAAAAGTTACTTTTGTTTTTCAAAATTAGAAAAGTAATGAAAAAAATTCTTTCATACGTTATTGTCTTAGTGGCTTTTATTTCTTGCGGGGAAGATATTAGTGATAAGAGCAGCGCTGTTTTTCAAGGAATTAAGGATAACGCGATTTGGGAAGGCGGAAATGCCGTTGCTATTGTTGAAGTGGGAAACAAAATGACTATCAGAGCCTCGACGTTAACGGAAACAATGTCGCTAAAGATTCCAAAACCAACAACGATTGTCGATCCTAGAAAGGAAACTAGTTACATTACACATATACTTGGAACGAGTTTGACAAAGAAAGCAAGTTATGTGTTGTCAGCCGGAACGGATATATTTACATATGAAACAGCGATTGGTGTTGGAGATGGAGAAGTAGTCATAAAGGAGTATGATGGCAACGTAATTTCAGGGACGTTTAGATTTAACGCTTTTAATACAAATCTAGACTCAGAAGCGCAAGAAATTGTAAATATGCAAGACGGGGTTTTCTATAGAGTACCGGTGCAATAAGGTAGTTTGTCAAAATATAAATATGAAGCCATCCTAGTCGGGGTGGCTTTTTATTTTTAAAACGGTATAAATAATGTGGTTTATAGTAGTTTAGAACTAAATTAGAACTACATTTGTGTAATATTTAAAATAATACATATGAACATTTTTGTTGGAAGTCTTCCATTCAGTATTGAGGAAGCAGATTTAAGAGAGTCTTTTGAGGCTTATGGTGCAGTTGATTCTGTAAAAATTATTACTGATAAATTTACAGGAAGAAGTAAAGGATTCGGTTTTGTTGAAATGACAAATGATGAGGAAGCTTTAAAAGCTATCGCAGAATTAAACGGAGCTACGGTTCAAGGACGTGCAATCGTTGTGAACAAATCTGAACCAAAACCAGAAGGAGAAAGAAAAAGCTACAACAACAGTCGTGGTGGAGATTCTCGCGGAGGTTACGGTGGTGGAAACCGCGGTGGATATTAATCAGTAGATTTATCTCAATAGAACAATACTAAATTTTAGTATTATTAAGCCATTCAAGAAATTGATTTATCAGTTTTTTGAATGGTTTTTTGTTGATAACTTCCCTATTTTACTTCTATAAAATAGTCTAAATTTGAAGTTCATTGTAGCGTATTTTTTTCAAATACCAGTACTTCAGATTCACTATGTATTTAATTTTCGACACCGAAACCACAGGATTACCCAAACGTTGGGATGCGCCAATTACCGATGTAAATAACTGGCCACGTTGCATTCAAATTGCATGGCAATTGCACGATGCTTTCGGAAAAATCCTTGACCATCAAGATTATTTGGTGAAACCAGACGGGTTTAATATTCCTTACGATGCCGAACGAATTCACGGTATTTCTACAGAATTGGCAGAAGCGGAGGGCGTTAGTTTGTCAGAAGTACTCGAAAAATTTAATCTGGCGCTAAGTCAAACACAATTTATTGTCGGACAAAATTTGGGTTTTGACGTCAATATTATGGGATGTGAATTCCACCGAATGGGAGTCAATTCCCAGATGAGCATTCTTCCCGTTTTGGATACTTGTACGGAAGTTACCGCTTCTTTACTGCGATTGCCTGGAGGACGAGGAGGTAAATTCAAATTGCCTACTTTAACAGAGCTTCATTCGTATTTGTTTCAAACCCCATTTGCTGAAGCACACAACGCCACTGCGGATGTGGAAGCTACGAGTCGCTGCTTCTTCGAATTGATTCGACAAGAAGTTTTCACAGCGAAAGAACTTCGCGTTCCAGAAACGTATTTCGAGGAATTCAAACTCAAAAATCCTAAGCTTATTCCGCTTGTTGGATTAAAGCACGTTAATCTCAAAGAGGCATCTGAGCGTATTAGACAGCGCTTGGGTAATCAGCAAGCGGCGCCAATATCAAAACAAGAACTTTCGGAGAACAAACAGCTTCTGTTGGACACTGATTTTGTTCACTTGCACAATCATACTCAGTTTTCCGTTTTGCAGTCTACCATTAGTGTTGCGGCTTTGGTGAAGGCAACGGTTCAACAGAAAATGCCGGCGGTGGCGATTACCGATCATGCAAATTTAATGGGTGCTTTTCATTTTGTACGCGACATTATCAATCACAATAAAACGGTAGAAGCCAAGAATAAAGAAGCCGTTGAAAAGGGCGAAGTACCAACAGAAACCACGATAAAGCCCATTGTAGGATGCGAATTTTTTGTCTGTGAAGATCATAAAGATAAGTCGAGAAAAGACAATGGTTACCAAGTGGTGTTTCTTGCGAAAAATAAGAATGGCTACCACAATTTAGCGAAAATGTCTTCTGTCGCATACACCGACGGATTCTATTACGTCCCAAGAATAGATAGAAGTGTCATCCAAAAATATAAAGATGACTTGATTGTCTTGTCCGGAAATCTGTACGGCGAAATCCCAAACAAGCTTTTAAATTTAGGTGAAAATCAAGCCGAAGAGGCATTACTATGGTGGAAGAACGAGTTTGGTGACGATTGCTATCTTGAACTCATGCGCCATAATCAAGAGGATGAAAATCGGGTAAATGACGGACTAATTGCACTAGCCAAGAAACATGCTGTTGCCCTTGTCGCGTCCAACAATACTTTTTATATTCATAAAGACGATGCCAACGCCCACGATATTTTACTTTGTGTAAGAGATGGCGAAAAGCAAACAACGCCTATTGGTCGCGGTCGCGGATATCGTTATGGACTGCCAAACCAAGAATATTATTTCAAGTCGGCGGAAGAAATGAAAAAACTTTTTCACGATTTGCCCGAAGCGATTTCGAATACTACAGCAATCGTTGATAAGATCGAGATTTACAATTTGGCGAGGGAAGTTTTGCTGCCGAAGTTTGAAATACCAACCGACTTTTTGGTGCCAGAAGATGAAAGTGACGGCGGGAAACGTGGGGAAAACTCCTATTTAAAGCACTTAACTTTCAAAGGCGCTGAAAGACGATACGGAGAAATAACCGAGGAAATCAAAGAACGAATCGAGTTTGAGTTGACTACCATCGAGAATTCGGGTTATCCCGGCTATTTCTTGATTGTACAGGATTTTATTGCTGCCGCCAGACAAATGGGAGTATCCGTTGGCCCAGGTCGTGGATCTGCTGCAGGTTCCGTAGTCGCTTATTGTCTTGGAATTACCAATATTGATCCGCTGTTGTACAACTTACTTTTTGAGCGTTTCCTTAATCCAGATCGTGTGTCATTGCCCGATATTGATATCGATTTTGATGACGAAGGCAGAAGTAAAGTCATGGATTATGTGATCAATAAGTACGGTTCAAAACAAGTAGCACAAATCATCACTTACGGAACGATGGCTGCGAAATCAGCGATTCGTGATACCGCCCGAGTTTTAGATTTACCACTTTTTGAAGCGGATAAAATCGCCAAATTAATTCCAGGTTTGATTCCATCCAAATGGAATTTAGCACGTTTCTTAAATGACACTGAAGCTGAAATTAAGAAAGTACTTCGTCAAGAAGATTTTGAAAATATCAAGGAATTGATTGAACTCTCCAAAGAGGAAGATTTGAGCGGAGAGACCATTCAGCAAGCACAAATTCTAGAAGGAAACCTCAGAAATACAGGAATTCATGCTTGTGGCGTGATCATTACGCCTAGCGATATCACCAATTTCGTTCCGGTGGCGACGGCCAAAGATTCGGATTTGTATGTGACGCAATTTGACAACTCTGTCGTAGAAAGCGCAGGTTTGTTGAAAATGGATTTCTTAGGATTGAAGACGCTTACACTAATCAAAGATACGGTCAAATTAGTGAAATACAGAACAGGAAAAGATATCGATCCTGATGCATTTCCTATTGACGATTTGAAAACTTATGAGTTGTTTCAACGGGGCGAAACTGTTGGGATTTTTCAGTACGAAAGTGCGGGAATGCAGAAGTATATGAAGGAACTGAAACCCACAGTTTTCAACGACTTAATCGCAATGAACGCCTTATATCGTCCAGGGCCGATTGCCTATATTCCGAGTTTTATCAAGCGAAAAAATGGGGAGGAGCCTATCGAATATGATCTCGAAGCTTGCGAAGAACTACTAAAAGACACCTACGGAATTACCGTTTATCAAGAGCAAGTAATGCTTTTGTCGCAAAAACTAGCTGATTTTTCTAAAGGTGATGCCGACGTTTTGCGAAAAGCGATGGGGAAAAAGCAACGGGATGTACTTGATAAAATGAAACCCAAGTTTATCAGTCAAGCGGCTTCCAAAGGCCACTCCGAGGAAAAATTAGAAAAGATTTGGAAAGACTGGGAAGCCTTTGCGGAATATGCATTCAACAAGTCGCATTCTACTTGCTATGCATGGATTGCCTATCAGACCGCGTATTTGAAAGCGAATTATCCGGCCGAATATATGGCGGCTGTGCTCTCCAATAACATGAGCGATATCAAACAGGTTTCATTCTTTATGGAAGAGTGCAAGCGCATGGGATTACAGGTTTTGGGTCCAGATGTAAATGAGTCGTATTATAAATTTACAGTAAACGAAAATTACGCCGTTCGTTTCGGAATGGGCGCTGTCAAAGGAGTTGGAATGTCGGCGGTTGAAACCATAGTTGAAAACCGAAAAGACGGCAAATACAAATCGATTTTTGATTTGGCGAAGCGTGTTGACTTGCGTGCCGCTAATAAAAAAGCCATCGAAAATCTCGCCTTAGCAGGTGGATTTGATTCGTTTGGAAACACTTTGAGGGCACAATATTTTCATGAAGAAGGCGATGGAATAACGTTCTTAGAAAAGGCCATACGATATGGAGCGAAATTTCAAGAGAATGAAAATTCTTCGCAAGTGAGTTTGTTTGGTGAAGCTAGTGATGTACAAATTCCAGAGCCTGTTGTGCCGCCTTGCGAAGATTGGACTACAATGGAAAAGTTAGCCAAGGAAAAGGAAGTTGTCGGGATTTATATTTCTGGACATCCATTAGACGATTACAAATTTGAAATGCGCTATTTCTGTAACTCAAAGCTCGAAGCACTAAAAGACCTGACACAATATGTCAATAAGAACCTTTCTATCGGCGGTATTATTACCAATGTGCAACATCGGGTCGCAAAAAATGGCAAAGGTTGGGCGTCGTTTACGCTGGAAGGTTTTGACGAAAGTTATGAATTTAGGATTTTTGGCGAAGAGTATTTGAAGTTTCGTCATTATTTGATCCCTAATAATTTTACCTACATCAGATTGGTGGTAAAAGAAGGTTGGGCCGATCGAGAAACCGGGAAAAAAGGAGAACCTAGATTGCAGTTCTTAAACGTACATTATTTGCAAGATGTGTTGCAAACATATGCGAAGAAACTAATAATTCCTATGAATATTGAAGACTTGAAATCGGATTTGATTACAAAACTGCAGTCGGTATTTCAATCTAATCGTGGGGATCATTCGGTGACTTTTGAAGTACTAGAATTGGAAACCATTAAGAAGCAAGTGGAAGTGTCTGCTCCGGTTTTTTTAACCTCCGAAGATATCGCGGCAGAAGAAGAAGTTTTAGCACTCTCAGAAGACAACGTACCTGAAGTGACTATCAGTGAAGAAAA
>CANGTL010000074.1 GCA_947456815.1 Flavobacteriaceae bacterium
CCGTAGGGGAATCGAACCCCTCTTACCAGGATGAAAACCTGGCGTCCTAACCGATAGACGAACGGGCCATACTTCTGTAATGCGGATGCAAAAATACAACTATTTTCTATTCGTACAATAGCTGAAGTATTTTTTTTTATTTTTTTTTAGTAGGCCTTTGCAAACAGCACTCTACCAGCAGATTTAGCTCCTGTCAACACGCAATTTCCAACCTCTTTTTTGCCCAATAGCGGGATACATCGTATTGTTGCTTTGGTTAATTCCTTTATTTTATCTTCAGTTTCTGGAGTTCCATCCCAGTGCGCTGAGATAAATCCTCCTTTGTTTTCTAAAACATTTGTAAACTCTTCAAAAGAATTTACTTCAGTAATATGACTTTCTCTATACTGTAAGGCCTTTGCAAAAAGGTCTTTCTGAATTTTATCTAACAAAACTGAAACATAATCAACTATGTTACTTTTTTCAACAATTTCTTTGGTTAAAGTATCTCTTCTCGCTACTTCAAAGGTTCCGTTTTCCAAATCTTTAGGACCAACTGCTATTCTAATCGGAACGCCTTTTAACTCATATTCATTAAACTTGAAGCCTGGCTTTTGAGTCGTTCTATCATCATACTTCACGGATATTCTAAGACTTCTCAATTGTCCAATTAATTCATTTACGGCATTTGATATTTCCTGCAATTGCTCCTCCGTTTTATAAATAGGTACAATGACAACTTGAATAGGCGCCAAATTTGGCGGCAAGACTAATCCTTGGTCATCGGAATGCGTCATTACCAAAGCACCCATTAAACGAGTAGACACGCCCCATGAAGTTCCCCATACAAAATCTTGTTTACCTTCTGCGTTCGCAAATTTTACATCAAACGCTTTTGCAAAATTTTGACCTAAGAAATGCGAAGTTCCCGCCTGTAATGCTTTACCATCTTGCATCAATGCTTCAATACAGTAAGTTTCTTCTGCACCCGCAAAACGCTCCGTCTCAGTCTTGATACCTTTAATTACTGGAATGGCCATAAAATTTTCGACAAAATCAGCATAAACGTTCATCATTTTTTCAGATTCTTCAATGGCTTCCGCCTTTGTTGCGTGCGCCGTATGTCCTTCCTGCCATAGAAATTCCGCAGTTCTAAGGAAAAGTCTGGTTCTCATTTCCCATCGAACAACATTCGCCCATTGATTTATTAGCAATGGTAAATCGCGATATGACTGAACCCAATTCTTATACGTAGACCATATAATAGCTTCACTAGTGGGCCTAACAATAAGCTCCTCCTCCAATTTAGCATTTGGGTCAACCATCAATTTTCCTGGTTTGTCAGGATCATTTTTAAGGCGATAATGCGTAACAATGGCACATTCTTTTGCAAAACCTTCTGCATTCTTTTCTTCGGCCTCAAACATACTCTTAGGAACAAACAATGGAAAATACGCGTTAGAATGTCCCGTTTCCTTAAACATTCTATCTAATTCCGCTTGCATTTTTTCCCAAATTGCATAACCATAAGGTTTGATAACCATACAGCCTCTTACACCCGAATTTTCGGCTAGATCTGCTTTTACGACAAGCTCGTTATACCATTTCGAATAATCCTCAGATCGTGTAGTTAGGTTCTTGCTCATAATGAAATTATTGGCACAAATATTGTTTAACTTTTTTTAACTAAATAGTTTGGCAAAACTAACTAATTTTGTGTAGTTCAACAATAAAAAACGAATGTTATGAAAACTATTTCCATTACTCAAAATAAATTTCCCAAATACATAATTTTATCTCTCATAAGTGTTTTAGTGGTTTCTTGTGGAACCTACCAAAACACTTCTTATTATGATAGGGATGGCATATACGGCGATACTGAACCTCAAAATAGTGTTGCAACCACTCCACAAAACACATCGGAAAACAATCAGTATAAGAATTATTTCGGGTCGTTGCAAGACAGCGAAACCAAAAAAGACTCAACTTTTACAAACGTAGAAAGTTATAAATCTGATTCCTACAGCAATCAAGAAAGCAATAGCAATGGAGGTTGGGGAAGTGATTCAGGAACAACAGTTGTAAATATATACGACAATGGTTGGGGTTGGAATAATTGGGGTTGGAATAATTACTGGAATTGGAATATTGGTTGGGGTTGGAACTCGTGGTACGGACCGAATTGGGGATGGGGATGGAATAATTGGTATGGCCCAAATTGGGGTTGGGGATGGAACTCTTGGTATGGAAACCCATGGTGCGGCGGTTACTACCAACCTTATTACCAAGGAACAAGAAGTTTTGCTACAGTTGGCAATAATAATTACTCTGGAGGAACCAGAACATTTGATGGAAGAAGAAATAATGTTTCTGGCGTAAGAACCGACAATAATACTGGCATCAGAACCAGAAACAATGTAACTATTGGAAATCCACGATCAAATAGCAATGCTACTGGAATTAGAAATACCTCAAACCTAAACACAAGTAATTCTACGCCAAGATTCAGTAATAGCACCACAAGAAATCAAACAAATACAACAAGAAACTACAATCAATCGTCCACAAGAACAAATTCATCAAGTTATGGTGGCAATAGTGGTGGAGGGCGTTATTCTGGTGGAAGTTATGGCGGTGGTAGATCTTCTGGAGGAAGTTATGGTGGAGGTCGTTCATCAGGAGGTCGAAGATAGTAGTCAAATTCAATTGAATCCTATGTAGTAATTTCTATATTACATAGGATTTTTAATACAATTCTTATGAAAAAATATATTTTATCTGTCTTAATTTTTGTCAATATTTTGTCAATAAATGCACAGAGCGTGGCTGATGCGCTGCTTTATGCAAATGACAACCTAAGTGGTACCGCCCGATTTCGAAGTATGAGCGGCGCTTTTGGTGCATTAGGAGGCGACTTCTCTTCTATCAATGCTAATCCGGCAGGAAGCGCAGTATTTTTGAACAACCAATGCAGTGTAACTTTAAGCAGTTTTAATAAAAAAAATAATTCAAATTATTTTGGATCAAAAGTTACCACCAACAATACTGCCTTCGATATAAATCAAGCAGGTGGAATACTTGTTTTCGAAAATCAAAACCAAAAAGATGATTGGAAGAAATTTGTACTTGCCATCAATTACGAAAATAGTTCCAACCTAGATAATTCAATGGACACATTTGGAACAAATCCCAATAACTCGATTGCCGACTATTTTCTCAGTTACGCGAATCCTGGACTTTACAACTCGACAATTCCTCTTACTACTTTAGAGGATTCATTCTATGAAAATCTAGACATTAGAAACCAACAAGCCTATTTGGGATACCAAGGTTATGTTATTAATGTTGACCCGAATAATCCCGGCAATGATACCTACGTATCGAATGTTCCTAATGGAAGTTTTTATCATGAAAATTATCTAGAAGAGACCGGTTACAATGGAAAAGTATCTGTAAATTTTGCTACCCAATATAAAGACAAGTTCTTTTTTGGAATCAATTTAAACTCTCACTTTACAGATTATACAAAAACAACGACTTTCTATGAAGACAATGCCAATAGTAGCAACACCGGTCTCAAAAGACTCGTTTTCGAAAATTACCAAAATACTTATGGTAACGGATTTTCGTTTCAACTTGGAGCAATTGCTAAAGTTACCAAAGAACTCCGAGCCGGATTGTCCTATGAATCGCCAACTTGGTACCGTTTGACTGATGAAAAAAATCAGCTCCTGCGAACTGCTGGCTATAATTACGGCAATCCCGCCAATCCTAATTTGAGTGAACAAGTTGTCGACTCTGATTATCTGCTTATTTACCCAACCTACAAATTAAGTACTCCTAGTAAATGGACTGGCAGTTTGGCTTATGTGTTTGGTAAAAGTGGCTTAGTAAGTGTTGATTATGCAATGCGAGATTATACCAATACAAGATTCAAACCCAACGATTCTTTTTTTAGACCCATAAATGCAAGTATTGAATCACAATTAAAATTAGCAAGCGAATTGCGCATTGGAGCTGAATACAGAATCAAAGAATGGAGTTTAAGAGGTGGCTATCGCTACGAACAAAGCCCTTACGAAAACAAGAAAGTTGTCGGTGATTTAACTGGATTTTCAACTGGATTTGGATATAATTTTGGAACCACTCGTTTGGATATGGCATATGCTTATTCTCAAAGAAAATCCCAACAAAGCTTCTTTACACAAGGATTTACCGATGGACCATCAGTTACAACCAAAAACAATACGATTTCGTTGACTTTGGTTTTTGAATTGTAAATATTCAGATAATTTCGAAATAAAAAGACTTTTACCCGTTAGTGTAAAAGTCTTTTTTTTAGCCCTGATGGGAGCGGCATCCTTTTGTGCTAGCAGTATTTTAGTAAGTTATAAAGCACAACTAGCACAAAAGATTACCTAAAAATAGTACTTTTAGATTTTGTGCTTGGTCGATTCGATTCGCTCGGGTATAGTAAACAAAAGGATTAATTGCTAGAAATCTATTTAAAATTGAATGATACTCCAGTCACTAAGAAATTTCTACCAAAAACCTCAGTATTGTCCTTTGCAGCGTTGTGAATATAGTTGAGTGAAACAGGCATGAAAATTCGCTCACTCAATTTGAATTCTCGCGTCGCCTTCAAACTTAGATTGATCAATGAAGTCCTGTCATAATCGGCGTACGAGTAATATGCCGCATCATTGTTGAATACAACACCTGCCAGTACATCGAATGAAACCTTTTTGTAGAGTTCTTCAAAAGTATATCCTGCTTCAAAATAAGTAGTGAAATTTTGCTTCGGATTCTCCCCATTTGAATCATACCTGAAATCATTGCCTGCAACAAGCGTACTGAGAGTAGCATAAAGCGGTAATTTATATTCTGAGAAATCTAAAACAAACATCAAATCGACCGTTTTTACGCCGTCTTTACCATAATTAAAAAACCCATTATCGACGCCTTCTACTCTAGATACGGATGGCCAATAATAATCCCACAACTGAATAGAAAGAAAAGGTGAAACTTGGTAGTTAATATTGAAATCTATCTCTTGATAACCTTTATACGATGTCTCACCGTCTGGATAAAAATAATCACTCTTAAAGTTTGATGTTGCCCAAAAACCAATTGTAATCTTGTCAGTAGCAGCGTAAGTTATTGTAGGCTGTACGACAGCGTAATCGCCACCCCAACATTGTCCTCTCCATAAATATCTTGTAAGCAAATCTACATTAAATTCAAATTTGCTTTCTTTTTTACTTTCAATAGAATCTTTTGCTGCTACTACGGTTTGGGCATACAAATTTGCATTAAACATAATAAACAAATTTGCAATGACAATTCTTATAGCAACTTTCATAATTAATTCTTGTTTTTTAAGACGTTGTCAA
>CANGTL010000075.1 GCA_947456815.1 Flavobacteriaceae bacterium
TAGAAATCGTCAGCAACCAAATAAAAGGTGCTGTAAGAATTGATAGCATTTTCATCGGCAAAGCTACTGCCTTGGCAATGCCCTCCGGATGATTTAATCCGATACGTTTGGGCAACAATTCTCCCAAAACCAAGGAAAAAAATGTCAAAGCTAAAACTACAAAAGCCACGGCAATGGAATGTGAAAAAGGTTTCAAACTCTCGAATCCACTCACGAAAATCTGCACGTTAGCTGTAATAGAATCACCACTAAAAATACCAGTAAGAATGCCTATTAAGGTAATTCCGATTTGGGTTGTCGACAATAATTTGTTGGGAGAATTGGCTAAATCTAGTGCTGTTTTGGCTCCTTCATGTCCTTTTTTAGCGGCGGATTCTAAACGCGATTTCCTAGCAGAAATTAAAGCAATTTCCGACATCGCAAAGACGCCATTGAGGATGATTAAAAAAAGAATGATCAGTAATTCCAATGTACATAATTTGGTTGATGGTGAAACGGATGTTCCGTACACCTTGACTAGCCCGGATCGCAGCGGCTATCCTTTTTTGTTTTATGAAAACGCCTCAGCTTATCTGGATTTCATCAACAAAAAAGATAGTAGTGCAGAGCCGGAATAGCTGCTATAAAGAATCAATTACTGCACTCAATCGTGCCGTAATTTCTTCGATAGAACCGATGCCGTTGACCGCGTGAAATTTTCCTTGTGCTTGGTAATACTGCATAAGCGGTGCGGTCTTTTGATTGTATTCGTCGTAACGGTTTCTAATTTTTTCTTCGTCTTGATCGTCTGGTCTGCCAGAAGTTTTTCCTCTTTCTAAAAGGCGTTGCACTAATATTTCATCGTTAGCTTCGAGTGCAATTGTTGCTGTGATGCTTTGATTTTTGGATACTAAAAAAGAATCTAACGCTTCGGCTTGGGCAATCGTTCTCGGGAATCCGTCGAACAAAAAGCCACTAGATTGTGGGTTTTGGTCTACTTCACTTTGCAACATTTGAATGGTCACTTCATCCGGCACCAAATCGCCTTTGTCCATATAGGTTTTGGCTAACATCCCCAATTTCGTTGCGTTTTTGATGTTGTATCGGAAGATGTCTCCGGTTGACAAATGGGTTAAATTGTATTTTCCTTTTAAAAATTCAGCTTGTGTGCCTTTTCCTGCACCTGGTTTTCCGAAAAGAACGATGTTGATCATTTTTTTTAAAGTTGCTGAGTTACTGAGTTGCTGAGTAACTGAGTTATTATTCTGCTAGTTGGTAAATATCTTTGAGGTTTCTGCCTAGTCCGTCGTAGTCTAGACCAAAGCCGACGATAAATTTGTTTGGAATTCGGATCCCAACATAATCTAATTTGATATCTTTTTTATAGACGTCTGGTTTTAGAAACAGTGTCGCAATTTTGAGGTGTTTTACTTTTTGTTCTTTGAATATGGCTTTCAGTTCTTCGATGGTGTTCCCCGTATCGACGATATCTTCTACGATTACGATGGTTTTTCCTTCTAAATTTTCATTGAGGCCGATGAGTTGCTTGACTTCGTTGGTCGATTCCGTTCCTTCGTACGAAGCCATTTTGACGAAAGATACTTCGCACATGCCTCTGTAATGCTTCATCAAATCAGACAAAACCATAAACGATCCATTTAAAACCCCAACAAAAACTGGCACATCATCAAAAAAATCATCGTCCATTTGTTTTGCCATATTAATGATAGCGAATTCTATTTCTTCAGCAGAAATAAAAGGAACAAAATGTTTATCGTGGAGTTGTATCATCTTTCTATTTTTATAAGGGGCAAATTTAGTAAAGTATTCAGTAGTAAGCAGTACGTGAACAGACCTTTTTTGTAAAAAAGTAGGAATTAAAGAATGAATCTTCTTTATCTTTGCCAAACACAACAACAGCATGACACGAGCGCAGCGACTGCATGAGACTTTTAAAATAACTACAACGAATGAATTTCTTTTCTTCCGATTTTAAATTAGGCATCCTCGGTGGTGGACAATTAGGCAAAATGCTGCTGTCGGAAACTCGAAAATGGGACATTCAGACTTTCGTCCTCGACCCAAGTGCAGCCGCTCCTTGTAAAATTGCTTGCAATACTTTTGTGCAAGGCGATTTGATGGATTTTGATACAGTTTATCAATTCGGAAAACTCGTAGATATCCTCACTTTTGAAATTGAATTGGTAAACGTTGATGCTTTAGAAAAGCTCGAATTCGAAGGCGTTCAAGTCTATCCTACTCCAAAAACGTTGCGACAAATTCAAAACAAAGGTGTTCAAAAAAGTGAATATGTCACGCACCAAATTCCAACCGCTGATTTTAAAATATTTGAGAATCTCAATAGTCTAAAGTCAAATATCCAAAAGCTCCAATTCCCATTTGTTTGGAAATGCACTGAATTTGGTTACGACGGATATGGTGTAAAAATAATACGAGAAGTTTCTGATTTGAATGCGCTTCCCGACACCGAATGCATCACAGAAGAAATAATTCCTTTCAAAAATGAACTCGCAGTTATAGTCGTTCGCAATCTTTCTGGTGAAATCAAAACCTATCCAGTCGTTGAAATGGAATTCCATCCCGAAGCCAATCAAGTAGAATACGTTATTTGTCCCGCGAGAATCGACGATAAAGTCGCACAAAAAGCCACGGCAATTGCGCTAAAAGTTGCCAAGATTTTTGAACCGGTTGGCTTATTAGCAGTCGAAATGTTTCAAACCCACGACGATGAAATTTTGGTCAATGAAGTCGCACCTCGTCCGCACAATTCCGGCCACTACTCTATAGAAGCCAGTTACACATCGCAATTCGAAAATCATCTACGTGCAATTCTAAATTTGCCTTTAGGAAATACCAACAGCAAAGTGGCAGGCATCATGGTCAATTTGGTTGGTGAAGCAGGATTTTCAGGGAATGTGGTGTATGAAAACATCAACGGAATTTTAGCCATCGATGGCGTTACGCCGCACCTCTACGGAAAAAAGCAAACGCGACCGTTCCGAAAAATGGGCCACGTGACTATCGTCAATGAAGATATTAAGGAAGCTAGAAAAATCGCAGAACGCGTTAAGAATACGATTCGCGTAATTAGTGGTTAAACACGAATTGCACGAATTAGCACGAATTTGTTTTATACGGCATGCCGCGTAAGGGATAGAAGCGGGATCCTTTTGTGCGTAGAAAAAGCCCTTCGACTGCGCTCAGGGTGACAAGCACAAATGATAGAGCGGATAGCCCGACCCGGAGGGACACGCCCCAAAATTATTAATTATCAATTGTTAATTATCAATTAAAATGAAAGTAGCCATCGTCATGGGAAGTATCTCCGATATGCCCATCATGCAAGAAGCCATCGATATCCTCAAAAGTTTCGATATCGAGACGGAAGTGGATATTGTTTCGGCGCATCGCACACCTGAAAAACTATTCGATTTTAGTAAAAACGCCCATAACAAAGGCATCACAGTGATTATTGCCGGAGCTGGAGGCGCGGCGCATTTACCGGGCATGGTCGCCTCAATGTCGCCGTTGCCTGTGATTGGCGTTCCGGTAAAATCTAGTAATTCCATCGACGGTTGGGATAGCGTACTCTCGATTCTACAAATGCCAGGCGGTGTTCCCGTAGCAACAGTGGCGCTCAATGGTGGCAAAAACGCAGGGATTTTAGCGGCACAAATTATCGGAAGTCACGACAAAAGCATCCAATCGAAAATCATTCAATATAAAGAAAGTTTGAAAGATAGCGTCAATCAATCTTCTGAAAATTTAAAAAAATAAGTTTCAACCATTAAGAAATTAAGAAGAATAAGATTAAAACACTTCATGAACCTTAATCTCTTAATGGTTTGAATTTTAGGAGCTCATCCCGCTATACACTGCAATCTTTTGTTCTGCGTTGCGCCACAAAAGGATATCGCTGCACACGAGCGAAGCGAACTGGCGAAGCAATCGGGGCTAAGCCACCCCGCCCTTCGGGCACCCCTCCAAAGGAGGGGAAACAAATAACAACATTTTCACTAACATCAAAACCTTTGCGCCTCTGCGCCTTTGCGAGCAAAATGAACATACTAACAAAAAAATTCCAAACCAAATACGACACCGCACCTTTTTCCAAAATCAAAAACGAGGATTTTTTTCCTGCTTTTCAAGAAGGAATTGCTTTAGCCAAAGCCGAAATCGATGCAATTGTAAACAACCCAGCCACACCCACTTTTGAAAACACGATAGAAGCGATGGCTTTTAGTGGTGACATCCTCGATCGGATTTCGAGTATTTTTTTCAATTTGAATTCTGCGGAAACCAATGACGAATTGCAGAAAATTGCACAAGAAGTGTCGCCGTTATTATCCGAATTTAGCAATGACATTCGACTCAACGCCGATTTATTTGCCAAAGTAAAAGCGGTGTACGACCAAAAAGACCAACTGGATTTGAATCCAGAGCAAACGACGCTCTTAGACAAAAAATACAAAAGCTTTTCCAGAAATGGCGCCAACTTATCGGAAGATAAGAAATTAAAATTGCGCGAAATCGACAAGGAATTGTCTAAATTAAGTTTGCAATTTGGCGAAAATGTGCTGGCTGAAACCAATGCCTTTCAAATGCATTTAACTGACGAAAAAGACTTGTCTGGTTTACCAGAAGGCACGATCGAAGCCGCTAGAGCACTGGCTAAAAGTCAAGATAAAGACGGCTGGATTTTTACCTTAGATCATCCGAGTTACATTCCGTTTTTGACTTATGCCGACAATCGGGATTTGCGCAAAAAAATGGCGATTGCCTTTGGCGCGAAATGTTTTCAAAACAACGAATTCGACAACCAAGCGATTGTTTTGAAAATTGCCAAGTTGCGTTTCGATAGAGCCAACTTATTGAGTTATGCGACCCATGCGCATTTCGTTTTGGAAGAACGCATGGCACAAACGCCCGAAAAAGTCACTTCTTTTTTGCAAGATTTATTAGCCAAAGCCAAACCAGCAGCCGAAAGAGAATTCAAGCAATTGACGCAATTCGCCAAGGAACTTGACGGCATTGAGCAACTCGAAAAATGGGATGGCGCTTATTATTCCGAAAAACTCAAACAACAACTTTTCAATTTGGATGACGAGAAATTGAAACCTTATTTTCAGTTAGAGAAAGTGTTGGCGGGTGCTTTTACGATTGCGCAAAAACTCTACGGATTGACTTTTACCGAAATTTTCGACATTGATAAATACCATGATGAAGTCA
>CANGTL010000076.1 GCA_947456815.1 Flavobacteriaceae bacterium
AAAAAATGGCAAGCGACCTACATCGCACCGCTCAACCACATACCTTTGCTATGTTCCCATCCTGGAGGATTTTGCAGGAGCTGGTCGTGTAGGACTTGCCGGCGCAAATATACAATCTTTTTGTATTTTCGCAAACGGAATTGAACATATAAATTACTATTGTATATTGCATTTATAAAATATTATTGATGAAAAATTATAACTCCCTATTGCTCATTTTATTAGCATCAATCGTTGCTTCTTGCGGAAGTTCTAAAAAAGATAATGAAAGCCTTTTTAGTTTTGATACGGCGGCATTTAAAGAAGTGTATCAACCCAATGAAACGGCAACTTTGTCGGTCTTGAATCCGCAAAACAAGAAAATTGACAGTATTATTTATTACGCCAACGATGTGAAAATCGCGTCGAAAAAAGGAAGTGAGAAAGTCAATTTGCCTTTGAATAACAAAAAGTTTGGCTATCAAAATATTAAAGCGTTGGTGTACTTTGAAGGCGAGAATGTAGAAACGACGGCGCGAATTGAAGTGGTTTCTAATATTGAACCGAAATTGTTGAACTACACGATTGTCAATACGTTTCCTCATGATACGTTGGCTTTTACAGAAGGATTTGAATTTTTTAGAGATACTTTGATTGAAAGTACTGGACAAAAAGGCGCGTCGCATTTTAGAAAATACGATTATAAAACGGGCAAGGTTTTCAAGCAAGTGAATATGGATAATCCTGATCATTTTGGAGAAGGAATTACGGTCATCAACAACAAAATTTTCCAATTGACTTGGCAATCGAATGTTGGATTTATCTATGACGCGAATACACTCAAACAAATCAAGACTTTTACTTTTGACAAGCCGATTGAAGGATGGGGAATGACCAATGATGGGAAGAACATTTACCAATCGGACGGAACTGAAAAAATCTGGACCATGAATCCAGCGACGCAAAAAATGGAAGGTTACATCAATGTCTATACGAATACCAATAAAATCAAAAGTATCAACGAACTCGAATGGATTGACGGAAAAATCTATGGCAATATTTGGCAAAAAGATGCGATTGCTGTGATTAATCCGACAACTGGTGCGGTAGAAGGCGTTTTGAATTTAGCTGGATTGCGAAGTAAGATTAAATTTTCTGGTGCGGAAGTGCTGAATGGAATTGCGTACAACCCCAAAACCAAAACAATCTTTGTTACGGGGAAGAATTGGGATAAGATGTTTGAGATTAGGGTGAATTAGAGACACGCTGCGCTTTAGACACGGCTAAGCCTTTAGACACGCTTCGCTTTAGAGACGCTTCGCTAGAGACTCGGCTGCGCCTTTGGAAACAATACGCTTTGTAAACGATACGCTATTGACGTAATGGGATTAACAAGAAAATACAATTTGTATCAGTTAAAATAATAAAAAGAGGCTTCAATTCGAAGCCTCTTTTTTGTTTATGTCATTAGGCGTAGCCGTGTCTAAAGCCCGCAGGGCGTGTCTGCAGCCCAAAGGGCGTGTCTTCAGCACAGCGTGTCCAACTACTTCTTCTTCACAAGATCCTTCAAATTCTGATACACATTACTCGACGCATTATAGCTTAAAGTGTTTTCTTGTGTTTTATTTTTCAAATAGACGTCACCTTCTTTGGATAATGTAAAAGCGAGTCCTTCGTTGCGAATTTTATCAACCGTTTGCGACGCGTTTTTCAATTTATCGAGATATTGAATTTCTTTAACTTTAGTCGTGGTTTGCAGGTTTGAGAAGGCTTTACTTTTGGTTTTGACATTCCAAATTTCATTGTACTTCATGGTTTTATTTTCGGTCTTTTCTTTCGATTCTGTCACCAATGATTCTGTCCATGAAATCAAATGCAAAGCTGTTCCTTTAGTTGTAAAAGCCGTGATTTTACAATCGGTTGGATTGCCTTTTATATCGTACTTTTTAAGCAAAATAGTGTCTCTTTTGGCGCCTTTGTTTTCAATAAATAAATATAGATTATCTTTAATCAACTCCATCGAAAGGTTGTTGAGCTTCGCTAATACTGCAGTAGCGGTAGCTTTTGGCGTTTTCTTCTTTTGAGCAAAAGTGGTTGTTGCTACAAAAAGTACAGCAACAATAAGCAGGCATTTTTTCATCACATTATTTTTTGGTTGCGGAAAATTACAAAAATAAATGAGAAGTAATTGACTTTTAACAAAGCATAAAAAAACCAGATTATCACTAATCTGGTCTTTTTTCAAAAAACTAAAAATGGTCTAAATTAATCTTTCTGCGATTTAACAGCTAAGCTATAAATCACCAAGCCAAAACCGATTTTGTTGATGGCGTCTGCAATATTATAAGCAACGTCTACATTACCTTTTCCAAGGATTCCTGTGTACCATCCGTCTGTTCCGAGCATATATCCTAACGGATAAATCGCCCAACCTACTAGTACAAACCAGCATAGAATTTTGTGCGCGGCCAAAACATTTCCTCCGGCAGCGGCAGCCAGTTTTGAAGCTTCTCCTAACCAAATTTCATATACAATAGCAAAGTAAGCTATGCCAGAAACTAATCCCCAAAGCCAGGCATTAGGTTGATCCACAGCCTCTCCAAAATATCCGGTAACTAACATAATAATAGAGTAGAAAATCATTTTCCAAAGCAAATTTTGTTTAGCTCCGGCAACTTTTAGTATCAAGTAAAATTCAAGACACATCAACGGCACAGTTAAAATCCAATCTACATAGCGGAAAAACGTAGGCGACTCTTGAAAAGCAGCCCAATAATCTCTCATGTAGAAATAATGAACTGCAGCGATAAAGGTTATTAAACCCGATACCAGAACTGAAGTTCTCCACTTTTTATCGAATTGATTTAGCGATAAAAAGAAAAATGCAGAAGCAGCCATCATAGCCATACAGCCCACAAAGAAAGTAAACCCAACATAATCCGTTGGCAACATTTTCGCAATAAGCGATGTAGATAAAAATAAATTTGACATAAAATAAAGTATTTGGTTATTAATTTGTTTAGGTAAAACTAAAAAATAGTAAACAAAATAAAAAACAAATTGTTTACTTTTTTTTACTTACTTTTAAACAATTTTAAATATTTTATGACTAAATATTCAAACTTTGCAATAATAGCAAGCTTTATAGGTTTATGGATAAATTCATTCTTTGCAGGTGAGTTTCAAATATTTGTAGGATTTATACTGATCTTTTCTTTTGGAATATTACACGGCGCAAACGATTTAGCGCTTATAAAAAATGTAAATACCGAAAAAAAGACCAGCTATTTTTATAAAATATTGTTTTATTATGTGTGCACAGTAATTTCCGGCGCGCTCTTTTTCTACCTTATCCCGTGGTTGGCATTGTCCATGTTTATCGTAGTGAGTGGCTATCATTTTGGAGAGCAACAGTGGAATAACCAACTACAAATTGAGATTCCGTGGGTGAAGATTCTTTATGAAATGGTTTACGGACTGCTTCTACTATTCTTATTATTTGCGTTTCACGCAGTAGAAGTTCAAAAGGTTATTTTGGCCATTTCAAGAATAACTATACCATTACCTTATTTTTTACTGGTTCTTAAAATTCTTATTACCTTATTTATTGGATTAAGCGTATTTCTTTATTTTAGAATTCCAGCTTTTAAAAATTACTTTTTTGCTGAACTGTTTTATCTTTTTGTCTTTGCAATACTATTTAAAGTCTCTACACTGATATGGGGATTTGCCTTATATTTTATTTTCTGGCATAGCATTCCATCCATCATGGATCAAATAAGATTTCTGTTCGGCAAAGCCACGTTAGATAATTTTAAATTGTATTTCCGCTCAGCATTTGTCTACTGGATTGTTTCACTTGCCGGCATCTTTTTGCTATATTTTATTTTCGAAGGCGAAAAAATATTCAACGCCCTATTCTTTTCTTTTTTAGCATCAATTACTTTTCCGCATGTACTTGTTATTCAAAAAATGTTCGGGCGAAAAAAGTAAGCGATCGGCACAAAAAAACCGAGTTATTGCTAACTCGGTTTTGTATATTTTAGGAACGCCTTCGCGCCTCCTGGCTCCTTCGCTAAAACAGTTCACTGAACTGTTTTTTAACGCTCGGCCCTACTTCACTTCTTCAAACTCCACATCTTGCGTGTTGTCTCCAGAAGCATCTGCTTGCGGTTGTGCGTCTTGAGCTTGTCCTTGCTCTCCTTGAGCATACATTGCTTCGGTAGCTGTTTTCCAAGCTGCATTGATCTTTTCCAATGCAATTTGAATCGCATCCAAATCTTGGTTACCATGCGCCATTCTCAATTCGGTCAAAGCGTACTCAATAGCTACTTTGTGATCATCAGATAATTTATCCCCCAATTCTTTCAATTGGCTTTCTGTTTGGAAAATCATGCTGTCTGCTTCGTTCAATTTCTCAACGCGCTCTCTAGCAATTCTGTCTGAATCTGCATTCGCTTCCGCATCTTTTTTCATTCTTTCGATTTCTTCCGCTGTCAATCCAGATGAAGCTTCGATACGGATATCGTGTGATTTACCAGTTCCTTTATCAGTAGCTGATACTTTAATGATTCCGTTCGCATCGATATCAAAAGATACTTCAATTTGCGGAACACCTCTAGGTGCTGGTGGAATGCCATCTAAGTGGAAACGACCGATAGTTTTGTTATCAGCAGCCATCGCTCTATCTCCTTGCAACACGTGAATTTCAACGGTTGGTTGAGAATCTGCAGCGGTAGAGAATACTTGTGATTTTTTAGTTGGAATGGTTGTATTGGCTTCAATCAATTTAGTCAAAACACCACCCATAGTTTCAATTCCTAAAGACAAAGGTGTAACGTCTAACAACAATACATCTTTTACATCTCCAGAAAGTACACCACCTTGAATCGCAGCTCCAATCGCTACAACCTCATCTGGATTAACTCCTTTTGACGCTTTTTTACCAAAGAATTTTTCTACTTCATCCGCAATTCTTGGCATACGAGTAGAACCTCCAACTAAGATTACTTCGTCGATATCTTTTGTAGACAAACCTGCATCTTTCAAAGCTTTAGCAACTGG
>CANGTL010000077.1 GCA_947456815.1 Flavobacteriaceae bacterium
ATCGCATTGCTTGCCCAAGTTCCTGAATCGAGATACGCTGCTTTTCCATCGACTTTCATCAAGTTGTATGGCACCATTAAAAACTCTAAACTCGCGCCGCCGCTCAAGAACAAAGCTTGATATCCTTTGCCCGTCAAACCCAATAAGTCTAACGCCAAAGCTCTCGCTTCTTCCATGATGGCTATAAATTCTTTGCTTCGGTGTGAAATTTCTAATATCGATAAGCCAGAGTTATTATAATCTAAAATCGCTTCCGCTGATTTTTCAAAAACTTCTTGTGGTAATATGCACGGACCAGCACTGTAGTTATGCTTCTTCATTGTATCTGTTATCATAGTAAAAAAATTAAGGTGCAAATTTCGGTAATAGGGTTGTAATAACCGAGATTATTTGCAATTTATTCGTAGGATGTTATTAACAAAAACGTTGTAGTGAAGTAGTAAAATTTAGATTTTTGTCAAAAACGCAATAGTATCAATTCCATCCGCATAATCCCACAAAGCTGGCTTTTGCGTTGTCCCAAACAGAATGCTGTTTTTGACTAAGTCATTCGAAACGATGCACTGAATATGATCTTGATCAGCGACCAAACGATTTTCAACTTCCTCAAGGTTTTCGTAATATTCATAAAAAACACTCGAAATCGGTGAAGCATGGCTGCTGTCTTCTTTGATGGTTAGAAATCCATTGTCCAACAATTTGAAATTACTCATCAAGAAAACCGCTTTATTGTAGTCGTAATTGTTCGCGTATTTTTCATAATGAATCACATCTTGATATTCGAAAATGGCTTCGAAAAACTTCGTAAAATCGTAACCTTTTGGCACAAACAATTTCGAAACATTCCGACAACCCAACCCAAAATAGCGAAAAATATCGTCGCCTAAGGCAATCAATTGTTCCTTGGTTTCACTGCCATTCAAAATCGCTACGGAATTTCTCGACTTGCGAATAATGCTGGGTTTGTCTTTGAAGTAATATTCAAAATAGCGTGCGGTATTGTTGCTTCCGGTGGCAATGACGGCATCAAAATTTTCTAATTTTCCGTCGATGAAGGTGATTTTGTTTTTTAATTCGGGTTCGACAGCAATCAAATAATTCGCTAAAAAAGGCAACAAATGCTGGTCGTTGGATGAGGTTTTTACCACGACTTTGTGTCCCGAAATCAAAACCGAAAGAAAATCGTGAAAACCTACTAAGGGAATGTTTCCCGCTAGAATTAATCCAACGGTCTTGTCTCCCTGAGCGCAGTCGAAGGGCCACTGATATCCAGCAAGCCATTGATTTAAATTAACTTCAGTCAACGCTTCCGCCCAAGACTGAATCGAAAAATAAACCTGCTCTTGTGTATACCAACCGTTGTGCGATTGAGACAATGCAATCAAATCTACAAATGGGTCAAAATATAATTCATTGTATAAAACGCCTTCATTTCTAGCACTTGAATTTTCGGAAAATTGCGCTAAAAATTTCCCCAGTTCCACAAAAGCTTTTATTTTATCAATTTGTAACATTTGTTTACTTGTATATGAATAGATTTGATTGTAGTTTTGCGCAAAAATAAGCAATAGATTCAGGATTTGGGATTTTTGATTTGGGATTTTAAATTCCAAGTCAAATCTGAAGTTCAAAATCTAAAATCGTACATCAAAATGGCAATAATTATTACAGACGAATGTATCAATTGCGGCGCTTGTGAACCAGAATGTCCAAACACCGCAATTTATGAAGGAGCAGACGATTGGCGTTATAAAGACGGAACGAAATTAAAGGGTAAAGTAATTTTACCTGATGGAAGTGAAGTCGATTCAGATGCTGCTCAAACTCCAATATCAGATGATATCTACTATATTGTCCCTGGAAAATGTACGGAATGCAAAGGGTTTCATGATGAGCCACAGTGTGCCGCAGTTTGTCCGGTAGACTGTTGTATTCCAGACGATAATCACGTAGAAAGCGAAGAGACACTGTTAAACAGGCAGGCATTTCTTCACAATGAATAAAAGGAATCTCGAAATTTAATTTCGAGATTTTTTTTTGAAGTATTTGTAATATTTTATTATTTTTAGCCGAATTGTTATTTTACTATTGGTATAATATCTATTCTTTTTTTAGTAGGTTTGTTAAAATTGAATGATTTATGTGGAAAACAGTATTGGTCTTGTTTTTAATGATAAGTTCATTGCCTTCTTTTTCTCAAAAAGTGGATAAGATTATTGTCATCAAGGATCAAGAAACAAATCTTCCGATTGAAGACGCTACTGTAACCATTGTCAAAACTCGTCAAAACTTGATGAGTAACAAAGATGGAATCGTGTCGTTTGAGCTAACCGGAGCTTCCAATATTCAGATTCGTCATTCGTCTTATTTAGGAATTACGGTCAGGTCTGTAATGCTGAAAGATGATTCGACAGTGATTTATCTTCGAAGTAATGTTAATGATCTAGAGGAGATTGTGGTAACGAAAAAACATCCTCAGAAAATTCTCGCTTCATTAATAGAAAATTCAAAAAAGCAACTGACCATTCCTGGCAGATTGAAAGTTTATTCACGCGAGTTTTTTAAACTTAATGGAAAGTATTCTTACTATAATGACGGTTTGATGAATTTTCAATTGATGGATAAATCAAAGAAAACAAAAACAGTTGTATTAGTAGAGCAAAATCGGTCTAAGAGCCTAATAGAAGAGGAAATTTCAGCCGACTTATTGGGTTATAATTTGAACGATATTATGGAGAATTATTACAACTTCAAGTATTTGAATAGTTTACTGACTGCAGAGGCAAAAAAAGAATATGATTTTGTAATTAAAGTATATTCGAAGAACAAAGAATATAATCTGATTAGTGCCGTGCCTTTAGATACAGCAAATGGATTGGCAGATGATTTTTCAATAATCTACGATCCGAAAAAGAAGATTATCTTGGAGGTGAGTTCTTTTGTTTCGCCTCTCGTTTTATCCAAGATTAAAGAAAAGACCAGCAACGGCTCAAAGAATATCAATAAATCATCCTTCAAAACAATATACAAAACGCATAATAGCGATTACTATCTATTAAGTTCAAAGGAAGAAATTGGTTTTGAAAAAATAGATAAAAACCACACGAAAGACATCGAAGTGCGTAATTACTTTTTGACAACCAACTTTAGTACGAAGAACTACGAATATAAAGACACCGAAGTCTATAAAGAAAAAACGCTCTACAATAAAGCGGATGTGATTTTAACGGATTATTGGAATGACTCTGGACTTACAGCTACTGCCGAGGAAAATGAAATCGTGAATTATCTCGAAAAAGTACAAGAATAAGCAAAAATTCTTCGGGTTATTTTTTCTGCTGCGAGATATTATTCTGCCATTCAATACAATTTTAACCTTATATTTGCACACTTTTTAAAATAAGCCACCAAAATGAAAGCAGGAATTGTAGGATTACCCAACGTAGGAAAATCAACTTTATTCAATTGTTTGTCGAACGCAAAAGCACAAAGCGCCAATTTTCCGTTTTGTACCATCGAACCAAATATTGGTGTCGTAAATGTGCCAGATCCAAGGATTGAGAAACTAGAAGCATTGGTAAAGCCTGAGCGTGTTCAAATGGCAACGGTGGATATTGTAGATATTGCTGGACTGGTAAAAGGCGCTAGCAAAGGAGAAGGTTTAGGAAATCAATTTCTTGGAAATATAAGAGAATGCAACGCGATAATTCATGTATTACGCTGTTTTGACAATGATAATATTGTGCATGTTGATGGCAATGTAAATCCGATTCGCGACAAAGAAACGATTGACATCGAATTGCAACTGAAAGATTTAGAAACCGTAGACAAACGTCTCGAAAAAGTAAAGCGTGCCGCCAAAACTGGAAACAAAGAAGCGCAAGTGGAAGAAGCGTTTTTAAACAGAATTCGTGAAGCTTTATTGCAAGCCAAGTCAGCCCGAACCGTTGAGCCAAAAAATTTCGACGAAGAAGAATTAATGGAAAACTTCCAATTGATCACTTCAAAACCAGTTTTGTACGTGTGTAATGTCGATGAAGGTTCCGCAGTCAACGGAAACAAATATGTAGATCAAGTTCGCGAATTGGTAAAAGACGAAAATGCGGAAATTATCGTTTTGGCCGTAGGAACGGAAGCCGATATCACAGAACTTGAAACCTACGAAGAACGCAAAATGTTCCTTGAAGATCTAGGTTTGCAAGAACCAGGAGCGTCAGTTCTTATTCGCGCAGCGTATAAATTACTAAAACAACAAACGTATTTTACTGCTGGAGTTAAGGAAGTCCGCGCTTGGACGATTAATATTGGTGCAACGGCACCGCAAGCTGCAGGCGTAATCCATTCTGATTTTGAAAAAGGATTTATTCGTGCCGAAGTAATTGCTTATGACGATTACGTAACTTACGGTTCGGAATCTAAAGTTAAAGAAGCTGGAAAGTTAAGAGTCGAAGGAAAAGAGTACATCGTCAAGGATGGAGATGTCATGCACTTTAGATTCAACGTATAGAACTTACTGAGATATATTCACACACATGAAAACAAAACCTGTAATTTATTTACAGGTTTTTTTGTTTTTTTGAATTCCTTTCCTTTCCTTTATTGTACCCAATTGTTAAAAAGAGTATTAATTCTTTAAGAGCAGAATCTATGAAACTACTACAACTACTAATAAATGAAGCCAATCAGCAACGTATTGTTTCGAACAACGAGTCATTTAGAGCTGAAAATGCTGACCTAATTCTAGCCTTCGGTCAAAGAACACTTCTAGAAAAAGTAAGCCCTTACCAAGGTTTAAAGACAAGTTTTCCTAATGCCCAAATTGTAATTTGTTCCTCTTCTGGACAAATATCCGATCAATGCACGATACAAAAAGAAATCGTCGCTACTGCCATCGATTTTGAAAAAACAACTATTAAAGCCTGTGAATTCGATATTGTCGATAATAACAATATCAATGATTTGGG
>CANGTL010000078.1 GCA_947456815.1 Flavobacteriaceae bacterium
GCTACATCAGTAATCGCAGGCCAGAAGTAAATTATCAAAAACTCATTTACGGCAATCATTTGATTATTTATTTGGAGACAGAGGAAAGGGTAGAAGTCATTAGAGTTTTTGATGCAAGACAAAACCCCATTAAACTGAAATTGTAGTAGTTTGCTCTTCTCAAATAACCGTAAGCGAGAGCATCAATTTTACGTGTCGTCAGGTCTTCCAAGCTCACGATCTATTCTATTTTCTGTGTCGTCAGGTCTTCCGACCTCACGATCTATTCTATTTTTTTCCTTAACCTCATGGCACTTCGTGGCAGAAATTCACATTTGAGCAACACGATTACGAACAAGATGCTACTCCTATTTTCAGAAGCATTTGCAGATTGAATTATAGGCCGGAGTAAGCCCCATTAAATTGGTAAACGACTCCATCCCTTTGAATCATGTACCATTTATTATCAATTCTGAATTTGCTGGTACTGAACGAGCCGAACATATATGGCACTAAATTATTAGCAAGAACACCCCAAGAATTTGAAGAGGCATAGTAGGCATATAATTTGGTTGTCCCACCAACTAGTCCAACTCCATTATAGGCGATCGCATAGCTGAAATCATTGTATTCAGCAAGTTCCACGGAATTCATAAAAATCCATTTGTCCGACATACCATCGTAACGGTAGCAGTTAAAACCATATTGATATGGGTTGATTCTTTTGCAAACGTATAACTCGTTTTCGATTGGCATTGAGAATGTGAAATCCTGCGATGATTTTTGTTCCCATGTGTCAAGAGCCTGATTATACTTAAATAATCCATCCCCATTAAGTGTACTGTAAACTACACCATTCAAATTAAAGGCTTCCACAAAGCGGTATGGTGGTTTGTTTTTTTGGATCCAGTTATCCGCTGACGGATCATACTCCCACAAATCATTTATAAGGTCAATTCCCGTTGTTCCACCAAATATGTATCCTTTGCCGCCAAGCGAAAAGGATCCTGAATTTGTTCGACCAGGCCCAGGGAAGTTTTTTAAATTTGACCACGCTTTTGTTGTTACATCAAAGGATAAGACCTGATTGTTTTGAATGGTGTAACATTTATTGTTGATTACAAAGCAAGATGAACCTATAACAAAATTACTAGGGGCCAAAGAGAATTTTACAAAGGGTGTGCTGATATTCTGTGTAGAAGTTGTTCTAACGATACCTTGACTAGTCATTGTTATCGTTGATACGTTTGAGGAAACAAAAGGCATGGTAAACGTGAGGCTAGTTGCACTATAAGTTTTAACCATAGCAGGTACATTGTCAACTCTTACTTCTGCGTAATCCTTATAATAATAACTATCATAATAATTATTAACAAATCCACTTCCATTTATTGTGATCGGCTGACCAGGATATACTCCATCAGTTGGCTGAATTGAATTGATCTTTGGAGGGTTAATTGTAAACATCTTGTCTGATTCATACTCAGCAAAATCAGCCTTTATTTTAATTCTAATTTGTGTTGACGGAAGGACGGGAATTACAATTTGCAATTCGTTCACCTTTAAATCTTGAATTTGATAATTTTGGAAATTGTTACCTCCGTTATTAAACGAAACCTGTGTATCTGAAAATTGAGAGCCAAATCCCTCACCACGAATGGTAACAACATCTCCGAAATAACCATTATTTGGAATAATCTCAAGAATCTTTGGATATGTTCTGGTAAATGCTTTGGTTAAAACCTTTGTAAAAGGTCCCGAAACTACTATCACATCATTTTCTCCAGGAACAACATTTGGTAACAACTTAAATTTGATGCTGTCGCTGTATTTGACATCAATCGGAATATTGAGTTCTCCTATTTTCACAGATAGTGAACTCTTACTAAAATATTTACCCTTAATAACAATATTACTATTTGAACCTCCTTTGCCAGGCGTAATGGAATTAATGACCGTCTCGAGCAATTGAAACTCGCTTGTGGTGATAGCCGTATTTGGCCCTACGACCACTTTCAATTTTGTTTTTGGTGAGCCAGTGAAATCATTAGGCACCTTTACCCTAATGAGCGTATCTGTAGTTACAACCACGCTACCTTTTACCCCGCCAAATTCAACTGATACAAAAGTATAATTAAAGGAAAAATTAGATCCTTTAATCGTTATAGTGTCTCCCCAAGTGCCGCTTTTCGGAAAGAATTCACCAACTATTGGAGGTAAGCTTCCTGCTCCATTAAAAGTAACCCATTCACCATAAGAGGTTCTTTTATCGGTTCTAACAAATGCACGAACCTTGTAATAGGTTTTTGGTTCAAATATCCGTGAAATAAGGGTTTCGAAACTTCTTGACGTAGTAGCGCCCAAGCTGATGTTATCAATGCCGGGTACTTTATCATCAGAAAATCTCCACTCAAACCCATGGTCGACAATTGGTGAAGTACCGAAAGAAAGGATGGTTGCTTTCAAAAGGGCGCCTGTGTTGTTCACACTTACCACTTCTGTTTTTATTCTTGAATAGTCATTCGTAATGGGCGTTTCTTTATTGCATTGTTGTAAAATGCCAACTATCAGCAAGATTGCAACTATTGTTGTAAAAAAGTGCTTCATTGGTTTTTGTAATTATATATTCTGCGACCCACTGCCAAGGATAAATTTGTTCTTGTAAAATTTCCCGGAAAGGAGGAGTCAAAATAAAACTCAATAAAATATATGTGACTAGAAATCATTTTCTCTAAACCTAAGGCAGCCCCATACCCGAACGACAAATCGGAGTAGAGAGGAATCGATTGATCCGTTATTGTCAATTGGCCATTGTCACCTGAGTCGAATTTTCTTTCGGAATTTAAAGCAAAGTTCTTTTGGAGGAACCCTCCTGGACTAAAATAGAGAAGCCAATTCATTTTATGAAGCAAATCAATCTTACATCCAACAGGAATTTTTAAGGTTACTGATTCATACACAATATCTTCAAAGGAAAATGCAAACTGAGACTGGCTCGTTTTTTGATATTGAAAGAGTTCCCTTGACACTCTGGGTTGTATGTAAAAAGAATATCCTCGCTCTCGCGAAGGGGGGAGAAAAACAAGATTCAGGCCAAATAAAGGAGCATAACTAGAATTGAACTTTTTTTGGGGTTCATCTATTTTTTGGGTGGTTAAATTGGAATAGTTATATCCTGCGAATAAAGTAAGATTGAATATCTTATCATGTTTAGGTGGTAGGTATGTACGAAAGTACTGGAAACTCTTGCTATTATGATATCGTTCGAAGACCTCCACCAAATGTTCTTCATCGAATCTCATATTCTCAATTGTACGCTTTAACTCAGGCTGGTCCTTTGTATAATAAATAAGTATTCCTCGCTTTGCAATCGGAAGAACCGAATCCATAGTATCTGAACGTATCGTGAAGTAATTTCCCCTCCCCTTTAGTAAGCTCAACTGTCCATGAAAAATAACACGGTAAAATTCTCTGTTTGCTAAACTTTGAGTCCCTTGTATTCTCTCCTGACGCGACTCGATATGTAGGCTATCCGTTCCATAACCTAGTATCTCAAATGGGAAAAAGTTTTTGGTAGAAGTATTCAACTGATCCTTAAAATCTAAAGAAGCTCTTATCTTTAAATTTTTCTTTGAGATATATCCCCTAATCGTGTCATTCGATTTGTTGACGTAATAACCCGGTAAAAACCGTTGTGCCGAGGTCACTCCCGAAATGAATGATACGGAAAGCAAAAAAAGAATTTTTAAAAGAGGTGGCTTCATTTGTAAATAAAAAGATTCTAAATATATCCGTTTTAAACAAAAGAATATAAGGATTAAACCCTTTTTTAAATTCAAGTTCTCTGAAAAACTATTTAAAGATTGTTGACTAACATTAAACCAATGTAGAGGCAATTCCCGCTTTATAAGAAGTCGCTGTGTTGCCGAACTTCTTCTCAAACTTTGAGCTATCAAAAAAGTAATCGTTCTCGTATTGATACATCATCTCCACAAACTCACGCAATACCGGAATAAAGAAACCAAGTGCACGCACACCCCATTTGGGTAGGGGCTGAATTTTGTAGGGCTGCCCTGAAAACTCACTGGCCATTCGCACATATTGCTCGCCCGTAATTTTTTCTTGGCTTGTTAAGGCATGCCAGGTTTGATTGAATGCAGAAGGCGTATTTCCTAAAATCGCTACCGCCTTACCAGCATCTGGTGTGTAGGTAA
>CANGTL010000079.1 GCA_947456815.1 Flavobacteriaceae bacterium
GATTTGATTACGCCAAGTTTGGAAAATATTTTAACTCACATCAATCGTTAATTATCAAATAAAAAAATGAATACATTAATAGCTATAATAGGATTAGGTGTTTTATGCCTTTTATTTGAAATTCTTAATTTAAGAAAAGCACTGATTCCAATCACCGTTTTAGGATTACTTGGTGTCCTTGGATTGACGATTTCTGAGTTCAACACACCCGGAAGTTACTACAGCAATATGATTATGGTGAATAAATTTTCTGTCGCTTTTTCAAGTTTATTCATTGTATTGACCATTTTCTTAGTGACTTTGAGTCATAACTTCTACGAAAATCACCCAACCAAGCTATCTGACTACGTTGCAATCAAGGTATTTCTTTTGTCTGGTGCAGTCGCGATGGTTTCGTTTGGAAATTTGGCAATGTTCTTTTTAGGTATTGAAGTGTTATCCATTTCGTTATACATCTTAGCGGCAAGCAGTCGAATGAACTTGAAAAGTAACGAAGCTGGGATGAAATATTTCTTGATGGGATCTTTTGCTTCCGGAATTATCTTATTCGGAATTTGCATGATTTATGGCGCAATGGGAACTTTCGACGTAGTTGAAATATCAGAATTATCAAGATCTGCCGAATTGCCGGTTTGGTTCCCAATCGGAATCATCTTGTTAACCATTGGTATGTTTTTCAAAATCGCAGCCGTGCCTTTCCATTTTTGGGCACCTGATGTTTATGAAGGTTCGCCGGCGTTAACGACCGCTACGATGAGCACATTAGCAAAAGTAGTGGCCATGGCAACATTATTTAAGTTACTTACCGCAATGAATGCTGAAATATCCTATCAATATCAAATCGTTGTGGTAATCGTTTCCATTGCGTCGATGACTGTAGGAAACATCATGGCATTGAAGCAAGCTAACGTAAAACGTATGTTGGCTTTTTCGGGAATATCGCACGCTGGATTTATGTTAATGACACTACTGAGTGCAACTACTTCAGCAAGCAGTTTGTTATATTACGCAACAGCTTATTCTTTAGCCGGAATAGCCGCATTTGCAGTAATCTTATACGTTTGCAAAAATCAAGATAACGAGGATATTGCCAACTTCCACGGATTAGGAAAAACAAATCCACTTTTAGCTGCGGTGTTGACGGGCGCATTGTTGTCAATGGCTGGAATTCCAGTTTTTGCCGGATTCTTTGCGAAACTGAATTTATTTAGTCAAACTATTCAGGCGGGTTATTTGGTTTTGGTCATAGCCGCTGTTATTAATTCGATCATTAGTGTGGGTTATTACTTCAAATTGATTTTGGCGATGTATACGAAAGAGCCTAGCGAAAACAGAACTGCAACCCCAATCTTGATTTATGGTGTAGCTGTGATTGCGATATTATTAAATCTAGCTATTGGATTGTTTCCTTCTTTAGTGATGGATTTGTTAGGATAATCAAATCACACTTAACGATATTAAAAAACCACCGATTGAATCGGTGGTTTTTTTAATCATGTACAGGGCGTAAAGTTCACAATAAACAAATCACATAGATGACTAGTGCGATTCATGATGGACACGAACCTAAATAAAAAAGCCTCCCTTGACGAAGGAGGCTTTTTCTTGAGTTAACTTAACCATGCTTATAAAAACTATGCGATATTAGAAGCGTATTGAGACGCTTTTTTCAAAAACGTTTTGATTAACAAACGGTTTGGAGCGATTCCATTAGTCATCATTTGTTTTTTTGAATTAGATTCTTTAGTGATGTTTTCGTTTGTTGTTTGTTTTGTTCCCATAAACCAAGAAACCATATTCATTGAAGAATTAGATTCTACAGTAGTAGTTTGAGCAGCAACAGCAGGAACTTCAATAGTGTTTTGTGCAAACCCAACAGTCGACAACAACATCATTACCAAAACAATCATCATTTTGATGCTGTTAGAAGTAGTAGTGTTTGCTGTTGTGTTCATATGGTGTGTGTTACTTTGTTTGTACATGACAAATCTATGGCAACATCATAGCCTACTGAAATAATTTCGGTAACTAACCCCAAAACTCGTTAAACTAACCAAAAATGAGAATCTCGTGCATTTCAGCTAAAAAAGATGCGTTTTATGGATACTTTTAAGAGAATCAATAGTTGAAATATCGCTTAAAAACATTTTTGTTTAAACAAAATGTGGGTAAATGCTAGAAAAAGAAAAAGCCTCTGATTTCTCAGAGGCTTTCAGTACCAGGAGCTGGAGTCGAACCTTATATGTCTGACTCCTACAAATATCTTTCTAATTGATAATTCAAATAGAAAAAGCCCCTGATTTCTCAGAGGCTTTCAGTACCCGGAGCCGGAGTCGAACCGGCACGGTTTCCCACAGGTGTTTGAGACCAGCGCGTCTACCAATTCCGCCATCCGGGCGCAGCAGACGAAAGAAATTAGTTTTACAACTCCTTCCTAACGCGATAAGCAGATTGACTGCCTATCCTTTAACACGGTGCAAATGTAAAAAATATAATTACACTTTCTAAAAAAATACTCTAAATTTTCCTTTCCCACTTCGATTTAATTCCTAAATTTGCACCTCGTTTACACGACACACAACTAACTAACTACATCCGAGGCATTTATATGCATCATGCTTAGGCAACGTCATGGTCGCGACAACGACTAGAATTGTCAGAGCAATTGCATCAAGCGCAGCGGAATAAAACAACAAAATACAATGTCACAACTAGAGCCAGAAGCGAAAATATTTGCTTGTTCTCAGAGTGTCTATTTAGCGGAAAAGATGGCCGAATTGTACGGCGTACCGCTAGGAAAAGTTACGTTCTCTAAATATAGTGATGGGGAGTTTCAGCCTTCTTACGAGGAATCGATTCGAGGATTGCGTGTTTTCATTGTTTGTTCCACTTTTCCAAGTGCCGACAATTTGATGGAATTGTTACTGATGATTGATGCTGCTAAAAGAGCCTCAGCCAGACACGTAACAGCGGTTATTCCATATTTTGGTTGGGCGCGACAAGACAGAAAAGACAAACCAAGGGTGCCCATTGGCGCTAAATTAGTAGCCAATCTATTAGATGCTGCTGGAGCTACTCGAATAATGACCATGGATTTGCACGCAGATCAAATTCAAGGGTTCTTTGAAAAACCTGTAGATCACCTTTTTGCATCGACAATATTTTTGCCGTATGTAAGAAGTTTGAATCTAGAAAACCTAACAATTGCTTCCCCAGATATGGGAGGTTCTAAAAGAGCCTATGCGTATTCTAAGTACTTAGAATCGGACGTAGTAATATGTTACAAACAACGAAGAGCCGCTAATATTATTGGCACCATGGAGCTCATCGGAGAAGTAAAAGGAAGAAACGTCGTTCTTGTGGACGACATGATAGATACCGGCGGAACCCTAGCAAAGGCTGCCGATTTGATGATTGAAAAAGGAGCGCTAAGCGTTCGAGCTATTTGTACGCACGCCATTTTATCCGGTGATGCCTACGAAAAAATAGAAAATTCTAAATTGTTAGAATTGATTGTGACCGATTCTATTCCGTTGAAGAAAGAATCAAAAAAAATAAGAGTGGTAAGTTGCGCCCCACTTTTTGCAGAAGTAATGACGATGGTGCAACACAACAATTCTATTAGCGGGAAGTTCTTAATGTAGAGAGAAGAAAGAAGCAAGACCGCTTCGCTGCAAGAGGAAAGACAGACCGCGTTAGATTGGAAAAACCGTGTTAGGGATTGAGCATTTGTTTGAGCTCTTTTTTTGAGAAGTTTACGAAACAAAAAAAAGCGAGTGCGAAAGCCCGACCCGTAGGGAAACACCAAAAAGAAAAAAGAAAAAAGAAAAA
>CANGTL010000080.1 GCA_947456815.1 Flavobacteriaceae bacterium
GTATGCCATAAACAGCAATCCAATAAACGCCATTACTATTGGCACATAAATCATGTAAGTTGATTCCATAAATATAATTTTGTTATAAATTTTATCGGGGGCAAAAGTAACAAAACATTAACAAAAAACAAGTATATCAATTGATTATTGTTAATGCAAAGTGAATCTATTCGTAGTTATAGGATATCTTTCGATTTCTTTTGTTTAAATAATGATGCCACAGCAAAAAAGTAGCGTGAGAACGATACGGGCTCCATTTCTCAGCCAGCAAAAGCATCTCTTCTTTGGAATGAATGTTGAATAACTCCCTCATAGTATTGACCACAGCAACATCGCCAATTGGAAAAACATCGGCAGCTTGCAAGGAAAACATCAAATACACATCGATTGTCCAATTCCCAATCCCTTTTATTTTGATGAGTTCTTCTCGAACTTCGACTGCTGTTTTTTGCGATAGACTTTCTAGATGAATTTCATTGTTGATGATAACTTGTGATAGTCCTTTAATATAGTTTGCTTTTTGCCTGCTCACGCCCATCGACCGAAATTCTTCCTCAGAAAATACGACCAATCGTTCGGGCGTAAATGAAATCGCTTTATCTCTAAGTCGAAGATAAGTTGCTTTGGCAGAATCGATAGAAACTTGTTGCTCTAGTATAAGTAGCACTAGGGTTTCAAAACCCTGCGGACGAGACGGAATGCTTGGCAATCCATACTCCAAAACAATTTGTTTGAAAATTGATTCTTGATTCGTTAAGAAATCGAATGCTTCCTTCATAGTTTGTGTTTTCCCCTCCTTTGGAGGGGTGCCCAAAGGGCGGGGTGGTGTTAGCCCAGATGGCAGTGGCATCCTTTTGTGGCGGTTTTCGCCGCAAAAGATAGAACGGACAGCTGGAATAAGCTCCTAAAAATAAAACCCAATGGCTGCTTTTACCGTAAATCGATTTGCTCCTTGTACGTCTAAATAGTTGCCTCTCCATGAAAAATCGATTCGCAATACTTTGAAGATATTTCCGACGCCTGCACTGTACTCCCAATAGAATTTTTCTGGGGCGTTGTAGATCAAACCAGAAGCATTGATTGCTCTGTTTTCATCCGAAACGGTTCCGTAAACGCCTCTAAACCCAACGATTTCTCTCCAATTTAACTTTCGCAAAAATGGAACTCGAGCAAATATTTTTCCTTGAAAATTATGAATCCACTGGAACGTGGCGTACTGGTCGGTGACGAATTCATAAAAATCCAAATTATTAAAAGTGTTTTCAATGGTGAAATACGTCTGATTTCCAGGAACCACGCTAAGTAAACCAAGCGGCACTTTTCCGTAGGTTTTTCCGAATTCGGTTATCAGATTGGTTCTTCCAATTGCTCCAATTACGATGGGCTGGTTATAGTAGATCTGGAACTTATTATAGGAAAAATCACCATTCATAAAACCTTTATAACCGTGGCTATAATTGGCAAAAATCCGAGCATATGGATTGTCAACGATATTCCGTTCTACGCCGTAGCCGACCGTTTTTCTCTTTGGTGTAAAATCAGCTTGAAGCGTAAATTCTGGCTGAATCACATCGCTTTTCGTTTTTGTAAAAGTATTATCCGTAAAATAATCTAGACTGAATGTGGGCGAAGCAGAAATTAAAGTACGGTAAGTAAATCCAGCCTGCAGTGTTAGGTTTTTGACGGGTTCGATTTCGAGAGCTAAAGCTGTTAAGTTGATCTTAGTAAGTTTACCATTGGTTCCGTTGGTAAGCAACGCAGAAGACGCAAAACTTCTACCAAGCACATCATTCGTTGTGGTAAGACTGGCGCCTATTTGCTCTACATCTCGCCGGTTTCCCCCCGAAATGATGATTCGATTTTTTTTATTAATCATCCATTTTCCAGAAAAACCGTATTTGACTACATCATCTTTGAAACCATAAGCAAGATAACCTTGCAAACGCCAAGGGTCATTCGCGTTGAAATAAGTTCTCAATCCAGCTCGCAATCTTATGCCTTCGACATCATTGTTTCCAATGGTAGAGTAGATTGACCCGTACTCGACATTTCCAAACGGAATGTAACCGCTGCTAATAATTGACACTAAGTCGTACAAGCGTTTGAATTTCTTTACCGTTTTTAGAGTGTCGAGCATTTTGTACACGCCCAATTCATCTTTAGAAAGTTTTTCGAAACGATTTTCCGCCCAATATTCCTCGGGTTTTAGATAAACGGATTCGTCATTATAATTGACATCTTGTTTATAAAAATCGAGTGGCTTCTCCTTATTAAATTGATGATTTCTAAAATAGGTAGTTCTCTTACCATAAACGCCTTTAGATTTTTCTTTTTTCGTCAATGCGAAATCCGACATCATATAATCTTTTGTCAGAAGGAAAACAGAGTCGTTCATTACTTCAAATTCCTGTTCGATATAAATGTCTTTGACCCAGTTGATATTGGCGCTTTTCGTAACGGCCATATTGATGTTTTTTATCGCCCAAGTCGTATCATTGACCCAGAAATCACCTTTAAATGTCAACTCGTTTTTTCGTCTTGGATAAAAAACAATATTATAACACAATTTCTTGTCGATGTACGCCGTGTCGGTAAGCACATAATTATAAACGTCGATTCCGGTTCGTGACAATGGACTGGTAAAACTCTTGTCAAAAAAGGTGACGTAATTATTGTAGATATTGTAATCAGAATAGAGGTCTTTGATAAATGCGATTAATTGTTGATTGGTTTCAAAACCAGAATTCTTATTGGCCTTGAGAATTTCTTTGACTTTTTTCTGAACATTATCTCCATACACATCAGATAAAGCTTCATTGATAAAAATAGGTAAATAGGTTTTACCTGTAATTTTCGATGTATCAACTTGTTTGAAAATAAACTCCATGCCTTTAAAGATTTTTCTCTTCATAAAAGCGCTGTCGATAGAGTTCATATCAAATTCTACTTTCTCGTACTTCTCCATTTGGTATTGATTGAACATATTCAACCCGTTTTTGCGTTTTCTTGCCCAAATTTTTCTAAGAATATCCAGCGCAGGATTGTTTTTTTTAGAGGTTTTTCCGGCGTACACGACCACTTCTTTCAACTTTTGACCGTCGCTCAGGACGACTTTAAAATTGTAGTTGACTTCTTTGGTCAATGGAATTTCCTTCGTTTCAAAACCTATGAAGGAAACCTGCAAAATCTTGAATGTCTTGTCTGATTCAAGATAAAAACGACCGTCTTCGTTGGTGACAGTTCCTAGTGTAGAATTTTTGAATATTACATTCGCGTAAGGAATGGGCTGATTGGTATTGTCTACAACTACTCCACTCACTTTGGTTTGAGCCAGAAGCCATTGCGATAAAAAGGCGAATACAACTAAAAATAACTTCTTTTTCATAAGCTAAAAAACTTCACCAAATGCGATTTGATGAAGCTTCAAATATATTAATTAATTGATAATGGATAATTGACAATTAACAATTAAAACGCAGGAGTCAAATCCACCCAAAATAATTATCAATTATCAATTGTTAATTATCAATTGTTCTTGTACATCACTTTCTTTACCGCTTTAACCACATCTTCCGAATTCGGCAACCATTCCTTTAATAAGGTTGGTGAATAAGGTGCTGGTGTATCCGCAGTTGTAATTCTCTGAATGGGCGCATCTAAGTAATCAAATGCACGTTCTTGAACTATATAAGTTATTTCAGA
>CANGTL010000081.1 GCA_947456815.1 Flavobacteriaceae bacterium
ACCACACTTGATGAATATCAAAAATACTTTGAAAAAGACAAAGCATTAGAACGTCGTTTTCAAAAGATTATGGTCGAAGAACCTGATACAGAAAGTGCGATTTCGATTTTGCGTGGTATCAAAGAAAAATACGAAACGCATCATAAAGTCCAAATTAAGGATGAGGCCATTATCGCTGCTGTAGAACTGTCACAAAGATACATTACCAATCGATTTCTTCCGGATAAAGCCATCGATTTGATGGATGAAGCCGCATCGAAGTTGCGCATGGAAATCAATTCAAAACCAGAAGAATTAGATGTCTTTGATCGAAAAATCATGCAGTTGGAAATCGAAATTGAAGCCATCAAACGCGAGAAAGACGAAAGCAAACTCAAAGGCTTGGGCATGGAACTAGCGAACTTGAAAGAAAGTCGCAATGAAATCTTCGCCAAATGGAAATCAGAAAAAGAAGTCGTCGATAACATTCAAGCGGTGAAGACCGAAATTGAAGATTTCAAATACGAAGCCGAGCGTGCTGAAAAAGATGGCGATTACGGGAAAGTAGCAGAAATTCGTTATGGTAAAATCAAAGAAGCCCAAGAGCGATTGGATGTTTTTCAGAAACAATTACTAGAAAATCAATCAGGATCTTCATTGATTAAAGAAGAAGTCACTCGCGAAGATATTGCGGAAGTCGTAGCGAAATGGACAGGAATTCCGGTGATGAAAATGCTACAAGGCGAACGTGAGAAATTGCTCAAATTAGAAGCAGAATTGCACAAACGTGTGGTCGGCCAAGAAGAAGCAATTGAAGCGGTAAGTGACGCTGTTCGTAGAAGTCGTGCCGGTTTGCAAGACATGAAAAAACCAGTCGGAACCTTCCTATTCTTAGGAACAACTGGCGTGGGAAAAACTGAATTAGCCAAAGCTTTAGCCGAATATTTGTTTGATGATGAGAATGCGATGACGCGTATTGACATGAGTGAATATCAAGAACGACATAGCGTAAGTCGATTGGTGGGCGCGCCTCCGGGATATGTCGGATACGACGAAGGTGGACAGTTGACAGAAGCAGTTCGAAGAAAACCTTACTCTGTAATTTTGCTGGATGAAATTGAGAAAGCACATCCTGACACTTTCAACATTTTGCTACAAGTTTTAGACGAAGGCCGATTAACAGACAATAAAGGTAGACTGGCTGATTTCAAAAACACTATAATAATCATGACCTCGAATATGGGAAGTCAAATTATCCAAGAGAAATTCGAGAATTTGAAAGGTGGCATTGAAGCCGCAACTGAAGCCGCGAAAATTGAAGTTCTAGGCTTGTTAAAACAAACGGTTCGTCCGGAGTTTATCAATAGAATCGATGAAATCGTGATGTTTACGCCATTGACAAATGCGAATATTGCTCAAATTGTTGGACTTCAATTAAAAAGTGTCACCAAGATGTTGTCGCAACAAGGTATTACCATGGATGTAACGCCTGAGGCCATTACGTATCTTTCTGAAAAAGGATATGACCCGCAATTTGGTGCACGACCAGTCAAAAGAGTGATTCAAAGAGAAGTATTAAACGAATTGTCTAAAGAAATTCTCGCTGGTAAAATTACAACTGATAGCATTGTGCTAATTGACGCTTTTGATGGTAAACTAGTTTTCAGAAATCAAGCGGAATTGGTGAATTAACAAATATTTTAAAATCAAAAAAGCACCTAGAAATCCTGGGTGCTTTTTTATTTACTTCAAGCTGATAAATAAATGCGGTTGATCGGAATGCCAACACCGCGTTTCAAAATCACGCTTGTATCCGTGACAGCCCAAACAGTAGTTTCTACCATTTTTTTCGATTGGTTGTCTTCAAAGAAAATTTTAATTTTAGCATGTTCAATATTGCCTAGATAAAGTGCTCTAGTCAAATCGTTGTTGCGTTGGTGAATCGCTGATGCTTCATTTAGTACTTCATTACTTGGGAATCTAAGGGTGTAAATAGATTCTTTTTCAATAATTTCAAAATTAGTTTCCATAATGCTTGGGTTTAAATTAATAGAAAGTAAACTTTATTTCATAGGCAAAACAAAAAAGGTTTGAAGTTATTGAATTCGACAACTTATAAAGAAAACAACTAGCAAGCTTTTTTCCCTACTTTCTGCAACAATTGATTTTTGAGATAATTTGTTTAGTTTATAATTCTCTTGAAATAATGCGACAAAAAATACATCGTAATTATTATTTCCTTATTTTTGAAACCATTACAAAACAAAACATGAAACATTTATTTTTATTTTTATTGATTGGTTTTTCAATCGCGTCATCGGCACAGGTAACTTCAACGGAAACTAGTACACCGACACCATCAGAGAAAATCTACAGATCTCCAGATGTCGATTTGAAACCGCAAGTCAAAGACGGGAATTATACATTGTCGATGTTTATTAGTGAAAACTTCAAATTTCCACCTGCAATCAAGAATAAAAAAATCATCATTTTTACGAGTTTCGTTGTAGAAACAGACGGAACGATGACTGATATTAAAGCATTCAGCATCAATGTTAAAGATTTGATTAGTTCGAATGTAGTAAAAATTGCGACAGCAGACGAAAAAATCAACGAAGCGGATCAAATTGAAACGATGAAAGCGGAAGCGGTTCGCGTTTTGAAATTATTCAATAAAACTTGGGAGCCTGCTTCAAAAGATGCAAAACCCGTGCGATGTTTATACAACTATCCGATTCATTTTAACATCGAATAAAACAGCCGACCATTATGCTGCTAATGGTGAAAAAATATAAAGAGAGTATCTACTTTGGTTTAGCCTTAGCGATACTCTTTTTTGTTGTGCAGTGGATGGAAATACGCTTTCTGCTATTTTCTAATAACTTTCAAATCTACATCTTGCTGATTGCAATCTTATTTACGCTCATTGGAATTTGGATTGCCAGCAGAATTAGAACGCCAAAAGTAGAAACATTGGTTATTGAAAAACCAATTTTTGTTGCTGCAACTGCACATTTCGAAATTGATCAAAAAGAGCTATCTGAAAGGAAAATTAGCAAACGAGAATTAGAAGTATTGCAATTAATGGCAGATGGAAAAAGCAATCAAGAAATTGCCGATGAACTATTTGTTTCATTACCTACCATCAAAACACATGCGGCAAATTTGTTTGAGAAATTGGATGTAAAAAGACGTACACAAGCAGTAGAAACTGCCAAGCGATTGCGACTTTTGAACTAATACTTTGGTAGCAATTTTTCAAAATCATGCTAAAGTATGAGTGGACTTCAATCCTGGTTTCTCACATTTGCATTGAACTTTAAATCAAATTAAATGAAAAATACAATCCTTAAGTACGGAATTATCGCAGGGCTAATTACCACCGTGATGATGATCATTTCGACAGTTATGCACAACCAAAATCCTGATTTTAAAGGAAGCGAGATTATTGGTTTTACGGGTATGTTCATCGCCTTTATTTTTATATTTATTGGAATTAAGAGTTTTCGTGATAAACAGAATAATGGTGTTATTTCGTTTGGCAC
>CANGTL010000082.1 GCA_947456815.1 Flavobacteriaceae bacterium
ACACCTAATCCTATTATAGCTATTAATGTATTCATTTTTTTATTTGATAATTAACGATTGATGTGAGTTAAAATATTTTCCAAACTTGGCGTAATCAAATCTGTAATGGGTTTGGAGTACAATCCGAAAAAGAAAAGTACAGCGATGATAACCGCCAATACAAATCCTTCGCTGAAAGTCACGTCACTAAATGGTCTTGTGTTGGTTTCACCTAACATAACATGTTGAAACATTTTCAGCATATAATACGCACCCAAAATAATCGTGGTTCCGCCTAGAATGGCAAATCCTAAATTGACTTGAAACAAACTATATAATACAGTAAATTCTCCGACGAAATTGAAGGTAGAAGGTAGCGCCACAGAGGCTAAGACCAATAATAAAAACATCGACGTAAACTTTGGAGATTGGGAACGAATACCGCCCATTTCTGAAATCAACCGAGTTTCGTAACGTCTAAAGATAATTTCAGCCACGAAGAACAAACCAACAACTACAAAACCGTGTGAAATCATTTGTAAAACCGCACCACGCAATCCGTCTAGAGTTAATGTATAAGCACCAGCGGCAATCAAACCAACGTGTGCAAGTGAAGAATAGGCCAATAATTTTTTCAAATCTTTTTGACGTATGGCTACAATCGAACCATAAATAACTCCGGCAATACTCAATCCTATAAATAGGAATTGATAACTCTTCGCTCCAAGCGGTGCAATAGGCAACTGCCAACGAATGACGCTATATAATCCCATTTTTAGCATGACTCCAGAAAGCAACATCGTTCCAACAGTTGGCGCTTTTTGGTAGACTTTAGCCTGCCAAGTGTGAAAAGGAATAATCGGAATTTTGATGGCATAGGCTAAAAAGAAAGCAAGAAATATCCAGAATTGCTGGGCACAAGACAAACGCAATTCATATAAGTCTTCTAACAGAAAACTGCCCGCTTGCAAATACAAATAGACAAAGCCAGTCAGCATAAACAGCGAACCTCCTAAAGTGTATATGAAAAATTTCACTACCGCTTTTTTACGATCATCAGCATCGCCGTTGCCCCAAAGCAAAGCGATAAAGTAAATTGGAATCAACGCCAATTCCCAGAAAATATAGTATAACAGTCCATCGGCAGCAAGGAAAGTTCCCGCCATGGCAAAAGACATAAATAGTATTAAAGAGTAAATGGCTTTTGAATTCTTGAACGAGTTTCCGAATCCAGATAGAATAATCAGCGGAGTCAAAGCTGTTGTTAATAGCAACATGGTCAAGGAAAGTCCATCCGCTTTCAACGCAAACGAAATGTTTGGATTGCTTATCCATGGGGAAATGAAATCGATATTTTGACCTGCTTGAAATAAATTCAACAAATAAATAGAGAAGCCAAAAGAAGCAACGCCAAAAAGCAACGCCACTTTTGAGGCTAATTTATCTCCCGAAATATAGGTGGCTAATGCGCCGACCAAAAGTAAAATTAATACGTAAGTACTATCCATTAGGTATAATTTATTGTGCTAAAAATAAATACGAAATCATTCCAATTACTCCCAAAACAAAAGCAAAAAGGTAAAATCCGGTATTTCCATTGTGTAATTTTCTTCCTTGTGAACCCAGCTCCATCGTCACTTTGCCCAATCCGAAAACAAAGCCAGAGACTGCTGTTTCTATATAATCTCTAAAGAAACGTGACAAGACATTGATTGGTTTTACAAACAAAGTTTCGTAAAATTCATCAACATAGTATTTGTTATACAAGACTTTTGCAAAACCCGTAATTTTGTCGTCTTCCTCTGGCACATTGTTTTGCTTGATGTATTTCGAATACGCAATACCAATTCCAACAAACGCTCCTACTAAAGCAATTCCCATCAACATATATTCGGTTGATCCGAAAGCGTGTTCTTCTGCTGCTTTTGAAAATAATGGTGACAAGTAGTGATGCAACCAAGTGCTTCCTGGGAGATTTATCAATCCGCCGACAGCAGCTAAAGTTCCTAATACAATCAAAGGGAAAGTAATCAAACCTGGACTTTCGTGCAAATGGTGTTTTTGCTCTTCCGTTCCTCTAAATTCTTTGAAGAAAGTTAAGTACATCAATCGGAACATGTAGAAAGCAGTTAAGATAGAAGCCACAGAACCTATAATCCATAAAACTTTATTGTGCTCAAAAGCAACCATCAAAATTTCGTCTTTTGACCAAAATCCAGCGAATGGAAAAACACCTGCAATCGCTAAAGATGAAATCAACATGGTCCAAAAAGTAATTGGCATTGCTTTTTTCAAGCCGCCCATGTTGCGCATGTCTTGTTCCCCATGCAAAGCGTGAATGACAGAACCTGAACCTAAGAACAAACAAGCTTTAAAGAAAGCATGTGTGATGACATGAAAAACAGCTACTTCATAAGCACCCAATCCCAAAGCCAAAAACATCAAGCCCAATTGAGAAACGGTAGAATACGCCAATACTTTTTTAATATCATTTTGAACCAATCCAATTGTTGCTGCAACCAACGCAGTTACTGCGCCAACTATGGCAATGATATTTTGAACAAACGGCGTTAAGTCAAATAAGAAGTTCAATCTCGTTACCATAAAGATACCCGCAGTTACCATGGTTGCCGCGTGAATCAATGCCGAAACAGGTGTTGGTCCAGCCATCGCATCAGGCAACCAAGTATATAACGGAATTTGAGCCGATTTTCCACAAGCGCCAATAAATAATGCTAGTGCTGCAATCATAATCCAATTTGGATCAACATTTGAACTGGCTAACGCAGACTTCAAAGAAGTAAAATCTAAAGTTGAAAATGCCGCTCCTAAAATAAAGATCCCGATTAATAAACCCAAATCTCCAATTCTATTCATGATGAACGCTTTCTTCGCAGCATCATTATATTCTTGGTTTTTATACCAAAATCCGATGAGTAAGTAAGAACACAATCCAACGCCTTCCCATCCGATAAACATCACTAATAAATTACTTCCGACTACCAACGTAATCATGAAGAACACGAACAAATTTAAATACGCAAAAAACGTGTGCATTTTCTCATCGTCGTGCATATAGCTAATGGAATACAAGTGAATCAACGATCCGATTCCAGTGACAAACAACAACCACAATAAAGACAATTGGTCTAATAAAAATCCAAAATCAACTTTAAAATTGCTGATCTGAATCCAATCGAATAGCGAAATAACAACCGGTTTATTGGTTTGAGTCAATTGCATAAAGAAAACCAAAGTCACTACAAAAGAAACCACTACAGAGAGCGTTCCAATAGTGCCCGAAAGTGTTTTTCCCATCGCTTTCCCGAAGAAAACGTTGAGCAAAAATCCTATAAAAGGAGCTAAAACTAAGACTAAAGCTAAAGTAGTATCCATAGATTATTATCCTTTTAATTTTTTTAGATTATCAATATCAATCGATCCTAAATTTCTAAAGAT
>CANGTL010000083.1 GCA_947456815.1 Flavobacteriaceae bacterium
CTTGCTTCTCTTCATTGAGTAACAAAAGTAAATCTACATTTTCAACTATACGTTTGTAGATTTCCTCTTTTGGCTTTTCCTTGATCGGAATTGAGCTTAAGCTAAATATTGTCACTTGAGGGAATGACGCTTTAAAATCTCCGTACATGATTTTCCAGTAGTACTCAATAAGTTTTGAATTTATGATGCCAAGAAGGTATTTTTCAAAATCCAACGACTTACTCAAAATCGTAAAAATATTCCCAGTTACAGCAATCGGCTTCTCTATTAAACTGGCCGTTGGACTTGCACCTATTTGCCTAATTACAATTTTATGTTTTGCAAAATGAACATCTTCATCCCAGCATCCACCTGCCGTTTTCGGACGTTCAAAAAGGATATACTCTGAAATCGGATTTGTCCAATATCTATTAACATCTCCGCCAGCCAATATTGGTTTATACTTATCACTTTTTTTTGTATTTGAAAAATATTTACCTCTGTCCCCCGTAATCAATCCCCTATTAATTTTACTAACATCTCCTAACTTTTCACTCCTTGCTCTTGTCTTTTCTATTATCCCTGCGTTGTTTTCATTAACCAAAATATTCCAAACTTTGCCTTCAAAACTGTTAAATCTACTTTGTTTAACTTGTTTATATAAGATTTGAATATTTTGTTTTATTAGTTCAAGTTCATCTGTTGTTTTTACGATGTGCTTTTCAATTTCCAATTTATCAATCTCTTTCGTTAGAATATACACGGCTGTAAATACATCGGCATCCGCGAAAACCCTTTCTTTGGTTAATGCAATAATATCAATTTTGCAATTTGACATTAACCAGCTCCTCAAATTTTCTGCATAAACATTATTCAATAAGGAAGAAGGTGTAATGAAACCAAACACTCCATCGTCACGGAGCAGACGTATTCCTTTCTGAAAAAAGAGGTGAAATAAATCTATCTTAAATTCCGCAACATTATAGTTCTCTTTAAAATATTTTAATATTGCTTCGTCAGTATCTTTAGGTTGCATTAATCGGTATGGTGGGTTCCCTATTACCACATCAAATCCACCTTGCTTAAACGCATCAGCAAATCCCTTTTTCCAAGAAAACGGCTTAATTTTTCGCTCATACCCTAAATCAATTTCACTATCGTAAAAATCGGTATCAATTAAACTGTTTCCGCTTTTGATATTGTTGTCGAGATCGGGCAGAACACGTTCGTGAAATAAACTTATTTGCTGTTTGATGGAAGCCTCTGTTTCGCCTTCCATACATTTTAAAAGCAAACTGAGTTTGGTTACTTCAACAGCGTTGGCATCTAAGTCAACCCCAAAAATAGAACAAAGTAATATGCGCTTTTTTTCGTGCGTGGTTAATGTGCCTTGCGGTGTAAAAACAGTTCCTTTTTTTCGTTGTGCCTCTGAAAGATTATTGTGATACCAATTAATGTGGTATTGGAGTAGGTAATCAAAAGCCCCTAGCAAGAAAGAACCGCTACCGCACGCGGGGTCAACAATTTTTATTTTTTCAATTTCTTTCGGTGTTTTTCCGTCAATCAATTTCCCTACGGTGTTTTTTACAATGTATTCAACAATGTATTGCGGTGTGTAATAAACGCCACCCGCCTTGCGTACTTCGGGCTTTTCTTCAATTTTTACGCTTCGTGCAGGCGTTATGCGAATTACTTTCCCTAGAAATTGCTCGTACGCATTACCTAAAACCTCTACGGGCATTACAGAAAATTCGTAACGGCACAATGGATAATAGAGTTCTTCTATGACCGATTTGATGACCTTATTATCAATTTTTAATTTGGGAGTTATCTGATCTTTTTCAAAATCAAACAATCCTGAATTGTATTTGTCATCGGCTTGTTTAAAAAGGTCAAACAAATTTTTATACGATTCACCTTTTGAAACGGCTTTTTGCAATTGCCCGTATGGCTCCACGGCTCGATCTTCGCAGAAACGAAGGAAAATTAACCGGTCTATTGTTTGCTGAACGGCAAAGTTGATTTCTTCGTCATCGAGCTTCTTATTATTTCCGGCAATATTTGTAGCCAGGTATTTACGCCATTGATCAAGACTTTGTACAAATTCCTTATCCAGCGTTTGGCTCCCCTTTTTATTGGTGTCACTCTGAACGAATTTATCGAAGCGCCCTTTGGTAACTGCTTCGTGCGAAAAAGTATCGTAGATAAAATCGAACTCTTTTAGGTAGTCCGCAAAATGAATATGCTTTAAACGAGAGACACTCGCACTGTCGTTCACGTTGGGCACCCGCGAGCAATCGTAAACAATAAAGTCTTCAAAGTTTGTAAGAATAGAAACATCGGCCAGTGCGCTGCTTCCATATCGTTTTAGTTGATAGGCGGATTCTTTATTGGTTTTTAGTGCAACCGATGGCTTTTTCGCTTCTACAAAAAACAATCTTTTTTTTCCGCTACCCGAGAGGCGAAAACCATAATCGGGTGCTTTCGCTTTGCCGCGCACCACAACTTTATCTTCATAAATCACTTCGCGGTAAGCTTCAGAGGAATCTTTTTCATTGTCAATGTCCCAACCAAGTGCTTTAAAAAATGGATTGATGAAATCCTGCCTGGTCTTTTGCTCATTATATTCGGGCAAGTGGTATTCTTCGCTATGCTCGGCAAATCGCTGAACTAGTTTATCTACTATCGCTTTTGCCTCATCCCTAGTCATATCCGTAAAAAAGTGATCAAATATACAAGATTGATAAACCCAAAATAGGCATAAGGTCTAACTATTATCTACTTCTTTGGTCACGTCTTTCAGCACCTCTTCCGATCTCATCCACCTTATCTCTTGGTCCTTTTTAAACCAGGTCATTTGCCGTTTGGCATAGTGCCTCGAATTCCTTTTCAGCAATCGAATTGCCTCTTCGCGGTCATATTTTTTCTCTAGATGACCAAAAATCTCCTGGTAGCCAACTGTTTGTAAGGCATTTAGATGTCGTTGAGGATAGAATCTGGTTGCCTCCTCGAACAAACCTCTTTCAATCATCTGATCC
>CANGTL010000084.1 GCA_947456815.1 Flavobacteriaceae bacterium
AAACTAAATCTTTTCCTTTAATGGATGACACCGAACCCGTGAGATCAGATTTTCTAACCGTTCCATAGCCAATCACCACTACCTCTTCCAGTTTTGCTAGATCTGGCTGCAACAAAACATTGATACTTGTTTGGGAGCCAATTTCGATTATCTGTGTAACGTATCCTATAAATGAAAAGGACAAAAATCTATCTTCTGTCATTACTTCAATAACATAATTGCCTTCAATATCAGCAACTACGCCTCTAGTGGTTCCTTGCACCGTAATATTGGTTCCTACCAAAGGCTGGCTATCATCTGCTGAAGTGATTTTTCCCTTCACCATTTTTAGCTGGGAAAAGCCTGAATTCGAAAGAATTACCAGTAATCCAATAAAAACGAGCTTGATAGACATAACAATATTTACCTTTAATACGATAAAATTTGAACAAATATGCTTGATTACATAAAAAAAACGTGTAAAACACGATAAAAATAGCGATTCCGATGGCCTTTATGTGGTCAAAATTTAACGCTTAAAAAACATCGATTTCAAACGTTTTCATTGATAATATTGATGTTTTGGGTATACAATTTTGCGTTTGGAAAACATTAAAATATCAAACTCTGGATATTGGTTTTGGACTAAGGCCTTTTTGTCTTTTAGTACAAAGCAGCATGATATCTTGCCACACAGAAGCAGACGGCCTTTGACCACTTTTCTCTGACTCGGCAATTCTCTCCAGTACCCTTTTTTTGAAAGCCCAAGCGGTATTTACACGTAAATCCAAATGATTAGCTAAGTTTTCGAGAGTAAAAGCTTTTTTATTAAGTACGGTAACGTAGGCAATGTAAAACGCCTTTTCCAAAGGGATTTTAGTTCCCTGAAAAATGGTGAACGCAGTTATAGATTCGTTATAGCCACATTTCGTACACCTGCGAGAGAACTTAATTGCACCTTCAAAAAATTTATGATTTGCGCATTTTTGACAGGTAAAACCATTTCTCCACTTCAGCTCTTCCAAGAACCGATTGCACGCCAGCGTATCCGGATACAACGTCTTAAACTCAGTATAGTCCATGGTCTTCTCATGCAAACGCTCTTCTAACACCTCTTTGACTCTGTTCTTTAGTTTCCAATTGTCCAGGTCCAGTAGCGAATTGATTTGATTTATTTCCTTGGCTTGCTTGATCAGTTTGTTGTTACTTTCCTCTAACGCTAAATTTTTGCTGCCTAACTCGATCGTACGCTCTTTAACTTTTTCCTCCAATTCACGATTCACCTTGTCTTTTAGCTGCATGTTTACTTCTTGTTGCTGAATGATTCTTCGAAGAGCACGATCCCTATTACTTTTTAGTATTCGAATTCTATCTCCAAGTGCGAGCGTAAGAAAAAGCATCTCAAGCACAAAGCTTAAATGCAAACTATAGTGTGATAAAATCGTAAAGGGCAGTATATTAAAAGAAACAAGTCCCCTCATAAAAAACCCAAAGAATAGTATTCCGTAGGCCATCACAAAGAATCGAGCTGGTCTGTAACCTCTACTCCAAACCCGTATCGCAGCATAAAAAATTAATGAAAGAGGAAGAATTTCAATGATGCGCTGGTTAAACAAAGAGGGCTGAAAAAAAAGTGCGAAGCAAAAGAAAATTGTACGCAAGGCAATCATCCATTTGAACAAGTTGTCAATTTTTGGAGCTTTGGTTTTGGTACTCAAAAACCTTTGAGTAAAAAGAAGAGCCCAAAGAATTACGGAATACAGTGAGAGACCAGTTGCATATTCGTTCAATGCAGGATGCCCAGGCCAAAGATATTGAAACCCTATTCCATCCAAACTCATCGCATAACATGCGACACTGAGAATATAAAAAATATAGTAAATATATTTTTTCTCGCGTATTGCTAAAAAAGTGAGAAAATTATAGAGGCCGATGATGAGGATCATACCGTAAAAAATGCCGAACAAAAAGTACTCGTTCAAGGCATAGTAAATGAACCGATTGGTAGAACGAAACGCTATTCGAATATCAGCAAAAACATGAGATTGCACTTTGAAATAGTAAAACATGACCGTATCCTTTTTCATGTCGAGCATGATCTCGAAGTTCTTATGCCGAAATAGCCTGGAAGCAAAAGGTCTTTGATCGCCCAATTGAACTATTTGATAAGAGTCGTCTTCCTGCGGAATGTAGGCATCAATCTGATCGATGGTTTGATCATAGAATTCAAGGAGCCAGACTTTTTTTGAAGATACACGATGGTGTATTGGAAGACGCACCCAATAGGCGGCATTGGGCAAAAAATCCTTGTTCTGATAATTGGTATGAAGTTGAAATCGACTGGCAAACTCAGGAGACGAAATTTCTTGAAAGCTTTTCGTGTGCGTAAGGTCACGAAAGTACATCAGCTCATACGGCATAAAAACCCGTTCGTCCACTAGATCATCTACTTCAACTTGCTGCTGGCAAAAAAGTACAGCATTGGTGAAAAGGAAAAAAAACGAAAGCAACAAACCCCTCATCCAAAACGTTTTTAATATATCCAATTCAAAAAAATAGCTTCTCTTACTTTCAGTATCTAAAAAGTATTTTTTTGGTTCTGTCATCACCTCAAAAAAAATGAAGATACAGAGAAAATAATCTATTTAAACTAAAATCGCGAAACAGAATTTACCTTAGAATAAAGGAGAAATAAAGGTCACCACTTTTTCCGCAAAACAAGCTCTAAGTCGGTACTTTTATTTTTCAGGATTTAATCGCGTTGAGCGAATTCCCATAACGGTATTAATTGATACAAATCTGAATTAAAATTACTACTCGGGATGATAAATCCTTTCAGCGTCCTTATATATTTTTTCTTTACTCAAAGTCATGGGCTTTGTCTTTTGCTGCACAAATAATTCCATTTGATCGGCATAATGGGGGCTATCAGGTCTATTAGAAGCACCATAACAATTCACTGATTCAATCTCAGGGCCTCGCGGGGTAAATCTGACCAACTCAATATAGGATTCGCCCTGTTCACCCTTTAC